>NZ_JABFUC010000005.1 GCF_022341425.1 Billgrantia campisalis | reverse complement strand
GCCAGAGCAGATCGTCGTGCGCCTGTTCGACGACGAGGCGCGCTATCTGGCCTCGACCTCGACGATCTATCGCGTGCTGCACAAGCACCGCGAGGTGGTGCACCGGGGCCGCGCCAAGCCGTCCAAGCGCCATGCACGTCCCACGACCTACCATGCCACCGCGCCGAACCGGGTCTGGACGTGGGATTGTTCATGGATGGGCGGGCCCATCAAGGGGCAGCACTACTACCTGGTGATGATGCTCGACATCTACAGCCGCAAGATCACCGGCTGGGAGGTGTTCCTGGCCGAGTCGGCTCACAACTCGCGCACCGTACTGGAGCGCGCCGTGCTGGCCGAGAAGGTGGTCAACCAGCCCTTGGTGCTACACGCCGATAACGGCAGCCCGTTCAAGGGCGCCACGCTGCTGGAGAAGATGCATGACCTCGGTATCACCCCGTCATTCAGCCGGCCGCGGGTCAGCAACGACAACCCCTATTCGGAGTCGCTGTTCCGCACCTGCAAGTACCGGCCCTGTTACCCCGTGGATGGCTTCGCCACCATCGAGGCTGCCCGGCAGTGGGTGCATGGCTTCGTGCAGTGGTACAACCACGAGCACCGCCACAGCGGCATCCGCCTGGTGACGCCGGCACAGCGCCATGCCGGCAAGGATGCTGAGGTGTTGGCCAAGCGCCACGCCATCAATCAGGCGGCACGTGCGGCCAACCCGGCCCGCTGGAGCGGGAAGACCCGGAACTGGGCGCCGGTGGGCACCGTCTCGCTCAACCCGGAGCGGGAGCTTCAGATCACCACGTCCGAGCCAGAAAAACAGGCCGCGTGAATGCACTCAGAGGCGACAGATTTCTTGACAACTACCGCCGCCTCGCCGCTGCCTTTCCGGCTAGTCGGTATCCGTCCCTGTCGGCTTGTGGAAATCGGGGACAGTGGAAATCGGGGACAGACCCTAGGGAAATCGGGGACAGACCCTCATTAACCCATAGGTGGAAACATCACGTACCTGGCTGCACATCTCCCCCGGTCCTCCCCGCCAACAGCTTCAGGATCAACAGCGCAAACTGCCTTCCCGTCTCCTCATCCTCCAGCAGCGGCATGCTGAGCTTCTCGTGGTCGCTCATGGCGTCGAGCACGGCGTCAGTGACCTTCTTGGGGAAGAGGCCGTGCATCACCTGGTCCTCACCATGGCTGCGCACCTGGGTCATCACCGCCTCGTCGCGTTCGATACGGTCGGCGATGCCGTTGGCGAAGTGCAGCTTGTCGTCGTCGCTGACTTCGGCGCCGTAGAGGTCGTTGAGCCGGTCGATGATCTCGGCCAGGCGCTGCTTCTCGGGATCAAAGGGCTTGCCTGAGCCGACTTCGCTGACCGGTTTGAGCGGGCTGCCTTCGGCGACTTCCAGCTGCAGGCGCTTCTCCTCGCGCTTGGTGAGGCGGTAGTGGGTCAGCTCCAGCTCGCTGACGTCGATGACCTCCTCCTCCAGCAGCCGGTCGGTGCGCAGCAGCGGGTAGAGGTGCCGGGCGTAGACACACAGCTGCTCCAGCTCGGGGTCGTCGAAGGTGACGATCTGGCTGAGGAATTCGTAGATACGCACGAAGCTCTGCAGGTTCTTGCGGAACAGATCGAGCTCGTCGCGGGTGGTGCCGGCCTCCTTAAGCTCCTGCTCGGCGCGCTTCAGGCCCTTGTCGTCGCCGTTGCCCTCGGCGAGGCGCCGAGCTTCTTTCCAGGTCTCCAGCTGTTCGAGCGTGAGCCGGTAGCGCTCCTTGAAGCGGTCCTGGGCGGGCCGGCAGTGATAGCTAAGGCTCGAGGCCGGCGCCTTGGGGTCGAAGAAGGCGCGGGCGAAGTTCTCCACCTCGGGCCAGTGGTAGATGCCGCTGGCGTCCAGGCTGCGCTGCAGATCGAAGACCACGTTGGGGTCGGAGACGTCGGCCAGTTCGGCCTTGCGGTAGTAGGGGGCGAAGGCGTCGAGGATCTCCTGCTCATCGTTGTAGAAGTCGAGGATGAAGGTCTGCTTGCCGGGAAACAGCCGGTTGAGCCGCGAGAGGGTCTGTACGCAGTCCACGCCCTGGAGCTTCTTGTCCACGTACATGGCGCACAGCTTGGGCTGGTCGAAGCCGGTCTGGAACTTGTTGGCGGCGATCATCACGTTGAAGTCGTCGGTGTCGAAGGCCTCGGCCAGGTCGCGCCCTTTCAGCCCGGGGTTGAGCAGCCGGCTGGTCTCGGTGACCTCCTCTGGGATCACCTCGTCGGGCGGCACGCTGCCGGAGAAGGCCACCATGGGGTGCACGTCGTCATAGCCCTGGGCCTGGATGTAGGCCTGCATGGCGAGCTGGTAGCGCACCGCCTCCTGCCGGCTGGCGGTGACCACCATGGCCTTGGCCTGGCCGTCGAGCAGGTGGCGGACGTTGTCGCGGTAGTGCTCGACGATCACCTCGACCCGCTGGGCGATGTTGTAGGGGTGCAGGCGCACCCACTTGGCCAGGGTGCGCGAGGCCTTCTTGGAATCGACCTCCTGCTCCTCGCCGTCCGGGTGGGCAAGCTTCCAGGCGGTACCGTAGGTGACGTAGTTCTGCAGCACGTCGAGGATGAAGCCCTCCTCGATGGCCTGGCGCATGGAGTAGAGGTGGAACGGCTCGGGCGTGTTGTCGGCACTGGCCGGCAGGTCGGGATCCGGCGGACGTCCGAACAGCTCCAGGGTCTTGGCCTTGGGGGTGGCGGTGAAGGCGTAGTAGCTGATGCGTTCGCTGGGGCGGCGCGAAGCGACGGCGGCATCGAGCATCATCTCGGCGCTGACTTCCCGCTCGCCGCCGCCCTCATCCTCTGTGGCCTCACCTGCGGCCGCCAGCAGCGCCTTGAGTTTGCTGGCCGAGCTGCCGGTCTGGGAGGAGTGGGCCTCGTCGGCGATCACCGCGTAGTTGCCCTCGGCGAGCTTGGGGCGCTTTTCCAGGGCATCGAACAGGGCCGGGAAGGTCTGGATGGTGACGATGATGATGCGGGTGTTGCTGGCCAGCGCCTCGGCGAGCTGCTCCGACTTGCTCTGGTTGCCAACGTCGCGGGTGATCGGGCAGACCACGCCGTGGGCGTGCTCGAACTGGTAGATGGTGTCCTGGAGCTGGCTGTCGAGCACGGTACGGTCGGTGACCACGATCACCGAGTTGAACAGCTTGGTGCCGTCTTGGGCGTAGAGATTGGCCAGCTGGTGGGCACACCAGGCGATGGAGTTGGACTTGCCGGAGCCGGCGCTGTGCTGCACTAGGTAGCGGTGCCCCGGCCCCTCGGCCAGGGTGGCCTGCACCAGGCGATTGACCACCTCCCACTGATGATAGCGCGGGAAGATCAGCGTCTCTTTCGTGGAGCGCCGGCCATGGAAGTCCTCCACGGTCTTTTTCTCCAGGTGCAGGAAGCGGCCGAGCACCTTCAGCCAGGCGTCCGGGGCGAACACCTGCTCCCACAGGTAGGCAGTGGCGTAGCTCTGCTCGTCCGGCGCGGGCGGGTTGCCGGCACCGCCCTCCTCCGTGCCGCGGTTGAAGGGCAGGAAGACAGTGTCCCTGCCGCCCAGCCGGGTGGTCATCGCCACCTCGGCCTGGCTCACCGCGAAGTGCACCAGGGCGCCACGCTTGAAGGTCAGCAGCGGCTCCGGCTTGCGGGTGACGGGATCCTTGATCGGGCGGTCCTGGCGATACTGGCGCTTGGCGTTCTCCACCGTCTGCTTGAACTGGCTCTTGAGCTCCAGGGTGGCAGTCGGTATGCCGTTGACGAACAGCACCAGGTCGAGGCGGGGATTGTAGTTCTGGCCAGCGCTCTGGCCCTTCTCCCGTGCGTGGGGCGAGTAGGAGACCTCCGGCACCACCCGCAGGCGGTTGGCGCGGTAGCGAGCCAGGGAATCGGGGTTCATGCCGTGGTCGGGCTGGAAGCTGCAGAGGTCGAACTTCACCCCCGGCACCTTGAAGCCGTGGCGCAGCACCTCCAGGGTGCCGGCCCGCTCCAGCTCTCGGACCACCTTCTGCACGAAGACGGACTCCGAGGCCTGGGGGTTGGCCTTGCAGAACTTCTCCCAGCGCTCGGGCCAGGCCTCCTTCACGTAGCCCAGCAGATCCTCGGTGTAGAGCGCCGAGGCGCGGTCATAGCCACTGGCCTGGCCGGCCTTCCAGCCCCCGACTACCATGGCGTCGATGATGTCCTGCTGGAACCGAGCTTCCCTGCTGTCCGCCATGATCTCCCCCTGCCGAATCCGTCTTTATTTTCCTTAGCCTACGACGTCCGCGCCTAGCACACAAAAAGTAACCCCCCAAGGTGCGCTTCCATGAGAGGCGTGGGGGGTGTTGTTGGCAGGATGTGAACTTGGCCGCTGCTGCCAACTTTACATAGGCTCGGTTGCTAATGCGAGGTGATAGCCCCTGCACCGATAGGCAGTCCCTCAGCTGGTTTACGTTTTGCTCTGAAAGCGGCCTTTACGGGCGATTCCAGGCACATTTCTAAACCGCAGCTCGCCATCAGGCACCAGAACAACACTGGTGATGTTTCAGCTCTCCGCCTCGATCAGCGCCGGATCGTCTTCCACCGGGCGATTGACCCGGGTGCTCACCGGCCAGTGGGTCAGCTGATCGTGTGGGAGGTGATGGACCAGATGGCGGATCGTCTCGCGTTCCATCAGCTCGGGATCGAGCCAGGGCTCCAGGCTCTGCTGATCCAGTATCAGCGGCATTCGCGGGTGGATCGCCTTGGCGACGCCGCGGGCGGGCTCGGTGAGGATCGCGCAGCCGGGCTTGCCGTCGGGGCGTTCGATCCAGATCCCGGCAAACCATAGCGGCTCGCCGTCGCGGCGCGTCAGGTAGTGGGGCTGCTTGCGGCCCTCCACGGCTAGCCACTCGTACCAGCCGTTTGCCGGCACCAGGCAGCGGTGACGGGCAAAGGCGCCGCGGAAATAGGGCGAGATGGCGACCTTCTCGACGGTTGCGTTGATGGGCTGCGGTGCCCTGTCATCGGCCCAGTGGGGCCGGTAGCCCCACCACAGCGCATCCAGACTCAGCTGGCCGCTGTCATCATGCCGGCGCACCGCCGAAATCCAGGTGCCCGGCGCGACGTTGTAGCGCGGCGTCAGCTCGCCCTCGGCCAGCGGCAGCTTGAGGGAGGCAGCCAGGCTGGGGAAGTCGCTGTAGAACGCGAAACGGCCGCACATGGACTATCCAACAAATCTATTATTTATAAACTCCAATCACGAGAACAACAGCCACTAGAACAGCAAAAACCACAAAACCAAAGAAAATTTTATCCCGATTCTTTTTTGCTTTGTAAAGCTTGCAATATTTATCCACCAAAGCTTTTCGCTCACCCACGCAGCATTTATCTAAAACAACTTTTTCATTAGCAAGCATCGACTTCATATCGTCCATAATCCTTCCATCGCTATCAATGCTTTTTGGCAAAAGATGAGAAATAATAACCTGCATACGACTCTCATATTGACTTACACTGGCGACAACAAGAGATAGAGAAAACGCAATTGCAGATAAGACAAACGCGCCGAATGAAATCATATACTCATGGCTCATATCAGAGAAATCTCCATGTCATCCTCAAAACATTAATCGTACCAAAAAGATAAACCTTATCTCTCAGAATGCAAATGACGAAGAACCAGATTGTCATATTCAGAGATAAACCCTATACCACATCAATAGCAATCTCTAGTCTTGACTAAAACTTTTCTTCCTGGCTCATGGTCGATGAGAAGGCCGTTGGGCGTGCCATCCACCAGAAAGAGCCGAATGCTACGTCCTTGGGTCATGGGTGCTCCTCACCTTCAGCTGTAGGAGGCCCGCTCTTCGGCGGCCATCAACACCTCGGATTGCTCAGGCTGTTGATCGGCCCGCCAGCCACGCACGTCGATCTTCCCGGTAACGGCGGCGGAAATCAGGGCGGAGCGGTGTTCCTGCATTAAAGTAATATTGATGGACGCCTCTTCAAGCAGCTGCGTGAGCTTGTCTAGCTCTCGACGTGCTTCTTGAACAATTTCAGATTGCTTATCAACCTTGGGCAGCGCAATCCGGAAGGAGGATATCTGCTCGGGGCTAATATGGGGAACACTAACCCCCGTCATGTCAGCCTCAATACTGTCCTTGAACTCTTGGCTTGAGAGAGCCAGCTCTAAGAAGTCTTGATCAAGGCCATTTCTCGCTCTAACCCTAGCGACGCGCTGTAACAGCAGTGCCGGAAGGTCACTATTTTTTATTCTTGCTACACGCGCACCGCTACTGATCCATGGTCGATCCATCCCGATGACTAAATCACCTTCCTTGAGCCAGTATTCATCAAGCCCTCGGATCTTTTCATCATAAGGCCAATAAACCACATCGTCCCAACGAGTAGAGCCGACACTGACATTGACTCCGCGTAGAAGCCGGACTCCAGTATCATGGTCGAAGCCACTGCTGGGAAACGCATACCCGGGGAGCAGGTCTATGTAGTACCCCAGCTTTCCTGCCGGACCATCACCAAAGCTTTTGACGGCATGGGAGATCACCGCCTGGCGCTTCTCATTGAGCAGTTCGATCAGGCGCTTCTGCTCCTCCACCAAGGCGTCGATGCGAGCGGTTTCATGGTCGAGAAAGGCGGCAATTATCTGCTGCTCTTGGGCTGGAGGGAAAGGAAACCGCAACTGGCGGAACTTCTCCGCCGGAAGATGAGCTATTGTGGCTTTTGACTCATCCTGGTCGTAGTAACCACTGATCTTCGCTGCAAATAAAACAGCCAATAAGTATTCTGATTTCTGAGAGCCCCTGGTCCAAGGGCGAAGCCGGTGCAATGCTTTCTGGAATCCAACCTTCCGATCAGAACCGGCCCATAACGCTGCTCGTCCTACGTCTCCGCCCTCGCAAACCAGTATGTCACCGTGCCTGACGGTATATCGTTCTAATTCGCCTTCAGAGATATCCATTACCGGCAGGCTGTCAGTGTTGATCCGGCCCCACTGGACATCTTGGTTGCGTAAATATGGTACTAACGCATCACCTGTGATTCTCTTTGCATCAAGCATCTTTCCCAGATCGACCTTATACTGGAATCCAAGCTTGCAAACTCTCCAATGCGCCGGCACTTCCCCCAGCCAATCAATGCCAGAGTCCTTGTACTCGGGATATTTCGGAAAGCTCATCGCGTCATCCCTTCCCTTGTATTCGCCACTGCCTCTCTCCAGGAGGGCCCGGCCAGCCAACCGCCAGGCACAAAAAACCCGCCAGAATAGGATCGCGCTTGGCGCAGTGTGCTTGGCTCACCTGGCGCATAGGAGACCCAACCAAACCAAGCACAACCATCTGATAAATAAAGAAAATTCTTCATTTTAGCTCATCACCTTGGCTCATCCTCATCGGATTGACCAGGATGCGAGCCAAGTGATGGAAGTCGATAACGTGTCCCACTGCGCACCCCCTCTGAAACCAGCCTGCCCTCATCGACCAGTTGCGTGATGCTGCGCTTGATGCGCGAGCGAGGAATCTCTGGCCCCACCCGCTCATGGATCTGCCCGATCCGTGATCCTGGATAGTGACCGACATCCTCTTCTATCAGTGCCAGCAAACGATATGGTTCGATACGTTTCAGAGAGGTGCCGCTGACAAAGTCGAGGGCTTGCAGCAGCTCGGGAGTAATAAAGTAACGTGTGGCCTGAGTGCGCCCTCTGGTCTGCACGACCCCCCAGTCGAGAGGTCGCCTTAGCCAAGGCTGCAGGGCTTCCGCAGAGGACAGCTCCAAGGCTCCGATCAACTCCCTCGCTGTCATGGCCTCATGCTGGGCCAGCAAGCCCAAGGCGATACGTTCGCGTTGAGTAAGCTGATAGGTCTGATCCGCCTTGGCGATGAAGTCGATAACCTCGGGTTTCAGGATGCGTCGGTAGATCGTCACCTGAACTCGATCATGACGCTCCATCAGCTCAGGGGCAGGCCGGCCCTGGGATAGCAAGACTTCATAGATCTTATCGAAGCCGCTGCCCTCCCTCTCCATCAGTTTGAGATCGTGAAACAATCGAGCAAGGTGCTCATTGCGACGCACCGTGGTGTGCAGCACGTTCTGCGGCGTCACCCCCAGCGGCAAAGGGCCGGGATTTACCACTTCCAATTTGTCAGGGTATAGATTCAGGAAGATATCGCCACGCTGAGTATAGGGGCGATGCACTAGGGCATTGACCAATAGCTCACGGATCACGATCTCATCGAAGGCCGGCACATGCTGGCGGTATAGCCCATCCGGCAGCTCATAGCGTTCGCGAAAATCCGGTACATCAAGCCAGACCGCTTCTACCAGCTCCATCGGGTTCAGCGTATGGTCGTCCCAGGCCAGCTTGTTCACCTTTTGACCATGTTCATCACGCTTGATGAACTGAATGACCGGCGCGGTGGGCAACTGAGCACGGTGATATTGCTTTCCCAAGCACAGAATACCCAAATGCGTCAGAAATTCGCCATGGGAAAGCTGATAGTGATCCAGCAGCTCCCTATCGGTCTTTTCCTTGACCGAGGGTTTCACACGATCAGAGTCACGCAGCGCCCTGACCAGTCTTCCACACTTGGTCGGATCCACCTCTGAGCGAGCTACCCGCAGAGTGGTCTGAACCTCCCAAGGCAGCGCGGAACGCTCAGTTGCAAGCCGCATCACATCGTCACCGGTGACGGGTTTGCTCTGGTCAGCAATACGAAGGAAATAGCGCCCGTCGGTAGTGGAAGCAACCGATTGTGAGCGCGGAATAGCCAGACTAATGTATTGCCCACCGCCGTCGGCGATGATGACAGTAGGAAGTAGCGTGACATTGACGGTGCGCTCCGAGATCTTGCGCCGAAGCGTATCGGGCAAGGTGGGAGGAACGACTTGGCCCACAGGCGGTTCACTCTCACTGTCTTCGATGCCAATAAGCAGCGTACCGCCTGTCGCATTGGCGAAAGCAACACAGTCCTTGGCCAGCTCATCCCAGTTGGCCGATTTGCCACTAACGGCTCGCAAAGACTTCTTGTCAAGCAACTGGCCTTCTTCACTCATGCCGACAGCTCCTCGATCATCCGCTTGATCCGGTCGGTGCAGGCCTTGAGGTCGGCGTCGATCTCCTCCAGCGGGCGCGGCGGGGTGAACTGGTAGAAGTGCCGGTTGAAGGGGATCTCGAAGCCGACGATACCGATGCGGCCGTCCAGCGGGTCGCGCTTCTCTTCATCGATCCAGGCGTCGGGGACGTGGGGCTTCACCTCGCGCTCGAAGTAGTCGTATACCGACTCATTCAGCGGCACGTTCTCGTTGTCGCGCAGGCCGGTGTCGGGCTCGGGGTTGCCCTTCTTGTCGAGGCAGATGTCGGCCGCCGGGTCGCGCTCGGAGAGGGCGCTCAAGATCGCCTTCTGCACCGGGGCGCCGATCTTCAACCGCTCTTGTTTCAGTTCTGCCTTGAGTGCGGCCTTCAGCGCCTTGGTGAAGGCGTCGCGGTTGTTGTAGAGCTGCTCCGGGTCCAGGATGGCGCAGGCGGCCTTGATCGCCTCGCGCTCGGCCTCATCGAGCTTCTGCAGGGGCTTCTCATCATCGAGCCGGGCCAGGCGCTCGGGGCTCGCCTGGAAGTTGAGGCGCAGCGGGCGCTCCACAGTGATGCGTCGATAGCCGAAGGCTTCCGCCGGGAACAGCTTGCTCTCCTCGCTCTCCTGGCAGGCGCCGTAGAAGCGCACGATCTCCTCGATGTCGCGGTCGGCGACGAACTGGCGCTTGCTGCCGAGCGACTTGCGCATCTTACTGGCCCGGCCGGTGGCGTTGATCAGCTGCACCTGGCCGCGGCGCTCGGCGGGCTTGAGGTTCGAGAGAATCCACACATAGGTGGCGATGCCGGTGTTGTAGAAGAGGTCCGTGGGCAGGCCGACGATGGCCTCCACCAGGTCGTGCTGCAGCAGGTAGCGGCGAATCTCCGATTCGCCGCTGCCGGCGCCGCCGGTGAAGAGCGGCGAGCCGTTGAGGATGATGCCGATGCGCGAGCCGCCCTCCTGGCGCGGGCGCATCTTGCTCACCAGATGCATCAAAAACAGCAGCGAGCCGTCGGAGACCCGCGGCAGGCCGGGGCCAAAGCGGCCCTCATAGCCCTTGTGCTTGTGCTCGTCGGTGATCGGCTTCTGCACCTTCTTCCACTCCACGCCGAACGGCGGATTGGAGAGCATGAAGTCGAAGCGCTCGCCGGGGAGCTGGTCGTCGGAGAGGGTGTTGCCGAGCTTGATCCGCTCCACCGCCTGCCCCTTGATCAGCATATCGGCCTTGCAGATGGCGTAGGACTCGGGGTTGAGCTCCTGGCCGTGCAGCGAGACGGTCACGTCCTGGCTGACCTGCTGGATGTACTCCTCACTCTCGGAGAGGAAACCGCCGGTGCCCGCCGTGGGGTCGTAGACGGTGACGATGCCATGGGGGCGCAGCTTCTCCTCCTGGCCGGTGAGCACTAGGGAGGTGGTCAGGTGGACGATGTCGCGGGGGGTGAAGTGCTCCCCCGCCGTCTCGTTGGAGCTCTCGGCGAACTTGCGAATCAGCTCCTCGAACACCAGGCCCATGCCGAAGTTGGTCAGACGCTGCGGACTCAGGTCCATGGCGGCGAAGCGCTGCACCACCTGGTAGAGCAGGTCATTGGCGCCGAGTTGCTGGACGAAGCTCTCGAACTCGAAGTGCTCGAAGATCTCCCGGGCGTCCTGGCTGAACGACTGCACGTAGCTCATCAGGTCGTCGCCGGTCTGGGTGTCGGAGAGGGTGCCGAGCGTCAGCGGCGAGGCATTGAAAAAGGGCTGAGCCGCGGCGCGCAGCAGCAGCTTCTCGCGCACCGCCTCGGGCTTGGCCTGGTGTTCCCCGGCGGCGCGCAGCACGTCGGCCTTGGTGGGCTCCAGCACGCACTCCAGACGCCGCAGCAGGGTGAAGGGCAGGATAATGCGGCCGTACTGGGACTGTTTGAAATCGCCGCGCAGCAGGTCCGCCACGGACCAGATGAAGGCCGCCAGCTGAGAGTGACTCTCCGTGTTCACGATGCTTCCCCGCATTCTTGGTGCTGATGGTGTGGATGAGGGCCATCATACACAGCGAGGGAGTAGCCACGAAGACGCTTACGCTCGAGAGTCTCGGCCACGGTGGCACGCAGGCTATCCAGCATTTCCTGGGTATCGGGGGTGAGCTGGGTCATGGTCGTGGCTTCGCCGTGGTATTCATTGGTGGGCCCAACTGGACTCGAACCATCGACCAAGGGATTATGAGTTTGCACGCAACGCGGTAAACCCAATACATTCAAGGATAGGCAAGCGCCAGGTGCGAAAGGCAAAAATATCTACGTGACAGCACCTTAGCGAAATGCAGGGGAAGGCCGACACCGGATCTGGCGAGGTCTCGGAAGACGAAGGAGTGAACGAAGATGGTGACACGTCGCAGCTGGGGCGTTGTCGCAGTGGTGACAGCGATTTTCGCAGCTGCCGTATCCTACTTTCTCGCTGCACCGAGGAGCTCCGAGCCGCCCCCCTCTGCGCCATCGCAGGGATCCGACTGGATCTCGGCTGCAGCGGACATCGCGGTGGATGGATTCGACCGGCTGGCGGATGCGTGGGAACTGGCGCTTCCGGCGGATCATGGGGTGCATTCCGAAGCCCGCACGGAGCTATGGCAAGTGTCGGCGCACCTTGCAGATGACGATGGCCAACCCGTCGGCGTCCAGTTCATGCTGTTTCGCATCGGTCTCGCCGGTCCCGATGCGCCGCCGCCGACCTCGTCCTGGGAGGCGCGTGAGCTCTATCGCGGCCACGTCGTGCTGGTCGAGGCGGCTGACGCGGCCATCGTCGCCCAGGAGCGATTCGGTCGCGGCATGGCGGGCCTTGCAGGATATGACGCGAACCGCGGGGAGCTTCGCCTCGACAGCTGGTCGCTCGACTTTCCGGCTCAGGAAAATTCGGGCCAGTGGACCCTGAACACGGGTCCGGGCGATATCCGGGTCGAGCTGGAGCTGACGCCCGAAAAGGCCCCCCTTCGGGTCGACAGCGACGCGCTACCCTTCCGCGGCTACGCTTTCAGCCGACTGCGCGCCGAAGGCACCGTCGGGACGCAGGAGGACCAGCGGTCGGTTTCCGGTACCGTATGGTTCGAGCATCTGTGGGGCGAGCTGCCGATCCCCGGCGGCACGCCCGTGGCATCGGACCGGCTGCAAGTGCAGCTCGACGACGGGTCGGAGCTTTCGGTCGTCCGGTCGCGCCGCCTCGACGGGGCGGGCACACCGACGGTGGAGGCGCTCCTGATCGATGCGGATGGCAGCGTCGCCGCCTTCGACGACGACGCAGCGCAACTGGAACTGACGCGCCGCTGGCAGGGAGCCGAGGCCGCCTGGCCTGTGGACTGGGAGCTGCGGCTGGGAGACCTGCAACTCGCCATCACGCCGGTCATGGATGCGCAGGAGCATGCCTTCATGGTCAGGGTCTGGTCGGGTCTGGTACAGGCGGAAGGACAACATGGCGATCGGCCGGTCTCCGGGCTGGGGACCTTGCAGCTGACGGGATACGGGAATTGATGACGGGGAGAGCGCCATGAAGCAGCGGATCCTGATAGGTGGCACCGTCGTCACCCTGGCTGTCGTGGGGTTGGCGATTGCCTGGCTGGGCGGATTTCTGCCTTCCTCACCCGGTGCCGATCCGGAGCGGCACCGCTCGCCCACCGGGGAGGTTCCGGCGACCGAGCAGCGTCCGGGCGATCCGGCGGCGGGTTACCATGCGCTGGTCAACGAAGCCTATGTCAGCTGCGGCATGCCGCACGAGGCCTGGCGCCGTCTGGCGCCCGAAACCGATCCGGCCGACCTGCTGCCCGGTCGTGAAGGCCGTAATGCCGAGCTGCCCTATTTCCTCACCGCCCACGTCAATGCCGACGGCGTCGAGATCGTCTCGAACAACTGCCTGGTCTGCCATGCGGCACGGATCGAGGATGAGGTGGTGGTCGGGCTGGGCGATGCACTCGCCGATTTCACCGGGGACCCGCGCAACCTGGTCAACCAGGTGGGTCGCTACGTGCGTGGCCCGGCACAAACCGCCGCCTGGCAGCACTGGGCCGACCGGATCGAGGGCATCGCGCCCTATATCCGGACCGACACCATCGGCATGAATCCGGCCACCAACCTCAGCTGGGCGCTGATGGCGCATCGCGACCCGCGCACGATGGCCTGGTCCGACACCCCGCTGCTGGAACCGCCGCCCGAGACGCCGGTGCCGCTTCGCACCCCGCCCTGGTGGTGGATGGGCAAGAAGAACGCCATGTTCTACACCACCATCGGCCGGGGCGACCATTCGCGCTACATGCTGTTCGCATCACTCCTCTGCGCCGACAGGGTGGAGGAGTTGCGCGAGATCGACGCCTATGCCCCGGACATACGCGCCTATCTCGAAAGCCTCGCGCCTCCCGCCTTTCCGGGCGAAATTGACGAGGCGCTCGCCGCCGAGGGGCGGCCCCTATTCGAGGCGAATTGCGCGAGCTGCCACGGCACCTATGGCGAAGCCCCCCGCTATCCCAATCGGGTCATCCCGCTCGACCAGATCGGGACCGATCCGCTCTATGCCGCGACCATGACCGACGGCAGCCTCGACCGTTTCTACGAATGGGTGGAGCGCTCGCCGCATGGCGGCACCGTGCGGGCGGCGCCGGCGGCGGGATACATCGCCCCGCCCCTGGACGGGATCTGGGCGGTGGCGCCCTATCTGCACAACGGCTCGGTGCCGAGCCTCGCGGCGCTGCTCGACAGCCGGCTGCGCCCCCGCTACTGGCGCCATGCCGAGACGCGGGAGTATGACGCGGAGGCGATGGGCTGGCGCCACGAGGTGCTGGAGGCCGGCAAGGATGCCGCCGCCCCGGCCGAGCGGGTCCATATCTACGACACAACGCTGCCTGGCTACGACAACGGCGGCCATTACTTCGGTGACGCCCTGAGCGAGCAGGAGCGTCGCGCAGTGCTCGAATATCTCAAATCGTTGTGACGGCGCGCGATGATTCCGGCGCGTCATGTCTCGAAGGAGCCTACCCCTACGCTGGCCTGCGGATTTCACGACGGAACCAGCCCGTATGTCTCAGCAACAGCAGTCCGGTAGGCAGCCTGCCGCAACGGCAGGTTAGGAAATGCTGGTGGGCCCAGCTGGACTCGAACCAGCGACCAAGGGATTATGAGGCCAGCCAGACTCACCAATACAACGTGTATTCAATAGCTGACGGGACGCCCCTCGATCCGTACGGCGGACAAGGCTTCCAGGTTATCCAGGGACAACAAGCCACGGTCCGCTACCAGCACGACACGCCGCACATTGAAGCGCTTTGTTACGGTCTCGATAGTCAGCAGCAGCGTCTCGCGCACCGCCTCGGCCTTGGTCGGTTCCAACACGCACTCCAGGCGCCTCAGCAAGGTAAAGGGCAGGATAATGCGGCCATACTGGGACTGTTTGAAATCGCCGCGCAGCAGGTCCGCCACGGACCAGATGAAGGCCGCCAGCTGAGTGTGACTCTCCGTGTTCACGATGCTTCCCCGCGTTCTTGGTGCTGATGGTGTGGATGAGGGCCATCAAACACAACGGAGAGTAGGTCACGAAGTCGCCGAGGGCGCCTGCAAGGTCATCCGGCGCCACAAGGCCTCAATTCGGTTTCTGATCGTCCGACGGCTGTTGATAAGGCTGCTCGGGGGCGTCCTCGCCAACCAGTACCGGCTTGCCGTCCTGCCAGATGACTGCATAGTGGCCAAGTCGACGCTTGCGCTCGAGGGTCTCGGCCACAGCGGCACGCAGGCTATCCAGCATTTCCTGGGTATCGGGGGAGAGCTGGGTCATGGTCGTGACTCCTTGGAAAGCGTCTCAAACAACGAGTCATTGAGAATCTGTCGTTCTGGTCCGTGCTGCTCGAATACGGGTTCCGGCGTGCCACCGTCATTCATGAAGCAGCGAGCATGGCTGACCAATGGCGCATAAAGCGTCAGCAGATTATGAAGGCTACGAGGAAATCGGCGCTGTATGTCTTTGAGCGGAATATTGTGACCGCCATGAGAGACCCGTTCAGCAACGCGTAATCGCGACATTTCCACTGTTGGCAAGGCCAGATAAACAAGCTCGACTTTCCAGCTTGCAGACAGGAGGCGCTTGACCAGCGTGGAGTAGCCCCGCCCGGCCAGAGTCGTTTCAAAGGCAAAGTCTTCCTGGTCGGAAATCGCTTCTTCAATTTCTCGCAGGAAGATACGGCTAGCCGCCAAGAGCTCTCTCTCTGGAGCAAGTGGCGAGAGGCCTGCAGCAATCAGGTCAGCATTGATGAAACGAGAGCAGCTAGCTACTTGGGGCAGATAGTTCAGCGCAAAGGTGGTCTTGCCAGCTCCGTTCGGACCGGCAACGATCCAGCAAGTTGCTACATGTTCTTTACGGGTCATCACCAAGTCCTTCCGACACATGCACATGGAAGGTGTCTTACCCGATGTGCACCACACACAAATCTAGGCCATGGTGGGCAGAAATGCAGCTGCCTGTCGGTTGCTGCGCTTTGGTGGGCCCAGCTGGACTCGAACCAGCGACCAAGGGATTATGAGTCCCCTGCTCTAACCAACTGAGCTATAGGCCCTTTCAGAGGAAGGTACGCCAAGGCGCCGGGGTATGATAGCGAATGGTGATGAAGGAGGCCATAGCCGAGGGCCCTTCCCTGCTGCACCTTTGCGACGGGGCACTTCCTCCCGTGGCCGTGGTCTTCCTTGGGCCCGCCCCTTCTGGAGATCCGCCACTGCACCTGAATCAGAGCGACGTGATCGAGGGCCTGGGGCCGCTGCCGCCCTGGTGGCTCTCGGGCTTCACCGAGCGCCCCATGGCCACCCTGACCACCCGCTTCCCGCCGGAGCGCCTGGAGGCGATGGCCGTGGGCGAGTCGCTGGTGGAGGTGCTGATGCTCTCGGTGCAGACCGGCAACGCCACCCGCAGCGAGCCCCTGGCGGTGCGCTTCACTCGAGAGTCACCGGAGCGGGTGCGGGTCACCAACGCCGAGCGCGTGGCGCTGGACGGCCGCGAGCTGATGGCCGACCCCACCCTGCGCTCGGTGATGCTGCTGCTCGGCTACGAGCGGATCGGCGACGAGGTGCCAGTCAGCCTGGATGCCTTGCTGGCGAGGCGCTGAGTCGGGGCATGATCAGGTCGCAGTGATGCCGAGGATCGTGAAGGGCGTCTCGCAGGCGTGACGCTCGTGGCGTTCGTCGAGGCTCCCTCCTTTATTTAATCACCTGCTGAAAAAAACTCGCCTCTCGGGTTCAGAACCGCCGCCCGCCTTCGTTATCCCTTGTGCCACACTCATTAAACAATAAAGATTCGCATTATCATTAACTCCTGCCATGTGCCACCCGGGTCGTACGCCCGGCGGCGCACGGTCTCCCCCGAGATGCCGCGGCCATCCCCGCGACGGCAGCGGCGAACACACAAGGTGACACCATGAGATCACGGCTCGAGGAAAAGGAAAGAGGCACCGCCCTGGGCACCCGGCCCGCCCCCCTGGCAACCGACCAGCTGTTCAATGCCCGTCATGCCGAGGCCTACTGGCAGCAAGCGACCCGCTGCGTCGATCTTGTACGATGCAAGGTGGCCGAGGTAGACCGCCCCTTCACCGGCGCATGCCCTGAGGAGCTCAAGGGACTCTTCGCAACCATTGACCTGAACAGGCCCCTCGGCGAGCTGCGTCTCGCCTTGGAGGAGCTGGAGCGGGTCTACCTGGACGACGCCGTTTACTTCCACCATCCGCGCTACGTGGCCCACCTCAACTGCCCCATCGTGTTGCCCGGCATCCTCGCCGAGGCGATCCTCTCGCCGATCAACTCCTCGCTCGACACCTTCGACCAAAGCGCCGGTGGCACCTTCATCGAACAGTCGCTGATCGACTGGACCGCCGATCGCATCGGCCTGGGCCAGGACGCCGACGGTGTCTTCACGAGCGGCGGCACCCAGTCGAACCTGATGGCGCTGATGATCGCCCGGGACCACCACGGCGCCTCCCTCTCGGACCACGGCGGCAACAAGCATGCAGGCCTGCCCGCGGACTACCGCCGGCTGCGCATCCTCGGCTCGGCGGTGAGCCACTTCAGCCTGCAGAAGTCGGCGGCGATCCTGGGCCTGGGCTACCAGGCGGTGATGCCGGTGGCCTGCGATGCTCACTACCGCATGGATCCCGCTGCCCTCAAGGCGCGCCTGGAAGAGTGCCTGGCAATGGACCTGATCCCCATCGCCGTGGTGGCCACCGCGGGCACCACCGACTTCGGCAGCATCGACCCTCTTGAGGAGATCGCCGCGCTGTGCCGCGAGCACGGGATCTGGCTGCACGTGGACGCCGCCTACGGTGGGGGCCTGCTCTGCTCGCGACGCTACCGTCACCGCCTGGCCGGCATCGAGCACGCCGACTCGGTGACCATCGACTACCACAAGACCTTCTTCCAGCCGGTGAGCTGCAGCGCCTTCTTGGTGCGCCGGCGCAGCGACCTGCGCCACGTCACCCATCACGCCGACTACCTCAACCCACTGTGCCAGGCCGAGGCCGGCACTCCGGACCAGGTCAACAAGAGCCTGCAGACCACCAAGCGCTTCGATGCCCTCAAACTGTGGCTGACCCTGCGCATCATGGGCGCCGAGGCGCTGGGCGAGATGTTCGAGCGAGTCATCGACCTGGCCGGCGAGGCCCACGCCGAACTGGCTCGCCACCCGGAAATCGAGCTGCTGCTCGCCCCGCCCATGAGCACCCTGGTGTTCCGCTACCGCCCGGCGGGCCTGGGCGATACCGAACTCGACGCGCTCAACGCCTACGTGCGCGCGGCGCTGTCCCGCCACGGCGAGGCGGTGATCGCCGCTACCCGGGTCGGCGGACGTCGCTACCTCAAGTTCACCCTGCTCAATCCGGACACCCGACTCGAGGACCTCACCGCCATCGTGGAGCGCATCGTCCAACACGGCCGCGACTGGTGTGCGGCCCAGGCCCCGGCAAGTGCCGCTGCTTCCTGACCCCAGCGAGAGCTCACTATGCAACAGACAGTGCACGATTTTATCGCCATCGGCCTCGGCCCCTTCAACCTGGGCCTGGCCTGCCTGACCGATCCCATCGCGGAGCTCGACGGCCTCTTCCTCGAGCGCCGCGACGGCTTCGACTGGCACCCCGGCATGCTGCTGGAGGACGCCACCCTGCAGACCCCCTTCCTGTCGGACCTGGTCACCATGGCCGACCCGACCAGCCGCTTCAGCGTGCTCAACTACCTGAAGCAGCAGGGCCGGCTATACAACTTCTACATCCGCGAGAACGTCTTCCTGCTGCGCAGGGAATACAACCGCTACTGCCAATGGGCGGCGGCGCAGCTCGACAGTATCCACTTCGGCACCGAAGTGACCCGGGTCGACTTTGATGAGGCCACCGGCGTCTACCGGGTGAGCTGCCGAGACATCCATGGCGGCGAGGCAAGGGTCCACCTGGCCCGGCACCTGGTGCTCGGCACCGGTACCACGCCCTATCTGCCGGAGGGCTGCCGCAACGTAAACCCGCGCCCGCTGCACTCCAGCGAGTACCTTGAGCACAAGGCCGAGCTGCAGCGCCAGGAGGCCATCACCCTGATCGGCAGCGGCCAGAGTGCCGCCGAGATCTACCATGATCTGCTCGCCGATATCGACCGCTTCGGCTACCGGCTCGACTGGATTACCCGATCGCCGCGCTTTTTCCCGCTGGAGTACGGCAAGCTGACCCTGGAGATGACCTCGCCGGACTACATCGACTATTTCCACGCCCTGCCCGAGGCCACCCGCAACGCACTGATGCAGCGCCAGAAGAGCCTCTACAAGGGCATCAACCTGGAGCTGATCGACGCCATCTACGACCTGCGTTACGCCAAGGAACTTGGCGGTGAGGTCCGCTCGGAGCTGCTCACCAACACTCGTCTTGAGACCTGCCGCCATGACGCCGAGTGCGGCGAGTACGAGCTGACCCTGTGGCACGCCGAGCAGCAGCGCCACTTCCGCCATCGTACCCCGGCGCTGATCATGGCCACCGGCTACCGCTATCACATGCCGGACTTCCTGGCGCCCATCACCTCGCGTATCGCCTTCGACGACGCCGGCCGCTACGCCGTGGGCCGCTTCTACGACATCGACGGCGGTCGCGGCGAGATCTTCGTCCAGAATGCCGAGCTGCACACCCACAGCCTGGTGGCGCCGGATCTGGGCATGGGGCCCTACCGCAACGCCTGCATCATCCGTGCCTTGACCGGAAGGGAGATCTACCCCATCGAGGAGCGCATCGCCTACCAGCGCTTCGGCGCCCCCAGCGAGGCTGTCTTCGAACCGCTGGACGCGGAGCCTGCATGAACCCGACCCCCTGGCTGGTGGCCGTGACCGCCGTGGCGGTGATCAGCGATGCCATGCTGCTGCCCTTCTACCCGCAGTTCTTCGCCGCGCGCTTCGGCGTGGAGGCCCCGTCGCACACCGGCGCCTACCTGGCCATGAGCTGCCTGGTGGTGCTGCTGGCGCTGCCCGCCTGGGCACGCCTGGCGCGCCGGGTCGGTACCCTGCGCCTGCTGATCGGCACCCAACTGGTGGCCGGCGCCCTGAGCCTGTCCTGCGCGGTAATCACCTCGCTTCCCTGGTTCTGGGGCCTGTCGCTGGCCATGCTGGTGGCCAAGGCCAGCTACCTGCTGGTCTATCCCTACCTGATGAACTTCGCCCCCCGGGATCGCCATGCCACGCTCATCGGTGTGCTCTCGGTAGTGGTGCATGCCGGCGGCATCCTCGGCGCCATGGTCGGCGGGCTGGTGCTGGAGCATTGGCAAGCGGCCCAGGTGTTCCGGGTGATGGCGATCAGCGACGCCCTCCAGGTGGCGGTCTGCCTGCTGCTGCTCAAACGCGGCCGGGCACCCCACGCCGTCCCGGCCATCCCACCCACCCCGGGCACCAGCGGCGCCATCCTGCGCCTGGGCCTGGTGATGCTGCTGTTCTACTTCAGCGCCTTCCTGGCCCGGCCCTTCTTCACCCAGTACTGGGAGCTGGCCTCGGACTTGCCCGGTGAGGCGCTCGCCGGCACGGTCTTCGCCATCCCCGGCGGCGTGGCAGTGGCCCTGCTGGCCCTCGATCTGCTGGGCCGGCGCCCGGGCGGCGAGGCCATCGTGGTGCCGCTGGCCAT
Source organism: Billgrantia campisalis (assembly GCF_022341425.1). GTDB lineage: Bacteria > Pseudomonadota > Gammaproteobacteria > Pseudomonadales > Halomonadaceae > Halomonas > Halomonas campisalis. The sequence continues at coordinate 261,993 of NZ_JABFUC010000005.1, read as the reverse complement.
CGGCCTCATCGGCCTGCTGCTGCAGGCCAGCGGCGAGGTTGTGGCCATCCTGGCCGGCCGGCTGCTGTTCGGCTGGGCGCTGTTCCGCGTCACCGTGCGCCTGGAGGTACGCATCTTCCAGCTCAGCACCCCGGCGCGCTACGCCAGCGATTTCAGCAAGATCCATGTCTTCCAGGGGCTCGGCGTGCTCGTCGCCTCCTGGGGCGCCGGCCGACTGGTCGACGCCCAGGGCCTGGCCAGCCCCTTCCTCGTCGCCGCACTGGGCTTCGTGCTCTGCGCCCTGGCCCATCGCCTGCTGCTGGCCCGGGTCGAGGCGACCCCGGCGCGGTCCACCGGCCCCGTTTCTGCAAGGAGCTGACCCATGAACCTCTTCCGACCGATCCCGACCACCCACATCACCTATGCCCGCCACGCCCAGGGCCTGGGTACCTTCGGCCTGCGACCGCTGCACCTGCCCAACGACCTGGCGCTGATCCATACCTGGGTCACAGCACCCCGGGCCCACTTCTGGGGCATGCAGGGCCACTCCCCCGAGCGCGTCCAGGCCTTCTACCGCGACCTCCAGGAGAGCGAGCACGCCCAGGGTTACCTGGGGCTGTTCGACGGCAAGCCGGCCTTCCTGGTGGAGTGCTACGACCCCCGCCACGACCCCATCGGCGAGCACTACGCAGTGGCCGAGGGCGACTGCGGCATGCACTTCCTGGTCGCCCCGGCCGAGACACCGCTGCCCGGCTTCAGCACCCAGGTGATCACCACCATCCTGGCGTTCATATTCGAGGATGCTGGGACGCGGCGAGTGGTCGTGGAACCCGACGTCCACAACCGCCAGATCCACCCGCTCAACCGCCGGGTCGGCTTCGTCTACGAGCATGAGGTCGAGCTACCCGAGAAGACCGCCCACCTCGCCTTCTGCGACCGCAAGGCCTTCGCCTCGGCGGTGAGCAGCGAGAACCCGCGCCTGGACCCGAGCCTGGCCGCCGACCCGGCCCGCGCCTCCGGCCACCTGAGGCCAGAGCTCTGGAGCCGGGCCAACCGCTGGCTGATCCGCAAGGCTATCGCCGAGTTCAGCCATGAGCGGCTGCTGGCCCCCGAGGGCCTGAATGTCGAAACAACCGCCATCGACGCCGAGGGCCACGGCGCCTACCGGCTGGCCGCCCCGAGCACGGCCGCCGAGTACCGCTTTCGCGCCCGTCGCCTGGCGCTGGATCACTGGGTAATCGACCTCGACTCCCTGGAGAAGCGCGTCGACGGCGCCCCGGCTGAACTCGACGCCCAGGAGTTCATCCTCGAGTTTCGCCGACCCCTGGGCATCGGCGACGAGATGCTGCCGGTCTACCTGGAGGAGGTGGCCAGCACCCTGTTCGGCGGCGCCTACAAGCTCGCCGGCACTCGCCCGAACGCCGACAGCCTGGTCGAGGCCGACTTCCAGACCCTGGAGGCCGCCATGACCGAGGGTCACCCGGTGTTCGTGGCCAACAATGGCCGCCTGGGCTTCGACGCCGTGGACTACCACGCCTATGCGCCGGAGGCCGGCGCGCCGATCACCCTGGTGTGGCTCGCCGTGCACCGCGAGGATGCCCACTTCAGTGCCATCGAGGGGCTGGACTATGCGGCCCTGCTGCGCGACGAACTGGGCGAGGCCACACTCGCCGACTTCCATCGCCGGCTCGGGGACCGCGGCCTGGACCCCGCGGACTATCTGCTGATGCCCGCTCATCCCTGGCAGTGGTTCCACAAGCTGGCCATCACCTTCGCCGGCGAGGTGGCCCGAAGCCGCATCGTCTGCCTGGGCTACGGCCACGACCGGTATCGCGCCCAGCAGTCGATCCGCACCTGGTTCAACGTCAGCCAGCCCAGCCGGCGCTACGTGAAGACGGCGCTGTCGATCCTCAACATGGGCTTCATGCGCGGCCTCTCGCCCAATTACATGCGCGCCACCCCGGCCATCAACGACTGGATCAAGGCCCTGGTCGACACTGACCCGGAGCTTACCGCCCAAGGCTTCACGATACTGCGCGAAGAGGCGGCCATCGGCTTTCGCCGCGACGCCATCGAGCCTGCCTTCGACCGCTACAGCGCCTACAAGAAGATGCTGGCCTGCCTGTGGCGGGAGAGTCCGGTGCGATACCAGCAGGACGGCCGGCGGCTGATGACCATGGCCGCCCTGCTCCACGTGGACGCCGAGGAGCGCGCCCTACTGCCCCGGCTCATCCAGGCCTCGGGGCTTGCCACCGGCGACTGGCTGGACCGCTACCTGCGGGTCTACTTCCGCCCCCTGCTGCACTGCTTCTACGCCTACGATCTGGTGTTCATGCCCCACGGCGAGAACCTGATCCTGCAACTGGAAGACGGCGTGCCGGTACGCGCCATCATGAAGGACATCGCCGAGGAGATCGGCATCATGAACACAGAGGTCGCGCTCCCCGAGGAGATCGCCCGTATCAGCGTGGCGGTGCCCGAGCCGCTCAAGGTCCTGTCGATCTTCACCGACGTTTTCGACTGCTTCCTGCGCTTCATGGCCGCCATCCTCGTCGAACAGGGCGATATCGACCAGCAAGCGTTCTGGGAGCGGGTGGCCTGCTGCGTCGTCGACTACCAGCAGGATCACCCCGAGTTCGCCGAGAAGTTTGCCCGGCACGACCTCTTCGCTCCGGAGTTCACGCTCTCCTGCCTGAACCGGCTGCAGCTCAATGATCATCAGCAGATGATCGACCTGGCCGATCCGGCGAAGAACCTGCAGTTCGCCGGCACCCTGGCCAACCCCATCGCCGCCTATCGACCGAACCCCGCCTGGGCCAAGGCGGGCGAGGATGCCCTGGCCTGACAAAGGATTGCTGGCCAGGCATCGTTGGGGCGATACCTGGCCGCCTTTATTGATAATGTTTATCATTAGCATATAATGCGTCTCTCCGGTTCCCAGGACGGAGCTCGCATGACGGCCCATACCGATCTTGATGCCCTCTTCCAGCGTCACGCCACGGACCTCACAGGCTACCTTCGCCGCCAGCTGCACTGTCCCCACCTGGCCGAGGATCTCTGCCAGGAGGCCTTCCTTCGCCTCGGCCAGCACCCCGAGCTGGGACGGCTGGTGGAATCACGGGCCTACCTGTTTCGTATCGCCCGCAACCTGATCATCGACCATCACCGCCGTCTCCGCTCGCGCCCGGTCTGCCAGCCCCTGGACGAGCCCGCCCTCTGCCTGGATTGCCCTCGCGCCTGCCCCGAGCGCAATGCCGACAGTGCGCTGTGCCGAAGAGCACTCTATGCCGCCCTGGCGACCCTGCCTCCACGCCTTCGCCAGGCCCTGGTATGGCACCGGATCGAGGGCCTCACCCAGGCCGAGATCGGCCACCGACTGGATGTCTCGGAGCGCATGGCCGGACGCTATGTCGCCCAGGCCATCGCCCGTTGCCGAGAGCAGCTTAGCGTGTCGCCGACCCGACAGCGCTAAACTTGATAATGATTATCATTTTAAATAGTATCGCATGACAACACTCCGGTGGAGACCCCATGAATCAAGTGCTGCCGCCGCTCTATACCGGGCCCCTGGAAGGCCTGTCCCCCCCGAAGGTGGCGACAGCACCAGCTGCCGACGCCGCCCCCGCCAGAGACCTGCTCGACCCGGACCACCTGGACGCGCTGCTGGAGCGCTTCGGCGCCCGGTACGACCATGGCGATCGCCGGGCCGTCGCCTCTCTGTGGTCCAAGTGGCACTTCAGCGCCCTGATCGCCCATGGCCTGGCGGCCAACCTGCTGCTCGAGCGCGACCTGCCGCTGGGCCTGGACGAGCTTCATCTCGTGCAGTCTCCCGAGGGGCAGACCACCGGCCTGGTCTTGCGCCATGTTGGCCGTCCCCTGGCCGGGCTCGATCCCCACGCCCGCTTTGCCACCCTGCTCGACGACCACCTGACACCGCTGGTCGAGGCCCTGGCCGCGACCACCGGCGCCTCGGCCAAGGTGTTCTGGAGCAATGCCGGCAACTACTTCGAGCACTTCGCCGGTGCCCTGGCCAATCACCCCATGGCCGCGCCGGACGTCGCCGAACCCGCCAGGGCGCTGATGGAGAGCCGCACGCTGCCCGACGGACGTCGCAACCCGCTCTATCACCCGGTGCGCTACGTCGAGGGAGAAGGCGACGGCACCCGCCGTGTGCGCCGCCTGTGCTGCATCCGCTATCTGATCGATGAGCTCGGCGTCTGCGGCAACTGCCCGCTACGCCGCGACGACCGCCAGCGCTGATATCGGAGGATGAGGCCATAACGACCACCGCCACCCGCCGCCATACCGTCGCCGACTTCCTCGGCTACGGTCGCCGTTATCAGATCGACTACCGCTTCCCGGCGGCGCCCAGCCAGCCGGAGCACGCCGCCCGGCTGCCCATCGCCCAGGGTCGGGTGGAGGAGGTCGCGCTGCCCCCGGGGGCCGAGCTGGTGCTCTCCGACCTGGAAGTGGTCCAGCCCTATGCCTCCCGCTCCCGGGGCCAGGCGGCGCTGCTGATCGTGGCGGTGATGGAGGGGCGGGTGCGCCTGGGCATTCCGGGCCGGGAGCGCTGGTTGACCGCTGGCGAAGCCTACACCCTGCGTCTCGACGACCGCCAGGTGCTCGGTGCCCACCAGCCCGACGGCCAGCGCCTGCGCACCCTGAGCCTGGCCCTGAGTGAGGCGGCCCTGGGCCAGTGGTGCGACTCGCCCCCATCGGCGGCCCCGCACGCCTGGTCGCTGCCCAGTGCCCTGGCCCTGACCCTGGAGCAGGGCTATCGCAGCGGTCTCTCCGGTCAGTCGCGCCGCCTCTTCCTGCAGGGGCTGGCGCTACAGCTGCTGGCCCAGGGGCTCGCCCCCTCGCCCCGGGAACGCCTCCCGGCCACGACCGCCACGACGGCACCGGCCAGGCGCCTGGAGGCCGTTCGCCGCCTGCTCGAGGAGGCCCCCGAGCGGGACCATGACCTGGAGACCCTGGCGACCCACGCCGCCATGAGTGCCAGCACCCTGGTGCGCCGCTTCAAGGCCGCCTACGGCTGCTCGCCTATCGACTACCTGCGCCGCCAGCGCCTGTCCCGGGCCCGGGAGCTGCTGCTGGGCGGGCATAGCGTCCAGCAGGTCGCGCATCTGAGCGGCTATCGCCATGCCAGCAACTTCATCACCGCCTTCCGCCGCGCCTATGGCGTTTCCCCGGGGAGCCTGGCGAGTTCCCGACACTGAAGCAGGCTGGGGCCAGCCCATAACTCCTTGCGCAGGGCGCATAACCCACAGAGGCGAATAAGTGGAACAATTCTCACTTTCAAAACAACCGTTCGAGAGTGACCTATGCCCCGCTTGCATCGCCTGACCCTCGCCGTCGCCCTGGCCTCCGCCCCGCTGTCCGCTCCAACCCTGGCCGACGAGCTCCTGGAGACCCTGACGGTCACCGCCAGCGCCGCCACCAAGACCGAGACTCCCTTTCTCGAGACGCCCCAGGCGATCTCGATGGTGGAGCGGGAAGAGTGGGAGGTCCGCGGCGCCGAGAGCGTCCAGCGCGCCGCCGACTACACCCCCGGCGTCTTCACCAATCAGATCGGCGCCTCCAACCGCTACGACTACCTGGTGCTGCGCGGCTTTGCCGACGGCAGCATCAATAACACCTTCCTCGACGGCCTCAAGGTGATGAGCGACGGGGGCTCATTCAGTTCGCTGGTGATCGACCCCTGGTTCCTGGAGCGTATCGAAGTGGTCAAGGGGCCGGCCTCGGTGCTCTATGGCCGCGCCTCCCCCGGCGGCCTGGTGGCCCAGACCAGCCGCCGCCCGGAGTTCGAGTCCGGCGGCGAGCTGCGCCTGCGCCTGGGCAACAATGCCCAGCGCAGTGCCGCCTTCGACGTGACCGGGCCGCTGGACGCCGAGCGCCGCCTGGCCTTCCGCCTCACCGGCCTGGCCCGGGCCGCCGATACCCAGTTCGGCCCAGCGGAGGAGGAGCGCTACGCCATCGCCCCCCAGCTCAGTTGGGACATCAATGACGCCACCAGCCTGACCCTGCACGCCTACCTGCAGCGCGACCCGAAGGGCGGCTACCACGCCGGCCTGCCCTTCGAGGGCACGGTGGTGGACCGCAACGGCCGGCGCATCGCCAATAATTTCTTCGAGGGTGAGGAGGCCTACGACAAGTTCGAGCGCGACCAGGTGATAGTCGGCTACGAACTCGAGCACCGCTTCAATGACGCCCTAAGCGCCCGTCAGCGGCTGCGCTACACCGAGACCGAGGTGGAGCTGGCCCAGGTCTACGCCTTCGGCTGGGCGTCGGCCACCGAGCTCAATCGCTTCTTCTCCGGCGGCGACGAGTCCCTGGAAGCGCTGACCGTGGATAACCAGCTCGAAGCGCGCCTAGCCACCGGCGACGTGGAGCACACCCTGCTGCTGGGTCTGGATCATCAGCGGCGCAACAACGACGTCACCTGGACCTCGGGGGCCTTCCCGGCCATCGACGCCTTCAACCCCCAGTACGGCGCCGGACCCAGCATGATGTTCCCGGAGGTGCTCCAGCGCCGCGAGCTGGAGCAGACCGGCCTCTACCTCCAGGATCAGCTGGCCTTCGGCAACTGGCACGCCAACCTGGGCCTGCGCCACGACTGGGTGGAGATCACCAATCGAGACCCGGAGAGCGGTGCCGAAAGCGCCCTGGACGACACCCAGATCAGCGGCCGCGCCGGCCTGCTCTACCGCTTCGATAACGGCCTGGCGCCCTATGCCAGCTACTCCACCTCCTTCAGCCCCAACAGCACCACCGACCAGAACGGCGACCTGCTGGCCCCCACCGAGGGCGAGCAGGTCGAGCTGGGCCTGAAGTACCAGCCGCCGGGCAGCCGCGACCGCTACAGCCTCGCGCTGTTCGATATCACCCAGGAGAACGTCTCCGCCAAGCGGCCCAACGAGACCTTTTATCGCGCCACCGGCGAGATCCGCTCCCGGGGCCTCGAGCTGGAAGCCCATCACCAGCTGAGCGAGGCCCTCTCGTTACAGGCGGCCTACGGCTACACCGACGTGACCCTGGAGAGAACCGGCGACGCCAACGAAGGCAATCGCAGCAACCAGGTCCCGCGCCACCAGCTCGCGGTGTGGGGCAACTACGCCGTCCAGAATGGCGCCCTGGCCGGACTGGACGCCGGGCTCGGGGTGCGCTACCACGCCGATATTTACGCCGATGACGCCAATACCGAGATGCTGCCCGACACTACCCTGGTCGAAGCCACCCTGGGCTATGACCTGGCGCGCCTGGGCCTCGACAGCATGAGCGCGCGCCTCAACGTCAGCAACCTGCTCGACGAGGCGTACGTGGCCTCCTGCTACGACCTGAACTTCTGCTACTTCGGCGCCGAGCGCAGCGCTACCGCCTCCCTCCACTTCGCATTCTGATCAACACATAGGAAACACCGCATGTTCGAGATCCGTGCTGCCACCTTCGAGGTTCATGGACGGCAACTGCTCGCCGCCACCGACCTGACCCTCGAGGGCGGCCGGGTGCATGGCCTGATCGGCCACAACGGCTCGGGCAAGTCGACCCTGCTCAAGCTGCTGGCGCGCCAGCAGCCGGCGAGCCAGGGCGCGCTGCACTTCGCCGGCCGCCCCCTCTCCCATTGGGGGCATCGCGAGTTCGCCCGCCGGGTGGCCTACCTGCCCCAGCAGCTGCCCGCTACCGAGAACCTGCTTGGCCGCGAGCTGGTGGCCATGGGCCGCTATCCCTGGCGCGGCCTGCTGGGCCGGCACACCCGAGAGGACGAGGCGGCCATCGACCGCGCCATCGCTGCCACCCACACCGAGGCCTTCGCCGACCGCCTGGTCGATACCCTCTCCGGTGGCGAACGCCAGCGGGTCTGGCTGGCCATGCTGCTGGCTCAGGGCAGCGACTTCCTGCTGCTCGACGAACCCCTCGCCGCGCTGGACATCGCCCACCAGGTGGAGGTGCTGGCGCTGGTGCGCGAACTCAGCCAGACCCTGGGGCTCGGCGTGGTCATCGTGCTCCACGACGTCAACATGGCAGCGCGCTACTGCGACCACCTGGTCGCGCTGCATGGCGGGCACGTACTGACCCGAGGCACCCCGGCCGAGCTGATGGACGAGGCCACCCTGGAGGCCATCTACGGCATCCCCATGCGGGTGCTACCGCACCCCGCCGGCCACCATCCCGTCGCCCTGGTCCATACCTGAGGCCCCATGACCCCCAGCCCCACAGTGCCCCAGCCCCGGAATCCCGCACCCCGATGATATTCTCACCCCCCTGCCCTGCCGTGGCCGCTGCGGCCTCGCCTTCCTGGTGGCACCGCCGCGTTCTCCTCGCGCTGCTGCTGGCCCTGGCCCTGGTGCCGGCGCCACGCGCCCTGGCCCAGCCGGCCATCGCCACCCTGGACTGGACCCTGGCCGAGACCCTGGTAGCGCTGGGCGTCACGCCGGTCGGGGTCGCCCAGATCGATGCCTACCATGCCTGGGTCGGTGCGCCGCGCCTGCCCGAAACCACTGTCGATCTCGGCCTGCGCAGCCAGCCCAACCTGGAGCTGCTGGCAAGCCTCGCTCCCGACCGCCTACTGATCTCGCCGATGTTCGCCAACCTGGCGCCGCGGCTGTCGCGCATCGCCCCGGTGGCGAACCTGCCGCTCTACTCCCCGGGCCGGGAGACCTGGCGCCAGCTGCACGAGCTGACCCGCGAGGTCGGTCGCCTGGCCGAACGGGAAGCGGACGCCGAGCGGCTGGTCATCGAGACGGAGGCGTGGCTGGCGGCCCTGCGGCAACGGCTTCCCCCACGGGTACCGCCGCTGCTGGTGGTGCAGTTCATGGACGAGCGTCATGTCCGGGTGTTCGGCGAGGGCGGGCTCTACCAGGCCGTGATGGCTCGTCTGGGGCTGGAGAACGCCTGGCATGGAGAGACCAACGCCTGGGGCTTCTCGCTGGTGGGCCTAGAACAGCTGGTCGGCCTGGAGGCGCAACTGGTGGTGGTGGAACCCTACCCGGTGGGCGTCGAGGCGGCGCTGGCCGGCAGCGGTCTCTGGCAGCGGCAGCCCAGCGTTCGCCAGGACGCCCTGATCACCCTGCCCCCGGTGTGGAGCTTCGGCGCCCTGCCCTCGGCGCGGCGCTTCGCCGATCATCTGGTCACCGCCCTGGAGGAGGCGTCCCATGAGGACTGAGTCGGCACGCCGCCGGGCGCAGGCGCTGGTCTGCCTGCTGCCGGGGCTGGCGCTGATGGCCCTGGTCGTCGGCTCGCTCGCCGAGGAGGGGCTCATCGAGGGCCTGCGCGCGCTGACGACGGTGACGCCTGACAATGCGGCGTCGCTGGTGCGCCACTACAGCTGGTGGCCGCGGCTGGCCATGGCGCTGATGGCCGGCGGCGGCCTGGCCCTGGCCGGGGTGCTGATGCAGCAGGTGCTGCGCAACCCCCTGGCCGCCCCCACCACCCTGGGGGTGGCCAGCGGCGCCAACCTGGCGCTGATGGCCGCCACCCTGCTCGCCCCCGGCCTTCTGCTGGCGGGGCGCGAATGGGTGGCCCTGGCCGGGGGAGCCGGCGCCATGGCGCTGGTCTTCGCCCTGACCTGGCACCGCGGTCTCTCCCCGGCGGTGGTAGTCCTCGCCGGTCTGGTGGTGAACCTCTATGCCGGGGCCCTGGGCATGGTGCTGCTGCTGTTTCATCAGGAGACCCTCAAGGGGCTGCTGATCTGGGGCGCCGGCTCGCTGGCCCAGAACGGCTGGCATGACGCCGCCTTCCTGGCCCCGCGGCTGCTGCTGGGCGGTCTCGCGGCCTGGCTGTTGCTGCGTCCGCTGGTGGTGCTCGAGCTCGACGATGCCAGCGCCAGGAGCCTCGGCGTGTCGCTGAAGCACCTGCGCCTGGCGGGGCTGGGGCTGGCGGTCTTCCTCACAGCCTGCGTGGTCAGCGTGGTGGGCGTCGTCGGCTTCATCGGCCTGGCGGCGCCCAATATCGTGCGCCTGGCCGGTGTCCGCCGTCTGGGGCCGCGGCTCGTCTGGTCGACGCTGCTCGGCGCTCTGCTGCTGGCCACCACCGACCTGCTGCTGCAGCACCTCTCCGGCACCCTGCCGACCCTGATCCCCACCGGGGCCGCCACCGCCGCCCTGGGGGCGCCACTGCTGCTGTGGCTGATTCCCCGGCTGCGCCTGGAGACCGGCCGCCCGCCCGGCGGCGCCACGGCCCTGGCGCCGCGCCATCCGGCTCCCGGTCGCCTGGCAGCAGGCCTGGCCCTGGGCCTCACCGCCACTGTCCTGCTCGCCCTGCTGGTGGGCCAGGCGGCCGGCGGCTGGTTCATGACCCTCGACGAGGCAGTGCTGGCGTGGCGCTGGCCGCGGCTGCTGGCCGCCGCAGGCAGCGGTGTGATGCTGGCCATCGCCGGCACCCTGATTCAGCGCGTCACCGCCAACCCCATGGCCAGCCCTGAGGTGCTCGGCATCAGTGGCGGCAGCGCCATCGCCCTGATCGCCACCATCTTCCTGCTGCCCGCCCCCGGCAACCTGACCCTGGTCGTCGCCGGCACCCTGGGGGCACTAGGCAGCCTGGCGGTGCTGGTTCTGCTCAACCTACGCAGCGGCTTCGTGCCCGAGCGGCTGCTGCTCAGCGGGGTGGCGATCACCGCGCTGTTCGATGCGGTACGTGCCATCGTGCTGGCCGGCGGCGATCCCCGCGGCCAGCAGGTCATCGCCTGGCTCTCAGGCTCCACCTACTACGTCGATCCCGTCAGCGCAGCGGTCGTCGCGGGGCTCGCCGTGACGCTGGCCCTGGCGGCAAGCCCCTTCGCCCGCTGGCTGGACATCCTGCCGCTGGGGGCCGCCACAGCCGCGGCGCTGGGGGTGCGTGTGGAGCGGGCGCGCCTGGGGTTGCTGCTGCTGGTCGCCCTGCTGACCGCCTGCGCCACCCTGGTGGTGGGCCCGCTCTCCTTCGTCGGCCTGCTGGCGCCGCACATGGCGAGGCTGGCGGGCTTCTCCCGGGCCCGGGTGCACCTGCTGGGGGCCGCGCTGATCGGCGCCCTGCTGATGGTGCTGGCGGACTGGCTGGGCCGCCAGCTGCTGTTCCCCGCGGAGATTCCCGCCGGCCTGGTGGCCTCGCTGCTGGGGGGCGCCTACTTCATGTGGGGCCTGCGACGCCGGTAAGCGCGGCGCTTGCCTCTCGAGGCCGGGCATGGCCGTGCGGCGTTCTCCCTCGCAGGCACCTCCGATCTAACGGTCGGGGATCAGCCGGCTGGGCACCCAGCGCAGGAAGGCCAGGGAGTGCCGATTCAGCGGCACCTGGGTGAACGTGGCGAAGAGCAAGACCGCGAGCAGCGGCCACAGCGCACCCTCCAGGGCCTCGGCACCTGCGGGCCGGGAGAGGCCCAGCCCCAGGCCGCCCACAATCGCCACCCGGTAGATCCAGACTTGGTGGCGCTCCAGCGACTCACGCACTCGGCAGCGCGCCCAGTCCGGCGTCGGCGGCGAGCGCCCCGGTCTGCACCCGCCACTGGGCGGCGTAGCGGCCGTTAGCCACGAGCAGGCTGTCGTGGGTGCCCCGCTCCGTGACCCGGCCGCCCTCGATGACCACGATCTCGTCGGCGTGGACGATGGTAGAGAGGCGGTGGGCGATCATGATCACGGTGCGGCCGTGGCCGATGCGGCGCAGCGAGCGTTGGATGGCGGCCTCGGTCTCGTTGTCCACGGCGCTGGTGGCTTCATCCAGCACCAGGATGGGCGGGTCCTTGAGCAGCGCCCGCGCCAGGGACAACCGCTGGCGCTGGCCGCCGGAGAGGCGCACGCCGCGCTCGCCCACCGGGGTGTCGAGCCCCTGGGGCAGCACCTGGATGAACTCCCAGGCTTCCGCGGTCTTCGCCGCCTCGACCACCTCGGCCTCACTGGCCTCGGGGCGGCCGTAGGCGATATTGTCGCGCACGCTGCCCTCGAACAGGTAGACGTCCTGGCTGACCAGGCCGATGGCGCCACGCAGGGAGGCGAGGCTCACGGCGTCGATGGGCTGGCCGTCAATGCGAATCCCCCCGGCGCTGGGGTCGTAGAAGCGCAGCAGCAGCTTGATCAGGGTCGACTTGCCGGAGCCGGTGGCGCCCACCAGGGCCAGGGTATGGCCGGCGGGCACGTGCAGGCTGACGTTCTCCACCCCCACGTCGCTTGCCGCATAGCGAAAGCTCACCCCCTCGAAGTCCACCTCGCCTCGCAGCGGCTCTGTCAGCGGTGTGTCATGGTTGTCGCGCACGGTGATCGGCACCGCCAGCAGGTCGAGGATGCGCCGGGTGCTGGCCATGGCGCGCTCGAAGAGGTCGATCACCTCGGCGAGACCCGTCAGCGGCCAGAGCAGCCGCTGAGTGAGAAACACCAGCACGCCGTAGGCGCCCACGTTGAGGTCGCCGCGCAGCGCTAGCATGCCGCCCACGGTGAAGGTGGCCAAAAAACCGGCCAGGATCGCCATGCGAATCACCGGGATAAAGGCGGAGCTGACCCGAATCGCCCGGCGGTTGGCCGCCACGTAGGCCTCGCTCACCTCCCGCAGCCGCTCGGCCTCCCGGGCCTCGCTGGTGAAGCTCTTGATGGTGGCGATGCCGGCCAGGTTGTTGGAGAGCCGGCTGGCCAGGTCACCCACCTTCTCGCGCACGTCGGCGTAAAGCGGCCCCGCCTTGCGCTGGAAGAAGAAGGCGCCCCAGATGATCAGCGGAATCGGCGTGAAGGCGAGCAGCGCGATCAGCGGCGAGATCACGAAGAACACCGCCCCCACCGCCACCACCGTGACGCCGACCTGGATCAGCGAGTTGGCGCCGCCGTCCAGGAAGCGCTCCAGCTGGTTGACGTCGTCGTTCATGGTGGCCACCAGCTGCCCCGAGCTCTTCGACTCGAAGTAGGCCATGTCCAGGCGCTGGGCGTGCTCGTAGGTGTCCAGGCGCATGTCGGCCTGGAGGCGCTGGGCCAGGTTGCGCCACAGGATCTTGTAGAGGTACTCGAAGATCGACTCGCCGGCCCAGATAAAGAAGGTCAGGATCGCCAGGACGAAGATCTGCTCCTGGGGGGTGGTGAAGCCCAGCCGCGCGACGAAGCTGCGCTCCTGGTTGACCACCACGTCGATGGCCACGCCGATCAGGATCTCCGGGGCGATATCGAAGATCTTGTTGACGATCGAGCAGCTGGTGGCGGCGACGATGCGCCGCCGGTAGCCGCGGGCATAGCGCAGCAGGCGCACCAGCGCCTGGAAGCTGTTGGGTGAGGCGGTCGTGGTCATCGGCGGTTCCTTGTCATTAGCCCGCGAAGCATAGCCGAGGGCACAGGCCCACGGCCAATGCCGACGACCCATGCTGCTAAAACCGACGCTAGCGGGAGGCGGGGAGCCGGCGCAGGTCGGTCAGAATCGGCGTACCGCTGGCGGGGTCGTGGATCAGGGTGCAGGCCACGCCGTAGAGCTCGCGCACCAGCGCCTCGGTGACCACCTCGGCCGGTGCCCCCTGGGCGACGATGCGCCCATCGCGCATGGCCACCAGGTGGTCGGCGTAGCGGCAGGCGCTGGCCAGGTCGTGGAGCACCAGCGCCAGGGTGCGCCCGGCGCCGGCCAGGCGGCGCACCAGCTCGAACACCTCGAGCTGGTGGCCGAGGTCCAGCGCCGAGGTGGGCTCGTCGAGCAGCACCAGCGGGGTCTGCTGGGCGATGGTCATGGCGATCCAGGCGCGCTGGCGCTGGCCGCCGGAGAGCGCCTCCAGGGGGCGCTCGGCCAGGGCCTCGAGCCCCGCCGCGGCCAGCGCCTCCTCCACTACCCGCTGGTCCTCGGCGGACCACTGCCGCAGCCAGCCCTGGTGGGGCTGGCGGCCAAAGCGGATCAGGTCGTGAACGGTCAGGCCCTCCGGCGCCGTGGCCTCCTGGGGCAGCAGCGCCAGGCGCCGAGCCAGCTGGCGGGCCGGCAGGCGCTGGATATCCTCGCCGTCGAGCAGCACCGCGCCGCCCCCGGGGGCGTGCAGCCGTGCGAGCCCGGCCAGCAGGGTCGACTTGCCGCAGCCGTTGGGGCCGACGATGGCGGTGACCTGGCCCGGCGGCAGGGCGAGATCCAGGCCCTCGATCACCGGGGTGCGGCCGTGAGCCAGGCGCAGCGCCTCGGCCTCCAGGCGATGGATGGGCAGGGTCGGTGCATTCATCTCGAGCTCCTCGAATCGGGTCGCAGCAGGATCCACAGCAGCCAGGGCCCGCCGACCACGGCGGTGACGATGCCCACCGGCAGCTCGATGGGGGCCAGCAGCAGCCGTCCCACCAGGTCGGCCAGCACCATCACCAGGGCCCCGGCCAGGGCCGAGGCCACCAGCGGCACGCCCCGGGAGGAGCCGAGCCAGCGGGCGATCTCGGGGCCGATCAGCCCCACCATGCCCACCGGCCCGGCCACCGCCACGGCCAGCGCCGTCAACAACACCGACAGCGCCAGCACCTGGGCGCGACGGCGGCGCAGCATCACCCCGAGCCCGCTGGCCACGGCGTCGGAGAAACGCATCAGCGTGAGCGGGCGCGACAGCGCCAACGCCAGCGGCAGCCCCAGGGCGAGACCCGCCGCCAGCGCCATCACCGCCCCGCCCGGACGCGCATTGAGGGTGCCCACCGTCCAGGGATAGGCGGCGTTGGCGGTGTCGATGCCCACCCGGGCCAGCAGCAGCTGCGTAATGGCGCCGAACACCGCGCCGATGCCGATGCCGGCGACGATGAAGCGATAGCCGCGGGTATCGCCGCCGCTGGCCAGGCCAAAGGTGATGGCCGCCGCGGTGGCCGCCCCGGCCAGGGCCATGGCCGGCGGCGCCAGCGACACCCCCAGGCCCACCACGGAGGCCACGGCGAAGGCGGTGGCGCCGTTGTCGATGCCGATGATGCCCGGCGTGGCCAGGCGGTTGCGGGCCAGGGTCTGCATCAGGCAGCCCGCCACGGCGAAGGCCGCGCCGGTGAGCCAGGCGGCGACCAGCCGCGGCAGACGCAGCTCCAGCACCACGAAGGCGCTGACCACCTCGCCGTTGCCGGCCAGCGCCCGCGCCAGCTCCCCGGCGCCGACCGGGATGCTGCCGAGCATCAGGTAGGCAGCCGAGGCGGCCAGCAGCAGCACGAGCAGCAGCAGGTTGGCGGCCAGGGCGCGGCGCTCCACCAGCAGGCTGACCTCGCCATGGGCGAGCCGCCAGTAGCCGGACGGCGCGCCGGGCTGGCGTGTTGCATCCGCCGCGAAACGCTGAGGTTGGCGACCGATCGCGTCGCGGCTGGTCAGGGGTCGTTCGAGCATGGGGCCTCCCGGCTAGAGCGTCGGCAGCCGCCGGGCGCGCACCACGGCCACCAGCACCGGCGCGCCCAGCAGGGCGGTGAGCACGCCCAGCGGCAGCTCGGAGGGTGCCACCAGCAGCCGGGACGTCACGTCGGCCCCCAGCACCATCAGCGGGCCCAGCGGCATGCAGAGCCACAGGGTGCGGCGGATGTCCGGCCCGGCCAGGGCGCGGGCGGCGAAGGGCACCACCAGGCCGACGAAGGCGATGGGACCGGCGATGGCGGTGGCGGCACCGACCAGCAGCGCCACCACCAGCACGACGACGAGCCGCACCCGGCCCGGGCGATGGCCGAGGCCCGCAGCCACCCGCTCGCCCAGCGCCAGGGCCGCCAGCGGCCGCGCCATCCACAGGGTCAGGCCCAGCGCCACGGCGAGGCTCGGCAGCACCGCCAGCAGGTCCTCCAGGCGCCGGCCGGCAAGGCTGCCGATCACCCAGAAGCGGATTTCGTCGGCGCTGCGCTGATCGAACAGCAGCAGCAGCGAGGTGAGCGAGCCGAGTAGCGCCGTGAAGGTCGCCCCGGCCAGGATCAGGCGCACCGGGTCGCCGCCCAGGCCGCGCAGGCGCACCACGCTGAGCACGCAGGCGCAGCCGACCAGGGCGCCGAGCTGGCCCACGGCAATGCGCAGGGTGGCGGCACTGGCGCCCAGCCACAGCGCCAGGGCCACGG
This sequence comes from Billgrantia campisalis, assembly GCF_022341425.1. GTDB lineage: Bacteria > Pseudomonadota > Gammaproteobacteria > Pseudomonadales > Halomonadaceae > Halomonas > Halomonas campisalis. The sequence goes on along the minus strand of NZ_JABFUC010000005.1, from coordinate 246,058 downwards.
CAAAGGCCGCTCCGGCGCTGACGCCGAGTAGCCCCGGCTCGGCCAGGGGATTGCGCGATACCGCCTGCAGCAGCGCCCCGGCCACGCCCAGCGCCACCCCCACCACGATGCCGATCAGGGTGCGCGGGCCGCGCAGCGCGCCCACCACGAAGCGCGCCTCCTCGTCGCCGCCACCCAGCAGCACCGCCAGCGCCCGGGCGGGGCCGACCTCGCCGGCGCCCAGCAGCAGGCTGGCCAGCGCGGCGAGCAGCAGCAGGCCACCTAGCGCCAGCGCGATCCGCGCAAGGCCGGGCCGGCCGCGGGGTCCGGCGCGGCCGATGGCGAGGCCCGCCATCAGGGCAGCAGGGCCGCTTCGAGGTGGTCGAGGATCGCCTGGGCGGCCAATGGCCCGTTGGCGCTGGTCCACAGCTGGCCGTCCACCGGCACCACTCGCTCGGCTTGCACCGCGGGTAGCCGCGCGAAGGCCGGGGAGGTGCGCGCCGCATCCAGCGCCTCCTGCCCCTCCGCGTTGAGGGTGGCCAGAAACAGCCAGTCGCCGTCGAGCCGCGAGAGGTTCTCCAGGCTCAGGGGGTCGCTGTGCGAGCCGCCCTCGCGGACCAGGCCGGCATCGCCGATCTCGAGCCCCGCCGCCTCGATCAGTCCCGACGCGAACAGCTGCGCGGACATCACCATGGGCCCCTGGGGCATCCAGCGAATCAGGTTGGCGGAGCCGTTCACCCCGGCCGCCGCCAGCGCCTCGGCCAGGGCGGCGCTGCGGGTCGCCAGCTCGGCGATGGCCGCCTCGACCTCAGCGGCCCGGCCCAATGCCTCGCCGTAGAGGCGCGCCTCGGCCTGCCAGTTATCGGCGGCAAGCGGGCGGGTCGCCGGCACCACCGTGGGGGCGATGCGCGACAGCAGGGCGTACTGCTCGGCGCTGAGCTGCGGCGCGGCCAGGATCAGGTCGGGGCGCTGGGCCAGCACCGCCTCGAGGTTGAGCTCGCGCACCACGCCAACGATGGCCGGGCGCGCGTCTGGCGACAGGGCGTCGAGATGCGCCTCGATATAGCCGGCCACGCCGTCGCCGCCGCGGGTGGTCACCGCCCCCACCGGCACGATCCCGGCCGCCAGCGCCGCATCCAGGGCGCCCTCGTAGAGGGTGACGATTCGCTCGGGAGACTCGGGCACCTCGACCTCGCCGTGGGCGGTGTCGAGGGTGCGCGCCTCGGCGGTGCTCGACAGGACGAGGCACAGCGCCGCGGCGAACAGGGTCAGCGCTCGCCGGCGGGTCCATCGGCGAACGATATGAGAGGCGCTGAACATGGGGCTGGCTCCTGCATCGGCAAGTGAATCGCGATCGCTAATAGTAATTATTATCGGAACGTCGTGCAGCTCACCCCGCCGGAACACGGCGTTCGACCATTTGCAACGCCTGCCGAACTTGCATGGCGACGCCTGCCTTCGTGACAATGCGGCGCTTGTCCATCCCGCCAAGGAGCGCCGATGCTCGCCGAACTCTTTGCCGTGATGGCGCCGGTACTGGCCGGCGCCGGTCTCGGCTTTACCTGGATTCGTCTGGGCTACCCCTATCCGGTGGAGTTCGTTACCCGGCTGGTCTTCAATATTGGCACCCCGGCGCTGGTCCTGGCCTCGCTCTCCGGCGCCGAGATCGACGCCGGCAGCTTCGGGCGCACCATGCTGGCCACCGCCCTGGTGATGATCGCCATGGCCGCGGCCACGGCGGCGGTGGCGCGGCTGCTGGGACGCGACTGGCGCGTGCTGCTGGCCCCCATGATGTATCCCAATACCGGCAACATGGGCCTGCCGGTGGTGCTCTACGCCTTCGGCAGCGCCGGCTTCGTCTTTGGCATCACGGTGATGGTCACGGTGTCGCTGTTCCAGTTCACGGTGGGCACGGTGATGGCCAGCCGGGGCAACCCGCTGCGGGAGTTGGCCCGGACCCCGGTCGTCTACGCCATCCTGATCGCCCTGGCGCTGCTGCTCACCGACACCGAGCTGCCGCTGTGGCTCGACAACAGCGTCGATCTGATCTCCGGCTTTACGGTGCCGCTGATGCTGATCACCCTGGGCGTCTCGCTGGCCAGCATCCAGGTCAAGAGCCTCAAGTCGGGCATCGGCTTCAGCCTGCTGCGCATTCCCATCGCCGCGCTGGCGGCCTGGGGCATCGGCACCCTGCTGGGGCTGCCCCCGCTGGCCCTGAGTATCCTGGTGCTGCAGATGAGCATGCCGGTGGCGGTGTTCAACTACCTGTTCGCCCAGCGCGCCGGACGCGAGCCGGAATACGTAGCCAGCCTGGTGTTCTGCTCCACGCTGCTGTCGCTGCTCTATCTGCCCATCCTGCTGGCGATCCTGATGTAGGGAAACACTGCACAAATGCCTACACGAGCGAATCGCTGCGTTGCGCGGTGCGCGGAATCCTCACATATACCCCATATGCTCCGGTTCCTGTGCTCCGTGCGCCTTGCGCTTCATCTCGCTCGGCGATTTGTTCAGCGATTCCCAAGTCGACCGGCCCCGGAACACCCGTGGGCACCGGGAGTCACTATGCTGTTGTAGGGAGAGCCACCAACGGGAGAACGGGATGCACACCACACGCAAACTGCTACCCACCACCCTGCTGCTGGGTACGGCGCTGGTCGTCGGCAGCGCCCAGGCGGCCGAGGTGGTGTATGAGCGTATCGCCACCGAGCACCTGGACCTGCGCCTGGAGCGCCTGGCCACCGGCCTGGCCCACCCCTGGGCGGTGGCCCAGTTGCCCGACGGCCGCTTCCTGGTCAGCGAGCGCCCCGGACGCCTGACGCTGATCGACGAGGCGGGCGATGTCCGCCACCTCGAGGGCGTGCCCGAGGTCAACGCCCGCGGCCAGGGCGGGCTGCTCGACGTGGTGCTCCACCCCGACTACGGCACCGGCGACGGCGAGCACGACTGGATCTACTTCACCTGGAGCAAGGCCGACGGCGGCGGCACCGCGACGGCGCTGTCACGCGGCCGCCTGGGAGACGGCGCCCTGGAAGAGGTGGAAGAGCTCTTCGTTCAGGACCGCTTCTCCGGCCCCGGGCGCCACTACGGTTCGCGCCTGGCCTGGCTGCCCGACGGTACCCTGCTGATGAGCATCGGCGACCGCGGCAGCGAGCCGCCGCGCGCCCAGGACAAGGGCGACCATGCCGGCAGCGTGCTGCGCCTCACCGAGACCGGCGGCGTGCCCGATGACAACCCCTTCCTCGACGAGCCCGAGGTCCTCGATGAGCTCTTCACCGCCGGCAACCGCAATATCCAGGGCATGATCGTCAATCGCCACGGCGAGGCCTGGGCCACCGAGCACGGCCCCCGGGGCGGCGACGAGCTCAACCACCTCCAGGCCGGCGAGAACTACGGCTGGCCGGAGGTCAGCCTTGGCCGCGACTACGCCACCGGCGAGCCCATCGGCGCCGACTCCTTGCCCGGCATGCGCGACCCCGTCCACGTCTTCGACGGCACCCTGGCCCCCTCCGGGCTGACCGAGGTCACCGCCGACGCCTTCCCCGACTGGCAGGGCGACCTGCTGGCCGGCGGCCTGCGCAGCGAGCGGCTCATGCGCCTGACCCTGGCGGAGGGCGAGCTGGCCGACCACGAAGTGATCCTCGACGGCCATATCGGGCGCGTGCGCGACGTTCGTCAGGGCCACGACGGCGCCCTCTACCTGCTCAACGACGATGCGCCGGGCAGCCTCTACCGCCTGGTCCCCGCCGACTGACCTCATCGGCGCCGCCGGGCATCCGCCAGCACGGCGACGAGCAGCGTCAGGCCGGCAGCGGCAGGAATGTACCTCCTTACTTCAACTTGCTTCTGCGTCGAATTTCGCGACGAAATGCGCAGGGCGGCTTGCCCTGAGCCGCTGCCCGGCCGGGCAGCGGTTGGCGTCAATACTCCTCATCCTCCATCATGGGCTCCTGCTCACCCATGCCGGGGTCCCGTTCCATCCCGGGATCCTGCCCCATGCCGGGGTCATCGGCGGGGTCCTGCCCCATGCCCGGATCCTGAGCCGGCTCTTCCATCGGTGCCGGCGCCTCCATCGGCGGCAGTTCGTCATCGTTGCCACAGCCGGCGAGCGCCAGCGTACCCAGTGCCAGGGCCGCGATGGAGGCCAGTGCCGCGAGGCGCCCGCTGCGGGAAAATCGAGAGTGTTTGTCACGAGTCATCTGGCGGTCTCCCTGAGTCAGTCATGTTCACTCAGGACGTTGCAGCCGGCATGCCAATCATGCCAAATAATCATAAAATACACTTAACATCAGCCAGTTGAAAAAACTCCGCCTTGCCCGAGCATCCCCTACCCCGCCACCGGGCGTTGGTGAAAACTGACACATGGGACAGGGGTGTCACACTGACTCCTGCCTGCCCCCTTGCACCGCCTGCCGGGTGTTGCCCCTAGTCGACGGGCGCCGGCGACGGGCATCGGCACGCCAGCAGCGGCCAGCGTCAGTGGCACCGACAGGCTATGAACAGGCGTTTAAACCCATTCGGAATCAAAGTGTTTCATCATGTACAATCGGCGTCGGTGATCGGCGACAGCTGCCGGGCCATGCTCAAGGGCATCCGTTGACAGCGGGCCGAGGCCTCCACTGGAAGAGTTCGACAAAATCGCCACACTCAAGGATGAAGGCGTACAGGTTACTGCGCGCCCCTAGAGCAAGACGCTGGTCGCTGCACAGCGAAAAGAGGAGTCGAGTATGTTCAGCAAAATCATGGTGCCGATCGACCTGGCGCATATCGAGGTCATCGAGCCCTCCCTGGCGGCGGTCGCCGACCTGGCCCGCCACTATGATGCCGAGGTCTGCTATGTCGGCGTGACCTCCAGCACCCCCAGCAGCGTGGCCCGTACCCCGGAGGAGTTTCAGAAGAAGTTGGAGGCCTTTGCCCAGCAGCGAGCCCAGGTGCATGGTCAACCGGTCAGCGCGCAGACCGTGCACAGCGCGGACCCGGTGGCCAATCTGGACGACCTGCTGATCCAGGCCATCAAGGACGTGGGCGCCGATCTGGTGGTGATGCCGACCCATCCGCCGAAGCACCTGGACGTCATCATGTCTTCCCACGGTGGCAAGATCGCCACCCATACCGATGTCTCGGTGTTCCTGGTCAGACCCAAGCCAGACTGAGCCCTATCGCCACACGCCAATAATTCAGACGTCAAGCAAAGGGAGAACGTCAAGTGGACAAGCATCCTCACGACGACAATAACCCTGAGGCCAACAAATCCTCGGAAGGGATACCGGCCCCGGAAGGGGCCGCCGACCTGATCGATACCGACTACGTGATCGGCCAGGACAACATCACCGCTAGCCCCATGGGGATCAACCTCGACCTGCACGGCAAGGTCTTCACGATCTCGTCGATAGTGATCCTGTTCTTCGTGGTCATCGCCCTGGCGCTGCAGGATCAGATCGAACCGATCTTCAACGTCGGCTTCAGCTTCCTGACGGTCAACATGGCCTGGTTCTTCCTGCTGGCGGCCAATATCTTCGTGATTCTCTCCATCGTGCTGATCTTCACGCCCCTGGGGAAGGTGCGCATCGGGGGGGCCGAGGCCAAGCCGGACTTCAGCTATCTGGGCTGGTTCTCGATGCTTTTTGCCGCGGGGATGGGCATCGGCCTGATGTACTTTGGCGTCTCCGAGCCCATGGACCACTTCCAGTCGGCCCTGGGCGGCATCGCCACCGAGAACGGCGCACGGACGGACTGGTCGCCGCTGGGCGCTGCCGAGGGTAACGAACAAGCGGCAATTGCGCTGGGCATGGCCGCCACCATCTTCCACTGGGGCCTGCATCCCTGGGCAATCTACGCCGTGGTGGCGCTGGCGCTGGCGCTGTTCTCCTTCAACAAGGGCCTGCCGCTCACCATGCGCTCGATCTTCTACCCCGTCCTGGGGGAGCGCGTCTGGGGCTGGCCGGGCCATGTGATCGATATCCTGGCGGTATTCGCTACCCTGTTCGGCCTGGCCACTTCGCTGGGGCTCGGCGCCCAGCAGGCCACCAGCGGCCTCAATGACCTGTTCGGCATTCCCGACACCAACACCACCATGGTGCTGCTGATCATGGGTATCACCGTGGTCGCCATGGGCTCGATCTTTCTGGGCGTCGACAAGGGCGTGCAGCAGCTCTCCAAGCTCAACATGGGGCTGGCCTTCCTGCTGCTGCTGTTCGTGATCATCGTCGGCCCGACGCTGATGATCGCCACCGGCTTCTTCCAGAACCTGATGTCCTACCTCGTCAATCTGCCCGGCCTCTCCAATCCCTTCGGCCGTGAGGATGCCAACTTCAGCCAGGGCTGGACCGCCTTCTACTGGGCGTGGTGGATCTCCTGGTCACCGTTCGTCGGTATGTTCATTGCCCGGGTCTCGCGCGGGCGCACCGTGCGCGAGTTCCTAATCGCCGTGCTGCTGGTTCCGTCGCTGGTGTCGGTGCTTTGGATGACCTCTTTCGGTACCGCCGGCATCCAGCAGTTCCTGGCCGGCACTTTCGAAGGGGATGCCGATGCCCTGTTCATCATGCTGGGGGGCCTGCCGCTGACCGAGATCACCTCCTTCATCGCCATCGTGCTGGTGATGGTGTTCTTCATCACCTCCTCGGACTCCGGTTCGCTGGTGATCGACTCCATCACCGCCGGCGGCAAGGTCGATGCGCCCAAGCCACAGCGCCTCTTCTGGGCGATCATCGAAGGGGCCATCGCCATCGCCCTGCTGCTGGGCGGCGGCCTGGCGGCCCTGCAGACGGCGGTGATCACCACCGGCCTACCCTTCACCCTGGTGCTGCTGGTGGCCTGCTACGCCATCGTCAAGGGGCTGATGAGCGAGCCCAGGGCGGTATAGCCACAACGCCCCCACAAGACCTAAACGCAAGACTGACGAGGCGGCCCGCGGGCCGCCTTTTGCGTTCATCTCAAAGCCCCTGATGCCCCTTAAGGCTAGCGTAAGGCGGTGCCCGGCAGCCGATCCAGGGCCAGGGTCGACACAGGCGCCGGCCGGCCATACAGAAATCCTTGATAGAACCGGCAGTCGTGGGCCTCCAGCCACTGGCGCTCGGCCTCGGTCTCGACGCCTTCGGCCAGGATAGCCAGCGACAGGGTGTTGCTCAGGGTGATGATCGCCTCGACGATGGCGGCATTGGTGGGGTCCTGGTGCACATCGCGGATGAACGACTTGTCGATCTTGAGCCGATCGAGGGGCAGTCGGCGCAGGTAGGCCAGCGACGAGTAGCCGGTGCCGAAGTCATCCAGGGCGAAGCCGATGCCGCGCTGGCGCAAACGCAATATCTTGTCGCGGGTCTCCTCCGGGTCATGCATCAGCAGCGACTCGGTGACCTCGAGCTCCAGCTGCTCGGCCGGTGCACCGGTTTCGGCCAGGATGCGCTCCACTTGATCGACGAAGTCCACCGCCGAGAACTGCTGCACGCTGACGTTTACCGCCACCCGGAGCCGACGCTTGTGCGGGTCGCCCTGCCAGGCGACCAGCTGCCGACAGGCCTCATGGAGCACCCAACGGCCGATGGGCAGTATCATGCGCGTCTCCTCGGCCAGGGGAATGAAGACCCCGGGGGAGACCTGGCCGCGGGAGGGGTGCTCCCAGCGCAGCAGCGCCTCCACGCCGACGATTCCCCCTTCGCTGTCCACCTGAGGCTGGTAGTGCAGGCTCAATTCCTCGCGCTCGATGACCTGGCGCAGATCGGCCTCCAGGGTGGCCCGCTCGATCACGACGGCCTGCATCTCGGGGTCGTAGAAGCGCAACGTATTGCGCCCGGCGGCCTTGGCCTGGTACATGGCCAGGTCGGCCTGCTGCATGATCTCATCGGCGCGACTGCCGTGATCGGTGAACAGGGTGATGCCCAGGCTGCCGCTCACCGTAAAACGCTGCTCCCCCACCTTGTGGGACTCCTCGAGGGCGGCCAGCAGCTTCTCTGCGACCCGTTCCGCGACCTGGGCCGCCTTCAGCGACGCCTCGCCCAGGTCGGTGAGCATCACCACGAACTCGTCGCCTCCCAGCCGCGCCACGGTATCGGTCTCGCGCAGCACCGAGGTCAGCCGGCGGGCAACCTGGCACAGCAGCTCATCGCCCTGCTGATGGCCCTGGGTGTCGTTGATCACCTTGAAGTTGTCCAGATCGATGAACATCAGCGCGCCGAACTGGGCGCTGCGATGGCTCGCCTTGAGCGCGGACTTGAGGCGGTCGAGCAGCAGGCGGCGATTGGGCAGACCGGTGAGGGGGTCGTAGAAGGCCAGCTGATACACCTGCTCTTCGGTGTGTCGGCGCTGGGTGATATCGGTCAGGGTCGCGACGAAGTGGGTCACCTCGCCGCGCTCGCTTTTGACCGCGCTGATGGTCAACCATTGAAGGTACAACTCGCCATCCTTGCGCCGGTTCCAGATCTCGCCCTGCCAGCTGCCGGTGTCGTGGACGGTCTGCCACATGCGCTGATAGAAGCGCGCATCATGCTTGCCGGAACTCCACATTCGCGGATTCCTGCCGACCACCTCCTCCTGGGTATAGCCGGTGATGGCGGTGAAGGTGCGATTCACCTTGAGGATGGCACCCTGGGCATCGGTGATGATCATGCCCAGGTGGGTCTCGAAGGCCATGGCGGCAATCCCCTGGTTGGCCTCCTCGAGGGCGGATCGGGGCACGTCGTGCCGCTGCCCGGCGCGCCACAGCGCCCACTGATGAACCACCAGCGCCAGGACCAGCAGCCCCAGCAGGGTAGCAGCGGCCACAAGCGGCCAGACCTGCTGCTGCCAGCTCGCCAGCGCCAGCAGCAGAGCCACCACCAGCGGGCCCAGGTGGCGCCCGGCAGACCTCAGCGCCGCCCAGCGTCGCGCCATGGCATCTCCCTATGTCGTGATCTTTATCGTTATCTTTTTCGTTGTCGTAGTATAGCTGCCATTCGCATGGCAGATGCTGACGCAGTCAACGCCCTGATACAGGTGCATTACTATGCCGTTTCACGCCAACTTCTGCATTGTCCGGGGTCAAACCGCCGCGATACTGGGTGGCGATGGGCGAACGCCGGCCACGCGACACTGGCAACCCGATGCCGCTTCGGGCATATTTTGCTGATACGCTTACCGTTCTAACCGGCCTGCAACAGGAGCCGCCCGTCGCCAATGATGGCCCCCGAAGACGCCTTTCGCCTGCTGGCCGACAGCTTGGGCAGCACCGGCACCCCCCGGGTGTTCGATCTGCTGGTCGAGCGCCTTGCCGCCATCTTCGAGGCGGAGCATGCGCTGATCGCCGAGCTGCTGCCCGACGGTGAGACGCTGCGCACCGTGGCCGGCTGGTCGCAGGGACAACTGCAGCCCGCGGTGACCTACCCGCTGGCGGGCACCCCCTGCGCCCATGTGTTGGATGACCAAGCCTGCCACTACCCGGATAACGTCTGCGCGCGCTTTCCCGACGACCCGCTGCTGCGGGAGATGGGGGTGACCAGCTACATGGGGGTGCCGATCAAGGCGCCGGACGGCCAGCTGTTGGGGCTGATGGCGATCCTCGACAGCCAACCGCTGGCGCTGGCCGACTATGCCCCGGAGGTGTTGCGCATCGCCGCCGCCCAGGCCGGGGCCGAGCTGGCCCGCCAGGCGGCGGAGCGGGAAAGGCGCAGCAGCCATCACCGCATCGAACAGCTGGCCTTCTGGGACAGCGTGACCGGGCTGCCCAACCGCCGCCACTTCATGGAGCGGCTCAACGACAGCTTCGACCGCGCCAGCCGGCAGGGCAGCGCCCTGGGCCTGGTCTATCTCGATCTGCAGCGCTTCCGGCAGATCAACGATACCCAGGGCCATGCGCTGGGCGACCGCCTGCTGGCCGCGATCGCCGCGCGCTTCGGCGCCGTCACGGCCCCCGGCGAGTTCGTCGCCCGCCTCGGGGGAGACGAGTTCATGGTGCTGCTGATGGACACCGACCCAGCCGCCATGGCCGGCGCCATCGAGCGCTATCGACGCAGCCTTTCACCGCCGATCCCGATCGCCGAGCGTCGCTTTGCGATTGCCGCCAGCGCCGGTGCGGCGCTGTTTCCCAGCGATGCCGAGGATGCCCAGTCGCTGTTCCAGCATGCCAGCATCGCGCTCAATCATGCCAAACGCAGCGGTGATCGCACGCGCTTCTTCAGCCCCAGCATGGCCGATGAGCTGTACCAACGCGAAGTCCTCCAGGTGCGCTTCATCGACGCCCTCGCCCGCAATGGGCTGTCGCTGCACTTCCAGCCCCAGTTCTGCCTGGTAAGCGGCAAGTTGATCGGCGCCGAGGCCCTGTGCCGCTGGCAGGACGACACCCTGGGCTGGGTGAGCCCCGGCGATTTCATTCCCCTGGCCGAGGAGCAGGGGCTGATTGGCCGGCTCGGCGACTGGGTGCTGGACGCCGCCTGCCGCCAGCTGGAGCGCTGGGAGGCCCAGGGCAAGGCGTTCCCGGGGCGGCTATGCGTCAACGTCTCGGCTCAGCAGATGGACGATCCCCAGCTGGCCGAGCATGTCCAGCGCCTGACCGCGCGGGTGGCTCCCGGGCGCATCGGCCTGGAGCTGACCGAGAGCGGGCTGATGCGCAACCCGGATCAAACCGTCAGCATTACCCGCGCCCTCCGCGCCGCCGGCTTCGGCATGGCGATCGATGACTTCGGCACCGGCTACTCGTCGCTGACCTACCTCAAGCGCTTCGCCGCCGACACCCTGAAGATCGACATGTCCTTCGTGCAGGACATGCTCGAGAGCAGCCACGACCGCGCCATCGTCGCCACCATCATCGCCATGGCCCAGACCCTGGGCATGCGGACCGTCGCCGAGGGCGTCGAGACCCACGACCAGGCCGAGGCGCTCAAGGCGCTGGGCTGCAGCGGCGTGCAGGGTTTCTACTTCGGCCGGCCGGTGGACGCCGACAGCTTCGCCGCCCACTGGCTGTAAGCCGGCACGGTGGGCCAAGTCGGCCGGGGCTGGACTCACGTCACCGGTGACGCATCCGCGCCGCCATCCTCCAGGCAGACCCGATCGCGCCCCAGGGTCTTGGCCCGGTACATGGCCTGATCGGCGCGCTTCACCAGCGTCTTGCGGCTATCCCCCGGCTGCCACAAGGCCACCCCGATGCTGGCGGTGATCGACAGCGGCAGCCCCTCGACCGCCACCTCGGCGATCAGCCGCCGCAGCCGCTCGCCGAGGCCGACAGCGGCCTCGCGGTCGGTTTCGGTGGCCAACACCACGAACTCCTCGCCGCCCCAGCGCCCCAGGTGGTCGCAGCCGCGCAGCGACTGCCCGACCCGCCGCGCCAGCTCGCGCAGCACCCGATCCCCCATCTCATGGCCGAAGCGGTCGTTGATGCGCTTGAAGTGGTCGGCATCGAACAGCAGCAGGGCGAAGGATCGCCCGTAGCGCTCGGCAGCGGCCAGCTCGACGTCGATGGCCTGCTCGATCCGGTAGCGATTCCACACTCCGGTCAGCGAATCGAAGTGGGCCAGCTGTTCGAGCCGGCGGTTGGCATCGGCCAGCGCCTGCTGCTCCTGATGCAGGCGCGCATTGAGCCGCTCGATCTCGTGGACGGAGGCGGCCAGCGCCAGATCCTCGCCGAGGTCCATGGCCGCCAGGCGCTCGATCCGCTCCCAGGCGATACTGCGGCCGCTGACCTCCTCGCGCCAGGCGGAGTGTCGACCCGGCAGGGGCTGCGCGGGGGCGGACCCGGATCGATCCCCCGCCGCGGCGCCGGGAACCGCCCAGTAGAGGGTCTCGACCTGCTCGGGACGAAACAGCAACAGCCAGTCGCGGCGCTGGGTGTTGAGTCGCAGCGGAATCGCCAGCACCCCGCAGATCCCGTCCAGCGCCAGCCCCTGTGTCATCGCCTGCATTTCGGCATTGGCGGTATACCAGGGCCCCTCATGGGTATGCTGCGCTTCCAGGCGTGACACCAGCGTGTCCAGCGCCTCCAGAGACGGCACCTGGCCGAAGCTGACCAGCTGCCCGTGATGTACCAGGGTAACGCCCTGGGCGCGAAACAGCGCCAGCCACTCGGCGCCGTGGCGCTGTACCAGCGACTCGGGACTCGGCAGCCGCCGACGGGCCCGGGTGAGCAAGTCGCGGCTGTCCTGCACCCGCTGTAGGTAGCGGGCCTCCTGGCGGGCGCGCAGCAGAAACAGCCGCTGGGCGGCCATCTGCACCAGGGCGCGGGCGGCTTCCCGGATCGCCGGGGCCAGCGGCACCGGGGCCATGGCGTGGCCGATCAGCAGCCCCCACAGCTCCTGCTGGCTCTGGATGGGAATCGACAGCATCGCCCCGACCCCGAGATGCTCCTGATAGCTCACCTGCTCCGGCGAAGGCGCCCGCAGCACGCATGCCGCCAGGTCGTCCCTCATGGCGCCGCTGTTCTCCTGGTAGGCCAAGACCTCCACCGGGCGTGCCTGGACATCGGGCACGCTGCGCACCGGGTTCTGCTCGATCAGGCTGCGCGCCTGGGCCGGAAAGTCACTGGCGGGGAAATGCTGCCCGAGCAGCGAGGCGACTGGCCCATGGCGATGCTCGGCCACCACCTTGCCGTGCCAGTCGGCATCGAACCGGCATACCAGCACCCGGTCATGGCCGGTCAGCTGGGCCACTCCCTCCACCAGGGTATCCAACAGCCGGTCGCGGCTCTCGGCCTCTCCGATGCGTCTCAGCCATTCGTTGACCAGCGCCATCAGCCGCCGCTGCCCCATGGGGCCCAGCGGCTCGATCTCGACGATGACCCGGTCGCCTCGACGGTGGGCATTGACCTGGACCTTCATCGACCCCTCGCCGACTCGCCGCGTGATCGCCAGCGGCGCCGGCAGGCGCGAGCGCCCCTTGATCTCCTGTTTCAGGCGAATCGCCAGGCGCCGACCCAGCAGCTCCGCCGGCCGGGCCCTTAGCACCTGGCTCATCGGCAGTCCGGTGAGCTCGGGCAGATTGGCGCTGGCCTGCAGCACGCTCGACGCCTCGGCATCGAGCACCAGCAGCCAACCGCAGGGCTGAATGCGGCCGATCGTCCGAATGGCCGGACGGCCTGCGGAATCGGGAGAGGAGGATGTCATGTGCGTCAGCGGGACCTCGCGTGCCGACGGGCGAGCAGAAGGGGCGAATCGCGCCTATCGTGCCTTAGGCCGGGCGTCGAAAAAAAGCCAGTACGGCACAATCTTACCTCCTAAAGAGCGGTCATGGGAGCCTCGCCGCCGGGCCGCTTCGCGCTGACGGCGTCGCGGCACGACACGCCGGTCAGCTCCACAGCTCTCCCAGCGGCGTCTGGGGGGCGTAGTGGGTGGCGATCTGCGCCTGCAGCAGCTCGGCCGTTGCCAGGGCATCGACCAGGGCATGGTGCCCCTGATAGGCCGGCAGGCCGTAGCGCACCCGGCTGTCATGCAGGCGGATCGACACCGGCGGCCGCCCCATCCAGCGCCGGAAGCGCGACCACAGCGAGAGCCGGTGGCGACGCGCCTCCAACGACATGGTATCGATCACCGGGAAGCGCACGCCCTCGCCCAGCCGCACCTTGACCGCCGCCTCCAGGAAGGGACGCTCGATATGCCGGAAATGGACCACCACCAGCCGTCCGGCCAGGGCCCCGAGCAGCTCGGGCAGGATCGTCTCCAGATCCGGGGCCTCGGCCACCTCCGAGTGGGTGATATGGTGCAGGGTCACCGATTTATTGGACAGCGGCCGGGACGGTCGCACCACCCAGTAGCGGCGTTCGGCGAGGCGAATGCGACTCAGCGTGAAGGGCACCAGGCCGACGCTGACGATGGCATGGCGGCGCTCGTCCATACCGGTGGTTTCCAGGTCCAGCGCCACCAGCGGGGCCTCGCCGATGGGGGTATCCGCCGCCGGGCAGCCGGCGGCGAAGTAGCGCACCAGCAGGGGGTGGGAGACGCTGGCGGCGCGCTGGGCCAGGTAGCCCGGCCAATCGGGAACTGAGCGCTTGGAAGAGAGTCGCAGGGCAGGCATCGGCTCAGCGCGTCCTTGCGGGGCGCGACGGCATCGGGTAGCGATACTTGAGAAACTTCTGGGCGTTGCTCAGCACCTGGAAAGCATCCTTCAGGTTGTGGCGCTCGCTGTCGGCGACGTTCTCCGGTTCGATGTTGTTGTCCGGCTCCCGCTCCTCCTGGATATCGATCACCTGGTGATGAATGCGCGACATGGCGAGAAATTCCAGGGCATAGCGCAGCTTTTCGCCGACGCCCTGCGCCAGCAGCTGGGTGCGGCCGATATCATCGAGGCGATCGAAGCTGTTCTGGGCACGGGAGCCGCAGGCCAGGGCATGGACCCGGATCAGGTCGACCATGGGAGCCGTGCCGCGGCGCTTGAGGTTGATCGAGTTGTTGTGCTTGCCGTCCTTCTCCATCACGAAGGTACGAAAGAAGCCCAGCGGCGGCGTGCGGTTCAGGGCGTTGCGGGCCATGGCCGCCAGGAACAGCGGGCTTTGAGGCGCCTTCTTGGCCACCAGATCCTGAAGCTGCTCGACGAAGGGCACCTCGCCGTAGGCGCTGTCCAGGTCGAAGAAGATCGAGCTGTGCAGCAGCCGCTCCGGCGTGGGGTTGTCGATCCAGTCATTGAAGTAGCCCTTCCACACCGACAGCGGCTGGCGCCATGTGCGGTTGGTGGCCATCACATCGCCCTTGCAGTAGGTGTAGCCGCAGGCAGCCAACCCGTCGCTGACCCGCTGCGCCAGGGCCAGGAAGTAGGCATCGTGCTCACCGGGATCGAAGTCGTCGGAGAGCACCAGGGCATTGTCCTGGTCGGTGACGATGGACTGTTCGTTGCGTGCCATGGAGCCGTTGACCATGAAGCAGTAGGGCACCGGCGGCGGCCCCAGTTCGGCCTCGGCCAGCTCCAGCAGGCGCCGGGTAAAGCTACGCCCGATGGTCGACAGGGCGCTGCCGATCATCTGGGAGTTGTTGCCCTCCTCCACCATGCGCACGAAGGCGGCCCGCACGTCGGGCGCGAGCCTGGCCAGCCCCTCGGCGCTGGACTGGTTGAAGATATTGCTCACCAGGTAGAGGCTCGAGTGGGTCTCGTAGCGGATGATGTCCGACAGGTGCACGATCCCCACCGGCCGACGGCGATAGAGCACCGGCAGGTGATGGATGTTGTTGCGCAGCATGGTGAGCATCGCCTCGTGCACCGACTCATCGGACTGAATGGTAATCGGTGGCCTGCCGACCAGCTCCCCCACCGGGGCATCGGGCGCCAACCCCTCGGCCACCACCTTGGTGCGAAAGTCGCTGTCGGTGAGGATGCCACACATCTGCCAGGGGCGATCCTCGCTGTCGGTAAAGGTGTAGCGGGGGTTATCGCCGGGGGCATCGAGCACCAGCGCCGCCGACGCCTGGGCCTTGGTGATCTGGCGCGCCGCTTCCTGAACCGTGGTGCTGGCCTCGACCATCACCGGGTAGCGGGTCAGCAACTTGCGAACCCGCGTGATCATCATGTCGTTGGCTTTCTTCTGCTGCTCCACCGCCGATTTCAGGCGGGGGCGGTCCAGCTCGACGAAGTCGGCGAAGTGTTCATCGCTCTCGCACAGACGGCGAAACACCGCCTCGGGAATGAAGTAGATCAGGGTATCTTCCAGCGCCCGGGCCGGAAAGCGCACGCGGTGATTTCGCAGCAGGCTGAAGTGGCCGAAGATATCGCCCTCCCCCAGGCGATTGTAGAGGTCGCCGTTGCGGCGATAGACCTCCACGGCCCCGCTGCGGATATAGCAGAGCTCATGCACCTCCTGGTCGAGCACCAGGATATCCGCGCCGGCCTTGAAGTAGCCCACCTCGACCTGGCCGGCCAGCTCGTCGAGCAGCTCATCGGAGAGGCTGTCGAAGGGCGGAAAGCGCCCCATATGCTGGCGAATCTCCAGCAGCTCTACTTCCATGCGTCCCTCCGATTCCGTGGCGGCGTGGCACTACCGGCAGTGTGAAAGGGCGCCCGGCGGCTGTAAAGCCCGGCCACGCCGCCCCGCAACGCGAAAGGCCACCCGTAGGTGGCCTTCGGTCAGCGTGGCAAGTCGTGCCTTTACGACTGCTCGGCCATTGCCTGGACGCGCTGCATCAGCTCCGGGTCCTGCTGGATGGCATGGCCGATGGCGTTGAAGGTATCCACATCGAGACCGCTGTCCTCGACGACTTCGACCATCTTGTCGTTGGCCTCCATGCGAACTTCATTCTGGGCCTGCTCGTCTTCGGCAGCGTGAAGGCGCTCGGTGTACTCCTGGGAGATCACGGCGATCTCCTGAGACGCATCAGCAAACTGCTGAAGCTGGTCATCGGAGAAGTCCTGCGCCGGGGCGGCTGCCTGCGGCTGTTCCGGTGCGGCTGCCGGGTCCTGCTGGGCATGCGCGTGGGCGGCCATCAGACCGGCAGTGAGCAGAGCAGCCGAGAACAGGGCAGTGATCCGTTGCATGAATACCTCCAAGGGGTGTTGCGGTGTATGTGATCACTGTGACGAGCCCTGCACCGGAGGGTTCACAACTTTAATGTAACGCTATGTAACATATCAATAGTGCGCTAATCGCTATCCCGGCACTCTTCCACCGCCCTGCGCGACGCAGTATGGTCGAGCCTTTCCGTTGGCCAAGGATGTCGCGCCTCATGCCCCTCCCTCACACTGCCGCTCTCAGAAGCCTGGGCCTGGCGGCCATGCCGCTACTGTTCGTGGCCCTGTGGAGCACCGGTTTCATCGGCGCCAAGTTCGGCCTGCCCCACGCCGAGCCCTTCACCTTCCTGTTCGTCCGCTTCGTGCTGACCCTGATGCTGCTGATCCCGCTGGTGCAGCTGTTCAACGGCGGCTGGCCACAGGGCGCACGGCTCTGGGCGCACATCGGGGTGTCCGGGCTGCTGGTGCACGGCGCCTACCTGGGCGGGGTCTTCTACGGCATCTACCTGGGCATGCCGGCCGGGCTGGCCGCGCTGCTGGTGGGGCTGCAGCCGCTGCTGACCGCGACCCTGGCGAGCCCGCTGCTCGGCGAGCGCATCACGGCCACACAGTGGCTGGGCCTGGCGCTCGGCCTGGTGGGCATCGGGCTGGTGCTGGGCAGCAAGCTCGATCCCGGCGCGGCGCTGTTCCAGGGCTTCGGTTTCGGCGCCCTGGCCAGCATCCTGGCCGCCCTGGGCGGCATCACCCTGGGCACCCTCTACCAGAAGCGCTACTGCACCGGCATGCCGCTGCTCTCCGGCACCGTGGTGCAGTACCTGGCGGCGGGCAGCCTGCTGGGACTCGGGGCGCTGCTGTTCGAGGAGCGCAGCATCGACTGGAGCCCGACCTTCCTGCTGACCCTCGCCTGGCTGGTGCTGGTGCTGTCGATCAGCGCCATCCTGCTGCTGATGGCGCTGATCCGCCGCGGCGAGGCCTCGCGGGTGGCGAGCCTGTTCTACCTGGTGCCGCCGGTGACCGCGCTGCAGGCGTGGTGGCTGTTCGACGAGCGGCTGCCCCTGGCCGGTCTGATCGGCATGGCGGTGACCATCGTGGGCGTGGTGCTGGCGGTGCGCGGCAAGCCGGCTCAGTCGCCGCCCAGCCGCTCCAGGTAGCGCGCGCCGCCCAGGTTGCGCATCTGCTGGCGTATCCACTGGCTGCGCCGCTCGACATGGGGACTGGGCCGGGCCGCGTCCCAGCCTCGCGGGTTGGGCAGGATGGCGGCCAGGCGGCTGGCCTGGACCTCGCTGACCCGATCGGCGGACACCCCGAAGTAGTGCTGACCGGCCGCTTCCAGGCCGAACACCCCGTGGTCCCACTCGGCGATATTGAGATAGACCTCGAGGATGCGCTGCTTGGGCCACAGCGTCTCGATGAGCAGGGTGAACCAGGCCTCCAGCCCCTTGCGGCCCCAGCTGCGTCCGGTCCACAGAAAGAGGTTCTTGGCGGTCTGCTGGCTGATGGTGCTGGCGCCGCGCAGTCGCGCGCCGTTGCGGCTGGCCTCCCAGGCCCGGCGCATCTCGACCGTGTCGAAGCCGCGATGGTCGGGGAAGCGCTGATCCTCGGCGGCGATCACCGCCAGCTTGGCGTGGTCGGAGAGTTCGCTCCAGGGCCGCCACTGGTGCTGGATGGCCACCGGCTCACCGGCCAGCCAGCCCTGCACCTTGCGCTCGAGCATCACCATCGAGCCGTAGGCGGGCACCTCGCGCAGCGCCAGCACCAGCAGCACCGAGAGCCCAATAAAGGCGGCCACCGCGAGGGCCGCCCAGCGCAGCAGTCGGCGCAGCAGGGCCCGGATCATGCCGTGCCCTGGGTCGGGGATCGGTCAACGCTTGAAAAGATGCTCTGCATGGTAGCGCAGGTGGTCCTCGATGAAGCTGGCGATGAAGTAGTAGCTGTGATCATACCCCGGCTGGCGCCGCAGCGTCAGGGGGTGATCATGCTCGGCACACACCGCCTCCAGCCGTTCGGGCTTGAGCTGCTCGTCGAGGAAATCGTCGCTCTCGCCCTGGTCGATGAACAGGCGCTGGCTCGAGGCCCCCTTGGCCACCAGTTCGCAGGCGTCGTACTGGGTCCAGGCGCCGGGGTCGTCGCCCAGGTATTCAGCGAAAGCCTTGCGGCCCCAGGGACACTGGCTGGGGTTGACGATGGGCGAAAAGGCCGACACCGAGCGGTAGTGGCCGGGCCGGCGCAGGGCCATGATCAGCGCGCCGTGGCCGCCCATGGAGTGGCCACTGATCGCCTCGCGGCCGTTGGCCGGGAAGTGCTGGCGCACCACCGAGGGCAACTCCTCGGCCACATAGTCGTACATGCGATAGTGCCCCTTCCAGGGCTGGCGCGTGGCGTTGACGTAGAAACCGGCGCCGGCGCCCAGGTCGTAGCTGTCGTGCTCACCGGGCAGGTCGGTGCCCCGCGGACTGGTATCGGGGCAGACGATGGCGATGCCCAGCTCCGCGGCCAGGCGCTGGGCACCGGCCTTCTGCATGAAGTTCTCGTCGGTACAGGTGAGCCCCGAGAGCCACCACAGCAGCGGCACCCGCTGGGTTTCCGCCTGGGGAGGCAGGTAGATGGCAAACACCATCTCGCAGTCCAGCGCCCGAGAGCGGTGGCGATAGCGCTTGTGCCAGCCGCCAAAGCTCTTGTTACTCGATACCAGCTCCAGGTGTTCGGTCATGGTCATGAAAAAAAGGCCTCGTTCGCGCGGTGTCGGTCTCGTATCAATAGTGCAGCACGGTGCGGATACTTTCACCCCGGTGCAGCAGCTCGAAGGCCTCGTTGATCTGCTCGAAGGGCATATCGTGGGTAATGAAGTCGTCGATATTGATCTCGCCGTTCATGTAGCGTTCCACGTAGCCCGGCAGCTCGGTACGTCCCTTCACGCCGCCGAAGGCGGAGCCCTTCCAGACCCGACCGGTGACCAGCTGGAAAGGCCGCGTCGAGATCTCCTCGCCGGCGCCGGCCACGCCGATGATGACCGACTCGCCCCAGCCCTTGTGGCAGCACTCCAGCGCCGAGCGCATGACGTTGACGTTGCCGATGCACTCGAAGGAGTAGTCCACCCCGCCGTCGGTCATCTCCACGATCACCTGTTGGATGGGGTCGCCGTGGTCCTTGGGGTTGACGAAGTCGGTGGCGCCGAACTGCTCGGCGAGCTTGAACTTCTCCGGGTTGACGTCGATGGCGATGATGCGGCTGGCCTTGGCCATCAGCGCGCCCTGGATCACGGCGAGGCCGATGGCGCCCAGGCCGAACACCGCCACCGTCGACCCCGGCTCCACCTTGGCCGTGTTGAGCACCGCCCCGATGCCGGTGGTCACCCCGCAGCCCAGCAGGCAGATCTTGTCCAGCGGGGCCTCCTTCGATACCACCGCCAGCGACACCTCGGGCAGCACCGTGTATTCGCTGAAGGTGGAGCAGCCCATGTAGTGGTGCAGCGGCTTGCCCTCCAGCGAGAAGCGCGAAGTGCCGTCGGGCATCAGCCCCTGCCCCTGGGTGGCACGCACGGCCCCGCACAGGTTGGTCTTGCCGGAGAGACAGAACTTGCACTGTCCGCACTCGGCGGTATAGAGCGGAATCACATGGTCGCCCGGCATGACGCTGGCGACACCCGCTCCCACCTCCTCGACGATGCCGGCCCCCTCGTGGCCCAGCACCGCCGGAAAGTTGCCCTCGGGGTCTGCCCCGGAGAGGGTGTAGGCGTCGGTGTGACAGACGCTGGTGGCGGCCATGCGCACCAGCACCTCCCCGGCCTTGGGGCCCTCGACGTCGATCTCGCCCAGCGTGAGCGGCTTGCCGGCCTCCAGGGCAATAGCGGCGCGTGATTTCATGGCGATCTCCTGATGGCGTGGTCCATGCCTTTCAGTCTAGGCGCGCTTGCCGGCACGATGAAATTGAAACAGACTCACAACATTATTGCTGTTGAGCAACAATCCAACTATCACGCAACGGGAGGGGGCATGCCCCGCTGGGACGGCATCGAAGCCTTCGTGGAAGTCGTGAGGCTCGGCACCTTCGCCGCGGCGGCGCGTCAGCTGCAGGTCTCCAACTCCCACATCAGCCGCCAGGTAGCGCGGCTCGAACAGCAGCTCGGCCTGCCACTGCTCTACCGCACCACCCGCAAGATTCGCCTGACCGAGGCCGGCGAGCGCTATTACACCCACTGCCGACAACTGCTCGACGGCTTCCGCAACGCGGAAACGGCGCTGCAGGCGCTACACGACCACCCCCAGGGCACGCTGCGGCTGAGCTCGGCGACCACCTTCGGCGAGCGCTTCATCGCCCCGCTGGCCAACGACTTCCTGTGCCGGCACCCCCAGCTCGACCTGCGCCTGCACCTCACCAACCGCCAGGTGGACATCATCGACGAGGGCTATGACGTCGTCATCCGCATGGGCACCCTGCAGGACTCCTCGCTGATCGCCCGCCGGCTGTGCGCACGGCGCGAATACGTGGTCGGCTCTCCGGCCTATTTCACCGGCATCTCCCAACCCCACTCGCTGGCCGAGCTGGCCCATCACCGCTGCCTGATCGGCTCCCGCGACCAGTGGCGTTTCGACGTGGAGGGCGTACACCGCGAGGTTCGCGTCCAGGGGCCCTGGCAGGCCAATTCCGGACCGGCGCTGCTGGATGCCGCGCTCAAGGGACTGGGGCTCGCCCAGTTGCCCGACTATTACGTGGCCCCCTACCTGGCGAGCGGCGAACTGCTGGCGGTGCTCGCTCCCTTCCAGTGCCGCGACGCCGGGGTCTGGGCGGTGATGCCATCGCACCGTCAGCACTCGCCCAAGGTTCGCCAGTTCGTCGACTTTCTGGTCGACCACCTGCCCGGCCGGCTGGCCCAGGCGACATCGCCAGCATGACATCACCATCACAAAAAAAGCGCCCCGAAGGGCGCGAGGAAGAGGCCTTGCCGATGGCCTTCACTTGAAGTTCTTGCGATAGGACTTGAGGATCTCGCCGACGATACCGCTGCGGAAGCTGAGCACGCAGACCACGAAGATCACCCCGAGGATCGGGCCCACCCAGGCGCCCAGGGCGCCCTGGGCCAGCAGATGCTGCAGGCTGACCACCAGGCCGGCACCGACCACCGGGCCGAACAGCGTGCCCACCCCGCCCAGCAGGGTCATCAGGATCACCTCGCCGGACATGTGCCAGTGGGCATCGGTCAGCGAGGCCAGCTGGAACACCACCGTCTTGGTGGAGCCGGCCAGGCCGGCCAGGCCCGCGGAGAGGATGAACGCCAGCAGCTTGTAGGCGTCGGTGTTGTAGCCCAGCGACACCGCCCGCGGCTCGTTCTCGCGGATCGCCTTGAGCACCTGACCGTAGGGCGAATGCACGGTGCGCTGCACGATGGCGAAGCCGATCAGGAAGATGACGAACACGAAGTAGTACATCGCCAGGTTGCTGCGCAGGCTGATAACACCGAACAGCTCGCCGCGCGGCACCCCGTGCAGGCCATCCTCGCCGCCGGTGAACGGCGCCTGGACATAGAAGAAGAACACCAGCTGTGCCAGGGCCAGGGTCACCATGGCGAAGTAGATCCCCTGGCGGCGGATCGCCAGGGCACCGAACACGGTGCCCAGCGCCAGGGCCGCCAGGGTACCGACGATGATACCCATCTCCGGGGTCAGCGCCGGGTAGCTGGCCAGCAGGTAGCCGGTCACGTAGCCACCGGTGGCCAGGAAGGCGGCGTGCCCGAAGGAGAGCAGCCCCGCGTAGCCCAGCAGCAGGTTGAAGGCGCAGGCAAATAGCGCGAAGCACAGCACCTTCATCAGGAACACCGGGTAGGCGAAGAAGGGTGCCACCAGGCCGATCGCGATCAGCACGATATACAGGAGGTTGCGGCGCATGTTGGCGCGCCGCTGGCGCTCCATGGTCGGGGTCAGGGTTTGGGTCGTGGCCATGACGTCATGCCTCCTTGCCGAAGAGACCGGCGGGTCGGATCAACAGCACCAGGATCATCACCAGGAAGATCACGGTGTTGGCCGCCTCGGGATAGTAGACCTTGGTGAGGCCCTCGATCAGGCCCATGCCCAAGCCGGTGAGCACGGCGCCGAGGATCGAGCCCATGCCGCCGATCACCACCACGGCGAAGACCACGATCAAGAGGTTGGAGCCCATGGTTGGCGACACCGGATAGAGTGGCGCGGCCAGCACCCCGGCGAAGGCGGCCAGGGCCACGCCGAAGCCGTAGGTGAGGGTGATCAGCAGCGGCACGTTGACACCGAAGGACTGCATCAGCGCCGGGTTCTCGGTGCCGGCACGCAGGTAGGCGCCAAGCCGCGTGCGCTCGATAATGAACCAGGTCCCCAGACAGACCACCAGGGCTGCCAGCAGCACCCAGGCGCGATAGACGGGCAGGAACATGAAGCCCAGCTGGAAGCCGCCCTGCAGCGCCTCCGGGGTCGGATAGCGGGCACCCGAGACACCGAAGAAGTTGACCAGGGTGCCTTCGAAGATCAGCGCCAGGCCAAAGGTCAGCAGCAGGCCATAGAGGTGGTCCAGGTGGCCGATGCGGCGCAGTAGCAGCCGCTCGATGACCATCCCGAACAGGCCCACGACCAGGGGAGCCAGCAGCAGCGCCGCCCAGTAGTTGATGCCCAGGTAGCGCATGCCCAGCAGGGTGGCGAAAGCCCCGAGCATGTACATGGCCCCGTGGGCGAAGTTGACGATCTTCAGCAGGCCGAAGATCACCGCGAGCCCAAGGCTCAGCAGGGCGTAGAAGGCGCCGTTGATCAGGCCCAGCATCAGCTGGCCCATGAACACCGCAAACGGCACCCCGAATATCATCGTCATGTTAGGTTCTCCTCGCCGTCAGAGGGGCGGCGGCCAGGGCCGCCGCCGGGTCTTGCCGAGCTTAGTTCTGCACCAGCTTGCACTGGCTTTCGGAAAGCGGACGGTAGGCTTCTTCGGCAGGAATGGTGGCCAGGATCTCGTAGAGGTCCCACTCGTGGGTGGAGTCGGCCGGCGACTTCACTTCGGCCAGGTACATGTCGTGCACCATGCGGCCGTCCTCGCGCAGGCGGCCGTTGCGGGCGAAGAAGTCGTCGATCGGCTGCTCCATCATGTACGCGCGCACGGTAGCCGGATCATCGCTGTTGGTCGCTTCCACCGCCTGCAGGTAGTGCATGGTGCTGGAGTAGATGCCCGCCTGGACCATGGTCGGCATGCGGCCCATGCGCTCGTAGTAGCGCTCGGACCACTCACGCGCCTCATCGTCCATGTTCCAGTACCAGCCGGTGGTCAGCAGCAGCCCCTGGGTGGTATCGAGGCCCATGGCGTAGACGTCGTTGAGGAACACCAGCAGGCCGGCAAGCTGCTGTCCCGCCTCGACGACGCCGAACTGGGCGGCGGTGCTGATAGCGTTGACGGTGTCGGCGCCGGCGTTGGCCAGGCCGATGATCTTGGCCCCGGAACCCTGAGCCTGGAGGATATAGGAGGAGAAGTCGTCGGTGGGGAACGGATGACGCACGCCACCGACCACTTCGCCGCCAGCCTCCTCCACCACGCGGGTCACATCGCCTTCCAGGGCATGACCGAAGGCGTAGTCGGCGGTGAGCATGAACCAGGTGTCGCCACCCTGATCGACGATGGCCTTGGCGGTACCGTTGGCCAGCGGGTAGGTGTCATAGACCCAGTGGATATGGTTGGGGGTGCAGTGCTCGTTGGTGATGCTCGACGCCGCCGAGGCGGAGACGATGGCGAAGCCGTTGTTTTCTTCCAGCACCCGGGTCACGGCGATGGTCACCGAGGAGGCGACCAGGCCGGCGACCATGTCGACGTTGCGGGTGTCGATCCACTCCCGCACGGTGCTGGCCCCCACGTCGGCGCTGTTGCGGTCGTCGGCGCTGAACACCTCGATTGCGGCGCCATTGACGTTGCCGCCGAAGTCCTCCACGGCCATGCGCAGGGCCTCGAGGCCACCCGGGCCGGCCAGGTCGCGGTAGGTGCCGGACATGTCGGCCAGGTAGCCGATGCGCACTTCGCCGTCGCTGATCTCGGCCTGGGCGGTGGCGGCCATGGCGGCGGTGGCGGCAATGGCGATGCTGCTGGCGAGGGTCTTCTTGATGAAGGTCATTTTCGTCTCCATAGCCCCGCAGGGCTGCTTGTTGTTGTGGCGGACGCTGTGTTCAGTCGCCGCTGAGGTGGTGGTTACGAAAGCTACTGTTGTGGTTCTCAATTCGCCGCCGAGGCGGCACAGATACTGCGATTACGGGAAGGCATCCGGGCAACGGGCACCCTCCGGGAACGCGATGACCGGCGCTCCGGGCATGCCACGCTCACACCCCCAGCAGGGAGTTCAGGTGATCGCGCTTGCCGGGCAACTCGGCCTTGGAGATCTCCTCGATGATTCGACCGTGCTCCATCACATAGTGGCGGTCGGCCAGCGGCGCGGCGAAGCGGAAGTTCTGCTCCACCAGCACGATGGTCATGCCGCGATCGCGCAGCTTGACCAGCACCTCGCCGAGTTTCTGGACGATGACCGGCGCCAGGCCTTCGGTGATCTCATCGAGCAGCAGCATGCGCGCGCCGGTGCGCAGGATGCGCGCCATGGCCAGCATCTGCTGCTCGCCGCCGGAGAGCCGTGTGCCCTGGCTGCGGCGCCGCTCATAGAGGTTGGGGAACATCGCGTAGATCTCGTCGATGCTCATCCCACCGGAGCGCACCGTGGGCGGCAGCAGCAGGTTCTCCTCCACGTCGAGGCTGGCGAAGATACCGCGCTCCTCGGGACAGTAGCCGATGCCCAGCCGCGGGATGCGATGGGGCTTCATGCCCAGCGTCTCGTTGCCGTTGATCATGATCGAGCCGGTACGCCGGCCGACCATGTTCATGATCGACTTGAGGGTGGTGCTGCGCCCGGCGCCGTTGCGCCCCAGCAGGGTGACCAGCTCGCCGCGCTTCACGTCGAAGTCGACGCCGTGAAGGATGTGCGACTCGCCGTAGAAGGCGTGCAGGTCACGCACCCGCAGCATCTCGGCGCCGTCGTGATCCTGATACTGGGTGGGGTCGGTGACCGGTTCGGCTACCTGATTCATGCGCTGGCCTCCTCTTCTTCGTCCGCTTCGCTGCCCATGTAGGCCTCCTTGACCCGCGGGTCGGCGGACACCTCGGCGTAGTCGCCCTCGGCGAGCACGGCCCCGCGCGCCAGCACGGTGATGCGGTCGCACAGTCGACTGACTACGCTGAGGTTGTGCTCCACCATCAGCACGGTGCGCCCCTTGGCCACGCGGCGGATCAGTTCGACGATGCGGTCCACGTCCTCGGCGCCCATGCCCTGGGTCGGCTCATCGAGCAGCATCAGGGTCGGGTCCATGGCCAGGGTGGTGGCCACCTCCAGCGCGCGCTTGCGACCGTAGGGCATTTCCACGGTGAGCACATCGGCATACTCGCGCAGGCCCACCTCATCGAGCAGTTCGATGGCGCGGTCGTTGAGGTGGTCGAGAGTGCGTTCGGACTTCCAGAAATGGAAGGAGGTGCCCATGGGCCGCTGCAGCGCCACACGGACGTTCTCCAGCGCGGTCATGTGGGCGAACACCGCCGAAATCTGGAAGGAGCGAACCATCCCCAGGCGGGCGATCTCATTGGCCTTCATGCCGGTAATGGAGTCGCCGCGATAGAGGATCTCGCCGCGGGTCGGCGGTAGAAACTTGGTGAGGAGATTGAAGACGGTCGTCTTGCCGGCGCCATTGGGACCGATCAAGGCATGAATATGTCCTTCCCGGACCTGCAGGTTGACATCGTCCACGGCGGTGAAGCCGCGAAACTCCTTGGTCAACCCGCGAGTTTCCAGTATGAACTCCTGGGTCATGAGACGTCCTCTCTGGATCGCGCTGGCGATCCGCGCTGATTTGTTGTCTTTGTGGTGAAGGCTGCTGTGCGTGTACCAGCCCGGGGCTTTCTAACCTTTACGTTAACGTAAGCTAGAGGAGACGCTCCCGCAGGGCAACACCTGAAAGGCCGAACTCGACCAATGGCGTAGACATCCGGGCTTTCAATAGCTTGCAAATAAAAAAACGGCGCCCGTCGGGGCGCCGCGCTGGCTAAGTATAGAGGGTTGATCTGAAAGCAGCTTTCTCCGGTCAGCACTCGATGGCGTTGACGGCCAGGCCGCCGCGGGAGGTCTCCTTGTACTTCTCCTGCATGTCGGCCCCGGTGTCGCGCATGGTGCGAATCACCTTGTCCAGGGAGATGAAGTGCTCGCCGTCGCCGCGCAGCGCCATCTGGGCGGCGTTGATCGCCTTCACCGAGGCGATGGCGTTGCGCTCGATGCAGGGCACCTGCACCAGGCCTCCCACCGGGTCGCAGGTCAGCCCCAGGTTGTGCTCCAGGCCGATCTCGGCGGCGTTCTCCACCTGGCCGACGCTGCCGCCCATCACCTCGGTGAGCCCCGCCGCGGCCATGGCGCAGGCCGACCCCACCTCGCCCTGGCAGCCCACCTCGGCGCCGGAGATGGAGGCGTTCTTCTTGCACAGGATGCCCACGGCCCCGGCGGTCAGCAGGAAGTCCACCACGTCGCGCTCGCCGGCGCCCTTGCGGAACTGCATGTAGTAGTGCAGCACCGCCGGAATGATGCCCGCCGCGCCGTTGGTGGGCGCGGTGACCATGCGCCCGCCGGCGGCGTTCTCCTCGTTGACCGCCAGGGCATAGAGGTTGACCCAGTCCATGGCCGACATCGTGGAGGCGATCAGCGAGTGGTCGTCCTCGCTGGCCAGCATGCGCTGGTAGAGGGTCTTGGCACGGCGCTTGACGTTGAGCCCGCCGGGCAGCACGCCCTCGGCCTCCATGCCGGCCTTGACGCAGGCCTGCATGGCTTCCCAGGCCTTCAGCAAACCGGCCCGCGTCTCGGCCTCGCTGCGCCAGGCCTTCTCGTTCTCCAGCATCAGCTCGCTGATGCGCAGGCCGTGCATGCGACACAGTGCCATCAGCTCGTCACCGGTCTGGAAGTCGTAGGGCAGCTCGGTGGTATCGCTATCCAGCTCGCCGCGTGCGGCTTGCTCGGCATCGATCACGAAGCCGCCGCCCACCGAGTAGAAGGTGTTGCGGTACAGCTCATCGCCATGGCCGTGGGCCACCAGCGTCATGGCGTTGGGATGATACGGCAGGCAGTCGTCATGCCACTGCAGGTCACGGGCCCACAGGAAGGCGATCGGCAGGCGGCCGTCGAGCAGCAGGGTGCTGGACTCCAGCAACTCCTCGATGGAAGGGCCGACGATGGCGGGGTCGATGGCATCGGGTCGCTCGCCCATCAGGCCCATGAGCACGGCGCGGTCGGTGCCGTGCCCCTTGCCGGTGGCCGACAGCGAGCCGTGCAGGTGCACCTCGATGCGCGCCACCCGCTCGAGCAGGCGCCGCTGGCGCAGCGCCTCGACGAAGTCGAAGGCGGCGCGCATCGGCCCCACGGTGTGGGAGCTGGACGGACCGATACCGATCTTGAACAGATCGAAGACGCTGATTGCCATGATATCTACCTCATAGGGTCGGCGGCTGACGTGCTGCCCGAAGCTTCTGGAAACGGCGAATACATCAGCATAACTAAACAGCCTTGCCATCTGGCCGGCTTTGCCTCTATGTTGGTGCGGTTAACAGCGCCGAGCAAACCAGAATAACTCCCCATGAGTATAGAATGACTAAAGCATGAGCCGCCTCCTCCACGCCCAGACCCACGCCTGGCTGAAGGTCTTCGCCATCAGCGCCCGCCACCTCTCCTTCACCCGCGCCGCCGAGGAGCTGCACGTGACCACCGGCGCTGTCAGCCAGCAGATCAAGCAGCTGGAGGCCCGACTGGGCTTCAAGCTGTTTCGTCGCCTGCCGCGCCGACTGGAGCTCACCGAGGAGGGCCGCCGGCTCGCCGACGTGGTCGACGAGGCCTACCAGGCGGTGGGCCTGGAAGTGAAACGCCTGCGCAGCGGGGTGATGAGCGGCATCGTGCGCCTGCGCAGCGTGCCGGCCTTTCTCAGCAAATGGCTGATGCCGCGCCTGCCGCGGCTGCAGGCGCGGTTTCCCGACATCGAGCTTCAGCTGGTCGCCGAGGACAGCAGCCTGTCGCTGCGCGAGGGCGACTTCGACCTGGCCATCGACCTCAACGACGGCCACTATCCCGGCCTGGCCACCACGCCGCTAATGGAGGAGGTGATCTTCCCGGTCTGCGCCCCGGCGCTGCTGCGCCGACGCCCTTCGCTGTCGAGTCCGGCAGAACTCGCCTGGTACCCGCTGCTGCACGACATCACCGCCTGGCGCGGTGGCCACCCCTACGCCGAATGGGAGCACTACCTGCGGGCGGTTCAGGCGCCACCGCTCAACGCCCGGCGCGGCTACACCTTCAACCGCCACCGCCTGGCGCTGGAGGCCGCCGTGGCCGGCATGGGCGTGGCCATCGCCCGCCAGGCCCTGCTCACCGACGAGCTCAAGACCGGCGCACTGATCGCCCCCTTCCCCACGCGCATTCCCACCGGCAAGCGCTACGGCATCGTGCACACCAGCGGCGCCCTCGACGATCGCCGGGTCGCCGCCGTGCACGACTGGATCGTCGAGGAAGCACAGCGCTAGCAGCTCCCATCGAAACCAAAAACCCCCGCAGACAGAGCCTGCGAGGGCATTTCGGTGACGGTGCGGCGAAGCGGCTTACTCGTCGAGGAACGAACGCAGCGGCTCGGAGCGGCTGGGGTGGCGCAGCTTGCGCAGCGCCTTGGCCTCGATCTGGCGAATCCGCTCGCGGGTGACGTCGAACTGCTTACCGACCTCCTCGAGGGTGTGGTCGGTGTTCATGTCGATGCCGAAGCGCATGCGCAGCACCTTGGCCTCGCGGGCAGTCAGCCCACCGAGCACGTTGCGGGTCGCCTCGATCAACCCCTCGCCGGTGGCCATATCGATGGGCAGCAGCATGGTGCCGTCCTCGATGAAGTCGCCCAGGTGGGAGTCGTCGTCGTCGCCGATGGGCGTCTCCATGGAGATCGGCTCCTTGGCGATCTTGAGCACCTTGCGCACCTTGTCCTCGGGCATCTCGAGGCGCTCGCCGAGCTCCTCCGGCGTCGGCTCGCGCCCCATCTCCTGGAGCATCTGGCGCGACACGCGGTTGAGCTTGTTGATGGTCTCGATCATGTGCACCGGAATACGAATGGTGCGTGCCTGGTCGGCGATGGAGCGGGTGATCGCCTGGCGAATCCACCAGGTGGCGTAGGTGGAGAACTTGTAGCCGCGGCGATATTCGAACTTGTCCACCGCCTTCATCAGGCCGATGTTGCCCTCCTGGATCAGGTCCAGGAACTGCAGGCCGCGGTTGGTGTACTTCTTGGCGATGGAGATCACCAGGCGCAGGTTGGCCTCGACCATCTCCTTCTTGGCCCGGCGCGCCTTGGCCTCGCCGATGGAGAGGCGACGGTTGATCTCCTTGAGCTCCGGCACGGCCAACTGGACCATGTCCTCTTCGAAGGCGATGCGCCGCTGGGCGCGCTGGATATCGCCGCGCATGGCGCTGAGGCGATCGGCGTACTTGCCGTGGGCGGCGATGAACTCATCGAGCCACTCCTGGCGCGACTCGTTGCCCGGGAACGCCTTGATGAAGGTCTTGCGCGGCACCTTGGCCTTCTTGACGAACAGCTGCATCACCGCCTTCTCCTGGGCGCGCACCTGCTCGACGCTGATGCGCACCTGGCCGACCAGGCGCTCGAAGTGCTTGGGCACCAGCTTGATCGGCGAGAACAGCTCGGCCAGCCGCGTCAGTTCGGCCCTGGCCTCCGGGGAGCCGCGGCCATGGGCCGCGATCGCCGCCCGGGCGCGCTCGTTGAGCTCGCGGATCTGCTCGAAGCGCGCCCGCGCCTCTTCCGGGTCCGGGCCGCCGGTGGTCTCTTCCTCGCCCGCATCCTCGTCGTCATCCTCATCGCCGTCGCCCTCGGACTCGGCGCGCGGCTCCTCCTCAGGCACCTCGGCCTCGGCCACGCCGGGGATGCCCTCGTCGGGGTCGATGAAGCCAGAAAAGAGGTCGGACAGGCGGCCGGGCGCCTCCTCGTCCTGGGTGGCATCGTAGGCCTCGAGGATGGAGTCGACCGCACCGGGCAGCCAGGCCAGCGCCGACATCACCTCGCGGGTTCCCTCCTCGATGCGCTTGGCGATCTCGATCTCGCCCTCGCGGGTCAGCAGCTCCACGGTACCCATCTCGCGCATGTACATGCGCACCGGGTCGGTGGTGCGGCCCACGTCGCTTTCCACGGCAGCCAGTGCCGCGACGGCCTCTTCGGCAGCCGACTCATCGGTGGAATGATCCGACATCATCAGGGTATCTTCATCGGGCGCCACTTCGACGACGCTGATACCCATGTCGTTGATCATGCCGATGATGTCTTCCACCTGGTCGGGGTCGGCGATGTCCTCGGGAAGATGGTCGTTGACCTCGGCATAGGTCAGGTAGCCCTGTTCCTTGCCGCGCGCGATCAACTCCTTCAGACGCGACTGCTGCTGCGCATTTCCAGCCATAGAAACCCTATCTCGACGAAGAAGAATGAAGCACCTGAAGCGCTGGGTGGAGAAAACTCATCAAGCCGGACAGTATAGCGGAAAATACCCGACTCCCGCCAGCTCGACCCATTTGCTCGGTCACTCAGGTGTGTTAATTTATTCGGTTATGCTGGCGCCAGAGCCCGCGGACCTGCTGCCTAGATGGGGCTTGCCGCGGTGATTTCAACCCCGGCGACCACCACGGGTCGACTAGCCCTTCAGCTCCATCAACAGCTCCATGAGTCTTAGACGCGCTTCGCGCGGCAGACGTTCGCCGCTGCGCTCCCTGGCCAGCAGGGCCGCGTACTCTTCCTGTGGCGACCGGCGCCGCCGGTGGCGACGCAGATGCTCCACCAGGCCATCGATTTCAGCCGCCCGCGCTTCCCGCGGAATCAGCATCTCGCGCTGCGCCAGGGCGGCCAGCCGCTGGCCCGACTCGCTGCCATGAAAGTGCGCCAGCAGCACCTGGGCGCTGCGATAGCGCCCGGCACGCAGCAGGGCCTCCACCTCCCGACACAGCCCGCTGTCCGGATCCCCCTCGGGGTACCAGTCGTCCTCCACCGGCAGCCGCTCGACCAGCGCCGGCTCATGCACCAGCAGCTGGAGGATTCGCCCCACCAGCCCCAGCGGCGTCCGCTCGGCGCCCAGCGGGTGGTTCTCGCCCGCTGCCCGATCACTCAGCGGGGGCGCGGCGGATGCACCAGCCGCCTCGGGCGTCGCCGCGACGTCGCGGGCCATCAGCGCCTCGAAGCGAGACTGATCGACCCCGGTACGCCGCGAGAGTTCGCCCAGCAGCAGCGATTTCAGCACTCCCTCGGGCAGCCTGGCGATCGCCGCCAGCACCTGGCTCGCATAGCGCTCGCGCTCCTCGATACGGGCCAGGTCACGCCCCGTCGCCGCCTGGTCGAAGAGAAACTCCGACAAGGGACTCGCGCAGGTGATGCGATCCTCGAAGGCCGCCTGCCCCTCGCGGCGCACCAGCGTATCCGGGTCCTCTCCCTCGGGGAGGAACAGGAAGCGCGCCTGGCGCCCGTCAATCATCAGCGGCAGTACCGTCTCCAGGGCGCGACTGGCCGCCTGACGGCCGGCCCGGTCGCCGTCGAAGCAGAACACCACCTCGCTGACCATCCGGAACAGCCGCGCCAGATGCTCCTCGCTGGTGGAGGTACCCAGCGTGGCCACGGCGTTGCGGATGCCAAACTGGGCCAGCGCCACCACGTCCATGTAACCCTCGACGATCAGCAGCCGCTCGAGGCGCGGATTGGCCTGACGCGCCTCATAGAGCCCGTAGAGCTCGCGCCCCTTGTGGAAGACGGGCGTCTCCGGCGAGTTCAGGTACTTCGGCTTGGCGTCGCCCAGCACCCGACCGCCGAAGGCGATGGTGCGGCCGCGCACGTCGCGAATCGGGAACATCACCCGGTCGCGGAAGCGGTCATAGGTGCGACCGCTCTCCTCGCGCTGCACCAGCAGGCCATACTCCACCTGCACCGACTCGGCGATCCCGCGCTCACCCAGGTGGCGCTTGAGCGACTCCCAGGCATCCGGCGCATAGCCGATACCGAAGGCCTGCTGCACCTCCGCCGAGAGACCGCGGCGCTCGAGATACTCCCGCGCCCCCCTCCCTTCGGGCATCTTCAGCCGCTCGCGGAAGTAGCTCGCCGAGAGCTCCAGCAGGTTGACCCCCTCCCGGCGCTTGCGCTCGCGGGCTTGGGCCCGCGGGTCGTCGGCCCCCTCCCGCGGCACCTCCAGCCCCAGCCGGGCGGCCAACTGCTCCACCGCCTCGGGGAAACGCAGCTGGTCGTACTCCATCAGGAAGCGCAGGGCGTTGCCGTGGGCGCCGCAGCCGAAACAGTGATAGAACTGCTTGTCGGCGCTGACGGTGAAGGACGGGGTCTTCTCCTGATGAAAGGGGCACAGGCCGGAGTGATTGCGCCCGGCCTTTTTCAGCTGCACCCGCTCGCCCACCACCTCGACGACGTCGACGCGGGCCAGCAGGTCATCGATGAAACGCTGCGGAATCTGACCGGCCATGCGGTTATCGCCACCTCGGCACGCAACAGGTGGATGAAGGTCGCGGCGGGATCAATGGAAAAACAAGCGGCCACCCGCCGGCGGCCGCTTGGTCATCCTTCCAGGACAGCCGGGGCGTACGCCTCGACCGCCCCACAGTACGGATCAGTAGAGCCGTTCGAAACGCTTGCGCTCACGCTGGAGCTTCTTGGCGTGACGCTTGACCGCGGCAGCCGCCTTGCGCTTGCGCTCTGCGGTCGGCTTCTCGTAGTGCTCGCGACGGCGAACCTCGGACAGAATGCCGGCTTTTTCACAGGAACGCTTGAAGCGACGCAGTGCGACGTCAAACGGCTCGTTATCACGTACTTTGACAGAAGGCATTAAGCACTCACCTACCTTAAGGTTTCTTGAGTTCGGTTTGTACGCACACCCTCTTCGGGCAGATCACGCGGTCGCCTAACCTCATCGGCAGCGAACTACCGATGGCGACACGGCAACGGATGCGGGAAAAGCCCCTGGATGCACGACCCAGTCTTGCAGCGCACAGTATTCTAGTCGCCACCTTGGCGCTTTGCAAATGCTCGATAGCCGATACGCCCGATCCCTTGACGTCGCCGGGCACGTTGTCGCATACGGCTTGCTAGCCCCGGCCAGCCGGGATAGCGTGCCGTTTAGATCAGCCTGGAATTTCTACATTCTTCGCCTAATCACAAATTATTACAACTTACACCCCGTCAAGCGCTTGACGGCGGGGCCAGGGCCGAGAGGTGGCTTTACCGATGACCATCCGTAACCTGCTGATCACGCTGCTGACCGTGATGGGGCTGTTGATCCTGGTGGGCTCGAGCTGGGAAATCCGCGAGATCCGGGCCAAGCAGGGCGCCGCCGAGTGGGTGCACCAGAGCAACCGGGTGGCCGACCTCTCCCTGCGCGCCAGCGGCGTCATGGCCATGGAGCGCGGCATCACCGCCGCCATCCTCTCACGCCCCGACCGGGCCAACCCGGAGATGCTCTACGAGATGGCCGAGCAGCGCCACAGCGGCGACGAGCTCTACCGGTCCATCGCGGCGCTGGCATCGCGCCTGACCGGCGACGACGCCGACCTGCCGCTGTCACGCAGCCTGGCCCAGCTGGCTCGCCACCGGGATGAGCTGGCCAGCGCTCGCCAGCAGGTAGACCGGCTGATCGCCGGCGACGCCTCTTCTCTGAACGAGCAGCAGTGGATTCGCCTGGCGACACGCCATATCGAGGTGCTCTCCGACCTGCGCGACGCCACCAATCAGCCAAAGCCCGGCAACCTCTACTCCCATACCCCCAACCCGGTGATCAAGGAGGTGCTGTTCAACGCCAGCGAGCACGCCGGCCGCGAGCGCGCCATCGTCGGCGCCGCCATTGCCCAGGCGCGCCCGCTGAGCGAGTCCGAGCTGGCGCGGCTGCAGCGCTATCGCGATATCGTCGACGCCTCGTTGGAACGCGCCGACACCCTGATCGAGCAGCTGCCCGACATTCCCAAGCTGGCAGCGGCCAGAGAGGCGCTGGAAGCCGGGTTCCTGGGCGACTACCAGGCGCTGCGCCAGGCGGTCTACGCGGCCAGCCGGGAGGGCGAGCCCTATCCGGTCAGCGCCAGCGAATGGTATCAGCGCGCCACCAGCGGCATCGCCACGCTGCTGGCCCTCTCCGAGTCGGTCAGCGAGCACTTCGAATCCCACCTGGGGCGGCTACGCGACCACGCCCGACTCTCGCTGGGGATGGTAGCCATTTCGATCTTCACTGCCGTCAGCGTCTTCCTGTTTGCCGTCTGGGCCATACGCAGCCGCATCCTGCACCCCTTGCGCCGCCTCGAAGTCTCCATGAACCACGTGACCCAGGGCCATCTCGACCGCCCCCTGCCGCGCTTCAGAAGCGACGAGATCGGCGCCCTGGCGCGCGCCTTCGAACAGCTGCGCATCAGCCTGATCGACGATATCGTACGGCGCGAGGCCAGCGAGGCCGAACTGCGCAAGCTCTCCCATGCCGTGGAACAGAGCGCCGACTCGGTGATCATCACCGACCGCCATCGCAACATCGAATACGTCAACAGCACCTTCGAGCGGCTGCGCGGCTACCGCCGCGAGGACATCATCGGCATGAACGCCCGCCTGCTGCGAAGCCACGAACGCAACCCCCCGGAGGTCTACCAGGGCTTCCGCGAGGCGCTGGAGAAGGGCGAGACCTTCCGCACCATCCTCATCAACCTGAGCGCCAAGGGTGAGCTGTACTACGAGGAGATGGCCGTCTCGCCGCTGCATGACGACGCAGGTGAGATCACCCACTATGTGGCCAACGGCCGGGACGTCACCGAGCGGATGCGCACAGAACAGGAGCTCAAGAAGCTCAACCAGGCCATCGACCAGAGCGTCAGCTCGATCGTCATCACCGACGCCAACGGCATCACCGAGTACGTCAACCCCCAGTTCACGCGCACCACGGGCTACCGCCCGGAGGAGATCAAGGGGCGACGCATCCACCTGCTGGAGCCCGGACGCCTGCCTCGCAGCCAATACCAGGACCTGCGCCGCACCCTGCAGCAGGGCAAGGTGTGGGAGGGCGAGATCCTCAACCGTCGCAAGGATGGCCAGCCCTACTGGGAACTCACCTCCATCAGTCCGGTGCGCAACCAGCACGGCATCATCACCCACTTCGTCGGCATCCAGTACGACATCAGCGAACGCAAGCAGATGGAGGAGCAGATCAACCTGCTCGCCTACTATGACGACCTGACCAACCTGCCCAACCGTACCCTGCTGGCCAAGCACTTCGACAAGCTCGCCGCCCGGGCCCTGCAGCGAGGCCAGCAGGTCGCGCTGCTCTCTCTGGATATCAGCCGCTTCCATCTGATCAACGACAGCCTGGGTCACCGCGCCGGGGACCAGGTGCTACAGACCGTCGGCCAGCGGCTGGGCGAGTGTGCCCGCGGCCAGGATATGGTGGCCCGCTATGCCGGCGACGAGTTCGTGGTGATCCTCACCGACGTGCCCCATTACGAGGGCATCGCCGCGGTGGCCCAGCGCATGATCGACTCCGTTTACCGCCCCATGTCCGTCGAGGGCCAGGAGCTGCACATCGACATGCATGCGGGCATCAGCGTGCTGCCCCAGGATGGACAGGACCTGGAGACCCTGCTGAGCAATGCCACCACCGCCCAGCACATTGCCGCGCGGGAGGGGCAGCGGGTGTTCCGCTTCTTTACCGAGGACCTCAATGCAGCGGCCCTGAAGCGCCTGGCCCTGGAGCAGGAGCTGCGGCGCGCCCTGGAGCACAACGCCCTGGCGCTGCACTATCAGCCCAAGGTGGACTTTGCCAGCGGCGAAGTGGTGGGCATGGAGGCCCTGGCCCGCTGGCACCACCCCAGCGAAGGCCCCATCTCGCCCATGCACTTCATTCCGGTGGCCGAGGAGACCGGCCTGATCCAGCCGCTGGGCGAATGGGCACTGCGCGAGGCGTGCCGGCAGGGCCAGGCCTGGCAGAACCAGGGGCTTGGCCAACTGAACCTGGCGGTCAATCTCTCGGCCCGGCAGCTGCAGCAGCCGGACCTGGCCGCCATGGTGGGCAGGGTGCTTGCCGACACCGGCTTCCCCCCCGAACTGCTGGAACTGGAGCTGACCGAAAGCGCGGTCATGGAGCGCCCCGAGGAGACCATTGCAGTGCTCAAGGAGCTGAAGGCCCTGGGCGTGCGTCTGGCCGTGGATGACTTCGGCACCGGCTACTCCAGCCTGGCCTACCTGCGTCGCTTCCCCTTCGACACCCTGAAGATCGACCGCAGTTTCATCACCAACGTCACCACCTCACCCGATGAGGCCTCCATCGCCCAGACCATCATCGCCATGGGGCACGGGCTGCGCCTGCAGGTGGTGGCCGAGGGGGTGGAAACCCTGGCCCAGGCCGCCTACCTGCGCCGCCGGCACTGTGACCAGCTGCAGGGCTACCTGTTCAGCCGCCCGCTGCCGACGGAGGAGATGACGGCCCTGCTGAAGGAGCAGCGGCGACTGATATTGCCCTCGATCGACCCGTCCGTGGCCAACCGTTCGCTGCTGGTGCTGGACCCCGACCCAGAGGCGCTGGCGGCGCTGTCCCGTCCGCTACAGGACGCCGGCTACCGCCCCTTGACGGCCACGCATATCGAGGAGGCCTTCGACCTGCTGGCCCTGAACAGCATTCGCGTGGTGATCGGCGGGCTGCACCTGCCGGACATGCCGGGGCTCGAGTTCCATCACCGCGTCAGGGCCCTCTATCCCGAGGTCGCCTGTCTCGCCCTTGCCACCCCGGAGGACGCGCCTCGCGCCGCCGCTGGCGTCGACAGCGGCCCGCTCCACGGCTGGCTCGACAAGGGCTGCCAGGAGGAGGCGCTGCTCGCTCAGGTCCAGACGGCCTTCTCCCTGACCGCATTCACCGCCACGCATCTCGACGAACCCCTGGACGCCGCCCCCTGATCCTGGGGGGGGGGCGATCCTGCCTAAGCTGCAAGGCCGGCCCCCTGAGCGAGCCGAGCGCCGGGCATCCCTGCCCCTCAGGCGGCTAGGCGAGCGCCGGCAGCGGCTCCCTGGAGGGCGACGGCAGCGAGACACCGGCGTCGGACTCGGGCCGGTCACGCTGCCCCAGCACAAAGGCGCTCATCAGCACATTGAGATGCTCGGCTTGCGCCCGCATGTCGGCAGCGGCATTGGACGTCTGCTCCACCAGGGCGACATTGCGCTGGGTGTTGCCATCCAGCTCACTGACGGCCTGGTTGACCTGGACGATACCGGCGCTCTGCTCCCGGGCGCCCGCGCTGATCTCGGCAATCACGCCAGTGACCCGCTCGACGCTCTGGACGATCTCCTCCATGGTGGCACCGGCATGCTGCACGATCTCCGCCCCACGCTGCGTATGCACCACCGAGGCATCGATCAGCTGGCGGATCTCCTGGGCGGCATCGCCGCTGCGGCTGGCCAGTACCCGCACCTCCTGGGCGACCACCGCGAAGCCGCGCCCGTGCTCCCCGGCTCGGGCCGCCTCCACCGACGCGTTGAGTGCCAGGATATTGGTCTGAAAGGCGATGCTGTCGATCAGCGTGATGATCTCGACGATGCGCTCCGCGGAGGCGCTGATATCTTTCATGGTGCCGCCCACCTCCTGCATGGCGGCCTCCCCCCGGCGCGCCACCTGGGCGGTGGACAGCGCCAGCGCATCCGCCTGCTGGGCCGAGTCGGCGCTGTGGTTGACCGTGGCGGTGATCTGTTCCATGGAAGCCGAAGTCTCCTGCAGGCTCGAGGCCTCCTGCTCGGTGCGCGCGGCCAGGGCCTCGCTCCCCTGGGCGATCTCCTCGGCACTGCTATAGACCCGCTGGGCGCTCTCCTTGACGTCCAGCAGCAGCCCCTGCATGCGCGCCGCAAAGGCGTTGAACTGGGTCGCCAGGCTGCCGATCTCATCGTGATGGGTCACGCTCAGCCGGCGCGTCAGGTCGCCATCGCCTTCGGCAATCTCACGCATCGCCTGGGCCGTCTGACGCAACCGCAGCACCGTGCTGCGCCCGATCAGCAGCGCCACCAGCACCACCAGCCCGGCGATCACGGCGGCAATCACACCGTTGCGTACCAAGTCATGCCGGGCTCCGTCGCGCAGCCCTGCCACCAGCGCCAGCACACTGTCGGCCAGGGCATCCTCGACGACCTTCAGGCGGTCGATCTTGACCGACTGCCACTCGAACCACTCTTCGGGATCAACGCCGAACCCCTGTCGCTCTGCACTTTGCAGCACCACCCCGCGGAGCGCGTCCAGGCGCTCGATCTCGGGACCGGCCAGCTGCTCGTCGAGCAGCGCACGCTGTGTCTGGGAGGCGAGAACCTGGAAGGTGTTCAGCTGCGCCTCCTGGGCGCCGATCAGCGACACGAAGCGCTGATACGTCTCGCCATCGATGCGGTCCGCGCCGAAGGCGCTAGAGAGCAGCGCCCGCTCGATACCGGCCAACTCCTTGGCGCGCAGCAGGCTGTAGTAGGCCGCCAGGGTGCGGGTGGTCTGCGCCTCGTCGGTGACATGGCTGAGCTGCCCCACGATACCGATCAGCTCGGTGTTAAGATCGGTGTAGCGGCCCAGCACCTGCCCGGCCGAGGCATCGAGCTCGTCCACCCGCTGCCGCTGCGCGGCCAAGCCCGCCAGGCCCTCGACGGCGCTGTCGATTCGCTGCCGCGTCGGGGCGTCGCTATCGCCGCGCCCCAACGCCTGCAGCCGTGTTTCGAAGCGCTCGATCCGGCGATCGGTCTGCGCGCGCTGCGCCTGCAGCTCGGCGCCGAACTGGCGCCCCTGAGTACCGAGGTAGATCGCGGTGCCGCCCCGCTCGCGCTGCAGCTCATGGACGAGATCCCCGGCCGTCAGCGCCAGCCCGGACAGGCGATGCAGCTGATTCATATTGCTGACCACTTGCTGTCGCTCCAGCAGCTGCAGGCCGGCGAAGCCGGCCATGGCCAGCAGCGGCAGCATCAGCGCCAGCAGTATCTTGTGTCCGATGGAGATATGGCGAAGCAGGTGCATGACAGTCCCCCAAAAATCGTCGGCAGCGAGCCTGCCGAACTTGTTATGGTTATTTCCAAATCAGCAGCCTAGCCCAACGCCCATATATCCCCATGATTCAGATCAATTTTCGCCGAACATACCCATATCTGGCGGACAACATGCGTTGAAAATCGGGAAAACTCTCCCGCTTGCACTTCCCTCCCCGACAGGACCCATCGGCAAGCGCCAGGGCGAATTTGCTAGAATGCCCGCCTCTGTCCTTATGCGAGCCTGAACCATGCGAGTCCTCGGCATCGAAACCTCCTGCGACGAGACCGGCGTCGCCCTCTACGACACCGAGCGCGGCCTGATGGCCGACGCCCTCTACAGCCAGGTGGCCATGCACGCCGAGTTCGGCGGGGTGGTCCCCGAGCTGGCGTCGCGGGACCACACCCGCCGGCTGCTGCCACTGATCGAGCAGGTGCTCGAGGAGGCTCGCCTGAGCCGCGGCGAGCTCGACGCCATCGCCTATACCGCCGGCCCCGGCCTGGTCGGTGCGCTGATGGTGGGTGCCGCCACCGCCCACGGCATGGCGCGGGCGCTGGGCATTCCGGTGCTCGGCGTACACCACATGGAGGGGCACCTGCTGGCCCCCATGCTCGAAGACGAACCACCGGCCTTCCCCTTCGTGGCGCTGCTGGTCTCCGGCGGCCATACCCAGCTGGTGGAGGTGAAGGGGCTGGGTCGCTACCGACTGCTGGGCGAGTCGGTGGACGATGCCGCCGGCGAGGCCTTCGACAAGGCGGCCAAGATGCTGGGGCTGGACTATCCCGGCGGCCCCCAGGTGGCCCGGCTCGCCGAGCGGGGCGACCCCGGACGCTTTCGCTTTCCGCGCCCGATGACCGACCGCCCGGGGCTCGACTTCAGCTTCTCGGGGCTCAAGACCCACACCCTGACCGCCATCCGCCAGCTCGAGGCCGCCGCCGAACTGGACGACCCGGCGCGCGCCGACGTGGCCCGCGCCTTCGAGGAGGCGGTGGTGGATACGCTGGTGATCAAGTGCCGCCGCGCCCTGGACCAGACCGGCCTGAAGCGGCTGGTGGTGGCCGGCGGCGTGAGTGCCAACCTGCGGCTGCGCGAGCGGCTGGAGCACGAGTGCGCCAAGCGCAGCGCCCGGGCCTACTATCCCCGCGGCCGCTTCTGCACCGACAACGGAGCGATGATTGCGTATGTGGGGGCACAGCGCCTGCTGGCCGGTGAGCGTGACGAGATCGGCGTGATGAAGGCCGTGCCGCGCTGGCCGATGGATAGCCTGGAAGCACCGGCTTCAGGTCAGGCTTGAGGCGGAGGCAGGGTAACGAAGCGAAGCGATATCTACCCGGGAACGCTGGCAACAAGCGCCGCCGCGCACGTCAATCGACAGGGATGTCGAGTGAGGGGCACCCGTGAGGGATTATGTTGTGCCCCGACGTGCAAGCGGCAAGCGAAGTGACAGGGTTTCGTTCCCGGGATCGCGAGTCTCGTTCCCCTGCCTGAAGCTCAGCCACCGCAGCGCTACAGCCCCGGCTCGTCGCCGCGGCGCAGCCGGCGGATATTGAACAGGTGGCGCACCAGCACCAGGGCCGTGAAGGCCGTCACGACTGCCACATGGTCCGGCGCCAGCCACAGGCTGGCCAGCGGCGCCACCCCGGCGCTGGCCAGGGAGGCCACCGCGGCGGTGCGCACTCGCCAGGCCAGCAGGGCCCACAGCGCGGCGCACGCCAGCGCCACCCCCGGGGTCAGCACCAGCATCACGCCGAAGGCACTGGCCACCGCCTTGCCGCCACGCAAGCGGTGCCAGAGCGGGAAGCTGTGGCCGAGCAGAACCGCCAGCCCCACCAGACCCTGGGCCCAGGGCGGCAGACCCAGCCACAGGGCCAACCACAGCACCGGCATGCCCTTGACCGCATCCACCAGCAGGGTGGCCAGCGCCAGCCGGCGGCCATGCAGGCGCAGCACATTGGAAAAGCCCGGGTTGCCGGAGCCGGCGCGGCGCGGATCGCCCACGCCGGCCAGCCGGCACACGCTCAGCGCGCCCAGCCAGGAACCGCTGAGATAGCCCAGCGCCATCAGCGGCATCAGCCACTCGACCGCAGTCACCCGCTACTCGCCCCCCGTGCATGCCTATCGCCGACACCCGCTGGCCAAATGCCCCACCGGTGCCGTGCGGCCGCTGTCATCCCCCGACCGGCTCACGTACAATCGGGCGCCTGCAGTTGTGGATGCCGCGCATCCGCCACCACTAGCCGGTCGGGGGAGCCCGCAATGGACCTTGTACTGATCGAGTCGCTCGGCGTGGACACCGTGATCGGCGTCTATGCCTGGGAGCGTACCATCTCCCAGCGCCTGCTGCTCGACCTGGAGCTGGCCACCGACATTCGCCCCGCCGCCGCCGAGGACGACATCGCCCAGACCCTCGACTACGCCGCCGTCTGCGAGCGCATCAACCGCTTTGCCGCCGACCACGATGTGGCCCTGGTGGAGACCTTCGCCGAACGGCTGGCCGCCACCCTGCGCGAGGAGTTCGGCATCGCCTGGCTGCGCCTGACCGTACGCAAGCCGGGTGCCGTACCCGCCGCCGCTGCGGTGGGCGTGCGCATCGAGCGCGGCACGCCCCCCGGGAGCCCCTGATGGCACTCGTCAGCGTCAGCATCGGCAGCAACATCGACCGTGAGCGGCATATTCGCCGCTGCCTGGACGCCCTGCACGCCGAATTCGGCACGCTCAGGGTTTCACGGGTCTTAGAGAGCGAGCCCGTCGGCTTCGAGGATGGCCGCAACTTCTACAACCTGGTGGTGCTGTTCGAGTCCCGCTGGACGGTGGGCGAGCTGCAGGCCTGGTGCAAGCGCCTGGAACTGGCCAACGGCCGCCGCCCGGATAGCCCCAAGTTCAGCCCCCGTACCCTGGATATCGACCTGCTCACGGTGGGCGGGCTGACCGGCGTGCATGACGGCGTGCCTCTGCCCCGCGACGAAATCACGCAGCACGCCTTCGTGCTGCAGCCACTGGCCGAGCTGCTGCCGGACACCCCGCATCCGCTCAGCGGCAGGGTCTACGGCGACCTCTGGGCCGATCTCCGGGCCGATTTCGACGCCACCGGCCAGCGCCTATGGCCGGTGGATTTTGTCTGGCAAGGCCGCACAATGGGGTAGACTCTCGGCTGGCCCGCTGAATCAACAAGGAGAAGACATGACAGCCAAATTTCGTCTGGTGACGCGCAGCGACTTCGACGGCCTGGTCTGTGGTGCCCTGCTCAAGCACCTGGACATGATCGACGACATCCTCTTCGTCCACCCCAAGGACATGCAGGACGGCAAGGTCGCCATCGGCGAACAGGACATCACCACCAACCTTCCCTATGTGCCCGGCTGCCACCTCGCCTTCGACCACCACCTCAGCGAGACGCTGCGCAACGAGCAGCGGGCCGACAACCATATCATCGACCCCGACGCCCCCTCCGCCGCCCGCGTGCTGTGGCGCCACTACGGCGGCCACGACGCCTTCCCGGCGCGCTGGGACGACATGATGGAGGCGGTCGACAAGGGCGATGCCGCCCAGTTCACCAAGGACGAGATCCTCGACCCCCAGGGCTGGGTGCTGCTCAACTTCATCATGGATGCGCGGACCGGGCTCGGCCGCTTCCGCGACTTCCGCATCTCCAACTACCAGCTGATGATGAAGCTGATCGACTACTGTCGGGAGCACAGCATCGAGGAGATCCTCGATCTGCCCGATGTCCGCGAGCGGGTCGAACTCTATCAGGAACACTATGACAAGGCGCGGGAACAGATCCGCCGCTGCGCCACGGTCCACGGCAACCTGGTGGTGCTCGATCTGCGCGACGAGGAGACGATCTTCGCCACCAACCGTTTCGTGATCTATGCGCTCTACCCGGCGTGCAATATCTCCCTTCACGTGCTGTGGGGCCTGAAGAAGCAGAACACCGTCTTCGCCATCGGCAAGTCGATCCTCGACCGCTCCAGCCGCACCAATGTCGGCGAGCTGTGCCTGGCCTACGGCGGCGGCGGCCACCGCAACGCCGGCACCTGCCAGATCGCCAACGACCAGGCGGAAGAGCGGCTCAAGGAGATCATCGCCCGGATCAACGCCGACGGCTGAGCGTTCACTCCGGCTCGGCGAGTGCCGCGGCCAGCTCGGCCCGGCGCCGCCGGGTCAGCTCCTCCCCCAGGGCGCGGCCGTGAAACCCTTCGGCAAGCAGCGCCTTGGGCTCTAGCGCCGCCGCGGCCCGCCAGCCGCGCGCCGCGGCCGGGGCCAGCCCCGGCGCCTCCAGCGCCAGCAGCGCCAGCAGTGCCGACATCCGCTCACTGCGCCGCCAGGCGTCGACGCCATCCAGCCAGGCCTGCACGGCGTCGACCCCGGGTGCCGGGTGCTGCCACAGCCGCCGGGTCAGCGCCGCCTGGCGCCCCAGGTCGGCATAGGCCCGCGGCAGCCGCAGCCGCTCGGCGATGGCCGCCCGCTCCGCCTCGTCGAGGTGTTCCACCAGCCGCGCCCAGCGCCAGCGCCGGCGCTGCCCCTCGGGCAGCGCCGCCGGCAGTCGCTCGAGCCGCGCCAGCGCCGCCGCCAGGGCTTCGTCGTCGCCCGCCAGCTCGGGCAGCAGCGCGGCCAGGGCGCCGCACTCCGCCAGGGTGCGGAAGTAGACCGCCGGGCAGGGCTCCCCCAGCGCCTTCTCGGTCTCGGTCCACACCCGCTCGGCCACCAGATAGGCGAGCTCGCCGCTGTCGGCC
The DNA here is from genome assembly GCF_022341425.1 of Billgrantia campisalis. Lineage (GTDB taxonomy): Bacteria > Pseudomonadota > Gammaproteobacteria > Pseudomonadales > Halomonadaceae > Halomonas > Halomonas campisalis. The sequence continues at coordinate 201,872 of NZ_JABFUC010000005.1, read as the reverse complement.
AGCTCGCCCATCAGCGTCCGGGTCTCCTCGGCGATCACGAAGCCCAGCTCAGCGTAGCGGGCCAGGAAGCGCGCGGTGCGCAGCACCCGCAGCGGGTCCTCGACGAAGGCCGGCGAGACATGGCGCAGGCGACGCGCCTGAAGGTCAGCCAGGCCGCCATAGGGATCGATCAGCTCACCCTCGGGGGTCTCGGCCATGGCGTTGATGGTCAGGTCGCGGCGGGCCAGGTCCTCCTCCAGGGTCACCTCGGGGCTGGCGTGGACCGCGAAGCCGGTGTAGCCGTGGCCGGACTTGCGCTCGGTGCGCGCCAGGGCATACTCCTCGTGGGTCACCGGGTGCAGGAACACCGGGAAGTCGCGCCCTACCGGCTTGAAGCCGCGCCGGCGCATCGCCTCGGGCGTGGTACCCACCACCACCCAGTCGGTGTCCTTGACCGGCCAGCCGAGACGGGCGTCGCGCACCGCCCCGCCCACCCGGTAGACCTCGAGCCCGTCGACACAGGGGTCTTGACGATCATCCATGGCGGCCTCAGCGGTGCAGACGGCTGGGCACGCTGACGCGCTCGCCGCTGTCGAGGTTGAGGGCGGTCAGGCTGCCGCCCCAGACGCAGCCGGTATCCAGCGCCTCGGCGCGCACCCGGGCGCCGGGCAGCCCGCCCTGCAGCGCCGCCCAGTGGCCGAACAGCAGCCGGGCCGCGTCGTCGCGGGGGTACTGGAACCAGGGCGCGAAGCCCTCGGGTGCACTGTCGAGCCCCTCCTTGGCGGTGAAGTCGAGGCAGCCATCGGCATCGATGAAGCGCATGCGGGTCAGCGCGTTGACGATGGCCCGCAGCCGCTCGATGCCGTCCAGGTCGTCGCGCCAGCAGGCCGGTCGGTTGCCGTACATCCGCTCGAGAAAGGCGCCGCTGTTCTCGCTGGCGAGCCTCGCCGCCACCTCGCCGGCCAGCGCCTCGGCCTGGCCCACCGACCACTGGGGCAGCAGGCCGGCATGGGTCATCACGGTGTCCCGGTCGCTCTCGCCCCCCTGGCGCGCCAGCAGCGGTCGCGACTGCAGCCAGTCGAGCAGCGCCTCGCGGTCGGGCGCAGTGAGGATGGCGTCCAGGGTGTCCTTGCGGTTGAGGTCCGCCCCGCCGCGGGCCACCGCCAGCAGGTGCAGGTCGTGGTTGCCGAGCACCGTCAGTGCCGCCTCGCCCAGCGCGCGCACCTCGCGCAGGCAGGCCAGCGATCCCGGGCCGCGATTGACCAGGTCGCCGGCCAGCCAGAGCCGGTCGCGGCGCGGGTCGAAGTCGAGTCGTTCGAGCAGTTCGACGAATTCAGCGTGGCAACCCTGGAGGTCGCCGATGGCGTAGGTGGTCATGGCCACTCCCTGTGTCGATGCGCGCCAGACGCTCCGCGTCAGTGTACCTGGTTGGGGCCGGCCAGCCGGAACGGCGCCACGGCCACCTCGAAGGGGCGCTGGCTGGCGGTATCCACGCAGGTGTAGCCCCCTTCCATCACGCCCACCGGCCCGTCGAGAATCGCCCGGCTGGTGTAGCGGAAGGTCTGGCCGGGACCGATCATCGGCTGCTGCCCCACCACCCCCTTGCCGCGCACCTCCTGCACCTTGCCGCTGCCCTGGGTGATCTTCCAGTGGCGGGCCAGCAGCTGCACGCTGCGCGGCGAGTGGTTGTGGATGGTCACCGTATAGCTGAACACATAGCGGGACTCGTCGGCGCTGGACTCCTCCTCGCGGAAGGCCGGCTCCACGTCGACGCGAATCTCATCGGTCGGGGACTGCGGTGTCTGGGTCATGGGGTCGCCTCCATCGCGGCCAGGTGGTTGGCGATACGTACGAACTCCTCCACCGTCAGGGTCTGGGGACGGCGCGAGGGATCGATCCCCAGCGTTTCGAGCGCATCTCCCTCGACCAGCCCCTTGAGGTTGTTGCGCAGCGTCTTGCGCCGCTGGCCGAAGGCCTGACGCACCAGGCGAAACAGCAGCGCCTCGTCGTCGGCCGGATGCGGCGGCTCGCCGTGGGGGGTCAGCCGCACGATGGCGGAGTCGACCTTGGGCCGCGGCACGAAGGCTTCCGGCGGCACCACGAACAGCGCATCGACGCGGCAGCGGTACTGGGCCATCACCGACAGCCGCCCCCAGTCGGCGCCGCCGGGGGCCGCCGCCAGGCGGTCGACCACCTCCTTTTGCAGCATGAAGTGCATGTCGGCGATGGCGTCGCCCGCTTCGAGCAGATGGGCGATCAGCGGCGTGGAGATATTGTAGGGCAGGTTGCCCACCACGCGCAGCGGCTCACCCTCGCCGCGCAGGGCGCGAAAATCGAACTTGAGCGCATCGCCCTCGTGGATCACGAAATCGGGGTGGTTGAAGAACTGCACCCGCAGCCCCGGTATCAGGTCGCGGTCCAGCTCGATCACCTCGAGGCGGCCGCCGGCGGCCTCCAGCAGCGGCTCGGTGAGCGCGCCCTGGCCGGGGCCGATCTCCACCAGGCGCTCGCCGGGGCGGGGTGCGATGGCGCGCACGATGCGCGAGATGATGCCGGGGTCGCGCAGGAAGTTCTGGCCGAAGCGCTTACGGGCCCGGTGAACCGGGGGGCGAGCTGCCATTCAGGGGTGTCCTTCTATCGCTGGGGTCATCTGTACCACCGGCTCTGGGCTGCCCCGGGGGCAGACCTGCGAGGAGGCGCTGTGAATACGTCCCTGTACGCTACCGATTCCTTCCTTGGAATCGGACCTCCTCTTCGGTCTGCCCCCGGCGCCCTTTACGGTGTTGTCATTGCCTTTAAGTCGCCACGGCTTGTCATCTCGGCGGCCAGGGCCACGGCCACGGCCAGGCTGCCGGGGTCGGCGCGGCCGCTGCCGGCCAGGTCCAGGGCGGTGCCGTGATCCACCGAAGTGCGCGGAAACGGCAGGCCCAGGGTGATATTGGCGGCGCGGCCGAAGCCGGCGTACTTGAGCACCGGCAGCCCCTGGTCGTGGTACATCGCCAGCACCGCGTCGACACCGGCCAGGTGGCGCGGAGTGAACAGGGTATCCGCCGGCAGCGGTCCGTCAAGGTCGAGGCCCTCGCCACGCAGCGCGTCAAGGCAGGGCGCGATGACCTCCAGCTCCTCGCGCCCCAGGTGCCCGCCTTCGCCGGCGTGGGGGTTGAGCCCGCAGACGGCGATCCGCGGCCGCTCGACGGCGAACCAGCGCCGCAGGTCGCCATGCAGGATACGCAGGGTGCGCGCCAGCCTAGGCGCGCGGATGGCGTCGGCCACGTCGCGCAGCGGCAGGTGGGTGGTGGCCAGCGCCACCCGCAGCGCCCCGCCACCCCGCCAGGTCGGCTCGGCGGCGTGCAGGGCGCGGTCGGTGGCCAGCATCATCACCACCTCGTCGATGCCGCAGGCGTCGCGCAGGTACTCGGTATGCCCGGTAAAGCCGACATGGCCGGCGTCGAGGATCACCCCCTTGTGCAGCGGCGCGGTGATCATGCCGGCGGCGTGGCCGGCGCGACAGGCGCCCACCGCCACGTCGAGGGTCTCCAGCACGTAGTCGGCATTGGCGGTGGCCAGCACGCCGGGGCGGCTCGGCTCGCGCAGCGCCACCGGCCACACCGGCAGCACCCCGGCCCGGGCCGCGGGCACCGGCTCGCCGGGGGCCAATTCGGGCAGCGATAGCGACAGCCCCAGCATGGCGGCGCGCTCGGCCAGCAGTGCCGGGTCGCCCACCGCCACCGGCCGCGCCGCCGACGGCGCGGTGGCGGCCAGCCGCAGCGCCAGTTCGGGGCCGACCCCGGCGGGCTCGCCGGTGGTCAGGGCCAGCACTGGTCCATGGGCAGCGTCGGCCATCAGCGCGCGGCGGAGAGGCGGTTGTCGATGAAGGCCTCGGCGCGGATCTCCTGGATCCATGCCTCCAGGGCCTCGTTGCCCTTGCGCTGGAACAGCGCCTGGCGCGCCTGGTCACGGCTCACGGCGCCACCCTGCTGTTCGATGAAGCGCTCGACCTCACGCTCGCTGATGTTGATACGGCTGCCCACCTGGCGCTGCTGCAGCTCGCGCATCAGCATCTCGCGGCGGATCTCTTCGCGCACGGAGGCCAGGGTCAGGCCGTCGGCCTCCAGGGCATCGGCGAACTGGTCGAGGCTCATGCCGTTGTCCTCGGCGATGGCGCGCATCTGGCGGTTGAGCTGGGTGTCATCCACGGCGAGCCCCGCCTCGGCCGCCTTCTGCAGCTGGATCTCCTCGACGATCAGGCGCTCGAGCACCTGCTCGCGCAGCACCGACTCCGGCGGCAGGTTCTGTAACTGCTCTCCGGTCAGTTGGCTGCGCGCCTGCTCCACGCGATCGCTGAGCTGGCTCTCCATGATCGCCTGCTGGTTGACCACCGCCACGATGCGATCCAGCGACTGGCGCTCCAGCGGCTGGAAGCTCTGCGCCTGGGCGCTCAACGACAGTGCCCCCAGGCACAGGGCCAGCGCCAGGGTGGCGCCCAGGGTGGCGATTCGCGGAGTGCGCATGTCGTTCTTTCCTCTCATGATGTCTCTCGTTTGCCGACCACGCGGGTCGTTCAGAAGGCCGTGGCGCGGTAGCCCGGCACGGCCCGTTCGAAGTAGTCGCCGGCGTCGCCGCCCACGCCGCCCAGTCCCTTCAGCACGAAGCGCAGGAAGAGGCCGCGGTCGGTGGTGTCGTCGTCGACCCGGGCAGTATCGTTGTCGTCGATCCACTCGCGCCAGACCAGCTGCAAACCATAGCAGCAGTCGTTCCACTGCACACCCGCCAGCTGCTCGAGGAAGCGGTCGTTGGTGTGGTCGTAGAGGGCGCGGCCGATCACGTCGACCCGCGGCGAGGCCTTCCAGGCGAACGACAGGTCGTACTCCTCGCGGTTGAAGTCGCGAAATTCGTCGTCACCGGGCTCTGCCGACGGGTCGAAGCCTTGGAGTTCCCAGCGGTAGCCCAGGTTCAATACGTGGCCGGCGCGGGCGCGATACTGCAGGTCCAGCGAGGCGCGCTCGGTCTGCTCGAAGTTATCGTCATAGAACCACTGCCAGCGGGTACGCCAGCGCTCGGAGACCCGCCAGTCGGCGCGGGCGACCAGCGGCGAGCGGTCCCGGGTGGCGTTGTAGTAGCGCTGGAAGTCGCCGCCCTGCTCGGGCGGGGTGGGCAGCGCATCCGGGTCCCCGTCCATGTCGATATGGCGGTCGTCGAAGTAGAACGCCTGCCCCACGCCGACCGCCAGGCGCTCGCGACCGCGCTCATCCTCCAGCAGCCGCGAGTCGAGGCCGAGTGACAGGCGATTCAGATCGCCGACCCGGTCGGCGCCGGAGAAGCGATACGGCGACCACAGCTGCGCCCAGGAGAAGGCGCGTTCGCTGGTGTCGAAATCGGGAAACTCCGCCTGGTCCCGGGCCGGCACGTAGGCGTAGTTGAGGCGCGGCTCCAGGGTCTGGCGATAGTCGCGCCCGCCAAGCGCCAGCTCGCGCTCGAAGACCAGCCCACCATCGAGGCTGCTCACCGGCAGTGCCCGGGAGAGCGAGGTGTCGCGAGCGGTGTCACGCTCGCCGTAGTCCAGGTCGTAGGCGGTGTAGAGCCACTCCACCCGCGGCTCCAGGTGCCCCCAGCGCTCCTCGAAGCGCCAGCCGGTGGCCGGCGACAGATGCAGGCGCGTCCCCAGGGCCGCCTCGCGGTCGCGGGGAATCGCTGTCTCGTCCACGTCGCGCCAGAAGTAGGTCAGGTTGGAGCGCCACTCCTGGTAGAGGCCGCCCGGCTGCGACCAGCGCGCGTCGGCGGAGAGGCTGGGCAGACGATAGAAGGGCTTGTCGCGGTCGCGCAGTGGGTCGTCGAGGCGCTGGAAGCCCTGGGCGCGGGCATCCAGCCGCCAGACCTCGCCGTGGTAATTGAGCTGGGCCAGGCGCGGCATGCTCGACGGGCTGTCGCCGAAGGCGCTGCCGAAGTCGTCGAAGTAGCGGCCGTCGCTGGCCGCCCCGTAGCGCAGCGCGTAGCGGGTGCGGGGGTCGAAGCGGCCCGCGTGCCGGTAGTCGAGGTACCAGCGCTCCTCCCCTTCGAAGCGCCGCGAGGGTGCCTCGGGGTCGTCGCTGGAGCCGCCACCGTCGCGGGCCAGGTAGGCGCCCTCGATCTGCCCGGCATCGGTGGGGAAGAGGTAGCGATACTCACCGCCCAGCAGCAGGCCGCGGTCGCTGATCCAGCGCGGCGTGATGGTCGCATCCTGATGGGGGGCGATGTTCCAGTAGAACGGCTGGGCGTAATCCAGGGCGCCGCTGGAGACGCCGAGCTCCGGCCACAGGAAGCCGGTATGGCGGCGGTCGTCGATGGGAAAGCGCACCCAGGGCCAGTAGAAGACCGGCACCCGCCCCAGCTCGAGCCGCGCATGACGGGCGGTACCGAAGCCGCTCTCGCGGTCGAGTACCACGTCGCCACCCACCAGCCGCCACTGCTCGTGGCCCGGATCGCAGGTGGTGAAATTGGCCGAGGTCAGGCGAAAACGCCCATCCTCCAGGCGCGCCAGCTGCAGCGCCTCGCCGTGCAGGTGGCGGTCGTGGATCACGTAGTGGGCGGACTCGATGCGCGCGGCGTCGCTGACCAGCGAGACCTCGGCGGCCTGCCCGCGCACCAGCAGCCCCTGGTCGCGCAGCGCCAGGGGGCCCTCGGCGAAGGCGCTCTGCCGGGCGGCCGGCACGCTGACGCGCGGCGACTCCAGCTGGCTGTCGCCGCGGCGCAGAATCACCTCGCCGCCGAGAATCGTCTCGCCGTCTTCGCCGTAGAAGGCGGTGTCGGATTCGCTTTGCACCTGGCGCGGGTCGTCGGCGGCCGGCAGGCGATAGTCGGGCATGACATAGACGCCGCGGCACAGCGCGTCCGCCGGGCGCTCGTCCCCCCAGGGGCGCCAGTCGAGGCGCTCGGCCGGCATCGGCTCGAGCGCCGCGGCCTGCAGCGCGCCGGCGCCCAGGCCCGGGGGGATCAGGCCGGAGGTGATCAGACCGGCGAGGGCCATCCCTGAAAGTCGCTTGCCCATGGTGCTCGCTGTCCTCGGCGAAGAGAGTCGGTATTATACAGATCGCATCGCCAGTCGTATGCGCCGCGGCCGCCGAGCCAGCATGCGACGGCGCCCCACGGGCGTCAACCGCCGGTGCCCGACACTCGCAAGGAGCCCGCATGACCGAGGCCGATATCCCGACACGACTCAGCCAGCTGCGCCGCTGGGCGGCCGATCAACACGGCCTCGATGCCCACGCCCTGGAGCTGCGGCTGGCCGCCGGCGACGCCAGCTTTCGCCGCTACTATCGGCTGCGCCTACCCGACGGGGCCACGCGCATGCTGATGGATGCCCCACCCGAACAGGAGGACAGCCGCCCTTTCGTGGCCATCGCCGGCCGCTGGCGAGCCGGCGGCCTGCCGGTGCCGGCGCTGCACGCGGTGGACCTCGAGGCGGGCTTTCTCGAGCTCGACGACCTCGGCGACACGCCCCTGCAGCGCTGCTTTCACGGCGACGACCACCCCGCCACCCTGGCTTGGCACGACCGCGCCATCGACCTGCTCCACGCGCTGCAGAACCGCGCCTCGCCGGACGCCCTGCCGCCCTATGACGCCGCGCTGCTGGGCCGCGAGCTGGACCTCTTCCCCGACTGGTGCCTGGGCGAGTGGCTCGGCATCGCCGCGCCGCCCGGCTGGGAGGCGCTGCGCGAGGCGCTGATCGCCTCGGCGCTGGCCCAGCCGGTGGTCACCGTGCACCGTGACTTCGACGCCATGAACCTGATGGTCCGGGACGACGCCCTCTACCTGATCGACTTCCAGGACGCCGTGGCCGGCCCGCTCAGCTACGACCTGATCTCGCTCATCCGTGGCCGCTACTGCCGCTTCACCGCCCCGCGCTTCGCGGCCTGGGTGGAGGCCTTCCGGCAGCGCGCCGTGGCGGAGGGTCGTCTGTCCTCGGGCACCGACCTGGCCACCTTCCTGACCCAGGCCCAGGCCATGGCCGCCCAGCGCGCGCTGAAGGTCCTGGGCATCTTCTGCCGCCTCACCCTGCGCGATGACCGCGAGGGCTACCTGGCCCGGCTGCCGCACTTCCTCGGCCACCTCGAGGAGAGCTTGGCGGCGCTGCCCGAGCACCGCGACGTCCACGACTGGCTGCGCGACCACTTCCACCCCGCCCTCGAGGCGAAGCTGGCGGCCCAGGGCATCGCCGGCGGGAGCCTGGCATGAAGGCGATGATCCTGGCCGCGGGCCTGGGCACCCGCATGCGCCCGCTCACCGACCACTGCCCCAAGCCGCTGCTGCCGGTGGCGGGCAAACCGCTGATCGTCCACCACCTCGAACGGCTGCGCGAGGCGGGCATTCGCGAGGCGGTGATCAACGTCAGCTACCGGGCCGAGCAGATCATGGCGGCGCTGGGCGACGGCGCGGCCTTCGGCATGCGCCTCGCCTGGAGCCGCGAGGCAACACCGCTGGAAACCGGCGGCGGCATCCGCCAGGCGCTGCCGCTGCTCGGCACCGCCCCCTTTGTGCTGATCAACGGCGATATCTGGTGCGATCACGACCCGGCCGAGCTGCCGCCGCTGGGCAACGACCTGGCGCACCTGGTGCTGGTCGACAACCCGGGCCATCACCCGGAGGGCGACTTCCATCTGGACGGGCGCGGACGGGTACAGGCCGAAGGCGAGCCGCGGCTGACCTTCGCCGGGATCAGCCTGATGCGACCCGAGCTGGTGGCCGACCGGCCCCCCGGCGCCTTCGCCCTGGCGCCGCTGCTGCGCCATGCCATGGCGGCGGGTCGGGTGGGGGGACGCCACCACCGCGGCGACTGGGTCGATGTGGGCACGCCCGAGCGGCTCGCCGAGCTCGACCGCCGCCTGCGAGGCTGAACCGAAGGCTGTTAGCAGGTAGCAGGATCGCTCGAGGCCGTTCCGGCGACAGGCCTTCGAGGGGGCGCTGTGAACCCCTCCCTGGGCGCTACCTCGGCCATCCCTGGTCCTCGGACCCCCTCTGCGACCTGTCCCCGGTGCCTCTCGCTATGGGCAGCTGCGATACCCCTGTATGCTGCCCCCTTTCCCCGACAATCGAAAAGGAGCCCTGCCATGAAAGCCAGCGTGAAATGGACCGACGGTCGTCAATTCGTTGCCGAAAGCGGTAGCGGCCACAGCGTGGTCATCGACGGCCCCCCCGACCACGGCGGCCGCAATACCGGACCGCGCCCCATGGAAATGCTGCTGATGGGGCTCGGCGCCTGCGCCTCCTTCGACGTGATGGAGATCCTCGAGAAGGCCCGCGCCTCGGTGACCGACTGCGTGGCCCAGGTGGAGGCCGAGCGGGCCGATGCGGTGCCCGCGGTGTTCACCAAGATCCATGTCCACTTCATTGTGGCCGGCCACGGCCTCAAGGAGAATCAGGTCAAGCGGGCGGTGGCGCTGTCCGCCGAGAAATACTGCAGCGCCTCGATCATGCTGGCCCAGGGCGGCGTCGAGATGACGCACTCCTATACCATCGTGGAGGAGTAAACGCTGCTCTGAAGGCTGACCCAGCGGCTATTCTGGCGACAGGTCTACAAGGGGGCGCTGTGAACCCCTCCCTGGGCGCTACCGATGCCATCCCTGGCATAGGACCCCCTTTTCGACCTGTCCCCAGTGCCGCTTCCACTGAGTCCCGCCTGACCACACTGCCTTAGATGCGATAGACACTCTTGGTCATCACCTTGGACATCAGCGACATGCCGAACTTGACCGGGGCAGGGAAGCGGCTGCCCCCGGCTTCCAGCGCCAGCTGGGCATGGTGCGCCTCGTCGATGGCCATCTGGCGCAGCACCGCGCGGGAGCGGTGATCGGCGGCGGGCAGCCTGACCAGGTGATCCTCCAGGTGGCGCCCGACCTGCTCCTCGGTGGCGGCTACGAAGCCCAGGCTGACCCGGTCGCCCACCGCCCCGGCTACCGCACCCAGCCCGAAGGAGGCGGCATAGAAGAACGGATTGAGCAGGCTAGTGCGCCCCTCGAGCTCCTGCAGGCGGTCGTCGCACCAGGCTAGATGGTCGATCTCCTCCTGGGCCGCCTGCTCCATCTGGCCACGCACCTCGGGCAGCTTGGCGGTCAGCCCCTGGCCCTGGTAGAGCGCCTGGGCGCAGACCTCGCCGGTGTGGTTGATGCGCATCAGCCCCTCGGCATGACGCCGCTCTTCCGGGGTCATGGGGTCATCGCGAATGTCCGGGGTCACGGGCGACGGCCGGGAGGAGCGGGCCGCATGGGGCACCAGGGTGCGCAGTACGGTATCGAACTGATGGATCAGCGAATCGGCGCGGCTCAGCTTGCGGTTCATGGCACCCCTTATTCCAGGTCAGGTTGGTTCCAGGTCGGGTTTTCCAGGACGGGTCAGGTGTCGAGCCGTCATTCTAACCGAGCCGGGCACCGGCCAGAAGTTCCCGCCCGACCACACGGCGGCGCCACCCGCAGGGGTGGCGCCAAAGGGGTATGCACCTGATGCGTCGCACGCCTTGACGCGCGCGATTTTCACCGCAGGGCGCCAGCTAGCCAGCCGGCCAAGTAAAGCGTCGACCGCCCATCAGGTGCATATGAATATGATAGACCGTCTGACCGCCCTGGTCATTGCAGTTCATGACCACCCGGTAGCCATCTTCGGCGAAGCCACGCTCGCGGGCCAGCCGGGCGGCGACGTAGGGCAGCCGGCCGACCAGCGCCTGATCCGCCTCGGTGAGATCGTTGAGGGTGGCGATATGGCGCTTGGGGATGATCAGGATATGGGTCGGGGCCTGGGGGTTGAGGTCGTTGAAGGCCAGCACCTCATCGTCCTCGTAGACGATATCGGCGGGTATCTCGCGGTTGACGATCTTGCAGAACAGGCAGTCCATCGGGCTTATGCTCCTCTTGTTAGTGAACCGACTTGTGTTGGGGAAGCGACGCCGCGACCGAGGGTGACTCAGCGAAAACGGCGCTGGGCCAGCAAATGGCGCACCAGTGGCGCCAGGATCAGCTCGATGGCCAGCGACATCCGCGACCCCGGCACCACCAGCGTATGGGGCCGACTCATGAAGGAGTCCTTGATCATCGCCAGCAGCCAGGGAAAGTCCACCGTGGCGGGGTCGCGAAAACGAATCACCACGAAGGACTCGGCGTCAGTGGGGATATCCTGCACCTCGAAGGGGTTGGAGGTATCCACCGTGGGCACCCGCTGGAAGTTGATATGGGTACGCGAGAACTGCGGCTGGATATAGCGCACATAGTCGTCCATGCGGCCGAGGATGGTGTCGATCACCGCCTCCTGGGAGTGGCCGCGCAGCTTGGTGTCACGGTCGATCTTCTGGATCCACTCCAGGTTCATGGTCGGCGCCACCCCCACCAGCAGATCCACGTGCCGGGCGATGTCGTAATCGGCGGTGACCAGGCCGCCGTGCAGCCCCTCGTAGAACAGCAGGTCGGTACCGCAGGGCAGCGCCTGCCACTCGGTGAAGGTGCCGATCCGGTAGCCGGCCTCGATCATCTGCTTGTCTTCGGCGTGGATGTAGTGGCGGTAGGTGCCGGTGCCGTACTCGCCGTACTCCTGGAACAGCGCCTCCAGTCGGTCGAGCAGGTTCGCCTCCACGGCGAAGTGGGAGAGCTCGTCCTTGCGCTCGGGCTCCTCGCGGAAGATACGCGCCAGTTCGTCGCGGGTGTAGCGGTGGAAGGCGTCGCCATCGACGAAGGCGGCGTGAACGTCCTCACGCAGAAACATCCGCTCGAAGGTCCGCTTCACCGTGGTGGTCCCCGCCCCGGACGAGCCGGTCACGGCGATGATCGGGTATTCGCGCGACATCAGGCGCTCTCCGCTCCGTCGATGGCCCGCTGCACGACGTCGGGAATCGCCACCGGGCGACCGATGGCGGGGTCGACCAGCACCACATTGAGCCGCGCGGTGGCCACCGGCTTGCCGCCCTCGGCATGACACACCCGATGATAGACGACCAGCGACTTGCCCTGGGGCGACGGGATGGCCGTCTCCACCACCAGCGCATCCGGCCAGCGGGCCTCGGACTGGTACTGCACGGCGAGGTCGGCCACCACGCTGGGAAAGCCGCCCATGTCCCATTCGCTGAGCCCGAGGGCGCCGAACGCCTGAATGCGCGCCTCGTGGAGCAGCGACACCAGGGTGTCATGCCCCAGGTGGCGGCCATAGTTCATGTCGGTGATGCGCATCGTCAGGGGGTGACGATGGATCACCGCCTGGGCGGGAAACTCGAGTCTGATGCGTTCCATCCTCGCTCCATATCGTTGTTCTTGATAACTCGCTCTTGGGGACCGGCTCTTGAGAGCTGGCGCTTGGCGGCTGGCACTTGAGAGCTGGCGCTGGGGCGCAACGGCGAGGCCGACCGACTCAGTCGGCCCGGCGCTCGCGGGCAATGGCGCGATGGGCGATATCGCGGCGGAACTGGGCCCCCTCCCAGGTAATGGCGTCCACCCCTTGGTAAGCCAAGTCGCGCGCCGCCGCGACGCCCTCACCCAGCGCCGTGACACACAGCACCCGCCCGCCGGCGGTGACGATCTCACCGTGCTCGTTCTGGGCGGTGCCGGCATGGAAGACCTTGCAGTCGCGTGACTCGGCGGCCTCGAGGCCGGTGATGACGTCGCCCTTACGGTAGCTGCCCGGGTAGCCGCCGGCGGCCATCACCACGCCTACCGCGGCGCGGGGGTCCCAGTCGCAGGTGTGGCCGGCCAGCTCGCCGCGTGCGCCGGCCAGGCACAGCTCGGCCAGGTCCGACTGCAGGCGCAGCATGATCGGCTGAGTCTCCGGATCACCGAAGCGGCAGTTGTATTCGATGACCCTGGGGTTGCCCTCGGCGTCGATCATCAGGCCGGCGTAGAGGAATCCGGAGTAGGGGTGGCCCTCCCGGGCCATGCCGCGCACCGTGGGCAGAATCACCCGCTCCATGATGCGCTCATGGACGCTCTCGGTGACCACCGGCGCCGGGGAGTAGGCGCCCATGCCGCCGGTGTTGGGGCCGGCATCGCCATCCAGGGCGCGCTTGTGGTCCTGGCTGGTGGCCATGGGCAGCACCGTCTCGCCGTCCACCATGACGATGAAGCTGGCCTCCTCGCCCTCGAGGAACTCCTCGATCACCACCCGCGCTCCGGCGTCGCCGAAGGCATTGGCCTCGAGCATGTCGCGCACCGCCGCCTCGGCCTCGGCCAGGGTCATGGCCACGATCACGCCCTTGCCCGCGGCCAGGCCGTCGGCCTTGATGACGATCGGCGCCCCCTGCTCGGCCAGGTACGCAAGCGCTGGCGCCACCTCGGTGAAGGTGCGATACGCCGCGGTGGGGATGGCGTGGCGGGCCAGGAAGTCCTTGGTGAAGGACTTGGAGCCCTCGAGCTGGGCCGCCCCGGCGGTGGGGCCGAAGATCGCCAGACCCGCCTCGCGGAAGCGATCGACCACGCCCTCGACCAGCGGGGCCTCCGGCCCCACGATGGTGAGATCGATGCGCTGCTCGCCGGCGAAGGCCACCAGGCCGTCGAGATCGTCGACGCCGATGGCGACATTCTCAAGGCCCGGCTCACGGGCGCTACCGGCATTACCGGGGGCCACGAAGACGCGCTCGACGCGCGGCGACTGGGCGACCTTCCAGGCCAGGGCATGTTCGCGGCCACCGCCGCCGATGATCAGAACCTTCATCCGCTGCTCTACCTATAAAACGACTGGAAACGGGCTTGATCGCCGCGCACCGGATGGGCGCAGGCGAAAAATGTCGCCGCATTATGTCAGAAAGCCGCCGTTATCGCCGCCCCGGTCACGACTTCTTGGAATCGTCATCGTCGTCGTTCTGGGGGCCACCCTGGCCGATGGTCTGCTGCCAGAAGCGCATGTTCTCCTCGGCCAGGTCGCGCATCACCTCCATGGGCGAATGGCGCAAGGCCTGCTGCCACTGGTCCTGCATGCGTTTCTGCTGCTCGAGCATCAGCTTGGTGCCCTGCTCCAGGTAGCGCGCCAGCGGCAGCGGCTGGGCCATGTCATAGACCCGAATGAACTCGGCCAACAGGTCGTTGGAGAAGACCTCCGCCTCGCCGTCGGCCTGCTCCTGCTCGATGATGATCGACAGCAGGATGGTCCGGGTCAGGTCCTCACCGGACTTGGCATCCTCGACCCGGAAGGGCTCCTGGTCGAGGATCAGGCGACGCAGATCCTCGAGGGTCACATAGCGGCTCTGTTGGGTATCATAGAGCCTGCGGTTGGCATATTTGCGTATGACGCGCACGGCGCACTCCTTGTTCATGGCAGGCAGCGTTGCCCTCATACTGACATTGTGCACTGCGCCACCGCCCTTGCAACTCGAACCGACTTCAACGAGGCCCGATGAACCTGATCCTGCTCGCCCCCGAGGATATCGAAGACCGCCGCCAGGCGCGGGTACGCGACCCACGTCGACTGCGCCACCTCAGGGAGGTCCACCGCGCGACGATCGGCGATCGCCTGACGCTGGGCATCCAGGGCGGCGGCATCGGCCGCGGCGAACTCGTGGCGCTTGACGACGAGGAAGCCTGCTTCACGCTGGACGCCATGGACCAGCCGCCGCCGCCGCCGCTGCCGGTTCACCTGGTGCTGGCCCTGCCGCGCCCACGGATGCTGGCCCGAAGCCTCGAACACGTCACCGCCCTGGGAGTGAAGCAGATTACCCTGCTGCACAGTCGCCGGGTTGAGAAGAGCTACTGGCAGTCCCCGGAGCTTGGCGAGCAGAAGATCCGCGACCACCTGGTGCTGGGGCTGGAGCAGTCCCGGGACACCGTGATGCCCGAGGTGAGCCTGGCCAGGGGCTTTCGCCCCTTCGTCGAGGAGCGGCTGCCGGGGCTGCTCGCCGAGCGACAGGGCCTGCTGGCGCACCCCGGCATGCCCAGCCCCTGCCCCCGCGGTATCGACCGGCCAACCCTGCTGATCGTCGGGCCGGAGGGGGGCTTCATCCCCCATGAGGTCGAGCGGCTGCTCGACGCCGGCTGCCAGGGCATCCACCTGGGCCCGCGCATCCTGCGGGTGGAGACTGCGGTGGTCGCCCTGCTCGCCCGACTCTTCTAGACGCCCCCCTTGCCCTCGAAAGCCGCGACGGTGACCGTGGAGCTCCGCCCGGGCTGCATGAGTCATCGGCGATATGCCGGGCAAGCAAGCCGGCGGGGCGTTTAGGGACGCCCCGGCGGGTCGACGGCACGATCCGTCCTGTCGTCTACACTAATGGCCACATCATGGAAAAGGAGGACGCCCCAATGGCACAAGGCCGCTTCGCAAGGACGACGCTCGCCACCGCCGTGGGTCTGCTGGCCGCCGGCCTCACAGCGGGCGCCCATGCACAGTTCGAGCCCCAGGGCCTCTACTCGGCCCAGTCGATTCTCGATGCCGACGTCTACTTCGAGGCCGCCCCGGGTACCGAGGCCGGCAGCGTGGCGGACATCCTGCTCGGGGACGACATGCGGGTTCATGCCCTGGTGGTGCGCCCCGATACAGGCGTGGGGCTCGGCGACAACCCACTGGTGGTCACCAACCCCCACTACCATCTCGTCACCCATGAGGACGACGAGGGCCAGATCACCCACGACGTCATCATCGACACTCCCGAGGAAGCCCTCGAGGAGATGCCGCACTATGACCAGGACTGGTGGGACCTGGCCCGCGAACGGGCGCGCGATGCCTGGGACACCACCCAGGAGGGCGCCATCAGCGCCTGGCATTACACCCGGGAAGGCGCCGACCGCATCGGCGAAGGGGCCGAAAGCGCCTGGGAGCGTACCCAGGAGGGGGCCCGGCGCGCCGGCGAGGCCATCGAGGGCGCCATCGACCACATGCGCGACTGAGCTGCCCGCCGGACGCTGCTGCGACCCCGCCTCGGCGGGGTCGCTGTGTATCAGGGCTTAGTCAGAAGACCGGCATCAAGATTCGCTGCCCGCAGCGCCCTCCCGGTCAGCGCTGCAGCCGCTCCAGCAGGCGCCGGGTGGCGAAGCCGTCGGGGGGGACGCCGATCTCGCGCTGGAAGGCGCGCAGCCCACGGCGGGTATTGGGCCCCATGATGCCGTCGGCGGCGCCGACCTCGAAACCGCGGGCGTTCAAGGCCTGCTGCATCTCGCGGACCTGGCGGCGCGCCAGCGGCTGCTCGTCCCGCGGCCAGCCCGCCACGATGCCGTCCCGGCCGGCGATCTCGTTGGCCAGGGTGCCCACCGCCAGCGCATAGCTGGTGGCGTTGTTGTAGCGCAGGATGGCCCGGTAGTTGGGCCCGACCAGGAAGGCCGGCCCCCGGGCGCCGGCCGGGGCGATCACCGATGCCTGATCGAATGCCGGCAGCGCCTCGCCGCCCAGTGCGCGCACGCCCTGCCCGGCCCACTCCCGGCTGCTGCGCCGGGTCGCGAGCTCGGTCTGGGCGTAGTCGAAGTCATCGGGCAAGCGCACCTCCACGCCCCAGGGCTCACCCGCCTGCCAGCCGGCACGGGCCAGGTAGTTGGCGGTGGAGGCCATGACATCGGGGATGCTGCCCCAGATATCGCGCCGGCCGTCGCCGTCGCCGTCCACGGCATAGGCCTCGAAGCTCGACGGAATGAACTGGGTGTGACCCATGGCGCCGGCCCAGGAGCCGACCATCTGTCGCGGCGCGATATCCCCGGACTCGATGATCCGCAGCGCCGCCAGCAGCTCGCCCCGGGCGAAGTCGCGACGGCGACCGTCGAAGGCCAGAGTGGCCAGGGCATCCAGCGTCGAGAAGCTGCCGAAGTTGCCCCCGTAGTTGCTCTCGATCCCCCAGATGGCGACGATGATCTCCGCCGGCACCCCGTAGCGGCTCTCCATGCGCCGCGCAGTGTCGCGATGCTCGGCCAGCTTCTCCCGCCCTTGGGTCACCCGGGTCGCCGAGACGGCCGTGTCCAGGTACTGCCAAATGGGTCGCACGAACTCCGGCTGCGAGCGATCGAGCTCGACCACCCGGGGGCGATAACGCACGCCATCCAGGGCGCTGGCCAGGGTCGCCTCGGAGATGCCTTCGGCGCGGGCCTCGCGGCGAAAGCCGGCCAGCCAGTCGGCGAAATCGACCGGCGCGCCGGCCTCTGCCTCGGTCTCGGGGGGCGTCACCGACGCCTGTGTCGCGGCCGACGACACGGACTCGGCACCCGCCGGGTCGGCCGCGGCCTCCTGCACGGGGCCGCCCTGACAGCCGGCCAACAGCGCAAGCAACAGCGAGGCAGGAACAATCTGGCGCATCATGGTCTCGACTTCCCTAGGCGGTGGATGGCCCCCGATGATGGCGCAGAAGTGCGACCCAGGCCAGTCCCTCAACCGTCGACAACGCCAGAGGCCGCCCGCAGGCGGCCTCTGGCATCACGCGACGCAGCTCCCCGCCTTCAAGGCGGGTCGTTGTGCTTCGGCTCGCGCTTGGCGTTGGCCTGGGTCTCCATGCCACTCTTCAGCTCATGGGTGAGCGGATCATAGTTGGGGCGCAGCTCATCCTTCACCGTGCCGCTCCATAGCTTGGAGCCGACGAAATAGCCGGCACGACCGATCACGTGGGCCGCCACCGGCGCGGTCATCACCACGAAGATGATGATCGCGAAGGCGCGCGCCGCCACCGCCACCTCGGCGAAGTGGAGCGCCACCGCCAGCATGATCAAGATCACGCCGAGCGCCGCGGCCTTGGTGGTGGCGTGCATGCGGGTCAGCAGGTCCGGCAGGCGCAGGATGCCCAGTGCCGCCAGCAGCATGAACAGCGCGCCGGCGAGTACCAGCGTGCCCTTGACGACCTCAATCATCGCGCGGCCCTCCCCGTTCCAGAAAGCGGGCGAACCCGATGGCGGCGAGAAAGCCCATCAGGGCGATCACGATGGCGGCATCGAGAAAGCTCGAGACATCCATCTTGATGGCGTAGACACCGACCAGCCCCACCACGATGCTGGCGAAGAGCTCCAGCGCCACCACTCGGTCGGGCAGGCTCGGGCCACGCACGACCCGCACGAAGGCGAGAATCAGTGCCAGGGCCATCACGACCTGGCTGAGCAGAATCACGGTGTCCATGTCGGCACCTCGTTGTCAGGGTCAGCGGAACAGCTCCAGGGCACGGGATTCCATTTCCTTGAGGTTGCGGCGCAGCTCCTCTTCATCGTCGAGGAACATGGCGTGAATGTAGAGCACCTTGCGGTCGTCGGAGACGTCCAGGCTCAGGGTGCCCGGGGTCAGCGAGATCAGGTTGGCCACCATGGCGATCTCGAGCTCGGTGCGCGCCTCCAGGGGCATGGCGATCACCCCCGGTTTCATATGCCAGGGCGGGGTCAGGATATCGAAGCCAACGCGCAGGTTGGCCTGCACCAGTTCCTTGATGAAGAAGCCGAGGAAGCGCAGGATCCGCGGGATGCGCGCCGGATAGCCCTTGAGCGCCTCCACCTGGGGCTCGATCAGCACCAGGGTGATGTAGCCGAAGACCAGGCCCACCACCAGGTTGAGGCCGGAGAAGTCGCCGCTCAGCACGACCCAGGCGATCCCCAGCAGCAGATTCCAGATGGCACCGGTCATGGGGTCACCTCCTGCTCCTGGGCCTCGATCAACACGTCATCGACGCCGACCTCGGCGCCCAGCACCGCCTCGATATAGCCCTGCGGATGCATGAGCTGCTCGCCGACCTGATTCATGATGCCCATCAGCGGCTCGGCGAAGATGCCGATCAGCAGCGAGAACAGCGCCAGCACCGCCACCGGCAGGTACATCAGCCACAGGCTGGGCGGCACGATCCGGCTGTCATCGCCGATCACGATCTCCTCCGCCGGGACCAGGTTGTCCTCGGGCAGAGTCTTCCAGAACACCTCGTTCCAGATCTTGACCATGGAGTAGAGGGTCATCAGCCCCACCGCCAGGGCGATGGCCGTCACCACGTAGGCCTCGGCCTCGATGCCCGCGCGCACGATCACGAACTTGGCGAAGAAGCCCGACAGCGGCGGAATCCCCGCCAGCGAGAAGGCCGAGAGGAAGAAGGCCACCGCCAGCCAGGGCCGCTCACGGTAGAGCCCCCCCATCTTCTTGAGCTCGTAGGTGCCCTGCAGCCGCCGGGTGATGCCGCTGATCAGAAACAGGTTGGTCTTGACCACCATGTTGTGCACCACCGCGAACACCCCCCCCGCAATGGCCAGCGGCGTGAACAGCGCCAACCCCAGGATCATGTAGCCGATCTGACTGACGATATGGAACGACAGGATGCGCCGGAACTCGAACTGGGCGGCCGCGCCCAGCACCCCGGTGACCATGGTCAGCGCCGCCCCCCAGATCAGCAGGTCCTGGGTGTAGCCCAGGGTCTGGTCGAACATCAGCGAGAAGACGCGAAACAGCGAGTAGACGCCGACCTTGGTCAACAGCCCAGCGAACAGCGCCGACACCGCCACCGGCGGCGTGTGGTAGGAGGCCGGCAGCCAGAAGAACAGCGGGAAGGCCGCCGCCTTGATACCGAAGGCCACCATGAACATTACCGCCAGCACCTCCACCATGCCCTGGTGCTCGGCCACCGCCAGGCGCTGGGCGATATCGGCCATGTTGAGGGTGCCGACCATGCCGTAGGTCAGGCCGATGGCGGTGAGGAAGATCACCGAAGCGAGCAGGTTGAGGGTCACGTACTTGATGGCCCCCTCCATCTGCGCCTTCTCGCCGCCGAGGATCAGCAGCGCGAAGGAGGCCACCAGCATCACCTCGAACCAGACGTAGAGGTTGAAGATGTCGCCGGTGAGGAAGGCGCCGGCCACCCCGGCCAGCAGCAGGTGCATCAGCGGGTAGTAGCCGAATTTCTCGTGACCGGGTCCGGTGGAGGCCAGCGAATAGATCGCCAGCGCCAGCCCCAGGATGCCGGTGAGCACCACCATCACCGCGCTGAGCATGTCGGCCACCAGGGTGATGCCGAAGGGCGCCGGCCAGCCGCCCATCTGGATCACCACGTGGCCTTCGCGACTGACGGAGGCGATCAGCCACAGTGCCACCCCGAGCAGGGCGGCATTGCCGGCCACCGCCACGAAGCGCTGCATGGGGCGCGAGCGCCAGAACAGCAGGGAAACGGCCCCCGACAGCAGCGGGAGGAGGACGGGAAGTGCAACTTCGGGCCTCACGTGTCGGTTTCCTTCATCTTGTCCAGATCATCGGCCTTGACGATTTCATAGGCCCGGCGAATCAGTACCACGGCAAACGCCAGCACACCGAAGGCGATCACGATGGCGGTCAGCACCACCGCCTGGGGCAGCGGGTCCGCCACGGCGCCGACTGGCGCCGACAGCCCCTCGGGGATCAGCGGCGGCGCCCCCCGGGTCATCCCCGCCGAGGTGAAGATCAGCAGGTTGGCGGCGTTCGACAGCAGGATCAGGCCGATCACCAGCTTGACGATGGAGCGGCGCAGTATCATGAAAATCGCGGCCGCGTAGAGCGTGCCGATGGCCACGGCCATTATCGGTTCCATGCGGGACCTCCCTGGCAGGTTGGCGTTGCGGCGAGGGCAAGCGATTCAGGGTTCATCCTTGTCCACCTCCATCAGCGTCATGACCATGGCCAGCACCGAGCCGAGCACCGCCAGGTAGACGCCGATATCGAAAATCAGCGGCGTCGAAGCCTTGAAGTCGATGCCCGGCACCTCCCACCACTGGGCGGTCAGGAAGGGCTGGTCCACGAACCAGGCGGGAAACACCGAGATCATGCCCAGCAGCAGCCCCATCCCGATCAGATCGCGCGGGTCGACCATGCGCAGCACGTCACGGGTGGCGCTGACGCCGAAGGCGAACAGGTAGAGCGTGAAGGCGCCGGCGGCCACCAGGCCGGCGATGAAGCCGCCGCCCGGCTCATCGTGGCCGCGCAGCAGCAGAAACACCGAGAACAGCAGCTGCAGCGGCATCAGGATGCGCGCTGCGGTGTGCAGTATCAGGGTACCGGACTTAACCATCGTACGGCTCCTTCTCCGGGGTCGCTTTCTTCGCGGCCTTGTCGCCGGCGCGCAGCTTGAGCATGGCGATGACGCCGATCGCCGCCAGCGCTAGCACGAAGATCTCGCCCAGCGTATCCAGCGCCCGGTAGTCGACCAGGATGACGTTGACGATGTTGCGGCCGTGGGCCAGCGGCACGCTGTTGTCGATCATGTAGCCGGAAATCGGCACGAACTGGTCGATGCCCCAGGCGGTCAGCACCAGCAGGGTGATCAGCACCCCCGCGCTGCCGGCGACGATGATGTCCCTGATCCGCTCCACGGGGGTCGAGAGGCTGGCGAAGCGCGGCAGGCGAAACAGCACCAGCACCAGCAGAATCACCGTCAGGGTCTCCACCAGCAGCTGGGTGATGCCCAGGTCGGGCGCGCTGAACAGGATGAAGGTCAGGGCGATCGAGAAGCCCATGATGCCCACCGACACCACCGCGCTGAGCCGCGAGCGGGTGACGGTGGCGAACAGCGCCCCCATCACCAGCATGCCCACCACCACCACCTCGTGGAAGCGCACGTCGACATGGAAGGCGATCGCCGGGGCATGGCGCAGCAGCAGCGAATTGCCCACCAGGCCGATCAGGGTCAGCACCATCACCATGATGTAGTTGCGCATATAGCCGTTCTGCAGGATGCGGGTCTGCCAGTCGGAGACCACCGTGACCCCGTGCATGAAGGCCTCGTAGCCCGCCTCAGGGCCCCGCGCCATCAGCGGGTCGAGGCGCGCCAGCCGCCCTCGCACCAGGTCCCAGCGACGAAACAGCGCATAGCCGAGCCCCAGGCTGGCCAGCGACATCAGCAGCGGCAGGTTGATGCCGTGCCACAGCGACAGCGATACCTGCACCGGCTCGCCGATCACCGCCGAGGCCGCCGCGGTCAGCAGGCCGGTGCCGGCCAGCATCGGGGTCAACCCCAGCAGCAGCGAGAGGATCGCCAGCACCGCCGGACCGATCAGCATCGAGGCCGGTGCCTCGTGGGCCACGCGCGGCGTCTGGCGGCGCTCGCCGAAGAAGGGCCGCAGGCCCACGATGGCCGCCACGGCGATGGTCAGGAAGGCGGCGGAAAAGGCCAGCAGCAGGATCAGCGCCCTGAAGCGCCCCGCCTCGAGCACCGACTCGAACATCAGCTCCTTGGCGATGAAGCCAAACAGCGGCGGCACCCCGGCCAGCGACAGGGCGGCGATCAGCGCCACCAGCGCGGTGACCGGCATCAGCGGGCGCAGCCCGCCCATGGCGGTGACGTCCTTGGTGCCGGTCTCATGGTCGAGAATACCGGCCACCATGAACAGCGCCCCCTTGTAGAGGGAGTGCGCCAGCAGGAAGGTGGCGAAGGCGATCAGCGCCCCCTCGGTGCCGATGCCCAGCAGCATGGTCAGGGTGCCCAGCGCCATCACCGTGGAGTAGGCCAGGAGCTTCTTGATATTGGTGTGGCGAATGGCCAGGAAGGCGCCGGTGAACATGGTCAGCGCCCCCACCACCGAGAGGATGCCGATCCACATCTCGGTGCCGCCCAGGCCCGGGTGGAGGCGGGCCAGCAGGTAGATGCCGGCCTTGACCATGGTCGCCGAGTGCAGGTAGGCCGAGACCGGGGTGGGAGCGGCCATGGCATTGGGCAGCCAGAAGTGGAAGGGGAACTGGGCCGACTTGGTGAAGGCACCGAGCAGCAGGCAGATCAGCAGCGGCGCGTAGAGGTCGTGCTCACGCAGCACATCGCCCATGGCGTTGAGCTCGGAGAGCGACCAGCTGCCGCCGGCGATGCCCAGCATCACCAGCCCGGCCATCAGCGCCAGGCCGCCGGCCACGGTGACGAACAGCCCCTGACGGGCCGACTTGCGCGCCTCCAGGTCGGCGTGATTGAAACCGATCAGCAGATAGGAGGTGATGCTGGTCAGCTCCCAGAACACGAACATCGTCAGCAGGCCGTCGGCCAGCACCAGCCCCAGCATCGAGACCATGAACGCCAGAATGACGATGTGGAAACGTACCAGGTCGGGATGCCCCTTGAGATAGCCGCCGGCGTAGATCAGCACGAAGGTGCCGATCACCGTGATCAGCAGGGCGAACAGCAGCGACAAACCGTCAATGACGAAGGTCAGGCTCATGCCCAGCGAGGGCACCCACTCCAGGGCCAGGGTCAGCACCTCACCGTCCATGACCGCCGGCACCTGGCCCAGGAACCACAGCGCCAGGGCAGCCGGGAAAACTGCCAGCACGAGGCTGGTCCGCCCCCCGAACCAACGATGCAGCAGGGGCGCAAAGGCGGCCAGCACAAAACCCGATAGCACGGCTAGTTGCATCTTGCAGCTCTCTTCTGGTCGATTATCCGGTCAACAGTTGCCCGCGGCATGGCGTCTCGTACCCGCCCGATGTCCCTTGGCATTGTCCTCTCTCCTGCTGTTTTGCCCTGCATCTTGCGTTCGATCGCCTGACCATGGGCAAGGCATTGAGATACGCATTAGGGCTTCCCGGCCGCCATCCCCACCCGTTGGCCTACGCCCAAAGAATGACCATAGTGGATTTTTTCGGGCTGTATATTGCACTGCAAAGTCGATAAACTTTGCGCCGAGCTGGCCACCGAAAATACCGGCCCGTCGATGAAACGGCCTGATAGTATAGCGATTTTCCGCCGTTTCTTCATATAGGCCCACCGCTCGCCAGCCGCGCGATCCATCGATCGCCGCCAATCCCGATGAGCCTCTGTGTGGTATCCGGGTGCATCGAACGCCACGACACCATGACCCAAGCGTGGCGCAGACACCACCCTAGCCGCCGTCAGAATGGACGAGCCACCGATGTCACTGCTGTGGATTCCGCTTCTCACCATTGTCGGCACGCTGGTGCCGGTGATGACGTCTCGCCGTGGTCGCAAGGTCTGCGTCGCCACCACCCTGATCGCCCCCCTGGCGGCGCTACTGCTGGTGCTGCTGCATGCCCCGACGGTGATCGGCGGCGAAGTGGTCAGCATGCAGCTCAGCTGGATGCCGCTACTCGGCCTCGACCTGGCGCTGCGCATCGACGGTCTGACACTGCTGTTTGCGGTGCTGATCCTGGGCATCGGCAGCCTGATCCTGCTGTACGCCGGCTTCTATCTCAGCGCCGAAGAGGACGACGGCCGCTTCCTCTCCTACATGATGCTGTTCATGACCGCCATGCTCGGCATCGCCATGGCCGACAACCTGATCCTGCTGTGGCTGTTCTGGGAGCTGACCAGCATCTCGTCGTTCCTGCTGATCGGCTTCTGGGGGCATCGCAGCGACGCCCGCCGCGGGGCGCGCATGGCGCTGACCGTGACCGGCGCCGGCGGCCTGGCGCTGCTCGCCGGCTTCCTGCTGATCGGCCAGGCGGCCGGCAGCTTCGCCCTGAGCGAGGTGCTGGCCGCCGGCGACGCCATCCGCGCCTCGGCAAACTATCCGCTGATCCTGCTGCTGGTGCTGTTCGGCGCCTTCACCAAGTCGGCCCAGTTCCCCTTCCACTTCTGGCTGCCCCACGCCATGGCCGCTCCCACCCCGGTGTCGGCCTTCCTGCATTCGGCCACCATGGTCAAGGCCGGGGTCTTCTTGATGGCGCGTCTCAATCCGGCGCTGGGCGACACCGCCCTGTGGGCCATTACGCTGTCGCTGGTGGGCCTGGCGACCCTGCTCTACGCCGCCTGGTTCGCCCTGCTCGAGCGCGACCTGAAAGGCATCCTGGCCTTCTCCACGGTGAGTCACCTGGGCTTGATCACCCTGCTGCTGGGGCTGGGCAGCCCGCTGGCCATCGTCGCCGCGGTGTTCCACATCCTCAACCACGCCACCTTCAAGGCGGCGCTGTTCATGAGCGTGGGCATCATCGACCACGAGACCGGCACCCGCGATATCGACCGCCTGGGCGCGCTGTGGTCGATGATGCCGCTGACCGGCACCATGACGATCCTGGCCGGCGCCGCCATGGCCGGCTTCCCACCCTTCAACGGCTTTCTCTCCAAGGAGATGCTGTTCGAGCAGAGCCTGGTCAACGACGTGCTGGGCGCACTGAGCGGGCTGATCCCCATGCTGGTGGTGATGGGCGCGATTCTCTCGGTGGGCTACTCGCTGCGGCTGGTCTGGAGTCTGTTCTTCGCCGCCCCCAAGCTGACCCGTGAACAGAAGGCCCAGCCGCCGATGAAGGTCCACGACCCGGCCCGCGGCATGCTGGCGCCGGGCCTGTTCCTGGCCGCCATGAGCCTGCTGGTGGGCCTCTTCCCGATGACCCTGGCCGCCCCGCTGGTCAACGCCGCCAGCCTCGCCGTCCAGGGCGACACCACCCCGCTGTTCACCCTGGCGCTGTGGCACGGCATCAACCTGCCGCTGGTGATGAGCCTCGCCGCCGTGGCCGGTGGCGTGCTGGTGCTGATCAATCACAAGCGCTTCGCCGCCATCGCCGCGCTGTTTCCCGCGCGGGATGCCAGCCTCGCCTTCGAGGCGGTCATGCTGCGCCTGATCAAGGCCACCCTGTGGCTGACCCTACGCCTGGAGAACGGTTCGCTGCAGCGTTACCAGGCACTGCTGATCCTTACCGCCCTGGTGATGACCGGCATCGGCCTGTCCCAGCTCAACGCCCTGACCGGCGAACGCGGCCTGCAGCCGCTGGACGGCATGCTGCTGCTGGGCGCGGGGCTGATGATCTTCGGCGCCATCGGCAGCGCACTCAGCCACCGCTGGCGGCTGGTCTCGCTGCTGATGCTCTCGGTGGTGGGCCTGTCAGTGTCGCTGACCTTCGTGCGCTTCTCCGCCCCCGACCTGGCGCTGACCCAGCTGTCGGTGGAAGTCGCCTCGATGATCCTGATGATCCTGGCGCTGTTCTTCCTGCCCCAGCGCCCACCGCTGCTGGTCTCGGGTCGACGCATCGTCCGCGACCTGGTGCTGGCCGCCTCCCTGGGCCTGATAGTGGCGATGCTCAACTATGCCCTGCTGACCCGCGAGACGCTGACCATCGCCGACTACTTCCTGCGCGAGGCGCTGCCCGGCGGCGGAGGCACCAACGTGGTCAACGTCATCCTGGTCGATTTCCGTGGCTTCGACACCCTGGGTGAGATCACCGTGCTGACCCTGGCGGGCCTGGCCACCTTCAAGCTGCTCAACCGCATGCGCCTGTTCATGCCTGCCGGCAACCTGGAGGGCATCCGCTGGTCGCGCCACCGCTATCCGCTGATTCTCGCGGTGGTAGCCCAGATCCTGCTGCCGCTGGCGCTGCTGGTGTCGGTGTATATCTTCCTGCGCGGCCACAACCAGCCCGGCGGCGGCTTCATCGCCGGCCTGATCACCTCGGTAGCGCTGATCCTGCAGTACATGGCCCGCGGCCACGACTGGACCCGCCAGCGCCTGCCGCTCTCCTACGCGGTGGTGGCCGTTTCGGGCCTGGCCATCGCCACCGCCACGGGGCTTGGCAGCTGGCTGTTCGGCTATCCCTTCCTGACCTCGGCCTTCGGCCACTTCCATATCCCGCTGATCGGCGAGATCGAGCTGGCCTCCGCCATGCTGTTCGACGTGGGGGTCTACCTGGCCGTGGTCGGCGCCACCCTGATGATTCTGATCAACCTGGGCCGGATCACCACCGTCCACCGCCCGAGCCTGGAGGAACGTTGATGGAAGCCCTGTTCTCGCTGGTCGTCGGCGTGCTCACCGCCAGCGGTATCTACCTGCTGCTGCGCGGCCGCACCTTCCCCGTCATCATCGGCCTGGCGATGCTGGGCTATGCGGTCAACCTCTTCCTGTTCTCCACCGGCGGCCTCAACACCCACGCCGCGGCGGTGATCGGGGAGTCGCTCACTCCTACCGACCCGCTGCCCCAGGCGCTGGTGCTTACCGCCATCGTCATCGGCTTCGCCATGACCGCCTTCGTGGTGATCCTGGCGATCCGCGCACGCAGTGAGCTCGGCTCCGATCACGTCGACGGCCAGCAGGGCGAAGAGGGGGATGCGCGCTGATGCCTCAACACCTGATTGCCCTGCCCATCCTGCTGCCGCTGGTCGGCGCCCTGGGTCTGCTGCTGGCCGGCAAGGCCTCGGATACCACACACCGACGCATCAGCGTTGCGCTCACCGTCGCCCTGCTGGTGATCAGCCTGCTGCTGCTCAAGCGGGCCGCCGGCGGGGAACTCGCTTTCTATGCCCTGGGCAACTGGGAGGCGCCGTTCGGCATCGTGCTGATGCTCGACCGGCTCTCGGCGCTGATGCTGACCCTGACCGCCACGCTGGCGCTGGGCTGCGTGCTGTTCGCCTGCGCCGGCGACGATACGCGGGGCAGCCACTTCCACGGCCTCTTCCAGCTGCAGCTGGTGGGGCTCAACGGCGCCTTTTTGACCGGCGATCTGTTCAACCTCTTCGTGTTCTTCGAGATCCTGCTGCTCGCCTCCTATGCGCTGCTGATGCACGGCGGCGGCAAGGCGCGGATCGCCGCCGGCCTGCACTACGTGATCCTCAACGTGGCCGGCTCGGCGCTGTTCCTGGTGGCGCTGGGGGTGCTCTACGGCGCCACCGGCACGCTCAACATGGCCGACATGGCGCGGCGCATCGCCGCCATGTCCGGTGACCAGGCGGCCCTGGTCACCGCCGGTGCGCTGCTGCTGATCGTGGTGTTCAGTCTCAAGGCGGCGCTGCTGCCGCTCTACTTCTGGCTGCCGCGCACCTACGCCTCGGCCCCGGCGCCGGTGGCGGCGCTGTTTGCCATCATGACCAAGGTGGGGCTCTACGCCATCCTGCGGGTGCAGTCGCTGATCTTCGTCGACAGCCCGGCCGCGGCGGCGATCGAGGCCTGGCTGTGGTGGTCGGGGCTGGCCACCATCGTGCTGGCCGCCGTGGGCGTGCTCGCGGCCCGCGACCTGCGTCCGCTGATCGCCTATCTGGTGCTGGTGTCGGTGGGCACCCTGCTCGCCGGCACCGCCCTGGGCACCCCGGCGGCCACCACCGCCCTGCTCTACTACCTGCCCCACACTACCCTGATCTGCGGCGCACTGTTTTTGATCGCCGAACTGCTAGGCCAGCAGCGCGGCAAGGCGGGCACCCGCCTGGTGCGCGCCCGCCGGCTGCACCAGCGCTTCCTGCTCGGCGGCTTGTTTCTGGTCGCCGCGGTGGGGGTGGCCGGCTTGCCGCCGCTGGCCGGCTCGCTGGGCAAGCTCTTGCTGATGCAGGCCACCGAGGGCAGCGCCCGGCTGTGGCTCTGGCCGCTGCTGCTGCTGGCCGGGCTGTGCGCGCTGATCGCCATGTCGCGGGCTGGCTCGGTGTTCTTCTGGGCCAGCTACAAGGGCGAGGTGGCCACCGGCAAGGTCAGTCGCGCCCAGCTCGCCGGGGTGGTCTGGCTACTGGCCAGCGCCCCCGTGCTGGTCGCCTTTGGCGGACCGATCAGCGCCTACACCCAGGCCACCGCCCAGCAGCTCGCCGACCCGCAGCAGCCGATCGTGCAGCTGTTCGGCGAGCCATCCGCCGCGCAAGCGGCCACCTTCCACGAGATCAACGGGGAGGCACCATGAGAGCCCTGGGACGCTACCTACCTACCCCCACCCTGTCGCTGGTGCTGCTGGTGGTTTGGCTGCTGATGGTACGCAGCCTCGCCCCCGGCCAGCTGCTGCTGGGGGCTTTCCTGGCGGTGGGAATACCGCTGCTCACCCAGCGCTTCTGGGAGCCTCTGCCCCAGGTCAAGCACCCGATCAAGCTGGCCTGGTTCGTCCTGGTGGTGCTGTTCGATATCGTCAAGGCCAACGTGCAGGTCAGCCTGTTGATCCTGCTGCCCAAGCGCGAGCCGCACCCCGGCTTCATCGAATACCCGCTGCAGGTCAAGGACCGGCTGGCGATCACCCTGCTGGCCAACACCATCACCATGACGCCGGGCACGGTCTCCACCAATATCCGCCTGGACGGCTCCTCGCTGCTGATCCACGCCCTGGACATGAGCGACGAGCAGGCGTTGATTCGCGAGATCCACGAACGCTATGAGCGGCCGCTCAAGGAGATCTTCGAATGCTAGACACCGCGCTGATGATCAGCCTGACGCTGATCGTGCTGGCCATGTCGATGAACGTCTACCGGCTCGCCATCGGCCCGGACATTCCCGACCGGCTGCTGGCCCTGGACACCCTCTACGTCAACAGCATTGCGCTGATCGTGATGCTGGGGCTGTGGCTCAACACCAAGACCTACTTCGAGGCGGCCATCCTGATCGCCATGCTGGGCTTCGTCAGCACCATGGCCATCTGCCGCTACCTGCTGCGCGGCGATATCATCGAGTGAGGAAGCTCCCATGACCTTCTACGTCATCGTCGAGGGCGTCATCGCCTTCCTGCTGATCGCCGGCGGCGTCTTCGCCTTCACCGGCTCGCTGGGCATGCTGCAGTTCAAGGACTTCTTCATGCGTCTGCACGGTCCCACCAAGGGCACCACCCTGGGCATCGGCTGCATCCTGATCGCCTCGATGCTCTACTTCACGGTCACCCAGCGCGAGCTGCACGTCCAGGAGCTGCTGATCACCCTGTTTCTGTTCATCACCGCCCCGGTGACCGGCCACATGCTGGCCAAGACCGGCCTGCACATGCACCTGCGCTTCTTTACCGGCACCCGCGGCTCGGTCCCGGAGTTCCGCGACGAAGATGTCGGCCAGAGCCGGGTGGCGCGCCCGGCCCGTGCCAAGCACCCCTGGAAGCACCGCAAGGCCAAGCGCTCGCGGCTGCGCCGCTAGCCGGCCCCAAAATGCAACAGGCTGCCTTGAGGGCAGCCTGTTGCGTTCCAGCGGGCATGACAGGAGCCGTCAGCACCAGCCCGAGAGTTCGCGGCGAATCACCGTCAACAGCGCCTGAATGTGATCCTCGCGGTCGTTCAGGCAGGGCACATAGGTAAAGGTCTCGCCGCCCGCCTCGAGGAAGGCATCGCGAATCTCCTCCTCGATCTCCTCGAGGGTCTCCACGCAGTCGGCGGAGAAGGCCGGCGACACCACCGCGATGTGCTTCTTGCCCTGGCGGGCCAGCTCGGCCACGTGCTCGACGGTGGCGGGCCCCACCCACTCCTCGGGACCGAACTGCGACTGGAAGGCGGTGACGATAGCATCGTCGCCCCAGCCCAGGCGCTCCTTGAGCAGCCGCGTGGTCTTCTGACACTGGCAGTGGTAGGGGTCGCCCTCCAGCAGATAGCGCTTGGGCACCCCGTGATAGGAGGCCACCAGCACCTCGGGACGGGTGGCGGCCGCCGCGTAGGACTCGCGCACCGAATTGGCCAGGGCCTCGATATAGTGCGGCTCCTCGAAGTAGGCCGGCACGGTGCGAAACGCCGGCTGCCACTTGAGTTTCATCAAGGTGCGGAAGGCCTGGTCGTTGGCGGTGGCGGTGGTCGGCGAGGCGTACTGGGGGTAGAGCGGGAAGAACAGGATCTTCTCGCAGCCCTGCTGCTGCATGCGCCTGAGCACGCTGTCGGTGGAGGGGTTGCCGTAGCGCATGCAGAAGTCCACCACCACCTGGTCACCGAACTGCTCGTAGAGCCCCTCGGCGACCTTGCGGGTCTGGTCGCGGGTAATGGTGAGCAGCGG
The DNA here is from genome assembly GCF_022341425.1 of Billgrantia campisalis. GTDB lineage: Bacteria > Pseudomonadota > Gammaproteobacteria > Pseudomonadales > Halomonadaceae > Halomonas > Halomonas campisalis. The sequence continues at coordinate 171,435 of NZ_JABFUC010000005.1, read as the reverse complement.
ACTCTCGTCCTGCTCGGTGTTCCAGATGCCGCGATAGGCTGCCCCGGAGCTGAACGGTCGCTTGGTGAGTATGATCAGCTGCAGCAGCGGCTGCCACTTCCAGTTGGGATAGTCGACCACCCGCTTGTCGGAGAGAAACTCGTTGAGATAGCGGCGCATGGACCAGTAGTCGGTGGCATCCGGCGTGCCCAGATTGGCCAGTACCACCCCCACCTTGCGCGTCGCCACCCCGGGGTGGTCGGCTGGGGCGTGCTGGGGACGACGACTATCCGGGCTGTCGTGCGGCGCGTTGTCAACTGTCATGCGAGGCCTTCCTTCTGATCTTCGACGGGCAACGCCGGGCAGTTTACCAGCATCACGCCTCGCTGACAGAAAAACTGTACTAATCGATAATTCTGTATAGGTTAAGGACAGGCCGCGTTTCAGAACACCAGCGGCACCCGCGACGTCAGTGGATCCCGATAGTGGGCATCGCGGCCGATCACCTCGTCCTCGGGCACGTGCTGCACGAGGTAGGCGCGGTGGATACCGGCACGCTTGAGCTCCAGGTAGACATCCTCGAGCGAGCGGAACACCATCGGCTTGCCGCGCCGGCTCAGCATATGACGCGCCCCCTCCACGTCTTCCAGTTCCACCTGATAGCAGTGGCTGCCGCTATGGGTGATGACACGAATTTCGAAATTGTCGTGGCGCGCCGCGAAGGCCTTGAGGTCATCGTATTCCATGTTTCCCTCCCAGTGACCGATAGTCTGACGTCAGATGCATACAAAGTGGGCACAGCCTGACTGTGCCCGATGACAGCTGCATTAACGTGCCATTTCGACACTGTGACCGCCCGGCATACTTAGGGTTCCTGCGTTGACACTCTGTTACTGATAGCTGCTGGGGTCGATGGCCTTGGCCAGGGAGTTGCGGTCGACCCAGTTGCCGGCCTTGGTCTCCTTGTAGCGAAACACCACACGGTCACCGACTGCAACGCCCAGTTCGGCCTCTTCGGTCTGGTAGCTGTAGGCTTCGCCGTCGACCACCAGGTGGAAGCGGTAGAGGTCGGGCATGCCCAGCCACTCCTTGAAGGGCCCCTCCCGCTCCAGCGATTGCAGCTCGCCGCGCGCCTCGAGCTTGGGGGTACGCTGGCGCTTACCGCGCCGAAATCCGCCTGCCATGCTGCCTCCTTCGGGGTGATCAGTCAGGGGGGGTCGGCATTATACGGTGCCCGCCTCCAGGCTCAAGTGCCGCCGAGCCGTCAGTCGCCGAAGGAGTCGCCGTAGCTGTCCGGCGCCAGATCCTCGAAGCGGGTGTACTTGCCGATGAAAGCCATGTGCACCGTGCCGATGGGGCCGTTACGCTGTTTACCGATGATCAGCTCGGCCAGGCCCTGATTGTCAGGGTTATCCGGATTGTAGACCTCGTCACGATAGACGAAGGTAATGATGTCGGCGTCCTGCTCGATGGCGCCGGACTCACGCAGGTCCGACATCACCGGCCGCTTGTTGGGCCGCTGCTCCAGCGAGCGGTTGAGCTGGGAGAGCGCCACCACCGGGCAGCCGAACTCCTTGGCCAGGCCCTTGAGGGAGCGGGAGATCTCGGAGATCTCCCCGGTGCGGTTCTCGGAGAAACCGGGGATCTGCATCAGCTGCAGATAGTCGATCATGATCAGCGCCAGGTTGCCGTGCTCGCGGACCACCCGGCGAATGCGCGAACGCATCTCGTTGGGCGACAGCGCCGCGGTATCGTCGATGAACAGCTGCTTGTCCTTGAGCAGATTGACCGCCGAGGTGAGGCGCGGCCAGTCCTCGTCCTCCAACTGGCCGGTGCGCACCCGGGTCTGGTCGATGCGACCCAGCGACGAGAGCATGCGCAGCATCAGCGACTCCGCGGGCATCTCCATGGAGAACACCATGACCGGCTTCTCGCTGGCGATCACCGCATGCTCCACCACGTTCATGGCGAAGGTGGTCTTGCCCATGGAGGGACGCCCGGCGATGATCACCAGGTCGGAGGGCTGAAGCCCGGAAGTCATCTCGTCCAGGTCGCGAAAACCGGTGGAGAGCCCGGTCATCTCGCCCTGCATGTTGAACAGCTCGTCGATCCGGTCCACCGCTTTGGCCAGCAGTTCGCTCATGCCGACGGGACCGCCCGACTTGGGCCGCTCCTCGCTGATCTGGAACACCAGCCGCTCGGCCTCGTCGAGCAGTTCGTCGGCGGGCCGCCCCTGAGGGGAAAAGGCGCCATCGGCGATCTGGCTGGCGGCGCGGATCAGCTTGCGCAGGGTGGCGCGTTCGCGAACGATGTCGGCATAGGCGCGGATATTGCTGGCCGAGGGGGTGTTGCGTGCCAGCTCGGCAAGATAGGCAAGCCCGCCCACCGTCACCAGCTGGTCGCGTCCCTCCAGGGCTTCAGAGAGGGTCACCACGTCCAGCGGCTGGCCGGCCTCGGCGAGGCCGATCATGACGTTGAACACCAGGCGGTGCTCATAGCGATAGAAATCGTCGGCCACCAGGCGGTCGGCCACGTTATCCCAGGCCTGGTTGTCGAGCATCAGGCCGCCCAGCACCGACTGCTCCGCCTCCAGCGAGTGGGGCGGCACCTTCAGGGCAGCGGTTTCCTGATCCAACTCGACGGTGTCGTTCATGGCGGTCAGTGGGCCTCGGCAGCAGAGTTAAGCGGCGCTCATTCTACCCTATCGCCCGGCGACACCCCATGGCCGCATGCGGCTCCAAGGAAAATCCCCGCGACCCTGGCGGGCCGCGGGGAAAGATCGAAACAGCAGCCCGGCATCGCGACACGCCCAAGCTCCCGTTACCTGCAGTATGGCCGGGAATACGTCCGGGTCCAGCGCCATCCAAGGCGCCAGTGGCCGCAGCCTCAACGCAAAAAAGGGGCGCAGGAAGCCTGGCTCCCTGCGCCCCTGGCGCCCGTGCGGCGAAGCCGCTTACTCGGCCACGACTACCACGCGCACGGTGGCGTCGACTTCGGCATGCAGGTGCAGGTCGATGTCGTATTCGCCGGTCTGGCGGATCGGACCTTCCGGCATGCGCACTTCGCTCTTGGCGACGTCGATGCCGGCCTGGCCCAGCGCTTCGGCCAGGTCGCGCGGACCGATGGAACCGAACAGCTTACCCTCATCGCCGGACTTGGCCACCAGCGACAGCTCGATCTCGGCCAGCTGAGCGGCACGCGCTTCGGCCTCGGCCTTGCGCTCGGCGGCATGGGCCTCGAGTTCGGCGCGCTGGGCCTCGAAGGCCTCGGTGTTTTCGCGGGTTGCCGGTACGGCCAGGCCGTAGGGCACCAGGTAGTTGCGGCCGTAACCGGGCTTGACGGCGACCTTGTCGCCCAGGCCGCCCAGCTTGCCAATCTTGTCGAGCAGAATGACTTCCATCTCGTGAACCTCTTGTCAGTCGCTGCGGGAGGCCAGACGGCCGCGGAAATCCACGAACACGTCAATGCAGGCCGCCAGCAGCACGATCAGTATCGTGGGCCAGGTGGTGATCAGCAGCAGATAGAAGGCGATCAGCCACAGCCCGTTCATGCCCTTGGCTCCGATGAAGCCGTGCACCAGCGCGATGCCCGCCACCAACAGCGGGATCCAGGCCAGCATGCTCAGGGCGGGAATGCCCAGCACCATGCCCACCGCGATCAGCGCCACCAGCAGGAAGAACTCACGCCCCGACAGGCGCAGCGCATGGAACTCCTGCCGGAAGCCGCCGGGATTGTAGAGCCCCGCCTGCCAGCTGCGCCCCAGCGCCAGGCAGGCCACGGCGGCAACCAGCACCACCAGGCCGGTGACGCCGCCGATCAGCAGCGTGGCCAGCTCCTGGGCATCGTACCCCTGTCGGGTCAGCTCGGTGAGCAGGCGATCGATCTCGCTCGAGCCCTGGCGCAGCTGCTCCAGCAGCGGCCCGGTCCCGCCGGGCGGCACGAAGACCCCCAGTTGGATCATCACCGCCCCGGCCAGGGCCCCGACAATCAGCGCTTCGCTCCAGCGCATGCGCTCGCGCAGCACCACCGCCATCAGCGTGACCAGCAGGATACTGGCCAGCGGAATGGCGTCACCCTGGACCCACCACCAGCCGGCCGGCAGGGCCGCGGCGACGATGACCGGCAGTGTCGGCACCAGCCCGCGACGCAGGGTCACCAGGGCAGCCACGGCGGCGCTGAACCAGAACAGCCAGGGAACGATCGCGGCGATCGCGGCCCCGCCTGCGGCATAGGGGGTTCCGCGCATCAGCCAGCGGGCAATCGTCAACATCGGGCGTTCGACTTACTGGTGGCTGTCGGTGTAGGGCAGCAGCGCCAGGTAGCGTGAGCGCTTGATGGCGGTAGCCAGCTGGCGCTGATAACGGGCCTTGGTCCCGGTGATACGGCTGGGGACGATCTTGCCGGTCTCGGTGATGTAGGCCTTGAGCGTGTCCAGATCCTTGTAGTCGATCTGCTTCACGCCCTCTGCGGTGAAACGGCAGAACTTACGGCGACGGAAAAAGCGTGCCATTGAGAGTCTCCTTGGACGTGCGGAATCAGTTGGCTTCGGCGGTTTCGGCGCTACGCGGCTTTTCTTCGCGACGCGGGCGCTTCTCTTCCGCCGGCTTCATCATCGGCGAAGCTTCGGTGATGGCTTCCTTACAGCGCACGACCAGGCTGCGGATGATGGCGTCGTTGAAGCGGAAGATGTTCTCGATTTCATCGAGGGTCTCGCCGCCGCACTCGACATTCATCAGCACATAGTGGGCCTTGTGGATCTTGTTGATCGGGTAGGCCAGGTGACGACGGCCCCAGTCTTCCAGGCGATGCACGGTGCCACCGCTATCGGTGACGATGCTGGAGTAGCGCTCGACCATGGACGGCACTTGCTCGCTCTGGTCCGGGTGGACCATGAACACGATTTCGTAATGACGCATGGGATCTCCTTGCGGGTTGGCAGCTTCCTCGTGAGAACCGCAGTCGCTCAGGGGAAGCAAGGAGGTGATAGTCAAAATGCAAACGCCCGCTCACGCAGGAACGGGCGCATGCATTGTAGTGAGGCGCGGCACCAGTTGCAAGAACAGCGCCGTCAGCCGTCGCTCGCGGGGGAGCCGGTGCGGCGCTGGCGCACCGCCTCGAACAGCGCAACGCCCGTGGCCACCGAGACGTTGAGGCTCGATACCGCGCCCGCCATGGGCAGCTTGACCAGGCTGTCGCAGGCCTCGCGGGTCAGCCGCCGCAGCCCCTTGCCCTCGGCGCCCATCACCAGCGCCACGGGGCCGGTGAAGTCGGCCTCATAGACCAGGATCTCGGCCTCGCCGGCGGTACCGATGACCCAGACGCCCAGCGCCTTGAGCTTGGCCAGGGCGCGGGCCAGGTTGGTGACCTGATAGACCGGCACGCTCTCGGCGGCGCCGCAGGCCACCTTGCGCACCGTGGCATTGAGCGGCGCAGCCTTGTCCTTGGGCACGATGACACCCTGCACGCCGGCGGCGTCGGCGCTGCGCAGGCAGGCCCCGAAATTGTGCACGTCGGTGACGCCATCCAGCACCAGCAGCAGCGGCGGCGCCGCCAGCGACCAGGCCTCCAGCCGGAACCACAGCGCCGCCTCGCTCTCGGCGGACAACGGCGGACACAGCGCCACCACGCCCTGATGGGCGGCCCCCTGGGCCAGGCGGTCGAGGTCATCGCGGGGCCGCGACTGGACCCTGGCGCCCAGCCGCCGGGCGGCCTCGACCAGCTCGGCGAGGCGCCGGCCGGCATCGCCCTCTTGCACCCAGAGCTCGCGCGGGGCCTCGCCGCGCTCGATCAGGGCACGCACCGCATGCACCCCGAACACGGCATCGAGCCCGCCGGGCACCCCGGAAGGCGGGCGCTGGGCACCCCGCCGGCCGGGCTCGCCACGCCGCCCCCGGGGCCCCGCCGCCATCAGCTGCGCCTCGGCTTGCGCGGCCCACGACGGCGCTTGCCGCCTTTCGGGCGCGGGTCGCCGGACTTGTCACCCGCGGCGGGCGTCGACGCAGCGGCCCCCTGCGCACTGCCGGCGCGACGCTTGCGCGGGGCCCGCTTGGGCCGTGGCTTGTCGTCGGCCAAAGCGAAGTCGATCTTGCGATCGTCCAGGTCGACCCTAGCCACCTGCACGGTGACGCCGTCGCCGAGCCGATAGCTCATGCCGGTGCGCTCACCCTTGAGGCGATGCTTCTCCGCCTCGTAGTGGTAGTAGTCCGAGGGCAGCGAGGTGACGTGCACCAGGCCCTCGACGTACACCTCATCGAGGCGCACGAAGATGCCAAACTGGGTCACCGAGGCGATAGTGCCGTCGTACACCTCGCCGAGCTTGTCGGACATGAACTCGCACTTGAGCCAGTCCTCGACGTCGCGGGTGGCGTCGTCGGCGCGCCGCTCGGTCATCGAGCAGTGCTCGCCGAGTTCGAGCATCTGCTCGAAGGTGTAGGGACACCACTTGCTGGGCGGCTCCACCTTGCCCCCCTCGGCCCGCAGCACGGTATTGGTCTGGCGCGGCCCACGAATCACCGAGCGGATGGCGCGATGCACCAGCAGGTCGGGATAGCGGCGGATCGGCGAAGTAAAGTGGGCATAGGCCGGATAGGCCAGGCCGAAGTGGCCCTCATTGTGAGGCGAATAGACCGCCCGGCTCATGGAGCGCAGCATCACGGTCTGGATCACGTCGAAATCGGGACGGTCCTTGATCACCTCGGCCAGATCGCGGTAATCCTCGGGGCTCGGATTATCACCGCCGCCCAGCGACAGCCCGAGCTCATTGAGGAACAGGCGCAGCTTGTCCAGGCGCTCCGGCGAGGGCTTCTCGTGGATGCGGTACAGCGCCGGCAGATCATGCTTGTCGAGGAAGCGGGCGGTGGCCACGTTGGCCGCCAGCATGCACTCCTCGATGATCTTGTGGGCATCGTTGCGGGAGCGCGGCACGATCTTCTCGATCTTGCGCTCCTCGTTGAAGAGAATCGCCGTCTCGGTGGTCTCGAAATCGATGGCCCCGCGGGCCTCGCGGGCCTCGCGGAGCAGCCGATAGAGCGAATGCAGGTTCTGTAACGAAGGTACCAGGGCGCGGTACTCCTCGCGCAGGGCGTCGCCCTCGGGATCGTCCTCGTCGAGGATCGCCGCGACCTTGTTGTAGGTCAGCCGCGCATGCGACTGAAAGACCGCCTCGTAGAAGCGGTAGCGGCTGATGGCGCCGGACTGGGAAATATTCATCTCGCAGACCAGTGCCAGCCGGTCGACGCTAGGATTCAGCGAGCAGAGGCCGTTGGAGAGCAGCTCCGGCAGCATGGGCACCACCTGCCCCGGGAAGTAGACCGAGTTGCCGCGGGTGATCGCCTCCTGATCCAGGGCGCTGCCGGGGCGCACGTAATGAGACACGTCGGCGATCGCCACCAGCAGCTTCCAACTGCCCGATTTGGTCTTCCAGGCGCAGACAGCGTCATCGAAGTCCTTGGCACTCTCGTCGTCGATGGTCACCAGCGGCACGTCGCGCAGGTCGATGCGCTGCGCCTTGTCCCCCTCGACCACCTCGGCGGACATGCCGGCGATCTGATCGTGCACCTCCGGGGGAAACTCAGCGGGAATCTCGTAGCTGCGGATGGCAATGTCGATCTCCATCCCCGGGTCCATGCGCTCGCCGAGCACCTCGACCACCTCGCCCACCGGCTGCACCCGGGTCTCGGGCTGCTGCACGATCCGCGCCGAGATCACCTGGCCGTCCTTGGCCCCGCCGCAGGCGCTATGGGGGATGATCACCTCCTGGGTGATGCGCGGATTCTCGGGGATCAGCACACCGAACTCGGGAGTGTTCTCGCGGTAGACGCCGACCATGGTCTGGGTATTGCGGGCCAGCACCTCGGCGACGGTGGCCTCGTCACGGCCTCGGCGGTCGCGCCCGCTGACACGCACCAGCACGTAGTCGCCATGAAAGACGCGACGCATCTGGCGCGGCGGCAGCACCAGGTCGGACTTCTTGCCGTCGTCACGCAGCACGAAGCCGAAGCCGTCGCGATGGCCGAGCACCTTGCCCTTGATCAGGTCGAGCTTGTCGATCAGCGCATAGGCCCCGGCGCGGTTGCGCAGGACCTGGCCGTCGCGCTCCATGGCCGCCAGGCGTCGCCGCACCGCCTCCTGGAGGTCCTCGTCCTCGAGGCCTAGCATGCGGCTCATGGCCTCATGGGTGATCGGCTTGCCGTACTCCTCCAGTCGCGCGAGCAGGTATTCGCGGCTGGGCGCCGGGTTGTCGTACTTGTGGGCCTCGCGGCTCGCGTGCGGGTCGTCGCTGAGCGTCCAGTGGGTCATGCGTCAGGCATCCTTGGCAACGTCGGAGAGAGCGTTCTCGGTAAGGCCGATGGGGCGCGGGCGATACGCCACGGGGGTGGGAACTTGCAATTCGGGTCTATTGTCATGACCGTAGTATAGCGCCGGCGAAGGCACGACCCAACCTTGGTCGTTGACACGCCCCTTCGGCAGCGGTTTTTTTCGCTCCACGGCGCTGCGCGGCCTTGCATTGAACGCGAAATTGGGTAATATACGCCTCGCCTGCCCAGATGGCGGAATTGGTAGACGCGCTAGCTTCAGGTGCTAGTGTCCTTACGGACGTGGAGGTTCAAGTCCTCTTCTGGGCACCATCGAACCCAGCCGACATGGTCGGGTCGAATCAAGGCATCGCTCGTGTTCGCCCAGGTGGCGGAATTGGTAGACGCGCTAGCTTCAGGTGCTAGTGTCCTTACGGACGTGGAGGTTCAAGTCCTCTCCTGGGCACCATGACCGAGACAGGCATGGCGCCGCGGACACGACGAACGACAGGCCGGATTGCATGATGCGCCCAGGTGGCGGAATTGGTAGACGCGCTAGCTTCAGGTGCTAGTATCCTTACGGATGTGGAGGTTCAAGTCCTCTCCTGGGCACCACCGCTTTAACACGGTCCCAGCCGCGTCATGTCGATCAAGGCAGATTATCGGAAACCGCGACAGCCTCGCGGTTTTTTTGTGTCTTCAGAAGCGGGCGGGCAGGCGAGCAACCTCCTCCAACGCCCACCCCTCGGCCACCACCTCCCCTTCCAGCGTTTCGGCCACTGCCTCAGGCAACTGGGGGAAGAAGTTCAGCCCGGTGCGCGCCTCGATCTCCTCGACGCTGACCAGGTAGTCGTCCAACGGCTCGTCGCCCCGCACGGACTGGGGCATGAGAAAGGCCACCACCATGGGCGCCTCGGCCGGCACCACGACGATCTTGTAGAAGGCCTCGGGAATCTCCACGAGCCCCACGCGATTGAGCACGTTGTCGAAGAACCGCTCCGGAAACACCGGCCCGGTGATCACCTGCACCACGCCGAAGCGCGGCACGAAATGGTCGATCACCACTTCTTCGAGCCGCTGCCAAAGCCGCCGATTGAGGTCCGGGCGCTGAGGCGAGATATTGCTCATCAGAAAGGTCTGGCGCTGCGCCTCGGCCCCGTGCACCGAGGCGATGGCGTAGTTGGGGGCCAGGTGGCCGCGGTCATAGCCGCTGCCGAAATAGCTGTCGGCGGCGATGGGCCAGAGGGTGCGCCAGTCGCGGCGGAAATCGGGCCGCGGCCCGATGCGGGCGTCGTCCACCTCGTACAGGAAGTAGCTGACCCACAGCGGATTGACCCGTACGTCGGACCAACCCACCAGAAACCCCTCGTTGCGCAGCACACGATGCGCAGTGAGCGGGGTCAGGCGCTCCCAGGTGGGTACGCCCATCCAGCTGAGCGAGTCGCGGTACTCCTGCTCCTGGGTATACCAGAGCCCGCTGCCCACCAGCACGAAGAGCAGGGTGATACCGAAGCGGCGGGTCTGGCGGCGCCAGCGTGACAGGGCGCGAGAGGGTCGGCGTCTGGCCATCCTTGGGGGTGTCTCGTCCGGTAAGCTGAAGCCGCCGGTGCCGGTCGGCCCGACGGCGGCGTAACGTCGTTGAAGGCGAAGGCGACGACTCGACGCTACCAGCCCAGCGAGAACATGGTCTCCAGGTCATGACGGGAATGCACCTGCATGGCGTTGAGGGTCTCGGTGTCGCGAATGCCCTCCACGGCGTTGAGCCGCTCGGTGACCAGCTCGGCCAGGCTCTCGAAGTCCCGGGTCCGCGCGATGGCCACCAGATCGTAGCGTCCACAGGTGGAGTAGACCTCGCTGATACCCTCGACGTCGGCCAGGCGCTCGGCCACAGCCTTGACCTGGCCCTTGTCGGTATTGATCAGGATGACGGCATTCTGCATCGGACACACTCCCGGGTCTGAAACCTCTCGCGGCAAGACAGTCGCCGCGACCTGGCGCGAGTATAGCAGCGCATTGGGCCGTGCTGAATCGCCGCCCATTCTCAAGGCTCTGTCCAGCCCCCAACTTCGACCGCACACAGGCCTTCGGTCAGATGTAGTAGAGCAACAGCGAGATGGTCAGCAATACGGCCACCCAGAGCACCATGCTGCCTGTCGGCCAGGTGCGAGCGAGAATCCCCCTGGGGCCGTGATAACGCATGGCCTGGGAGACGATGCGGCGCAAGGGCCAACGCAGGGCGGCAAGCAGGCTGCGCCATGCAACCGTACCGCGCTGGTGAATGAAGCGGACAGCACGCGGGGCCGCCACGCGATAGAACCAGTCCGTATCAAGGGTGATCCTGTCCTTTGGCGCCAGGAAGTTCAGCAGAAGGAAAAAGACCAGACCAACGAATGAAAGAAGCTGCAGGTCCCAGAACACATGGCCGGGCGTATAGGCGTTGTAGCCGACCGGCTGATGCGGAAGCAGCTGGTACAGCCACTGCGGATATACACCGATAAAAATACAGAAGAAGGCGGCAATCCCCATGGCGAGCAGCATGTTGGTCGGCGCTTCCCGGGGGCGCAGCCCGGTATCCCGGCCCAGGAAGGCGAACCACGGGAGCTTCAGGCCAACGCTCAGGAAGGTGCCCGCGGATGCCAACGAGAGCATCAGCCAGACAAGTGCCGCCTGATGGTCCGCATAGGCCTCCAGGATCATGCTCTTGCTGACAAAACCGCTGGTCAGGGGGAAAGCCGAGATGGAGAAGGCCGCGATCATGTAGAACAGGAACGTCAGCGGCATGGCGCGGTAGAGTCCCCCCAATTCCGTCAGCTTTGCGCGGCCGGTCATGTGGATAATGGCGCCGGCACTCATGAACAGCAGCGCCTTGTACAGGATATGAGTGAAGGCATGGGCCGCGGAGCCGTTGAGGGCCATGGCGGTACCCAGACCGATACCGGCCACCATGAAACCCACCTGGCTGACAATGTGGTAGGCGAGCAGCCGACGGATATTGTTGGCCAGCACCGCATAGGTCACCCCCCAGAGTGTCATGAGCGCCCCGAGCCAGATCAGGATTTCGGTTTCGGGAAACCCCCGCATCAGCGTGTAGACCGCCGTTTTGGTGGTAAAAGCACACAGAAACACCGCCCCGGTCACCGTGGCCTCGGGGTAAGCATCGGTGAGCCAGGCGTGCAGTGGCGGCACGGCGGCATTGATCATGAAACCGAGCAGGATCAGCCAGAATGCCGGGGTACCGGTCTCGATGACGTTGAAGCTCAGGCTTCCGACCTGAGCGTAATACACCACTATGCCGGCCAGCAGCAGCACACCGCTGACCGCGTGAACCATCAGATACCGGAAGCCGGCCGCCAGGGAGGCGGCCCGGCGATTTCGCCAGATCAGCCAGACCGATGAGAGCATCATCAGCTCCCAGAAGACATAGAGCGTGATCAGATCACCGGCAAACACGACCCCCATGGCGGACCCGGCATAGATCAAGCCGGCCATATGCTGAATAGCGTCATGCACATGGAGGGCATAGATGGCGCCGACCAGGGCCATGATGGCAAACACATGGGCGAAGACCAGGCTCAGCGAGTCCGCTCGGCCCAGGATTAGTTCCATGTTCAGAAATTGAACGCTGGCGTGAGTTCCCGCAGCGGTGCCCAGCACGGCCAACAGGGCCAGGGTGGGCACGACCAGGAGGAATACCTTCTGCACCACCCCACGGAAAATCGGCAGCAGCAGCCCGCCCAGAATCAGCAGCAGGGAGGGGGAGAGCCACTCGACGAAAGGCCAGTTGATCACGAACCATTCAGGCATGACGGCTGTACTCTATGTATCGGTTCGGTTGCGTTGATCGGAGGATTCATCGAGTGCCCGGTAGGGTTCCAGTTCCTCCTCATAATAGTCATCCCGTCGATAGACAAGCCCGAAGCCGAGACCCTTGGCCAGACCGATCAGGGTCAGGCACGCCAAGGCCCCAAAGAGGGCGCCGAATCCCCCCCACGACTCCCAGACGAAGCGATCATAGCCGGTCGGTATCAGCAGGTCGGCGATGATCAGTGCCGCCATGGCGACAAGCAGCGCCCCTTTCAGCCGTGAGGCGTTGTGCACCAGCAGGTCGAGCAGTTTGACGAGCATCTTTCCTCCCCACGGTGGATCCGTATCAGTTGGCGAAGAGGCCGCCGAGCAGGGCCCGCAGCGGATCCGCGGCCAGGAACAGCGCCATGCAGCCCAGCGCCGTGATACACAGGGGCACCACACACAGCAGCGGCGCCTCCCGGATACCCTCACGCCCACCATCCCTTGGCGGCATCAGGAAGGCCCTCACCACCGGCATCAACAGATAGGCGATATTGAGCAGCGTGCTGAGCATGAACACCAGGACAACGAAGAGCCGGCCGCTGTCGGCCGCCCCCAGCAACAGGTGCCATTTGCTCCACAGCCCGCCCATGGGAGGCGCGCCGATGACACACAGCGCCCCGAGCAGGAAGGCGCCCATGGTGAAGGGCATGCGTCGACCGAGGCCATCCATCTCGCTGATATGGGTCTTCCTGGTGGCCACGTAGATGGCGCCGGCACAGAAGAACAGCGTGATCTTGCCAAAGGCATGCATGACGATATGCATACCGCCCCCGATGGCCGCCAACTCATTGGCCAGCATCACACCGAGCGTGATGTAGGAGAGTTGGCTGACCGTGGAATAGGCCAGCCGCGCCTTGAGGTTGTCTTTCTGCAGGGCCACGAGTGACGCCGACAGCAGGGAAAAGGCGGCGATGATCAGCAGCAGATCCGCACTCCAGAGCTCGCGGAGGTAATCCTGACCGAAGATGTAGGTGCTCACCTTGAGCACGGTGAAGACCCCAGCCTTGACCACCGCCACCGCGTGCAACAGGGCGGAAACGGGGGTAGGCGCCACCATGGCGGCAGGCAGCCAGCGGTGAAAGGGCATCAGTGCGGCCTTGCCGATGCCGTAGATATAGAGCAGCAGCAACAGCGCCCCCAGACCGTGACCTACCCTCCCCTCCATGATCCCGCCATCGGTAAAGCTCAGGGATCCGGTCAGCCACCAGGTGGCGACGATGGCCACCAGTTGAAAGCCGATGGAGGTACCGAGCAGCAGCCCCAGGTAGGTTCGAGCCCCTGTCTGGGCTTCACGATTGCCCTTATGGGCCACCAGGGGATAGGTGGAGAGCGTCAGTACCTCGTAGAAGATGAAAAGGGTGAACATGTTTTCGGCGAAGGCAATGCCCATTACCGAAAAGAGCGCCACCGCAAAACAGGCGTGAAAGCGCGTCTGCTTGCGTTCGTTGGTGCTGCGCATATAGCCGATGGCATACAGCGAGGTGATGACCCAGAGGCCGGAGGCCACCAGGGAGAAGATCATGCCGAGCGGTTCAACTTCGAAGGCCATGTTCAGGCCAGGCAACAACTCGAACAGCGTAACGGCTGGGCGCTCTCCCGCCAGCACAGCAGGCAGTAGCTGCAGGACCGTAATGAACAGGGCAACGGCAGTGGCCACCATCAGGCCATCACGGAGATTGGGGCGGCGGCCGGTCAGCGCAATCAGCAGGGCCCCCAATGCCGGCACCACCAGGGCGAGCGGAATGGCGGCTGTGGATTCCAGGAACAGAAAGGGGCTCACCGGTAACCTCCCATCAGTGCCTCGGCGGCGCGCTCGGCCAGGCCCACCGGCAGCGATGTCTCGATACCGAAATAGAGGCAGGCAAGCGAGAGAAGCCAGGTGGGAACCAGTAGCGAGAGCGGCGCCTCACGTACCGGCTGGCGGTCATCGGGTTCATGGAAAAAAGCCACTTCCACCACTCGCCAGACATAGAGCAGGGCCAGTACGGACGTCCCCAGGATGAAAATGGCGATCGGCCAGAGCCCTCCGTCCAGGGCGGCGAGAATGAGGTGCCACTTGGTCACGAAGCCGGCCGTCAGCGGAACACCGATCAGCGACAGCCCTGCAATGACGAAGGCCGTCATGGTCCAGGGCATGCGCTGGCCGGCGCCGGCCAGGTGGCCGAGGGAAACGCCACCGAGCCGATAGGCGATGCAGCCCAGCGCCATAAACAGTGCCGCCTTGGTAATCGCATGGTTGAAGAGGTGCAGAACCGAAGCCATCAGCCCCAGGGTGCTGGCAAAGCTAATGCCCAGAATGATGTAGCCCACCTGAGCCACGCTGGAGTAGGCGAACATGCGCTTGATATCGGTATGAAAGATGGCAACGATCGAGGGAATCAGGATGCCGAGCATCGCCAGCGGCATCAGCAGCAGATTCATCTCAATGTCGATGAAGCTCAGCTCATGGCCAAAGACGCCGAAGATGAAGCGCAGCAGCACATAGATGGCTACCTTGGTCGCCGTGGCTGACAGGAACACGGTGACCATGGAGGGAGCATAGGCGTAGGCGTTGGGCAGCCAAAGATGCAGCGGAAACAGCGCCAGCTTCAGCGAGATGCCCACCACGATAAAGGCCAGCGCAGCACGCACCGTTCTGGTGTCATTGACTTCCGGCAGTCTATCGGCCAGGTCCTGCAGGTTCAGGGTGCCGGTCATGATATAGAGAAAACCGATGCCGATCAGCAGGAAGGTGGTCCCGATCGTTCCCATCATCAGGTACTGATAGGAGGCCATCACGGCTCGCCGATCACGGCCCGTGGCGATGAGCGAGTATGACGCCAGCGCGGCGATCTCGAAGAAAACGAAGATATTGAAGGCATCCCCCGTGATGGCGATACCCAGCAGCCCGCAATTGGCCAACAGGAAGGCAGCATAGAAGAACCCCTGCTTGTCTGCGGGCACCTCACTGGCCACGCTGAGCCGCGCAAAGGGCATGACCACCGCATTGATGACGCTGATCACCAGCAGCACCAGAATATTGACCGAGTCAACCCGGTACTCGATCCCCACCGGCGGCACCCAGCCGCCCATATGGTAGGCAACGACCCCTTCGGCCCGGACTCGCATCAGCAGCAGAAGAGAAATGGCCAGGGTGAGCCAGCTGGTCAGAGTGGTGGTGAGCCAGGCGGCGCGTGGCAAGCGGCTCATGAGCATCACCAGCGGTGCCGCCAGCATGGGGATAATGACCTGAAGCGCCGGCAGATGAAGCTGAAGCAGGCCCATCAATTCCCCTCGTCCTGAGCGTGAATCTCGTCCTCTTCGATAGTGCCGTAGAGCTCATGGATGCGTACCACCAGGGCAAGCCCCACGGCAGTCAGGGCCACCCCCACGACGATGGCGGTCAGGATGAGCACATGAGGAAGGGGATTGGAGTAGTCGCTCACACCCTCTACATAAATCGGCGCGGTGCCACCCTCCAGCTTGGCCAGACTGATGAAGAAGATGAACACAGAGGTCTGAAAGATGTTCAGCCCAACGATCTTCTTGATCAGGTTACCCTGGGCAATAACGATGTAGAAGCCCACCATCATGAGCACCACGACGACCCAGTAGTTATAGAACCCAATCCACTCCATTACTGCTGCTCCCGGCCAGCAAAGGCATAGAACAGGGTGAGAGCGACGGCAGCAACGGTAATGCCCACACCGAGTTCGATGCCGATAATCCCCAGGGTCTCGCCTGCCTGATCATTCGCAAGCAGGACCTTGTACTCCAGAAATTGCCCGCCCAGCGCAATGCAAGCCAGGCCGATACCGATATAGAGCAGGACGCCAAAGGCAGCCAGAAACCGGGCCACTTCCGGGGGGATGGCATCCTGTGCCACATCCAGCCCGAATATCAGGCTGAAGATGATAAAGCCAGCGGAAAAGATAACCCCCGCCTGGAAGCCGCCTCCAGGGCTGTACTCTCCATGAAACTGGATATACAGCGCGTAGATCACGATCAGAGGGATCATGATCTTGGTAATGATCCGCAGCACGATGTGATGTTTCACGAACGCCTCTCCCTGCGACTGGGCTTCTCCCAGCGACGCTTGCGCTGCCGAGCCCGGCCGCTGCCGATCACCAGCAGCACCGCCACGGCGGCAGTCAGCACAACCACGGCTTCGCCAAGGGTATCCAGCCCTCGATAGCTGGCCAGCACGGAGGTCACCATGTTGGGGATGCCGATCTCCTCCACCGACCGCTGGGTAAAGTGCGGCGCCAGATGGATATGGGCTGGCGCCTGAGGATCTCCCACCTGAGGCATATCCAAGGTGCCGTAGATAAGCGCTCCCCCGGTTATGACCACGACAACCAGAGCCAGCAGATTTTGCCGGGTGATACGGACTTTTTCTTCGCTAGTGGTCAGCGCCAGAGTGGCCAGCATGAGAATGATCATGATCCCGGCGCCAACGGCAGCCTCTGTCAGGGCGACATCGACGGCATCGAGCATCACGAACAGCGATGCCGCCAGCAGGCTGTAGATGCCGGTCAGCATGATCACCGCGAAGAGGTTGCGAATTCTCACCACCGCAATCGCTACCAGCGCCATGAAGGCCAGCAGTATGAGATCGATCAGGGCTGCGATGACTCATCCTCCTTGTCGGACCGCCAGGGGGACAGCTTGCACTGGCGAGCCGCCTTGGTCAGCGCATGGCTGGCGGCAGGCGCCGTAAAGAACAGGAACACGAGGGTGAACAGCAGCTTGGCGCCCACCTCCAGGGAGTCAGTACGCAGCATCAATCCGCCGAGGATCAAAATCATACAGAGGGTGTCGGTCATCCCGGCCGCCTGGATGCGGGAGTAGAAATCGGGAAAGCGCAGCAGACCAACGCCGCTTATGACCACCAGGATGGCGCCACTGACCAGCATAAGCCCGCTGAGAAGATTCAGTAACAGGCTCATGGCTTCTCCTCCTCACTGCCTCTTCGCGACGCACCGAAGCGGCCGGACTCGAAGAATTGCAGGACAGCCACAACGCCAATGTAGTTGAGCAGCGAATAGACAATGGCAATGTCGATGAACTCGGGACGACCGACAATGAAGCCAAGCAGGGCAATGAGCAGCACCGTTAGGCTGCCAACGGCATTCACCGCCAGAAGTCGGTCGAAGAGCGTAGGCCCCAGGTAGGCCCGGGTCAGAGCGCAGCCTATGCTGACGAGAACGGCCAGCGCGATGACAACCAGCATCAGGACTCTCCCTCAAGCCGAGTCACCCGCCGGTCCATCTCACCGCTCAGAACGCCCTGCTCCAACTCCTCGGTCAAGGCGTAGAACCAGACCTCCTGCTCACGGACATAGACGGTCACTGTGCCAGGCGTCAGCGTGATGGAGTTGGCGAGAAACACCCTGCCCAAGTCAGTTTTCTGAGTGGCATCTAGCCGACATAGCCGGGGGCTCAGGCTCTTGCGACCCCTGATGATGTGGCTCGCCACCACCAGGTTGGCTTTCACGACCTCCTTGAACAGCCAGGGCAGGTACTTGATGACAGGGACCAGCAGGTGCACAGGATGCCCTTCCCGGTCAAGGACCCGCATGCGGTAAGCAAGATATACCGTGAGAGCAACCGACACCGCGCCAAGCGGCACTAGAATGGGATGGGTCCAGTTGCCGGAGAACAGCAGCCAGATAACGGCCAGAATGACGGTCAGGCTGACGGCGTACTTGAGCACAGTAAGCTCCTTGAGTAACCGCGAGAGTTTCACCGAACAGGTTGCATCCATTCTGCCTGTTTCAGCAGCCGCATGGCTCTCTGAACGATTTATACTTTATTTTTATTACCCCGAATAGTCCTCCACATCCATCAGACAAACAAGGCGTTTCTTCAACGATCGTAAAGCCGCCCCACACCGATCTGAAAATGAATCTCAAGCAAGATCACGAATACATGCCACTCTCAAAAACCAGCAGCATCCCCTCCAAGAATGGGATTATCAAAGCGGCTCAACCCCACTGAACAGTGCCTTACCGCCACCTTTTCTTAACGAACCACCATGCGTGGAGCACCGATTGGCTTCGGGATCAACGAACCTCAAGGGCGAAGATCCTCCACGCCTTCCAGAGCGAGCAGACGACGCTTCAATTCGAGCCCGCCGCTATACCCCCCCAGACCGCTGGCGGCCACCACCCGGTGACAGGGAATCAGCAGCGGCAGCGGATTGGCCCCGTTGGCAGCCCCGATCGCCCGGGCCGCCCCTTCCCGGCCCAGCCGCCGGGCCAGCTCGCCGTAGGTGCGGGTCTCGCCATAGGGGATACGCTGCAGCGCCGACCAGACCTGGCGCTGGAACTCGCTGCCGCCGGGCGCCAGCGGCAGGCTGAAGCTGCGACGCCGCCCCGCCAGATAGGCCAGCAGCTGCTCGCGAACCTCCTCCAGCACCTGATCATCGCGCCGGGCATCGCCGGGGTCCGGCTGTTCACCGGCATCGAGGGTCAGCCGCGTGACCCCCAGATGCTCGTCGGCTTCGATCAACAGCTCGCCCAGCGGCGAATCCAGTCGCGTAAAGATTGCCATGCCCCCTCCCTTATCCATTGCGTTGCCGTCAAACGCTTGGGTCGCCCGCCCCAGGGTCGGCTCGCTCATCGACCGGCGAGCCGCTGCGAACTCCAGACCCCGATACCTGTCGGAGCAACAGACGGACGACCACCGTCTACACCATGATACCCGCCAACCGGGCTATCATGCCGTGACGATAACTCAGACCGTGACGATAAGGAGACTCCATGGGCAATCAGAGCCGTCGTGACTTCATGCGCAACAGCCTGCTGGGTCTGGCCGCCCTGCCCCTGGGCGCCGGTATCCTCTCGAAACAGGCCTTCGCCGAGACGCTGCCGCGCCTGGATCCCAGCGACGAGCAGGCACAGGCCCTGAACTATGTCGAGGTTGCCAGCGACGCCAGCGACCATCCCGCCTACGAGGAAGGCGAGGTCTGCGACAACTGCATGTTCTTCGAAGCCGATACGGAAGGCTGCCAGCTGTTCCCGCAGTACAGCGTGGAGCCTCAGGGCTGGTGCCAGTCCTGGGCCCCCATCACCTGATCGCCCCACCCCTCATGCGACCGGGCGCCGCCCCGGTCGTTTGCCCGGCTGACGCTCCGCCGCCCTGCTCGCCCCCCCTGCCTCGCTCGCTATCCACCCCTCCTGCCCCTCCAGGGGACGACTCAGTGGCTCCGGGACTCCTCTTCCGGCAGCGGCCACTGATAGCGTCGAGCGACGGTATCGTCGTCCATGGTCGACTCCAGGCGTACCGGAAAGCCCCACAGCTGGTGGAGATGGCGCATCACCGGGTAGACGCTGCGCGCCAGCGGCCGCCGGCTGTCCTGAACATGGCGCAGGGTAAGCGAGCGGTCCCCGCGGATGTCCGCCGAATAGACCTGGATGTTGGGCTCGCGCACCGCCAGCGCGTACTGGGTGGCCAGCGCCTCGCGGATGCGCCGGTAGCCGCGATCGTCATGGATGGCCGCCACCTCCAGCATCTCTTCCTGGTCGTCGTCGACCACCATGAACAGTTTCAGGTCGCGGATCACCTTGGGCGAGAGGTACTGCTGGATGAAGGACTCATCCTTGAAGTTGCGCATAGCGAAGTGCACCGCCTCGATCCAGTCGCCGCCGGCGGTATCCGGGAACCACTCGCGATCCTCCTCGGTGGGCGCCTCGCACATGCGCTTGATGTCGCTGAAGATGGCGAAGCCCAGCGCATAGGGGTTGATGCCGCTGAAGTAGGCGCTGTCGAAGGGCGGCTGGTTGACCACCGCAGTATGCGACTGCAGGAATTCCAGCATGAAGCCCTCATCCACCAGCCCCTCGTCGAACAGCCGATTCATCAGCGTGTAGTGCCAGAAGGAGGCCCAGCCCTCGTTCATCACCTGGGTCTGGCGCTGGGGGTAGAAGTACTGGGCGAGCTTGCGCACGATTCGCACCACCTCGCGCTGCCAGGGAGCCAGCAGCGGGGCGTTCTTCTCGATGAAGTAGAGCAGGTTCTCCTGGGGCTCGGGCGGGTAGCGCTCGCCACCGTGAAGGCCCAGCGGATCTTCCTCATCCTGGTCGGCGGCCAGCGTATCGCTCGCCACGGGGCCTGGAATGGTGCGCCACAGGGTGTTGACCTGGGCCTGGAGGTGCTCCTCACGCTCCTTCTGGCGCCGCATCTCCTCCTCGGCCGAGATCGGCGAGGGGCGCTTGTAGCGGTCGACGCCGTAGTTCTGCAGGGCGTGGCAGGCGTCGAGCAGCTGCTCCACCGCCGTGACGCCGTGGCGCTCCTCGCACTCCGCCACGTATTTGCGGGCGAACACCAGGTAGTCGATGATCGAACTGGCGTCGGTCCAGGTGCGAAACAGGTAGTTGCCCTTGAAGAAGGAGTTGTGTCCGTAGCAGGCGTGGGCCATCACCAGCACCTGCATCATCAGGGTGTTCTCCTCCATCAGGTAGGCGATGCAGGGGTCGGAGTTGATCACCAGCTCATAGGCCAGGCCCATCTGGCCGCGCCGATAGGCCTGCTCCACGGCAAGGAACTGCTTGCCGAAGGACCAGTGATGATAGCCCACCGGCATCCCCACGCTGGCATAGGCGTCCATCATCTGCTCGGTGGTGATGATCTCGATCTGGTTGGGGTAGGTGTCCAGGCGGTACTCGTCGGCCAGGCGCACCAGCTCCTGCTCGTAGGCCTCCAGCACCTCGAATGACCAGTCAGAACCGGTAGCGATGGGCTTGCGTCGGATCATGCTGCCTCCTCATCCGCATCAGGTTGCGGTTCGGCGCCGAAACAGGTCGCGGAAGACCGGGTAGATATCGCCGGCCTCGACGATCTGGCGCATCGCGAAGCGATCGGGGAACTCGGCGGCTACCGTCTCGTACTCCTCCCACAGCGCCTGGTGGGCATGGGGGGTGATCTCCACATAGGTGAAGTATTGCAGGCGCGGCATCAGAGACTTCATCAGCAGTTCACGACAGTTCACCGAGTCATCGTCCCAGTTGTCGCCATCGGAGGCCTGGGCCACATAGAGGTTCCACTGCCCGGGGGGATAGCGCTTGGCGATGATCTCGTCGACCAGGGTCAGCGCACTGGAGACGATGGTCCCGCCGGTCTCCCGGGAATAGAAGAACTCCTCCTCGTCGACTTCCTTGGCCGCCGTATGGTGGCGCACGAACACCAGCTCGACCTTCTCGTAGTTGCGCTCCAGGAAAAGATAGAGCAGCAGGAAGAAGCGCTTGGCGATATCCTTATGGCCCTGGGTCATGGAGCCCGAGACGTCCATCACGCAGAACATTACCGCCTTGCTCGACGGCTGCGGCTGGTTGATCAGGTTGTTGTAGCGCAGGTCGTAGGTGTCGATGAAGGGCACCGCCTCGAGGCGCTTCTCGAGACGCTCGATCTCGGCCTTGAGCTCGGCGATGCGCGAAGGATTGCGCAGCACCGGGTCCTTGTGCTCCTCCTCGGCCAGCGCCTCGCGGGCCTCCCGCAGGGCGCGACGGATCGGCGCACGCATGGCGATCCGTCGCGCATAGGCCTCGCGCATCGAGCGCACGATGTTGATGCGCGCCGGCACCCCCTCCTTGGAGACCCCGGCACGCACCGGGCGCACCTCATCGAGGTCGACCAGCGCCTTGCGCTCCAGGTGGGGAAGCTCCAGGCCGTCGAAGACGAAGTCCAGGAACTCCTCCCGGGAGAGGGTGAAGGCGAACTCGTCCATGCCTTCGCCCTGGTTGGAGGCGCCTCCCTCGCCAGCACCTCCTCCACCTCCGCCGCCGCCCGGGCGACGCAGCCGATCCCCCTCGACGAACTCCTTGTTGCCAGGCGCCACGATGGTTCGCTTGCCACCGGGGCCGTGCTGGAACACCGGCTCGGAGATATCGCGGGTCGGGATCGACACCTTCTCGCCGCGCTCCATGTCGGTGATCGAACGGCGGTTGACCGCCTCCTCCACAGAGCGCTTGATGTGGGTCCGGTAGCGATCGAGGAAACGCTGCCGGTTGACCGCACTCTTGTGCTTGGCATTGGCCCTTCGATCGATGAAATAGGTCATACAGACCTCCCGCCTTCGCGGCCGTTACTGCGATTTGCGCACCCGCAGGTACCACTCGGACAGCAGCCGCACCTGCTTCTCGGTGTAGCCGCGATCCTTCATGCGCGCCACGAAGTCCTCGTGCTTCTTCTGGTCCGCCGTGGACGCCTTGGCGTTGAAGGAAATCACCGGCAGCAGCTCCTCGGTGTTGGCGAACATCTTGTGCTCGATCACCCCGCGCAGCTTCTCGTAGGACTGCCAGCTGGGGTTCATGCCGTTGTTCTGGGCACGCGCCCGCAGCACGAAGTTGACCACCTCGTGACGGAAGTCCTTGGGGTTGGAGA
The DNA here is from genome assembly GCF_022341425.1 of Billgrantia campisalis. GTDB lineage: Bacteria > Pseudomonadota > Gammaproteobacteria > Pseudomonadales > Halomonadaceae > Halomonas > Halomonas campisalis. The sequence goes on along the minus strand of NZ_JABFUC010000005.1, from coordinate 148,952 downwards.
TCCCGGCCGGCTTCTCGATCTTCTCCAGCTCCTCGTTGAGGGCCTGGCGATTGAACAGCTCGCCGGTCTCGGGGTCGCGGTACTCCTGATCCTGGATCCAGAAGTCGGCGTAGGTGACGTAGCGATCGAAGATGTTCTGGCCATACTCGGAGTAGGACTCCAGGTAGGCGGTCTGGATCTCCTTGCCGATGAAGTCCACGTAGCGCGGCGCCAGGAACTCCTTGATGAAGCGCAGGTAGCGCTCGAAGGTCTCGCGCGGCAACTGCTCCTGTTCGAGGCGCTGCTCGAGCACATAGAGCAGGTGCACCGGGTTGGCAGCCACCTCATGGTTATCGAAGTTGAACACCTTGGAGAGGATCTTGAAGGCGAAGCGGGTGGAGAGCCCGTCCATGCCCTCGTCGACCCCGGCGGCATCGCGATACTCCTGAATCGACTTGGCCTTGGGGTCGGTATCCTTGAGGTTCTCGCCGTCGTAGACGCGCATCTTGGAGTAGATGCTGGAGTTTTCCGGCTCCTTGAGCCGCGAGAGCACCGAGAACTGGGCCAGCATGCGCAGGGTGTCCGGCGCACAGGGCGCCTGGTCGAGCGAGGAGTGCTCCAGCAGCTTCTGGTAAATCTTGATTTCCTCGGTCACTCGCAGGCAGTAGGGCACCTTGACGATGTAGACCCGGTCGAGGAAGGCCTCGTTGTTGCGGTTGTTGCGGAACGCCTGCCACTCACTCTCGTTGGAGTGGGCCAGCACCACGCCCTCGAAGGGGATCGCCCCCATGCCTTCGGTGGGGTTGTAGTTGCCCTCCTGGGTGGCGGTCAGCAGCGGATGCAGCACCTTGATCGGTGCCTTGAACATCTCGATGAACTCCATCAGCCCCTGGTTGGCCTTGCACAGCCCGCCGGAGAAGCTGTAGGCGTCCGGGTCGTCCTGGGAGTAGAGTTCGAGCTGGCGGATGTCGACCTTACCCACCAGCGAGGAGATGTCCTGGTTGTTCTCGTCGCCCGGCTCGGTCTTGGAAATGGCGATCTGGTTGAGTCGCGAGGGATAGAGCCTGACCACTCGGAACTGGGAGATATCGCCGCCGTACTCCTGAAGACGCTTGGCCGCCCAGGGCGACATCACGCTCTTCAGGTAGCGCTGGGGAATGTGGTACTCCTGTTCGAGCAGCTCACCGTCCTCCTCGGGGGAGAACAGCCCCAGCGGTGACTCGAAGACCGGAGAGCCCTTGATGGCATAAAAGGGAATCCGCTCCATCAACAGCTTGAGGCGCTCGGCCAGCGACGACTTGCCGCCGCCCACCGGCCCCAGCAGGTAGAGGATCTGCTTGCGCTCCTCCAGCCCCTGGGCGGCATGGCGGAAGTAGGCGACGATCTGTTCGATCGCCTCCTCCATGCCGTAGAACTCGGAAAAGGCCGGGTAGCGACGGATCACCTTGTTGGAGAAGATCCTCGAGAGCCGCGAATCCTTCGCCGTGTCAATCACCTCGGGCTCGCCGATGGCCTTCAACATGCGCTCGGCGGCGCTGGCATAGGCCATGGGGTCCTCGCGACACAGCTCCAGGTACTCCTGCAGGCTCATTTCCTCCTGCCGGACCCGTTCGTAGCGATTCTGCACATGATCAAAGATGCTCATCGAAGCCTCCTGTTTGCCCGCCCCTTTGGCCATCGCACGAATCATGGCCTCCGTGGGTTACCCTTCAGCCTAGACAGCATTCGGCCAATGGCGGTCTGCGAGCTATCAACGCAATATACGTGTACCCATGAGAACGCAGGGAGCGAGCAGGGTTCGATGAGACCAGGGGCCTGGAATTAAACGCTACAAGGACGCTTGGGGGGGCTTGGCGAGGGAAAAATCGGCGCGTGGTGGCCGCGCACAGGCAGACCACCACGATCATGCAGTATGCAACCAAAGGCGGGTCAGCGCGCTGCCTGCTCACGCACGGCGGCCAGGTCCCAGGCGCGCAGCAGCTCCACCGCGGTTTCCTGAGAGGCGATGTTCTGCCCCTTCACCTGCATCAGGATGCGCCCGTCGAGCAGCAGCGTCGCCTCGGCGCGGGAGCGGTCGGGCTCCCATTTGACGATGACCGACTCGCGCCCCAGGCGCACCCGCTCCATGTTGGGTTGGGCGGCGATCATCGCCGGATTGCTGAACATCGCTGCCATGCCCTGGACCATCGGGTTGTCGATCATCAGGGACGCCTCGAGCTGGCCGTTGCCGTCCTGTTCACGGTACTGACGCTGCAGCATGGTGCCTCCCGCTCCGCCCAGCATGGCCGCGGCACCGCCACCGGCCGACTCCACCTCACCGGCCGTCCAGCCGTCCGGTGCGTCGGGGAAGGTCGCACCGATGCGGCTCGACATCAGTTTGCGGATATCGTTGATAGCGAACTCCAGCTCGGTGATGGCCGCGCCATACTCCGCCTCCTGATAGAGTTCGAGTCCTAGTTCGATCTGCTCGACGACCTCGTCAGCCAGCGAGTGTCCGGCCACCGGCAGCAGCATGGACGCCGCGATAACGGCGCTGCTCAATGTTCTGCACCTGAGTTGCATGTTCCTTCTCCTTAGCGGTCATGACGACAAATGGATCGATGACTGTCGAAGATCGACGGCAAATGCCGTCACCTGCTGCCGGTAGCACCGCTTACCGGACCCAACCTCCAGCTTAGCTGCCCAACTGACCGCCGAACCGGTGCGTCACCCGGAGCTCTCGGCGGAAGCGGCCTCGGCCTGCCCCTGGCCACCGGCCTCCCTGGCACGCTCCTTGAGCTTGCGGAATGGCTTGGACATCCCATCGAGCTTGGCCTCCCACTCCGGGTCAGGCTGCTGGCCTTCAATGGTCTTGAAATAGGCCTGCATCAGGCAGGTGATAGCGAAGGGCTCGAGCAGCGCCACCTTGACACTCCAGGCAAACAGCAGCGCCACGACCACCCCAGTCGCCGACCAGCCGCCGGGAATCAGATAGGCCACCAGGGCCGCCGGCGCCAGCATCACCAGAAACACCACGAAGGAGAGCCCATAGACGATCAGCGCCAGCCAGGCGGCATTCTTGAGCATCGGCTTGTAATTCTGTCCATAGAGCACCAGCGCCTCGCGGGAAGAGGCCCAGGCGTTCTCGGAGCGGGTGCGAATGCAGTAGGCCAGGATCACCTCGTCGATAAAGCCGACGGCGATACGCAGGAACAGCTCGATCAGCCGAATGAACTGCCGGGCCCCGGGAATCGGCAAGAGGCGAAACACGCCGCGGGCCAGGCCGGTCAGGGTCTTCAACACCCCCTTGATCAGCTGGTCGACGCCGAACAGCACGCTAGCCTGGCCGAAGCGCTCCTTGACCACGGTGGCGGCATGGTCGATCTGGCCGCGCCCCTCGGGCAGTGGCTGCTTGTCGAGCAGTTCCACCAGCACGGCGATATGGCCGGCCTTGACCATGTAGAGCAGGTACTCGCGCAGCACATACATGATGGCGCCGACGATGCCGAAGCCCACCACGCCGCCCCAGAAGGTGGAAGCGGCACGAAAGCCCTCGTCACCGAAGCCGCCAATGCCCCAGCCGACCCCGGCACCGACGCCGGTCATCAACACATAGGCCAGGGCCACACCGAAGTAGACGGCCAGCCGGAAGAGCAGAAAGGGCAGCGTCTTGACCATCAGCCCTAAAGACTGACCGATCCGAAAGTCCCACATGGATCCCCCTATCGCATGAGCAGGTAATCAGGTACTAACAGACTAGTCGGACAACGGCCCAGAGACCCCCTTCATCCGAAGGGGGCCTTCGCAGAGCCTGGTTCGGCCCCTAAACGCAGGACCTGGTCGTCCACTCATCCGGCTCGGTGGGCCCGCGCCGGCACTGGTGCTTGCGCTCTACCCGGACCAGCTCCCAGCGACCATCCTCCCGCGGCTCGAAGGTCAGCCGATAGCGCCAGGCCCGTGAGGCATCGTCCTTGAGGTTGTTCAGGGTGAGCATGACGCGCACCTCCCCCGAGTCCAGCATCCACTGCTCGATACGCTCCTCGGTCACGGGATTGGGCAGCTCCAGGCTATAGTGCTCCCGGGCCAGGGACACGGGATCGCGCGTGGTGGTCATGCCGGGGAGGTCGAGGACGAGATAGTCCGCCTCGGCGGCCGTTTCGGCGTGCCAGACACGCAGGACCGGCGTGGGATAGGTGGGCGGCTGGCCGGCCCAGGCCAATCGTGTGCCATCCTCGCTCAAGGCGAGCGCGGCGGCGGGGCCCTGCCTGGGCATCGGCAGCTCGGCGGCCGCCGCCGCGGCGTCCCCCTGGGGCAGCAGCTCACCGGGGAAGTGCTCGGCGCGTTCGGCCACATCGCCGCTCTCCAGCGAGTAGCGCTGCACATCCCGGCCGCAGGCCGCCCATACGCTGTCACCCGTGGCCGAGAAGGCGACTTCCCGACACCCCTGGCCGCCGGCCAGCGCCTGGCGCAGCTCACCCGTTGCCGGGTCCCAGAGCTTGAGCGAGGCATCGGGCATTACGCCGGGGTTCCAGCTGGTGCTCGCCAGGACACTGCCGTCGGGACTGAAGGCCAGCCCGGTGACGGGCAGCGCCCGGTCCACCTCCGGAGAGCGGTGGCCATCCAGCCGGTGCTTGAGCCTGCCGGACGCCAGCTCCCATACCTTGAGGGACGACTCGGTGGCACTGGCCAGAAGCGTCCCGTCGGGAGAGAACGCCAGCTGGGTGACGCTCGCCTCCAGCTCAAGTTCGTGCTGCATGTCGGCGGCCGACCAGTCCGGCGAGCCGCCGCCTTGTGCCCAGGCCGGTGACGCGCTCACCGCCAGCCCCAGGGCGATGGCATAGCGCCACCGCTGCCGCTGGACGCCAGAGACACCTGACCGTCGATGAAACATCCTCACCTCCCGCTATTTTCCAAGCCCCTGCTGACCCTGCTGGCCATCCGGCGCCGCCACCGGGCCGGGGTCCTCGGCCTCCATGCGCAGATAGGCCTCCAGCTCGCCGCGAATCTCCGGGACGATGTCATCGGCGTGGGTGATGCGCATGTAGAAGATCGAGAAGTAAATCACCTTGACCGAGGCGGCAGTGCGCTCCAGCACCACGCTGAACAGCTTGGCGAGCCACAGGGCGATCAGAATGGGCAGGACCGTGATCGGCAGGGTTTCCGGCAGCGGTCCGGCACCGGCCAGCGTCGTACCCGCCAGGGGGTCGCCCACGTAGTAGGCGGACTGAGGATCGCCCACCCAGGCACCGATCAGCAGGCCCACGAACACCATCAGGGCATAGACCGGAAACATGATGGTGCCTACCGCTCGGGCCGCCACGTCGATCCCGAACACCCCGACCAGGGTCTCGGGGACGCTTTCCTTGAGGCGCTTCATGCGCGATACGCTCTCGCGAATGCCGTGGCCGTCGATGACCACCGAGGGCAGCAGATAGTGGTTGACCAGGTCCCACACCTCCCTCAAGCCGCGAAGCAGCAGCGACATCAGCGCCCCCACGGGGCCAAAACGCAGCGCCCAGCTCAGCATGCCGCTGAAGAAGATATCGATCAGGGCAATGCCTCTGGCCTTGCCCTTGAGCGTCTTGACTCGGGCCTTGGCCTCTGCGGCGGAGCGCTTCTCCCCCTTCAGCACCTCGCTCACCAGCCAGCTCTGCCGGAGCTCCTGACGCACATAGTAGAAGTATTTGTAGACAAACATTCCCAGACACAGCAGCAGCGCCGGGGTGCCGATATTGCCGTTGTTCACCCACAGCGCGATCACGCTGATGAAGAACAGGCTGGCCATCACCACCCCGTAAACGGACATGCGCACCCAAGGCCTGAGGATCCCCGGGTCACGGCCCACGAGAGCGAAGGTGTGCTTGAGCAAGTAACCCAGCTGAACGACGCGCTCCTTCACCGCGGGCTGGCGAAGCGTCTCAGCAATCATGCAGTCACCCCCTTAACCGGAAAGAAAATTGACGGGACCACGGCGCCGCGCAGAGCATGACCTGCTCGAGAATGAGCCACCGCCAGACTCAGCGCCATACGCCCCACCGTTGTCGTGTATGCGGTAAGTTGTTGTATGACTCAAGCCTAGTTCACTTGCATCAGGCTTCACCCGTTCGTTTGAACGGGGACAGTCATACCCCACGGTCGGAAGATAGGCCGAGTGATATTGGCTATGGTGACCGTGACCCCATCGCACCCTGAGGAGCCCACCATGCTGGAGCGCCATCGCGTCACACTCTGCGCCACTCCTGCGCCTTGGCTTGCCTTCGCGCTGTTGATGGCAGCCGCTCTACCCATCGCAGCCGACCCGCTGCCCGCCCCCGAGGAGACACCGCTGCTACGGGTCAGCGGCAACATCGCCCACCCCAACGTCGGCGAGGAAGCCCACTTCGACCGCCGCCTGCTGGAAGCCTTGCCACCACGGGAGCTGGCCACCTCCACGGTGGTGACCGATGGCGTCAACCACTTCGAGGGGGTCCTGATGCGCGACCTGCTGGAGCGGGTCGGTGCCGAGGGCGACACGGCAGTGGCAACGGCGCTCAATGACTATGTCGTCGATATCCCGCTCGAGGACTTTCACGACTTCGACGTCGTGGTCGCCACTCACATGGACGGCGAAAAGCTGACGCCACGCGACAAGGGGCCGCTGTGGATCGTCTACCCCCGCGACGACCACTCCGAACTGCAGGATATCCGCTATGACTACCGCTGGGTCTGGCAGCTGGAGCGCCTGGAGATTCAATGAGGTTCTGGCTGCGCCGCCGTCCACCCTATCTGTTGCCGATGGTCGCCGTCGTCACCTTCGCGGCCTTTCTCGGCTTTTCGCTGTTCCGGCTGTTTCAGGTGGAGCAGGACATGCGCAGCAATGTCAGCGAAAACATGCTGTGGGTCATCACCCAGGCGCAGGTCGCCAGCCACCGCCTGGACGAGGAAGTCCATCGGCGTGTGCTCGGCGATGAGCAGGCGCGTCCCGGGCTGCGCCATGATGTCCTGACCAGCCGGTTGGTACTGCTCGATGAAGGCCCTCAGCGCCGCTATCTCGCCGAGCTCGGCTTTGCCGCGGCGGTGGACGAGGCTTTCGACCGGCTGGAAGCCATCGAGCCGCTGCTTCAGGACCTCGAGCCGGGCCGCCATGAGGCCGCCGATGCCATCTACACGCTGCTCAAGCCCATGATGATGTCGCTCAATCGGCTCGCCAATGAGGTGATGATCGAGGAGTGGGAAAACACCGGCGAGCGGCTGGACGAGCATCGCAGCAATCTGCTGCAGGTGATCGCCTCGGTGGTGGGCATCCTGCTCAGTGGGCTGCTGCTTGCCATCCTGCTGATCGGGGCGTTACGGCAGCGCATGGCGGCTGAGCGGCTCGAGCGCTCGCTCACCCAGGAGCGTCAGCGCAGCGACTTCTATCGCAGCTTCGCCGCCATGGTCTCCCATCAGTTCCGCACGCCGCTGGCGGTGATCGACGCCAGCCTGCAGCGCCTGATTCGGCGCGGCGAGCGGATGTCGCCGCAGGAGCGGCAGGCGCGCTACGGCCGGGTTCGTGACGCTGTGGGGCAAATGACGCGCCTGGTGGACAGCTCGCTGACCACGGCGCGGCTGGACGGCGGCCAGGTAACCGTCACCCCGGCCAGGCATGATCTGCGCGAGATTGCCCAACAGGTCTGCCGGCTGCAGCAGGAAGCCACCGACATCCCTCGCATCAGCCTCACGGGGCCCCCACGACTCCCGGTACGCTGCGACCGTTCGCTGGCCGAGCAGATACTGGCCAACCTGATCGCCAACGCCCTGAAATACTCCTCCGAGGAGTCATCGGTGGAGGTGTATCTGGCCCGGCGCGGCGACCATGCCGAGTGTCGCATCGTGGACCACGGCATCGGCATCGCCAAGCAGGACCTGCCCCATCTGTTCGAGCGCTATTTCCGGGCCCGCAATGCCACCTCGTCGCAGGGTATCGGTCTGGGATTGCACATTGCCCGCCAACTGGCGCGGCTCCAGCACGGTGATATCACCGTGACCTCGAAGATAAACGCCGGCACGACCATGACGCTGACACTACCGCTCTCCGACCGGGAGGCCACACCATGAACGACTCGACGCAGGAAGTTGCCACGCCGCTGATCCTGCTCGCCGAAGATCACGCGGAGCTGCGCGGCGATATCCGCGACGAGCTGCATGAAGCAGGCTACGCGGTGATCGAAGCCGTCGACGGCGAGGAAGCCGTGGCCCAGATCCATGCCGTGGCGCCGGACCTGATCCTGTGCGACATCAACATGCCGGGGCGTAACGGCTATGAGGTACTGCGCGAGATTCGCGACACCCGCCCCGACCTGGCCGACATGCCCTTCGTGTTCCTGACCGCGCTCTCCGACACCCGCGACATCATCGACGGCAAGCGGCTGGGCGCCGACGACTATCTGGTCAAGCCCATCGATTTCGATCTGATGCTGGCCACCCTGGAAGCGCGCCTGCGCCAGGTACGGCGCATGCGCCACAAGGCCTCGCGAGAGATCGACGAGCTCCGCCAGGCCATGACCGACCTGCGCCAGGAAGCCAGCAGTCAGGCGTTTTCCGCCGCCACTCGCGCCCTGGACCTGGTCGCTCCCGGCATGGTGCTGCTGGGCCCGGACGGTCAGCTGCTGTACGCCAACCGTGCCGCTCGCCAGCTGGCCAGCGACACCGAGGGGCTCGAGGTAACCCATGGGCTGTCGATCGCCAGCGGCGCCGACAGCCAGGCCCTGCGCCGGACGCTACGCGCCACGCTGACGGCCAGCGCCGCCGGCCGGGAGGCCGTGAACTGCCTGCGCCTGGCGCGACCGGGAAAGCAGCGCGCCCTGCTGGTACTGGCCTGCTCGCTGGGCAATGCCGGCGGCCTTGCCCGGGAGCCGGCCGCGGTCATCCTGCTTGCCGACCCCGACAAGCGGGCTCGCGTCCCCCAGACGGTGCTCGCCAGCCTGTTCGGCCTGACCCCCACCGAGGCGCGCATCGCCCTGGCCCTGGCGGAGGGGCTGCGCAGCGACGAGATCGCCGAGCAGATGTCGGTGTCGACCACCACCATCGCCTTTCACCTGCGCAACCTCTTCCAGAAGACCGACACCCACCGCCAGGCCGAACTCATCGCCCTGGTGCTGTCGGGGTCGATGTCGGTGGCCTTGGACTGAGCCGGACTCAAAGCGCAGCTGCCACCCGGGTACCCTGCTCGATGGCACGCTTGGCGTCCAGCTCGGCAGCCTCATCGGCGCCGCCGATCAGGTGCACCGACACGCCGGCCGTGCGCAGCGGCTCGAGCAGCTCGCGCACCGGCTCCTGGCCGGCACAGACCACCACGCTGTCCACCTCCAGCAGCCTCGGCTCGCCGTCGAGGCGGATATGCAGGCCCTCGTCGTCGATGCCGACATACTCGCAGCCGGCCAGCGCCTCGACCCCACGGTGCTTGAGCGAGGCGCGGTGCACCCAGCCGGTGGTCTTGCCGAGCCCCTTGCCGGGCTTGGAGCGCTTGCGCTGCAGCAGGGTGACCTGGCGCGGCGTGGCCGGCCGCTGGGGCTCGGTGACGCCACCCCGCTCGGCGACGCTCAGATCCACGCCCCACTCGGCGCACCAGGCCTGCGGGTCCAGCGCCGGGTGCCCCACATGGGTGAGCAGCTCGGCCACGTCGAAGCCGATGCCGCCGGCGCCGATGATCGCCACGCGGCGGCCGACGCGCTCGGGATGCCGGATGGCCATCGGATAGCTCATCACCTTGGGGTGGTCGCTGCCGGGCAGCGCCAGCGGCCGGGGGCGAACCCCGCTGGCCAGCACCACCGCGTCGAAGTCCTTGAGCCGGTGGACATCGGCCTCGACGTTGAGGCGCACCGAGACACGGTGCTTGTCGAGCATCACCCGGAAGTAGCGCAGCGTCTCGTCGAACTCCTCCTTGCCGGGAATCTGGCGCGCCAGGTTGAACTGGCCGCCGAGCTCCGCGGTGCGCTCGAAGAGGGTCACCCGATGGCCGCGACGTGCCGCCGTGACCGCCGCTGCCAGACCGGCCGGCCCGCCGCCCACCACGGCCACCTCCCGGGGCGTCTCGGCCGGCTCGATGACAAGCTCGGTTTCATGGCAGGCCAGGGGGTTGACCAGGCAGGAAGTCAGCTTGCCCTGGAAGGTATGGTCCAGGCACGCCTGGTTGCAGGCGATGCAGGTGTTGATCTCCTCGTCACGCCCTTCAGCCGCCTTGCTCACCCAGGCGGGGTCGGCGAGGAAGGGGCGTGCCATGGAGACCATGTCGGCATGCCCCTCGGCCAGCACCCTTTCCGCCACCGCGGGCATGTTGATGCGGTTGGTGGTAATCAGCGGAACCGACAGCTCCGCCTTCATGCGCCGCGTTACCTCGGTGAAGGCCGCCCGCGGCACGCTGGTGACGATGGTGGGAACACGCGCCTCGTGCCAGCCGATGCCGGTGTTGATCAGGCTGGCGCCGGCGGCCTCGATGGCGCGCCCCAGGGTCACCACCTCCTCCCAGGTGCTGCCATCCTCCACCAGGTCGATCATCGAGAGACGGAAGATGATCAGGAAGTCCTCGCCCACCGCCGCGCGGATGCGCGAGACGATCTCGACGGCAAAGCGCATGCGGTTCTCGAAGGCCCCACCCCAGGCGTCTTCGCGCCGGTTGGTGCGCAGGCACAGGAACTGATTGATGAGATAGCCTTCCGAGCCCATCACCTCGACGCCGTCATAACCCGCCTCCCGGGCCAGCGTCGCGCAGCGCACATAGTCGTCGATCTGCTGCTCGACCTCCTCGGCGGTCAGCTCACGGGGGCTGAAGGGGTTGATGGGGGCCTGGATCGCCGAGGGCGCCACCAGCGCCGGCGAGTACGCGTAGCGCCCGGCATGCAGGATCTGCAGGCAGAGATGCCCGCCCTCGGCGTGTACCGCCTCGACCACCGAGCGATGGTCGGCCACCTGGTCGGGGCGCATCAGCGTCGCGGCGCCGTCGAAGACCGCGCCCTCGGGGTTGGGGGCGATGCCACCGGTGACGATCAGCCCCACCCCCTCCCGGGTCCGCTCGGCATAGAAGGCGGCGAGTCGCTTGAAACCCTCCGGGGCCTCCTCCAGATTGGTGTGCATGGAACCCATCAGCACCCGATTGGGCAGCGTCAGATGGCCTACCTCGAGCGGTTGGAACAGATGCGGGTAGCGCACGCCGGATACCTCCTCACGTCACGGTGTCGGACAGACTAAATTCAAACAACTGTATGACAGTCGGGCACGATGCGCAAAGGGAATGCACGCAGCATATCCCATAGCACCCCGCGGAAGCGCAGGCCAGGAAAAGCGCCCAGGCGAAAGCCGGGAGGAGAAAGAGCAGGAGGAGGAAGCCGCCAAGCGCTCGGCGCTGGCGCAAAATAGGAGGCGGCATACGAAAGACCCCGAGCCGTGGGCTCGGGGTCGGAATTCTTGCGATGGCGGACCGGACGGGACTCGAACCCGCGACCTCCGGCGTGACAGGCCGGCATTCTAACCAACTGAACTACCGGTCCGCGTGGTGGGTGATACCGGATTCGAACCAGTGACCCCCAGCATGTGAGGCTGGTGCTCTAACCAACTGAGCTAATCACCCACGTGAACGCAATTTTTTCGTACTGCCTTTTCGTACTGCTTACCGCATTGCCAGGCCATCGTGGCGGACCGGACGGGACTCGAACCCGCGACCTCCGGCGTGACAGGCCGGCATTCTAACCAACTGAACTACCGGTCCGCAAGATAGCTGCGGCAACGGAAACATGTGGCGGACCGGACGGGACTCGAACCCGCGACCTCCGGCGTGACAGGCCGGCATTCTAACCAACTGAACTACCGGTCCGCTGCGTGCTTCCTACATGATCGGTATCGCCTGACGGCGATGGTGGGTGGTACAGGGTTCGAACCTGTGACCCCCAGCTTGTAAGGCTGGTGCTCTCCCAGCTGAGCTAACCACCCCCGGTCACGTGGCGCTGCATTCTACAGGGCCGGCGCCGGTTGTCAACGCCTTTCGCACTCGTCCATGAATGCCGCGATCGCCGTGGCCGCCGCCTCGATATGCCCCTGCTGGGTATGACCCGACGCGCGCCGCGGCTTCCAGTCGTGATCGCCGTCCTCGAGCAGGTGCACGGCCACCGAGTCGGGCAACGCATAGCCCGCGATCTCGTCACGTGCGCCGAAGGGGTCGCGGCTGCCCTGCACCACCAGCGTCGGACAGGCGAGCAGTGGCCAGTGCGCCAGGCGCAGGGTGTCGGGTTTGCCCGGCGGGTGGAAGGGATAGCCGCACAGAATCAGGCCCGGCGCCTGGTCGCGCGCCGCCAGCAGGCTGGCGGCGCGCCCCCCATGGACTTGCCGCCCAGCCAGAGTGCGCCCAGCTCGGGGTGTGTCAGAATGTCGCACCAGGCGGCAAGTTCATCCACCAGGCGATCGATGCGCGGCGGCGGTCGACGCCGCGCCTCCCGCTGCATGCGCTGCATGTAGGCGAACTCGATGGCCAGGGTCTGGACGCCCCGCTCCGCCAGGGTATTGCGCAGCGTCTGCATGAACGCCGAGCCCTGCCCAGCGCCCGCCCCGTGGGCAATCAACAGCCTGCCAACGGTCGCCTTTCCCTGCACGTCGAGCGGCCCCATCCCCTCCACTTGCCAGCCGCCCGACTCGCCGGCACACAGCGATTCGATCACCCGTGCCGGAGCAATCGCCACCCGCTTAAGTCGTGCAAAATTCGACACCCGTCAAACTCCAGTGTGAGTTTTCACCAATGGCCATGTTTCAGTCTGTCACGCGGCTGCGCTAGAATCCGGGGTGTTTTGACCTGCATCACCTCTTCCGGGAGCGACGGCTGCGGCAACCTGCCACAGCCGGTTCTCGATACCGCGTTCGATGGGAACCTGACATGAGCACAGCATTAGAGCACCCGACCTACAATTACAAGGTAGTTCGGCAGTTTGCGATCATGACAGTGGTGTGGGGCATCGTGGGCATGCTCATCGGTGTCATCCTTGCCGCACAGCTGGTCTGGCCGCAACTCAACCTCAACCTGCCGTGGACGAGCTTCGGCCGTCTGCGACCGCTGCACACCAATGCCGTCATCTTCGCCTTCGGCGGCTCGGCACTCTTTGCCACCTCCTACTACGTCGTGCAGCGCACCTGCCAGACGCGGCTATTCTCTGACAAGCTGGCGGCCTTTACGTTCTGGGGCTGGCAGGCGGTGATCCTCTCGGCGGTCATCACGCTGCCGCTGGGCTACACCACCACCAAGGAGTACGCCGAGCTGGAGTGGCCGATCAACATCCTGATCGCCGTGGTCTGGGTGAGCTATGCGGTCGTTTTCCTGGGCACCATCAAGCTGCGCAGGACCTCGCATATCTACGTGGCCAACTGGTTCTTCGCCGCCTTCATTCTCACCGTGGCGGTCCTGCATATCGTCAACAATGCGGCGATTCCGGTCACCGCCATGTACTCCATCTCGCTCTACTCCGGCACCATCGACGCCATGGTCCAGTGGTGGTACGGCCACAACGCGGTGGGCTTCTTCCTGACCGCCGGCTTCCTGGGGATGATGTACTACTTCGTGCCCAAGCAGGCCGAGCGCCCGATCTACTCCTATCGCCTGTCGATCGTGCACTTCTGGGCGCTGATCATGATCTACATGTGGGCCGGCCCGCACCATCTGCACTACACCGCCCTGCCCGACTGGGCCCAGTCGCTGGGCATGATCATGTCGATCATCCTGCTGGCCCCCTCCTGGGGCGGCATGATCAACGGCATGATGACCCTCTCCGGCGCCTGGCATAAGCTGCGCACCGACCCGACCCTGCGCTTTCTGGTCGTCGCCCTGGCCTTCTACGGCATGTCTACCTTCGAGGGCCCGATGATGGCGGTGAAGACGGTCAACGCCCTCTCCCACTACACCGACTGGACCATCGGCCACGTTCACGCCGGCGCCCTGGGCTGGGTGGCGATGATCACCATCGGCTCCATGTATCACCTGATCCCGCGCCTGTTCGGCCGCACCGAGATGTACTCCGTGGGCATGATCGCCGCGCACTTCTGGCTGTCGACCATCGGCACCGTGCTCTACATCGCCTCCATGTGGGTCAACGGCATCCTGCAGGGCCTGATGTGGCGCGCCATCAACCCGGACGGCACCCTGATGTACACCTTCATGGAATCGGTCGAGGCCAGCGGCCCCGGCTACATCGTGCGCCTGATCGGCGGCATCTTCTGGGTCGTGGGCATGCTGATCATGGCCTACAACGTCTTCATGACCATCAAGCGCAGCGAAGCCGCGCGTCAGCCGATTCCGCAGACCGCCTGAGCAACCGGGGATACCGATACCGATGAAACACGAGATCGTCGAAAAGAACGTGGGCCTGCTCGCCGTGCTGATCCTGGTGGTGATCAGTTTCGGCGGCCTGGCCGAGGTCGTGCCGCTGTTCTTCCAGAAGCAGACCACCGAGCCGGTGGACGGCCTGCGCCCGCTCAGCGCCCTGGAGCTGGAGGGGCGTGACATCTATCGCCGCGAGGGCTGCGTCGGCTGCCACTCACAGATGATTCGTCCGTTCCGTGCCGAAACCGAGCGCTACGGCCACTACAGCGTGGCCGGCGAGTTCATCTACGAGCACAACTTCCTGTGGGGCTCCAAGCGCACCGGCCCGGACCTGGCCCGCGTCGGCGGCCGCTACAGCGACGACTGGCACCGTGCCCACATGTACAACCCGCGTGACGTGGTGCCCGGCTCGATCATGCCCGCCTACCCGTGGCTGTTCGAGCGCACCCTCGACGGCGAGGACACGCCCAAGAAGATGCGCGCACTGCGCGCACTCGGCGTGCCCTACACCGACGAGGACATCGAGAACGCCACCCGCGAGGTGCGCGGCCAGCAGGAGATCACCGCACTGGTCGCCTACCTGCAACAACTGGGCACCGTGCTCGAGGGCACGCGCTGATCATGGATACCGGCACCTTTCGAGGCATCATCACCGGGCTGTTGATCATTGCCTTCATCGGCATCACCTGGTGGGCCTACTCGAAGCGGCGCAAGCGTGACTTCGACGAGGCGGCCCACCTGATCTTCAACGAGGATGATGAGCGTCCCAACCGTGACCGGAGCGTCTCGCCGTCGAATGAATCGCGCGAGGCGGCATCCGGACAAGACGATTCCCGAACAAGCAAGGGAGACAAAAACACATGAGCAATCTTTGGGATGACTCCCTCTCCGGGTTCTGGAGCGCCTGGATCATCGTCATCACGCTGGGCTCCATCGCTTTCGCCACCTGGATCCTGTTCGCCAACCGCAAGACCGACAAGCGACCCGATGCCGAGGGCAACGTCGAGACCACCGGCCACGCCGCCGACGGGATCGAGGAGTACGACAACCCCTTGCCGCGCTGGTGGTTCCAGCTCTACGTGGGCACCGTGGTGTTCTCGCTGGGCTACCTGCTGCTCTACCCTGGTCTGGGCAACTTCGCCGGCCTGCTGGGCTGGACCCAGGAGGGCCAGTGGGAACGCGAAGTGGCTCGCGCCGAGGAGCGCTTCACCCCGATCTTCGCCCAGTACCAGGAGATTCCGATCCCGGAGCTGGCCCGGGACGGCGAAGCGATGCAGGTCGGCGAGCGCCTCTACCAGAACAACTGCGCGGTGTGCCACGGCACCAACGCCCAGGGCGGCTACGGCTTTCCCGACCTGACCAACGACGACTGGCTCTACGGCGGGGAGCCCGAGCAACTCCTCACCTCCATCGCCCAGGGACGCAGCGGCTTGATGCCTGCCTGGCAGCAGATCGGCGAAACCAACATCGAGAACGTCACCCAGTACGTGCTGGCGCTTTCGGACCTGCCCCACGAGGAGGAGCGCGCCGAGCAGGGCGCCTCGGTCTACGCCTCGGTGTGCGCCGCCTGCCACGCGCCGGACGGCACCGGCAACCAGGCCCTGGGCGCGCCTGATCTGACCAACGATATCTGGCTCTATCAGGCGCCGGGGCAGAGCGTGGCCGACTCGGTGCGCCAGACCCTGCGCAACGGCCGCAACGGTCATATGCCGGCACAGGCGGCCTATATCGGCGAGGAGCGGGTGCACCTGGTCGCCGCCTACGTCTACAGCCTGCGCTTCCGCGACTGAGGAGAACCGGGCGGCTGAGAAAGGGTGCGACCTCGGGTCGCACCCTTTCGCTTTGCGATGACCCCCCGATACAATGACCCAACTGCACTGCTCCCCTTCCGCGGGCCCTCCGCGCCCGCCACGAGATCGCCATGAGTGACAAGATACCTACCCGCGACGTGACCCCCGATCCCGTGGGCCACCACCCCTCGGGTGAGACGGTCCAGCAGGAGATGTACGCCAAGCGGCGCCATATCTATGTCCGCGAGATCAAGGGCCTCTTCCAGCGCCTGCGCCGCGGCACCAACTGGGTGCTGATGCTGGCGTTCTTCGGGCTGCCCTGGGTGCAGTGGGGCGACCGGCCGCTGATCTGGTTCGACCTGCCGGGGCGGGAGTTCCATATTTTCGCCGCCACTTTCTATCCCCAGGAGTTCATACTGCTCTCCTGGCTGTTGATCATCTGCGCCTTCGGGCTGTTCTTCATCACGGTATTCGCCGGCCGGGTGTGGTGCGGCTACACCTGCCCCCAGAGCGTCTGGACCTTCCTCTACATCTGGGTCGAGCACCGCCTGGAGGGATCCCGCAACCGGCGCATCAAGCTCGACAAGCAGCCGATGAACGCCGACAAGGCCTGGCGCAAGGGCGCCAAGCACGCTATCTGGCTGGCCATCGCCCTGGCCACCGGGGTGGCCTTCGTCGGTTACTTCACCCCGATTCGCGAGCTGGTGGTGCAGCTGCCCACCCTCCAGGCTCACGGCTGGGCCTACTTCTGGGTGGGCTTCTTCCTGGTGTTCACCTATCTCAACGCCGGCTGGCTGCGCGAGCAGGTCTGCATCTACATGTGCCCCTATGCCCGCTTCCAGGGGGTGATGTTCGACGCCGATACCCTGATCGTCTCCTACGACGCCGCCCGCGGCGAGCCCCGGGGCCCGCGCAAGCGCAGCCTCGACCACGCCCAGGCGCGTCAGGCGGGCTACGGCGACTGCATCGACTGCGACCTCTGCGTGCAGGTCTGTCCCACCGGCATCGACATCCGCGACGGCCTGCAGTACGAGTGCATCACCTGCGCGGCCTGCATCGACGCCTGCGACAGCGTGATGGACAAGATGGGCTACCCCAGGGGGCTGATCCGCTACACCACGGAGAACGCCCTGGAAGGCAAGCCGAGCCGGATCCTGCGCCCACGCCTGCTGGGCTATCTGGCCGCCCTGCTGGTGATGATCGGTCTCTTCGTCTGGGCGGTGGCCGACCGCACCCCCCTGGGGGTGGAGATCGAGCGCGAGCGCGGCCAGCTGTTCCAGATGACCCGCGAGGGGCGCATCAGCAACGTCTACACCCTGACGGTGCGCAACCTCGACCGTGAGGATCACGTCTTCCGCCTCGAGGTCAGCGGGCTGCCCGGCCTGGAGCTCGATACCGACACCCTCAGCGTGCCGGCGGGCGACTCCCGCAGCCGGGCGATCCAGATCACCGCCGACCCGGAGGTGCTCGACCGACCCAGCCACCCAATCCAGCTGCAGGTCACCTCGCAGAGCGACGCGCGCGTCGCCCTTGAGCGCGAGACCCGCTTTATCGGCGAAGTCCGGAGATAACCATGACAACCCAAGCCCCCTCCCCCTGGTACAAGCAGTTCTGGCCCTGGTTCCTGCTCGGCCTGCTGTTCACTTCAATCTTCGGCAGCTCGACCCTGGCCGTGATGGCGGTTCGTACCGCCGATGGACTGGTACAGCAGGACTATTATGAGCACGGCCGCGCCATCAACATGGTGCTGGCCAAGCAGCAGCGCGCCGAGGAGCTCGGCCTGGCCGCCAACCTGCGCATCGATCCGCTGACCAGCGACGTCATCGTCCAGCTCGACGGCGACGAGCGGCCCGAGCGGCTCTATGTGGAGCTGATCTTTCCCACCCTCGGCGGCCGTGACCAGTCCCTCACCCTGGAGCACGTGGGCAACGGGCGCTACCTGGGCCAGGCACCGGACAACCTGCGCTACCGCTGGTACCTGCAGCTTCATCCCAGTGCCGAGCAGCCCGAATGGCGCCTGGTCGGTGAAGGTAGCTTCCCCAGCGAGGAGGCGTTTGCGCTGACCCCGGGATTGCCGACACGTGGCTGATTGCCGCCGCGCCAGCCCATAGGATGCCATGACCGACACCGCCATCAGCGCCAGTCCCGACAGCGCTCCCGACTGCTACCACTGCGGCAGCCGGGTGCCCGAGGGCGCCCCCTGGTCGATCACCCTCGACGCGACCCGTCATCCGCTGTGCTGTCCCGGCTGCGAGGCGGTGGCCCACGCCATCGTCGACGGCGGCCTGTCGAGTTACTACCGTTTTCGCACCGAGCTGCCCGAGCGCCCCGACGATCGTGAGGCGGCCCGCGCCGAGACCTGGGCGGTGTTCGACGACCCGGGCCTACAGCGCCAGTTCGTCCACCCCGAGGGCGACGACAGCGGCCGCGTGCATGCCACCCTGGCGGTGGACGGCATCACCTGCGCGGCCTGCGCCTGGCTGATCGAGCATCGCCTCAACGCCATCGAGGGCGTCGACTCCAGCGCGGTCAACCTCAGCCACCACCGGGTGCGGGTGAGCTGGGACCCCAGCCGGCTTCTGCTATCGCAGATCCTCGCCGAGATGGCCGCCATCGGCTACCAGGCCCAGCCCTATGAGCCCGACGAGGCCCAGGCGCGCCTGCAGCGCGAGGAGCGCATGAACGTGCGCCGCCTGATCGTCGCCGCGGTGTGCATGGCCCAGGTGATGATGTTCTCCATCCCCATCTATGTGGCCGGCCCCGAGGGCATCGGCGAGGACTTCTACGCGCTCTTCCACTGGCTCTCCTTCGCCCTGGCCACCCCGGTGGTGTTCTTCTCGGCGATGCCCTTCTTTCGCAACGCGGTGCGCGACCTGCGCACCCGGGTGCTGGGCATGGACGTGCCGGTGTCGCTGGCCATCGGCTTCGCCTACGCCGCCAGCGGCTATGCGGTGATCACCGGCAAGGGTGAGGTCTACTTCGATTCGGCGGCCATGTTCACCTTCTTCCTGCTGTTCGGCCGCTACGTGGAGGCCCGCGCCCGGCGGCGCAGCGGCCACAGCGGCAACGCCATGGCCGGCGCCCTGCCGCTCTCGGCGATCCGCCTGACCGAGGCGGGCGAGGAGCGCATTCTGCCGGCCAGCGAACTCACCGCCGGCGACCGGGTGCTGATCAAGCCTGGCCACGGCGTGCCGGCCGACGGGGTGATCGAGGACGGCGAGTCGAGCCTCGACGAATCGATGCTCACCGGCGAGTACCTGCCGGTGACCCGGCGCCTCGGCGACACCGTCACCGGCGGCAGCCAGAACATCGAGAGCCCGCTGGTGGTGCGGGTGACCCATGCCGGGCGCGACGCCCGGGTCGCCGGCATCGTCGACCTCACCGACCGCGCCTTCGCCAGCCGCCCGCGCCTGGCCCAGCTGGCCGCACGCATGGCCCACCTCTTCGTGCTGCGTCTGCTGCTGGTCACCGCCCTGGTCACCATCACCTGGTGGTTCATCGATCCGGCGCGGATGCCCTGGATCATGCTCTCGGTGCTGGTGGTGACCTGCCCCTGCGCCCTGGCGCTGGCCACGCCCACCGCGCTCACCGCCGGCCACGGCCAGCTGCGCCGCCGCGGTGTGCTGGTGACCCGCGCCGACGCCATCGAGTCGCTCTCTCAGGTGGACCGGGTGATCTTCGACAAGACCGGCACCCTGACCCACGGCGAGATGGCGCTGGTGGAGACCCGCCCGCTGGGCGGGCTCGATGACGAACGCGCCCGCACCCTGGCCGCCGCCCTGGAGGCGCGCTCCGAACACCCCATCGCACGGGCCTTCCACCCTTTCCGCCTGGCCACGGTGCGCGCCTCCGAGGTAACCAGCCACACCGGCCAGGGGCTGGAGGGCACCCTGGACGGCCGTCGCTGGCGGCTCGGCAAGCCCGCCTTCGCCGCCCCCGAGGCCAGCCTCGAGGCGCCCGGCGGAGGCCAGTGGCTGCTGCTCGCCGAGGAGGGCGAGCCACGGGCCTGGTTCGCCCTGCAGGACGGAGTGCGCGAGGACGCCGCCGACACCTTGGCGGCGCTGAAAGCGCTGGGCCTGAAGGTAGAACTGCTCTCCGGCGACACCCCGGAGGCCGCCGGGGGACTGGCCGGGCGCCTGGGCATCACCGACTGGCGCGGCGGCGCCACCCCCGAGGACAAGCTCGCGCGGATCCGCGAGTGTCAGGCGGCCGGCGAGACGGTGGCCATGGTCGGCGACGGCATCAACGACGTGCCGGTGCTGGCCGGGGCCGACGTGGCCATCGCCATGAACGGCGCCACCGATCTGGCCCGCACCAGCGCCGACGCCATCCTGCTCAGCCCGCGCCTGACGCGCATCGTCGAGGCCATCGAGATCAGCCGCGCCACCCGGCGGGTGATGCGTCAGAACATGATCTGGTCGGTGTGCTACAACTTCACCGCCATGCCCATCGCCGCCATGGGCTTCGTACCGCCCTGGCTGGCCGCCATGGGCATGGCGGGCAGCTCCCTGGTGGTGGTGGGCAACGCCCTGCGCCTCAACCGCTTCCGCAGCCGCGTCATGGGGGCGACACCCCCCCAGCCCACGCCCTCCCCTGAACCGAAACGGGTGAACGCATGAGCATCCTCTATCTGCTGATTCCGCTGTCGCTGGTCCTGCTCGGCCTCGCCGTCTGGGCCTTCTTCTGGGCGGTCAAGCACGACCAGTTCGAGGACCTCGAGGGGCCGGCCCACCGCATCCTCTTCGACGAGGATGAAAACGACCTCACCGCCGATGAGCGCCGGCGGCGCCGCGAGGCGACCTCGGACGCCACCGAGCGTCCCGACGAGGCGGCGCGCCGCAACGACGACGCGGAGCGCTGATGGACCCCACCGGGCTCGATCTGCCGCCGTTTCTGGCGGCCTTCGTCTTCGGACTGCTGGGCGGCGCCCACTGCATCGGCATGTGCGGCGGCATCATGAGCGCCCTGACCTTTGCCGTGCCGCCCAGCATGCGCTCGCCCACCCGCCTCACCGGCCTGCTGCTCGGCTATAACCTGGGACGCATCGCCAGCTACATGGTCGCCGGCGCCCTGGTGGCGGGCCTCGGCACCCTGCTGACCCTGACCCCGGCCACGCGGGTGGCGCTGCAGCTGTTCGCCGCGGTGATGCTGATCCTGATGGCGCTCTATATCGCCGACTGGTGGAAGGGGCTGCTTCGGGTCGAGGCTTTGGGCAAGCGACTGTGGCGCCACCTGGAACCGCTGGGGCGGCGCCTGATGCCGGTGGTCAAGGTGCCCCAGGCGGTGGGGCTCGGCGCCGTCTGGGGCTGGCTGCCCTGCGGACTGGTCTACTCCATGCTGGCCTGGAGCCTGGCCATGGCCGACCCGCTGCGTGGCGCGGCGCTGATGGCCGCCTTCGGACTCGGCACCCTGCCGGCGCTGCTGGCCACCGGGCTGGCGGCCCGCCAGCTCGCCGGGCTGATCCGCCACCCGGCTACCCGCACAGTGGCCGCCCTCTCGATCATCGGCTTCGCCCTGTGGCAGCTCGGCTCACTGCTGCCGATTCACGCCACCCATTGATCGATCGCGCCCGCCATCGACACTTCGCTTGACGCAGCTCAATCCACTGTGCCCCCCGGCCCGCTAGCATGAAGGCAACTATAGAGCCGCCGGAGTGCCTTCATGTCCGTCCCCGCGATGTCCGTGCATCGAGCGATGGCCGACCCCTTCGCCTGGGACGAGTCGCTGCTGCGCCGCTACGCCACCCGTGGATCGCGCTACACCTCGTACCCCACGACTCTCGCTTTCCGGGAAGACTTCGGCGAAGTGGACTACCAGGCCGCGCTGGCACGCAGCAACGCCAGCGGCCGACCGCTGTCGGTCTATGTGCATATCCCGTTCTGCCGCAACATCTGTTTTTACTGCGCCTCCAACAAGGTCCCCGCCCGGGCCACCCGGCTCGCCGAACCCTACCTGTCGCGGCTCGACCGGGAAATGGTGCTGATCCGCCAGCGCCTGGACACCTCGCGGGAGGTCCAGCAGTTGCACTGGGGCGGCGGCACGCCGACCTTCTTGAGCCTCGACCAGATGAGCGACCTGATCGACCGGCTGGACGCCCGCTTCGGCCTCTCCGACTCCCGCGATCGCGACTATGCCATCGAGATCGATCCTCGCGAGGCCGATGTCCTTACCCTGCGCCATCTCCAGGCACTGGGCTTCAACCGCCTGAGCCTCGGCGTTCAGGAGCTCGATCATCGGGTATTGAAGGCCGTCAACCGCGTCCAGCCTCGGGCGCTTACCGAAGCGCTGATCGATGAAGCCGACCGTCTGGGCTTTCGCTCGCTGAACCTCGACCTGATCGTCGGCCTGCCCCTTCAGACCCGCGACAGCTTCGCGGCGACCCTGGAGCAGGTCATCGCCATGGCACCGGCCAGGCTCTCGGTCTACCACTACGCCCACCTGCCCAAGCGGTTCGCCCCCCAGCGGCGCATCCGCCGCGAGGAGCTGCCCAGCCCGGAAGAGAAGCTGGCGATCCTGCGCACCGCAGTGACCATGCTGACCGAGGCCGGCTACGTGCATATCGGCATGGACCAGTTCGCCCGGCCCGATGACAGCCTGGCGGTGGCCCAGCGCCAGGGCAGTCTGCAGCGCAATTTCCAGGGCTACACCAGCCACGCCGACAGCGATCTGGTGGGGCTCGGGGTTTCGGCCCTCTCGCGGGTCGACGATGTCTACACCCAGAACCATACCCGCCTGGCGGCCTACGAGACGGCACTGGATGCCAGCTGCCTGCCCGTCTCGGCCGGGCTGCGCCTCACCTTCGACGATCATGTCCGCCGCCATGCCATCGAGCGGCTGCTGTGCGACATGGCGCTGGACCTGGACGCCCTGGGCGAGCGCTTCGGTATCGATGCGCCTCGCTACCTGGCCGACGCCCTGTCCCGGCTGGAAGTGCTGGAGCAGGACGGCCTGGTTGGCTGGCGCGGCAACCGCCTGGAGGCGACGCCCATGGGCCGCCTGCTCATCGGCCACCTGGCCATGGCCTTCGATGCATACCGGCCTTCCGAGCCGGATCCAACCGACACGAATCCTCTCTAAGTTCGGCACTTACGACATTGGGCCCAGGGGCTTCGCGGGTTGGCCAATACCGCTCGATCCGCTTGCCTTGCGTCCAATCGTCGCAACCGGCATTTTCCCGCCCGGAATAATGCTACATAATGATGCCATGATCACGACGAGGAGGTGGCCATGGCTGTCAATGCGGCCAGTGCGGTCAACAAGCGGCGTTCGCTGCTGCACGAAACCCGCTGTCAGAACTGCAGCTTGAGTTCGCTGTGCCTGCCGTTGGCGCTCGAGCTCGAGGACATGGAGCAGTTCGACGCCATCATCCGGCGACGCGCGCCCCTGAAAAAGGGCGAGTCCCTGTTCCGCCAGGGTAGCGACTTCAACAGCGTGTTCGCGGTTCGCTCCGGCAGCCTCAAGCAGGTGACGACCGAGGGCTCCGGCGAGGACCAGGTCACCAATTTCTACCTGCCCAGCGAGCTGGTGGGGCTGGACGGCATCGACGAGGAGGCCTACCCCGGCAGCGTGATCGCCCTGGAAACCACCACGGTGTGCGAGATTCCCTTCGACCGGCTCGACTCGCTCTCCGAACAGCTTCCCGAGCTGCGCGGCCAGCTCTACCGCAGCATGAGCAAGGAGCTGCGCGACGACCGCCGGATGATGCGGCTGCTGTCACGCAAGACCGCCGACCAGCGCCTGGCCAGCTTCTTCGCCAGCCTCTCGGACCGCTTCCGGCGCCGCGGCTACTCCCCCTACAGCTTCCGGCTCTCCATGTCGCGGGCCGACATCGGCAACTACCTGGGACTGGCGGTGGAAACCGTCAGCCGCATCCTGGGCCGCTTCCAGCATCAGGGTCTGGTTGAAGTCTCGGGGCGCGAGGTCAATATCCTCAACCTGGAGGCCCTGCTCGAGCAGGCTCAGGAAGAGAGCTGAGCCACCGCTGAATGCGGGCTCAACCGCGCCCGGCCTGGGCCCCAGCAAAAACCCCGGTGAGCATGCTCACCGGGGTTTTTGCTGGCAGCTGCCGAGCGACATCTCAGCCGCCTTTGACCTCCAGGGCATCGATGCGCCGCGCCTGGCGCCGGGCCTGCTCCGCCTCCAGCCCGGCGAAGTCGAACAGCTTCCGGTCGGCCAGCTGGGAGGGCGCCACATTGGTCACCGCCTTGAACATCGTCTCCAGCCGCCCCGGATGCTTGGCCTCCCACTCGGCGAGCATCTCCTTGACCACCTGGCGCTGCAGGTTGGGCTGGGAGCCGCACAGGTTGCAAGGAATGATCGGGAAATCCATCAGCCGGGCGAACTCGGCGATGTCCGCCTCGCGGCAGTAGGCCAGCGGGCGGATCAGGATATTCTTGCCGTCATCGGAGAGCAGCTTGGGGGGCATGGCCTTGAGGCTGCCGCCGAAGAACAGATTGAGAAACAGCGTCTCGAGGATATCCTCACGGTGATGGCCCAAGGCCACCTTGGTGGCACCGATCTCCTCGGCGAAGCCGTAGAGGGAGCCGCGCCTCAGCCGCGAGCAGAGCGCACAGGTGGTCTTGCCCTCCGGGGTCTTCTCCTTGACCACCGAATAGGTGTCGCGCTCGAGGATATGGTAGTCGACGCCGATCGACTCGAGATACTCGGGCAGCACCTGCTCGGGAAACCCGGGCTGTTTCTGGTCGAGGTTGACCGCCACCAGCGAGAAGTTCACCGGGGCATTGCGCTGCAGGTTACGCAGGATCTCCAGCAGCGTATAGCTGTCCTTGCCCCCCGACAGGCAGACCATGACCCGGTCACCCTCATGGATCATGCCGTAGTCGATGATGGCGTTGCCCACCTGACGGCGCAGGCGCTTCTGCAGCTTGTTGAACTCCCGCCGGCCCTTGGCGTCCAGGGCGTCCAGTGGGGACGGCGAACGCTCGAAGGGCGCCTCGGAGGACGCATCGCGGGGGGAGGCGGAAGCGAGCGGGTCGAAGGTCACGGCGTCTTGCATGGTCGGGGCGCTGCCAGGGCGGGTGGTGGATAACGGCCGCCATCCTACCATCGCCGCCGCTGCCTGGCGACGGCATACCCCTACCGCGTCTCGTCTCAGGCCTCGCGACGCGTCGGCAGGGTGCCGCGCTCCAGGCGCAGGTACATCAGCGCCGTGGTCACGGCGTCCCCTAGGGCGGTATTGCGCCCCATCACCGGCACGCCGAGCGCCTTGGCGGCGGCTTCGAAGCGCGGCGCCGAAGCCGCCTCCAGGTGGCTGCGACGCAGCTGGCGATGGTAGAGCTGGGCCACGTCGATGCCGCTGTTGGGCAGATCGAAGCCGAAGCGCGGGCGTAGCTGGCGGTTGATGATCGCCAGGTCGAAATCCAGCCGCCAGCCGAGCAGCGGGCGATTGCCGATGAAATCGAGCAGCCGGGCGAGCGCCTGGTCGAGACACTCGCCGTCGTCCAGGTCGATGCCGCGCAGCCCGTGGATGCGGATCGACTCGCCGGACAGCGTCGAGGGGCGCTGCAGCCGCAGGTCCAGCGACTCGCTGGTCAGCACCCGCTCGCCGCGCACCTTCACCGCGGCGATGGAGACCGGCTCGGCGGAGCGCGGGTCGACCCCGGTGGTCTCGCAGTCGATGGCCACCAGCTCATCGCCGGTGTAGGGATTGAACAGCCAGCCGTACTCGCCTTCGGCATGACGGCGCCGGTCACTGGCTCGTCGCAGTGCGCGCAGCATGCAACACCTCCTTGATTGTTGTTGTGGATCGAAAACCGTTGTTGAGCGACACCCCTCGCCTCCGCGGGCCTGAATGCCCCGGCTCAGCTGTATTCCAGGTGGTAGCGCTGGGAAAGGTGCTGCTTGAAGTCCTTGACGATATGCAGGGCTTCTCGCAGCAGGTCGCGCTCCAGCGACGACAGCTGCTGCACCACTACGCGGTCGGGACTGGTGCCGTCATCGTCCCGATCGAGCCGTTCGAGCTGCTGCTTGAGGCGCAGCTCGGTGAACAGCGACAGCGCCTCTCCCAGGTTCTCGGCGGTACGCTCATCCAGGCGCCCGTCCTCGGCCAGGGCCTCCAGTCGCTCTAGCGTCGAGGTGGGCTTGATACGGCGCTCCAGGGCCATGGTCCGCACGCCGTGGACGATGGGGAAAATGCCCCCCTTCTTGATGTCGATGCCGTGCTGGGGCTTCTTCAGCGAACCAAACAGGGTTAGCGGCGTAGAGAAGCGCAGGGCGGCCCGAGCGAAATAGGAGAGCAGGAGCTCGTCGCGGGAACACTGCTCGAAGAGTCCCTCACGCAGCCGGTCCAGCAGCGCCGGGTTCCCCGCCACCGCGTGGGAGTCGAGCATGATGGCGAGCTTCATCAGGCTGTCGCCGTCGCGCGCCTGCACCCAGCGGGCGATACGCTCCCGCCACTGGGATTCGGTGCCTACCCACTCCGGGTTGGACACCATGATATTGCCGGGACAGGGCGGATAGCCCAGATCGATGAGGGTGCGGGTCAGCGCCTGCATGCGCTCATCGAGATCGGGCCACTCCAGATCGTCGGTCAGGATCAGGCCGTTGTCCTGGTCGGTCTTGAGGATCTGCTCCCCACGCCCCTCGCTACCCATCACCATCAGGCAGGCGTCCCGGTGATAGCGTTCATCGATCAGAAAGCCCCAGGCCTTGGCCATGATCCGACCGTTGAGCGCGGCCAGCAGTCCCATGGCGAAGCGCAGCTTGACGCCCTGGGCCATCAGCGCCTTGACCAGTTCGGGAGTCCGATGGCTGGCGCGCATCAGCGCCTCCAGGGTGTCGGCCTGCTCCACCTGGAGGCTGACCACATAGCTGCGGCTGGAGAAGAAGCTGAGCACATCGGTCAGCTCCACCACCCCGCTCGGTTTGTCCCCCTCCATGACCACCACCCGCTCGACCTTGAAGCGGGTCATGACCACCAGCGCCTCGAACAGGTACTGATCGGCACCCACCGTGATCAGCTCGAAGTGGGCGATGTCGACCACCGGGCTGTGCTTGTCGCGCTCCTCGAGGACCAGGGCATTGAGCAGGTCGGTCTTGGTGATCATGCCAACCCCCTGCTCGCCGTCCACCAGCAGGCTGTCGGCATGCCCCTCGTTGAGGGTATTCACCGCCTCGGCGATGGTGGCGTCGGGCGCCACGCACAGCGGCTTACGCATGCACTCGCTGACCTTGGCCAGCATGAAACCGGCCATGGTCACCCCCCCTTCGGCACGCTGCTCGGTCAGCAGGCGCGCCTTGTGAGAGAGGGTCTGACGGAAGAACTCGGCGAACGCCGGGTAGTCGTCGCACAGCTGCAGAAACAGGGCCTTGGGCAGCAGATAGCAGAGACTCTCCTGCTCGGCGCGGAAACGGTAGCGGCTCTTGCCATTGAGGATGCTGATCGCCCCGAACAGATCCCCCTGGGTATAGTGCCCGATGCGCTCGCGCGCCCCGGGCAAGGTGGTATCCAGCTCGGCGACTTCCCCCTTGTGGATGATGAACACGAACTCGCCGGGCTGGCCCATCTCGAGAATGATCTCGTCGCGGTCGAAGTATGCCAGGTCCACTCCGCTGCGAATGCGCTCACGCCCTTCATCGTCCAGGAAGGTAAAGGGGGGCTGTGAGAGATCGACCTCGACCATGGTGCTGTCCTCGTGTTGCGGCTACCCCTCTTTAGGCGTCTTTGCCGTCGAGGGTGGTCAGCCCGGTAGCAGAGCCTATCCGTGGGATGCCACTTCGTCCCTGATGAGATCCATGAACCACCATGAAGATGACATTCAAGCCAGAATAGCAACATCCACTTTTATGACGATACATAGACAATCGTTCAAGGCCAAAAAACCTAGACCAACGTCCAATAAGCACGCCCCATAGACCAAGGTACAAGAGCGCCCGACAAGGTCATCTCCACCCCCTGTCTCCCAGGCTATACCATCGTCCTATACGCTCCCGCATGGCGCCGAGAACCACTCCGATAACAATGGGTAAATTATTGAAATAAAAGCATTTATCCAGGAAGCGTTCAATCACAGTTAACTCATGATACCAAAGTCTGGGATTTAATTTCCGCCTTCATTGCCCACTATCCATTCGTGCGTCATGCAGGGTAATCGTACGTCGATAACCGCCTACGGCAGCATGCACTCATGGGTAGCCTCTGCTGCCTTTTCCAGCACCACTGCCGATCGTGTCATGCGGGGATTAAGGTTGTAGACGCTCGATTGCCCTGATGAGTCAGCCCAACTCTTCA
Organism: Billgrantia campisalis; assembly: GCF_022341425.1. Classification (GTDB taxonomy): domain Bacteria; phylum Pseudomonadota; class Gammaproteobacteria; order Pseudomonadales; family Halomonadaceae; genus Halomonas; species Halomonas campisalis. Next base: position 120,640 of record NZ_JABFUC010000005.1, on the reverse strand, counting down.
GAGCAATTTCCAAACCTTTAACAACAAGTGGAGAGCAACACTATGGCAGATGAAAAATCCAATGCTGCTGCTTACTGGAAGGCGAACGTCCGCCTGATATTCGGTTGCCTGGCGGTCTGGGCGCTGGTCTCCTACGGCTTCGCCATCCTGCTGCGCCCCCTGCTGGCGGGCATTCCCATCGGCGGGACCGACCTGGGCTTCTGGTTCGCCCAGCAGGGCTCCATCCTGACGTTCATCGGCATCATCTTCTTCTACGCCTGGAAGATGAACAAGCTCGATGAAAAATTCGGTCTCGGGGAGTAAGCCGGCATGAGTCAGTTTGCAATCAACTTGTTATTCGTGGGGGCCTCCTTTGCCCTCTATATCGGCATCGCCATCTGGGCGCGCGCCGGTTCGACCAAGGACTTCTATGTCGCCGGCGGCGGCGTGCACCCCATTACCAACGGCATGGCCACCGCCGCCGACTGGATGTCGGCGGCATCGTTCATCTCCATGGCCGGCCTGCTGGCCACCGGCGGCTATGCCAACTCGTCGTTCCTGATGGGCTGGACGGGTGGCTACGTCATCCTGGCGCTTCTGCTGGCGCCCTACCTGCGCAAGTTCGGCAAGTTCACGGTGCCGGACTTCATCGGTGACCGCTTCTACAGCACCACGGCACGTACCGTGGCGGTTGTCTGCCTGATCGTGGCCTCGGTGACCTACGTCATCGGCCAGATGACCGGCGCCGGCGTGGCCTTCTCGCGCTTCCTCGAGGTCAGCAATACCTGGGGCATCTGGATCGCCGCCATCATCGTCTTCCTCTATGCGGTCTTCGGCGGCATGAAGGGCATCACCTACACCCAGGTGGCCCAGTACATCGTGCTGATCATCGCCTACACCATTCCGGCCGTGTTCATCGCCTTCCAACTGACCGGCAATCCCATCCCGATGTTCGGGATGTTCAGCACCCACAATGAGTCCGGGCTGCCGCTGCTGGAAAAACTGAGTGAGGTACTGGTCGAGCTGGGCTTCCGCGACTATGCCGCAGACGTGGACAACAAGCTCAACATGGTGCTCTTCACCCTGTCGCTGATGGTGGGTACCGCAGGCCTGCCCCACGTTATCATCCGCTTCTTCACCGTGCCCAAGGTGGCGGATGCCCGCTGGTCCGCCGGCTGGGCGCTGGTGTTCATCGCCCTGCTCTACCTGACCGCACCGGCCGTGGCCTCCATGGCACGCCTCAACCTGATGACCACGATCTATCCGGAGGCCGCCGGCCAGGTGGAGAACTACGAGGAAGCGATGGCCGAGCCGATCCTCTATGAGGAGCGCCCGGACTGGTTCCGCACCTGGGAAGAGACCGGACTGATCACCTTCAACGACCTCAACGACGACGGCCGCATCCAGTTCTACAACGATGCCAACCCGGACTTCGCCGACACTGCCGAAGCGCGCGGCTGGGCGGGTAACGAGCTCGAGGTCAACAACGACATCCTGGTACTGGCCAACCCGGAAATCGCCAACCTGCCGCCCTGGGTCATCGGCCTGATCGCGGCCGGCGGTATCGCCGCGGCACTCTCCACCGCAGCAGGCCTGCTGCTGGCGATCTCCTCGGCCATCAGCCACGACCTGATCAAGAAGACCATCAACCCCGGTATCTCCGAGAAGGGGGAGATGCTCGCGGCGCGGATCTCCATGGGGGGGGCCATCCTGCTGGCTACCTACCTGGGGCTCAACCCGCCGGGGTTCGCGGCACAGGTGGTGGCACTGGCCTTCGGTATCGCCGGCGCCTCCATCTTCCCGGCGCTGATGATGGGAATCTTCTCCAAGCGGGTGAATAGCAAGGGCGCCGTTGCCGGCATGCTGGCCGGCCTGATCGCCACCCTGCTGTATATCTTCACCTACCTGGGCTGGTTCTTCATCGGCGGCACCAACATGCTGCCCAATACGCCGGATAACTGGGTACTGGGCATCTCGCCGCTCTCCTTCGGGGCGATCGGTGCGATGATCAACTTCGCCGTGGCCTTCGCTGTCTCCAGCGTCACCGAAGAGCCGCCGCAGGAGATCCAGGACCTGGTGGAGAGTGTTCGTTCTCCCAAAGGGGCTGGTGCTGCGGTTGACCACTAAGCGATAATGGCATCCCGGCCCTGACGGTCAGGGCCGCGGAGCCGACACTCATCGGGCTTCCCCTCGGGAAGCCCGTTTTCATTCAGGATGACGCACTATGATTTGGCACTTGATCGCCGCCGGCTTCGCCGGCCTGGGTGCGGCGGGCATCGGCCTGCTACTGCGCTTTCTCAGCCGCAAGCGCCTGCCCCGCTGGATCATCCCCGTGTCTGCCGGCCTGGGCGTGCTGGGCTACCAGATCCATTACGAATACACCTGGTTCAGCCACAAGCAGCTTCAGCTTCCCGACTCGGCCGAAGTGGTCTCTCGTGAAGCCGGTGGCGCCATCTGGCGTCCATGGACCTACGCCTTCCCCATGACCACCGCCTTCAGCGTGGTGGACCAGGACAGCCTGATTCCCCGCCAGGCCGATGAACACCGGCTGGTGGAGTTCATCCTCTACCGCTTCGAGCGGCAGTACGTGGACCAGGTGACCCACCAGGCCTACCTGATGAACTGCACCACCCGGGAGCTGCTGCCGTTGGTCGGGGAGCCACGCCAGCCGCGCTTCGAATCACTCCGCCAGCTCGATTCGGATGATCCCCTCTATGGGGCGGTGTGCAAGGACAATGCATAGCGCTTGACGTGATGCCGTCCCGGCTGGGCTAGAATGGGCGCACACAGAAGAGGGGGCTCGCATGTTCGCTGGCTGGCTACTGGTCGCCGTTTCATTGTTGTATATCGCCGTGCTGTTCGCCATCGCCTGGCGCGGCGACCGCCACGCCCGCAAGCACGGCGCCAGCCGCCGCCGGCCGATCATCTATATCCTGGCGCTGGCCATCTACTGCACCTCCTGGAGCTTCTACGGCGCCGTGGGCCAGGCGGCCACCTCGGGCTGGTCATTCGCCAGCATCTACGTGGGGCCGATCCTCACCTTCCTGCTGTTCTGGCCGGTGCTGGCCAAGATGATTCGCGTCGCCAAGCGCCAGAACATCACCTCCATCGCCGACTTCATCGCCTCGCGCTACGGCAAGGCCCAGTCGCTGGCGGCCTTCGCCAGCCTGGTGGCACTGATCGGCACCCTGCCCTACATCGCCCTGCAGTTGAAGGCGGTTTCGACCTCCTTCGCGGTGCTCACCGACGCCACCGATATCACCCACGCGCCGCTGTTCGCCGACACCGCCTTCTACGTGGCACTGGTGATGGCCGCCTTCGCCATCCTCTTCGGCACCCGCCATACCGATGCCACCGAGCACCACGAGGGCCTGATCCATGCCGTGGCCTTCGAGTCGCTGGTCAAGCTGCTGGCCTTCCTGATCCTGGGTGCCTATGTGACCTGGGGCATGTTCGGCGGCCTGGGCGACCTGCTGGGCCGCGCCGATAGTCAGCTCGAGCTGCAGCGCCAACTGGCCGACCAGAACTTCGGCCATGGCTTCTGGGCCCAGACCCTGCTGGCCATGCTGGCCATCTTCTGCCTGCCCCGCCAGTTCCATGTGGCGGTGGTGGAGAACACCCATCCCGACGATGCGGCCAAGGCGCGCTGGCTGTTCCCGCTCTATCTGGTGGCCTTCGCCTTCTTCATCCTGCCCATCGCCGCCGCCGGCCTGGCGATGTTCCCCGACGGCTCGGTGGAGCCCGACACCTTCGTGCTGGCGCTGCCCATGGCCGCCGGCAACGAGTGGCTGACCCTGCTCACCTATATCGGCGGCTTCTCGGCGGCCACCGGCATGGTGATCGTCGCCACGGTCGCCGTATCGATCATGATCTCCAACGAGATCGTCATCCCGGCACTGTTCCGCCTGCACTGGCTCGACGCCCGGCCCCGCGACTACGGCCGCCTGGTGCTGCGCGCCCGACGCATCACCATCGGCGTCATCCTGGCGCTCGCCTACGGCTTCTACCACCTGATCGGCGAGTTCGGCTCCCTGGCCTCCATCGGCATGCTGTCGTTCGCCGCCGCGGCCCAGTTCGCCCCGGCGCTGCTCGGCGGGCTCTACTGGAAGCGCGGCAATCGCCTGGGGGTGATCATCGGCATGAACGCCGGCTTCGCCATCTGGGCCTACAGCCTGCTGATGCCGGCGATGATCTCCGCCGGGGTACTGCCGGCGGGCTGGCTCGACGGCGGCCCCCTCGGCCTGGCCTGGCTGACGCCCACGGCGCTGTTCGGCCTCAATTTCGGCGACGGCTTCACCCATGGGGTCATGCTCTCGCTGGGCGTGAACCTGTTCTGCTACATCTTCGTCTCCCAGATCACCTCCCAGCGGGTGGTGGAGCGCATCCAGGCCTCGCTGTTCGTCGACAGCGTGGAGACCCGCCAGACCTCGGTCAACCGCCCCTGGACCGGCGCCACCACCGTGGGCGACCTCAAGGTGCTGTGCGAGCGCTTCCTGGGCGCCGGCCAGGTCCAGCGCGCCTTCGAGGACTACGCCAGGCGCAGCGGCACCTCCCTGGACGATGGCGCCCGCGCCTCCATCGACGTGATCCAGTTCACCGAGCGCTTCCTGGCCTCGGTACTCGGCGCCTCCTCGGCGCGCATCGTGGTCAACTCGGCGCTGCAGGGCCGCGGCATCGGCATCTCCGACGTTATCTCCATCGTCGACGAGGCCTCCCAGGTGCTGGAGTTCAACCGCGCCCTGCTGCAGGCCACCATCGAGAACATCAACCAGGGCATCAGCGTGGTCGACCAGAATATGCGCCTGGTGGTATGGAACCAGCGCTACCTGGAGCTGTTCCGCTTTCCCGACCACCTGATCCGGGTCGGGGCGCCCATCGACAAGATCTTCCGCTACAACGCCCACAACGGCGAATACGGCCCCGGGGACCCGGAAGAGCACGTGCGCCTGCTGATCGACAACATCCGCGACGGCCAGCCCCACCGCTACGTGCGCTACCGCCAGGACGGCAGCGTGCTGGAGGTGCAGGGCAACCCCATGCCGGGCGGCGGCTTCGTCTACACCTACCAGGACATCACCCAGCAGAAGCGCATCGAAGAGGCGCTGATCCGCTCCGAGAACAACATCCGCATCTATACCGACAACGTGCCGGCGTTGATCGCCTACTTCGACAAGGAGTGCCGTTACCTCTTCACCAATCGCGCCTACGAGGAGGCCTTCGGTATCGACCGCAACGAGGTGATCGGCAAGCACGTGGACACCGTGATCACCGGCGAGATGGCCCGCGAGCGGGCGCCCTGGATCCGCCGTGCGCTGGCCGGCGAGCGGGTCAGTTTCGAGGTCTCCATGCAGGGCAGCGACGGTATTCGTTACATGCTGGTCACCTATACCCCGCACTTCGGCGACAGCGGGGCGATACTGGGCTTCTTCGCCCTCTACCAGGACATCACCGAGCGCCGCCTGGCGGAGATCGCCCTCGAGGAGACCAACGAGACCCTGGAGGAGCGGGTGCGCGAGCGCACCCAGGCGCTCTCCGAGGCCAACGCCGCGCTGCGCCAGGAGAACCGGGTGCGCGCCGAGGCGGAGCAGGCGCTGCGCCAGGCCAAGCAGCTGGCCGAGAACGCCAACGCCTCCAAGACGCGCTTCCTGGCCGCGGCCAGCCACGACCTGCTGCAGCCGCTCAACGCCGCACGGCTGTTCACCTCGGCGCTGGCCCAGGAGATGGACGCCGCCGACATGAAGCGCACGATCGGCCACATCGACAACTCCCTGCAGGCCGCCGAGGAGCTGCTGGGCACCCTGCTCGACATCTCCAAGCTGGACGCCGGCGCCCTGACCCCGCGGCGCAGCCACTTCGCCCTGGCCGACATCTTCCAGCCGCTGCGCGCCGAGTTCGAGGTGATGGCCGAGGATCGCGGCCTCGACCTGGTGGTGGTACCGACCCGCCAATGGGTCGACAGCGACCCCCAGATGCTCAGGCGCATCGTGCAGAACTTCCTCTCCAACGCCGTTCGCTACACCCAGGAGGGCCGCGTGCTGCTGGGCTGTCGCCGCCAGGGCGAGCGGCTCTCCATCGAGGTGTGGGACTCGGGCCCCGGGATTCCCGAATCCAAGCAGGCGGAGATCTTCCAGGAGTTCCGTCGCCTCGATCAGGCCTCACGCCACAAGGAGAGCGAGAAGGGACTGGGGCTGGGCCTCTCCATCGCCGATCGCATGAGCCGGGTCCTCGACCACCCGATCCGGGTGCGCTCCTGGGAGGGCTTCGGTACCGTCTTCGCGGTCAGCGTCCCCATGGCGGAGGCGCGCAGCCCGGCCCAGCAGGCCGAGGAGGCCGCCTCGCCCCGGCGGGCCGGCAACAAGCTGGCCGGCACCCGGATACTCTGCATCGACAATGAGACGCTGATCCTCGAGGGCATGAAGGCGATGCTCTCGGGCTGGGGCTGCGAGGTATTCACCGCCACCAGCATCGGCGGCGCCAAGTCGGTGCTGCGCCACCTGGACGGCGACCCGGACGCGATACTCGCCGACTATCACCTGGACAACGAGGTCACCGGGCTGATGGCCCTCGAAGCCCTCGCCGAGCGCCTCGAAGGCGCGGTGCCGGGCATCGTGATCACCGCCGACCGCACCGAGGAGGTCGCCGAGGAGATCCGCCGCTCGGGCTATCACCTGCTGCAGAAGCCGGTGCGCCCCGCCGCCCTGCGCGCCCTGCTGACGCGCACCCTGCAGGCCAGCCGGGCGACGCAGTAATTCGAGGGGCGAGGGCCTCGAACCTCGAACCTCGAACCTCGAACCTCGAACCTATGATTCAACCTTGGGCGGCTCCACCTCGAGCTTCTGGGCGGCGATCACCGCCTGGGTGCGGGAGTGCACGCCCAGCTTGCGCAGGATGGCGGTGACGTGGGCCTTGATGGTCGCCTCGCTGACGTTGAGCTCGTAGGCGATCTGCTTGTTGAGCAGCCCCTCGGTGAGCATGTTGAGCACCCGGAACTGCTGCGGGGTCAGGGAAGCGATCGCCTCGGCAAAGCGGGTTTCATCCTCGTTGGCATCGCCCATGGCGTCGGCCAGCTCCGCCGGCAGCCACACCTCGCCGTCGAGGATCTCGCTGACCGCTTCGGCGATCAGCGCCAGCGACGACGACTTTGGAATGAAGCCGGACGCCCCGTAATCGATGGCGCGACGCACCACGTGGGGCTCATCGCTGCCCGAGACCACCGCCACCGGAATGTCCGGGGTCTGGCCGCGCAGCTGGATCAGGCCGGAAAAACCGTGGGCGCCCGGCATGTGCAGGTCGAGCAGGATCAGGTCGGCATCGGGATGTCGCGTCACCACCTCGTTGGTGGCCTCCATGGTGTCGGACTCGACGATCTCGGCCTGGGGCGCCAGCTGGCGCAACGCCTGGGTCAGGGCTGCGCGGAACAGCGGATGGTCATCGGCAACGATGAATTTCTGGGCAAAAGCCATGGATTTTCCTCCGGTTCCTCGAGCAGCGGGGCTTGGCCGGCTGCACGACGCTGGGCACTATCGATGAAGCTAGGGTCAGGGAATGTTACCCCATGGACAAAGCGATTCCCAAGCTCTGCCGGCCGCACATCCCGATTCCCTGTCCTGAGACCGCAAAAAGCCGGCCCGAAGGCCGGCAAAGGGGGTCAAACGGCTAACCGCATTCAGCGCGAGGCGCGATTTTCGATGAGTTCATCGACCACGCTGGGATCGGCCAGGGTGCTGGTATCGCCCAGGCCATCGCACTCGTTGGCGGCGATCTTGCGCAGGATACGGCGCATGATCTTGCCCGAGCGGGTCTTGGGCAGGCCCGGCGCCCACTGGATGACGTCCGGCGAGGCGATCGGCCCGATATCCTTGCGCACCCACTGGGTGAGCTCTTTCTTGAGCTCGTCGGAGGGCTCGTAGCCGTCGGCCAGCGTCACGTAGATATAGATCCCCTGGCCCTTGATGTCGTGGGGGAAGCCCACCACGGCGGCCTCGGCCACGGATTCGTGGGCAACCAGCGAGGACTCGATCTCGGCGGTGCCCATGCGGTGGCCGGAGACGTTGAGCACGTCGTCGACGCGGCCGGTGATCCAGTAGTAGCCGTCCTCGTCGCGGCGACAGCCGTCGCCGGTGAAGTACATGCCCTGGTAGGTCGAGAAGTAGGTCTGGATGAAGCGCTCGTGGTTGCCCCAGATGGAGCGCGCCTGGCCCGGCCAGGAGTCCAGGATCACCAGGTTGCCCTCGGCCGCGCCCTCGAGCAGGTTCCCCTCATTGTCGACCAGCGCCGGCATCACGCCGAAGAACGGCAGGGTCGCCGAGCCGGGCTTGAGATCCATGGCGCCGGGCAGCGGCGAAATCAGGATGCCGCCGGTCTCGGTCTGCCACCAGGTGTCGACGATCGGGCACTTGGAGTTGCCGATCACCCGGTAGAACCACTCCCAGGCCTCGGGGTTGATGGGCTCACCCACGGAGCCGAGCACCCGCAGGCTGTCGCGCTTGCTGGAGTCCATGACGTTGTCGCCGTGGGCCATCAGGGCGCGAATCGCGGTGGGGGCCGTGTAGAGGATGGCGACGTTGTGCTTGTCGACGATCTCGCCCATGCGGCCATGGCTCGGGTAGCTCGGCACGCCCTCGAACATCAGCGTCGTGGCGCCGTTGGCCAGCGGGCCGTAGACGATGTAGCTATGGCCGGTGACCCAGCCCACGTCGGCGGTGCACCAGTAGACCTCGCCATCCTGGTAGTCGAAGACGTACTGATGGGTCAGGCTGGCATAGGTCAGGTAGCCGCCGGTGGTGTGCTTGAGGCCCTTGGGCGCCCCGGTGGAGCCCGAGGTGTAGAGGATGAACAGCGGGTCTTCGGCGTTCATCTCCTCGGGCTGGCAGTCGCTGGACTGCTTGTCGACCAGCTCGTGGTACCAGACGTCGCGGCCGTCCTTCCATTCGATCTCGCCGCCGGTACGCTTGACCACCAGCACCTTCTCGCACACCTCGGTGCCTGGCCGGGTCAGGGCGGCGTCGACGTTGTCCTTGAGCGGCACCTGCTTGCCACCGCGCACCGACTCGTCGGCGGTGATCACCAGCTTGGAGTCGGCGCCGATGACCCGCTGAGCCACGGCATCCGGCGAGAAGCCGCCGAACACCACCGAGTGCACCGCCCCGATGCGGGCGCAGGCCAGCATGGCCACGGCGGCCTCGGGGATCATCGGCATGTAGAGGGTCACCACGTCGCCCTTGCCGATGCCCAGTTCCTTCAGCGCATTGGCCAGCTGGCAGGTCTGGGCATGCAGTTCGCGGTAGCTGACGTGCTTGGATTCGTTGGGGTCGTCCCCCTCCCAGATGATCGCCGTCTGGTCACCGCGGGTGGCCAGGTGGCGGTCGAGGCAGTTGGCGCTGGCGTTGAGCGTGCCATCCTCGAACCAGCGGATATCCACGTTGTGGGAGTCAAAGGAGGTATGTTTGATCTTGGTCGGTGCCTGGATCCAGTCAAGGCGCTTGGCCTGCTCGGCCCAGAAGCCCTCCGGATCGTCCAGGGACTGCTGATACAGCGCCTGATATTTTTCTTTATCGATCCACGCCTTGGCGGCAAAGTCGTCGCTTACCGGATGGACTTTTTGCTGTTCGGTCATTGAATAGCCTCTTCCAGGAGATGCACCTACTCAGTGTATGACACCGGCTCTGTTTATTGTTGGTGAGCCGGAACCTTGATACCCACCCAGCATATACCGCCTGGGACGGCCTTCCCTTTAGACATTGGTATCAAGAATTTTCTTTTTCATATCAATTAGTTGTAGCGACTTTCAGCGATCCGCCAACGGTTGATAGACCAAGGTCTGAGCACAGTGGCGGCAGCGATAACACCGCCCCTGGCGCACCAGCGCATGGCGCCGAACGCTAAAGGCGTGCTCGCGACAGGCGCAGACGTAGCGATAGGGGGCCGGGCTCGCTCGGCCGGTATCGAAGCGATGGGTCACCCGCGGCTCGAGCCGGAAGAGTCCGCGCATCACCGTCTTCCACTCGCGCCCGTGGGGCCTGGCCCGGTGCCCGTCGCTCAGATGGTGGACCAGCCAGTGGGCCATCTCGTGGGGGACGACCTCGACCAGAAAAGCGGCGCGATTCTCCCCAAAGAGCACCGGATTGAAGCGCAGCCCACCACGGCCGAAGTGCGCCTGGCCGGCGCACTTGCCGCGCAGGTCGCACCACACCGCCGGCCTGGGCAGCGTGGGGTGCACCTCGCGGCACAGCCGCCAGGCGGCTTCGACCCGCGCATGCAGCGCCTGCTCCAGGGCCGCGGGGTTGAGGGCGGCGAGCCGCTCTGGGCAGGGATCGGGAAGGGCCGGTTGATTCATGGGATGCTAGAATGGCGGGCCGGGACGGCGACGTCCAGCCCGCCGGCGTTGCCGTACCGCCACCCTGATAGCGCAAGCGAGTGATCCAATGTCCGATACGCCCCTGCCCCAGCCCCTGCTCGAGGATGACGAGCTCGAGCGGCTCGACGACTTTCTCGACTCCGAGCGGGTCGACCCCGATGCCCTGGACCTGATCTCGGCCCACGGCTTCCTGGTGGCCCTGGCGGTGGCGCCGCGGGAGGTCGAGCCGGCGGTGTGGGTGGCCGAGCTCTTCCACGGCGAGCCGGCCTTCGCCGATGACGCCCAGCGCAGCGAGATCCTCGCCCTGCTGGAGCGGCTGCGCACCAACGCCATCGCCACCCTGGAGCAGGGCGGGCTGCCCGAGCCGCCCTGCGAGGCGACCCTCGACGGCCTGCCCGCGGAGGAGACCCCCATCGGCGACTGGTGCGCGGGCTTCATGGAGGGCGTGTTCCTCGACGAGGCGGCCTGGTTCGAGCAGGACGAAGAGACCGTGGCCACCCTGCTGCTGCCCTTTATGGCGCTCTCGGGGCTGTTCGACGACGAGCCCGACATGGCCGAGTTCCTCGCCGACGGCCCGCGCCTGGAGGCCCTGGCCGCTCAGCTGCCCGAGCTGGTGCTGGACCTCTACCTACACTATCGGGTGCCACCGGAGACGCCCAAGCCCACCCCGCGCAAGAAGAAACCAGCAGGGCGCGGTCCCGGCAAGGGCAAACGGTAAGCGGCTGCGGGCAGGGGGCAGCGCGTTACTCCCTGCCTGCCGCCCCCGTATCCCAAACCCCGAACCTCACACCTCAAACCTCACCCCTCGCCCCTCTAACCTCGCCCCTCGCACCTCGCACCTCGCCCCTCGCACCTCGCACCTCGCACCTCGCACCTCGCCTCTCGAACCTCGCCCCTCGCACCTCGCACCTCGCCCCTCGCCTCTCGCCTCTCGCACCTCGCCTCTCGCCCCTCGCCCCTCGCCCCTCGCCCCTCGCACCTCGCCCCTCGAACCTCGCCCTAGCGAAGCCGCGTCAGCCAGGCATCCAGGTTGCCGAACCACCACTCCTTGAAGCGCTGAAATCGCGGCCGCCGGGCCCATTCGTGGCGGTGGATCTCGTGGCTGGCGGCGAAGTTGCGCTCGAACAGCGCAGCGACCTCGCCGGCGAAGCGGGCATCGTCCACCTCCTGGTTGGCCTCCAAGTTCCAGTGCAGGCTCCAGTGGTCGAAGTTGCACGACCCGACGCTCGACCAGTGGTCCACCAGCGAGAACTTGGCGTGAATGAAGCTCGGCTCGAACTCGAAGATCCGCACCCCGGCCTTGAGCAGGCGACGGTAGAAGCGCTGCCCCGCATAGCGCACCCCGGGATGATCATGATCCTTGCCCGGCAGCAGCAGGCGCACGTCGACGCCGCGCCGCGCCGCTCTGGCCAGGCGCAGGCGCAGACTGAAGGTCGGCACGAAATAGGGCGTGCACAGCCAGATCCGCCGCTGAGCCGAGGAGACCCGGCCGTAGAGCGAGTGGCGAATCGCCTGGTAGCGATAGCCCTGGCCCCATACCACCCGGCCGCGCATGCCGCGAAAGTCGTCGCGATGCGTAAGCGAGGTGCTCAACTCGCGCACCAACCCCGCTGGCCCCTCGCCGCGGGTCATCGGTGAGTCCCACAGCCGCGAAAAGAGTCGCACCCAGTCGGCTACCACCGGACCTTCGATGCGCACCGCCACCTCGTACCAGGCGTCGAGAAACTCGTCGACGGCACCGAAGCCCCCGGTGAAGGCGACCCGGCCATCCACCACCACCAGCTTGCGATGATCACGGGTCAGGTTGCGGGCCAGGGAGTGGAAGCCCAGGGGGTTGAACAGGCGCAGCGCCACGCCGCCCGCCTCCAGGCGCCGCCGATCCTCCCCGGCGAGCCCCATGGCCCCGTAGCCGTCCAGCACCAGCGCGACCTTGACGCCGCGCGCCACGGCCCGCGTCAGCGCATCGATCAGCGCCGTCGCCAGCCGTCCCGACTCCATCAGATAGAGCTCCACCAGCACCGAATGCCGCGCCCCCTCGATGGCCTCGAACATCGCCGGGAGGAACCGTGATGATTCCGCCAGCAGCTGGAAGCGATTGCCATCCCGCCATACCCCATGCATGGCATGCCTCCCCGTGTCCCTGTTGCACCGCTGAATTGACGCATGTTTGCGCGTCGAGGAAAAGCGCTCCCGACTGACCCTACCGCCGGGAGGGCGCTATACTGACGTCCCTCCCCCGGCACAGGCAGACGGATGGCCCTGGCACGCGCCCTGCTCACCCCCTTGCGCGCCGCACTGAAGCGACTGCTCGGCGCCTGGGTCGATATCCGGCTGATCGAGCCGGCACCCGAGGCGCTGGCGTTGGACCCGGCGCACCCGACGCTCTATGTGCTGGCGCACCCCGCCCTTAGCGACACCCTGCTGCTGGAACGGCTCTGCCAGCGCCATGGCCTGCCGTCTGCCCAGGGCAAACGCCGCTGCGGGTCGCTCGCGCTGCCCGCCTGCCTGGCCCTGCCGCCCCGTCGCCGGCGCCTGGTGCGGCGACGAGCACCGCATCGGGCGCCCTTCCACCAGGCGTTCACCTATCTGGCCGAGCAGCCGGACGCGGATATCCAGCTGGTGCCGGTCAGCGTGTTCTGGGGACGCGCCCCGGGCAAGCGCTTCGGCGTCTGGCACCTGCTGGCCGCCGACAGCTGGCAGCTCACCGGGCGCATGCGCCGCCTGCTGTCGGTGGTGGTCAACGGCAAGCGCGTGGAGGTGCGCTTCGGCGCCCCGCTGCGCCTGCGCGACCTGCTCGATGAGCGCGGCACCGAACTTGCCAATCGCAAGGCCGCCCGGCTGCTGCGGGTGCACTTCCGGCGCATGCGCAGCCGCGCCCTGGGGCCCGACCTCTCCCACCGCCGCACCCTGATCGAAGGCGTGGTACGCAGCCCCGAGGTGCGCCGGACCATCGAGGCCCAGGCAGCGGCCGAGAATCGCTCCCCGCAGCGCCTCGAGCGGCGCGCGCTGGGCTATGCCCAGGAGATCGCCTCCAACATGGCCTACCCGGTGCTGCGCTTCATGGATGGCCTGCTACGCCGGCTCTGGAACCGGCTCTATGACGGCGTCGACGTCAGGGGCCTGGCGCGGGTCAAGACGCTCGCCGAGGACCACACCCTGGTCTATGTGCCCTGCCACCGCAGCCATATCGACTACCTACTGCTCTCCTACGTGCTCTATCGCGAGGGGCTGATGCCGCCCCATGTCGCCGCCGGGCGCAACCTCGACATGCCCCTGATCGGGCCGCTGCTGCGCCGCGGTGGGGCCTTCTTCATGCGCCGCAGCTTTCGCGACGACCCGCTCTACGCCAGCGTCTTCACCGAATACCTGCACCGCCTGCTGGCCCGCGGCCATCCGCTGGAGTACTTCATCGAGGGGGGCCGCTCCCGCAGCGGGCGCATGCTGGCCCCGCGGCACGGCATGCTCTCCATGACCCTGCGCTCCTTCCGCCGCAGCGCGGCCGGCGCCGGCACCGAGCGTCTCGCCTTCGTACCGGTCTATATCGGCTACGAACGGATCATCGAGAACGCCAGCTACCAGCGGGAGCTGCGCGGCGGGAAGAAGCGCAAGGAGACACCCCTGGCGCTGCTGCGGGTCCTCGGCCAGCTGCGCCAGCCCTTCGGCCGGGTGGCGGTCAACATCGGCGAGCCGCTGCGGCTCGCCGAGTATCTCGACACCCGGGTTCCGCGCTGGCGTGACGACGAGACCGAGCCGCGCCCCGACTGGCTGGACGACACGGTGCCCCACCTGGGCGGCGAGCTGGCAAGGCGGATCAACGCCGCCGCAGCGCTCAACCCGGTCAACCTGGTGGCGCTGGTCATGCTGGCCACCCCCCACCACGCCATCGAGGCCGGGCTGATGACCCGCCAGCTAGCGCTGCTGGCCGCGCTGCAGCGGCAATGCCCGGGCGGCGAACACGCCAGCCTGCCCGACGGCGAACCCGCCGACTGGGTCGAACAGGTGATCGCGCTGAACATGATCGAGCGCCGCCCCCATCCGCTGGGCGACATCCTGGTGGCCAGCGCCGAGCAGGCCGGACTGCTGGCCTGGTATCGCAACAATGTGCTGCACCTGTTCGCCGTGGCAGGACTCGCCGCCTTCGCCTTTCACCATCAGCCGCGCCTCACGCTCGGCGAACTGCACGACCTGCTGGCGCCGGCCTGGCCGATCCTGGCCCGCGAGCTGTTCCTGCCCGAGGCCGAGCTGCGCGCGCCGCTGGCGGCGATGCTGACGGCCCTCGCCCGACAGGGCCTGCTGAGCGTGGACGGCGACGCCTGGCAGCGCCCCGCCGAGCTGGAAGCCGGCGAGCAGTTGCGGCTGCTCGGTCGGCAGATGCAGCCCTCCCTGGAACGGGGCTATCTGCTGCTGTCGGTGCTGCTGGAGCGCCCGCCCGGCAGCCTGGGGCGAGACGACCTGACCCGGCAGAGCCAGCAGATGGCGGAGCGCCTGGCGCTGCTCTCGGGGCTCGACGCCCCGGAGTTCTTCGACCCGCAGCTGTTCGCCAACCTGGTCGAGAGCCTCGTGGTCACCGGCTGGATATGGGAGGCGCAGGAGCGGCTGTGGTTCGACGAGCGCCTGGAGCAGGCCGCCCAGCGCTCCCGGGCGCTGTTCGACCCGGCGCTGCGTCATCGGCTGCAGCTGGTGACAGGTGGCTGACCCGGGCTCAGCGGGTTAGCGGGTTAGCGACCGATGGACATAAAGATCATAGCGGCTGGTCTTGCCCTCGATCACGTGGCGGGGGGCCGGTCCCGCGATGGGCGGGGCCTTGCGCGGCCGCTTGACCACCACCCGATGGCTGGCCACGTCCAGGGCCGCCTCCAGTAGCCGCGGGGCGTCCTGGTCGTCACCGGCCAGGGTGCGAAACAGCCGCATCTCCTTCTTGACCAGCGCCGACTTGTCGCGATGGGGAAACATCGGGTCCAGGTGGATCACCTGGGGCGGGAACGCCGCCTTCGCCACCAGGGCCTCGAGGTCGCAGGTCGCGTCACCGGCCACCAGCTGCATGCGCGCGGCGATCTCGGCGGTTTCCGGGTCGGCCAGGGCCCGCACCAGGCCGTCCTCGAGCAGCGCGACGATCGCCGCCACCCGCTCGATCAGCAGCACCCGCGCGCCGAGACTGGCGAGCACGAAGGCGTCGCGCCCCAGGCCGGCGGTGGCATCCACCACCGCGGGGGTCACCCCCTGACCGAGCCCGCAGGCGCGGGCAATCAGCTGCCCGCGACCGCCGCCGAAGCGGCGCCGATGGGCGGCGCGGCCGCTGGCGAACTCCACCGCCAGGGGAAGGCCGTAGCGTTTCACGTCGCCGGCCAGGGTCAGGCGGCCGTCGCGCCGCGTCAGGGCGAGTTCGGCCTCGCTCGCGACGGGCAGCCCCAGGCGCTCGGCGAGCTCGACCAGGGCCGCGTCGGTCACCGCCACCGTAGGGAGCTCGCTCACCGCGGCGTCTTCCAGGCCACCTGGTCGCGCAGGTAGACCGGCTGGACCAGATGAGCCGGCTGCCCCTCCCCGGCCTCCAGGTCGCGCATGGCCAGCAGTGCCATATCGGCGGCCTCGACCTCCAGCTCCGGCAGCCGCTGGCCGAGCCCCGCCTGCACCTCGGCGGGCATCTGCTCCCACAGCCCCCAGCCGGAACCGACACCGACCCAGTCGTGGTCGTCGTGGCCGGCCGGCAGGCGCAGGCGCTCGGGGGGCATCACCGCCTCCTCGAGGAGCGGCTCCGGCAGGCCGTTCCGGCACTGCCAGGCGGCCACATAGATCTCGCCCATGCGGGCATCCAGGGCGGTGACCAGCCAGCGAAAGTGGTGGCGGCGATGGGCGCCCAGCGCCAGCGCTGCCAGGGTCGAGACACCGAGCAGCGGACGGTCCAGGCCGTAGGCCAGGCCCTGGGCCGTGCCCGCGGCGATGCGCAGCCCGGTGAAGGAGCCCGGGCCGCGGCCGTAGGCCACGGCATCGAGTTCAGCGGGGCGCACGCCGGCCTCGGCAAGCACCTCATCGATCATCGGCAGCAGGCGGCGGGTATGTTCACGCGGCGTCATCGCGAAGCGGGCGACGAGTTCGTCGCTGGCGCCCTCGCGGCGGCGCAGCAGGGCGGCGGAGCAAGCGCTCGAGGAGGCATCCAGGGCCAGCAGGGTCGGCATAGGGTGGGCACGTCGTAACAGCGAATGAGGCGGCCATTATATCGGCATGGCCCCTAAACGACGATGGCCCGCGTTAGCGAGCCATCATGAACAGAGCGAAGGAAAGTGCGGATTTGCGTTGCGAGCGAAGAGAGGTTGATCGCCGCCGGAGCACAAAAACCGGAGCCTATGGGTTACTAGGTGAGGATTTTGAGCACCGCCGGCGGTCAAGATATCGAGCGCAGCAGCAAATCAGCCTTTCCTTAGCCCTCCAGGGCCTTTATTACCTGACCGGTGATATCGTCGACGCTGCCGACGCCCTCGACCCGGTGGTAGGCCGGCGCGGCCTGGGGGTCCTGCTTGGCCCACTGCTGGTAGTAGTCCACCAGCGGCGCGGTCTGCTCGTGGTAGACCGCCAGGCGGTTGCGCACCGTGGCTTCGCGGTCGTCGTCACGCTGGATCAGCGCCTCGCCGGTGACGTCGTCCTTGCCGGCTTCCTTCGGCGGGTTGTACTCCACGTGGTAGACCCGGCCGGAGCCCGGGTGCACGCGACGGCCGGCCAGGCGCTTGACGATCTCTTCATCCTCGACGGCGATTTCCAGGACGTGGTCGATCTTCACGCCGGCGTCCTTCATGGCGTCGGCCTGGGGAATGGTGCGCGGGAAACCGTCGAACAGGAAGCCGTTCTCGCAGTCCGGCTGGCCGATTCGCTCCTTGACCAGGGCAATGATCAGGTCGTCGGACACCAGGCCACCGCTGCTCATGATCTCCTTGACCTTGAGCCCCAGCTCGCTGCCTTCCTTGACCGCCGCGCGCAGCATATCGCCGGTGGAGATCTGCGGGATGTTGAACCGTTCGCAGATGAACTGGGCCTGGGTGCCCTTGCCGGCACCCGGGGCGCCCAACAGGATCAAACGCATCTGGTTGCTCCTTGAAAGCGTGGTAAATCTTGTGGTGATAAAGAGTTGGAAAAGAACGATAACCGTGGCGCCGCGGACAGACAACCACACCAAGGTCAATAAGACACCTAATACTGACCAAAGCGCCTGATTTTTCAATCCATTAACGGCCAACTAGCACTTTGGTATTCCCATCGACCCAGCGCCGGAGGCGACCCGAAACAGCGGCGGCGCCCCCAAGGGCGCCGCCGCTGACGTGCTGGGACGATGGCCCGCCGCCCTACAGCAGCAGGCGCCGGATATCGGTCAGCACATCGGCCAGGAAGGCCGTGAAGCGGGCCGCATCGGCGCCGTTGATCGCCCGGTGGTCGTAGGAGAGCGACAGCGGCATCATCAGCCGCGGCGTGAAGTCGCTGCCATTCCACACCGGCTTCATCTGCGCCTTGGAGACGCCGAGGATGGCGACCTCGGGCGCATTGACGATGGGCGTGAAGGCGGTACCGCCGATGGAGCCAAGGCTCGAGATGGTGAAGCAGCCGCCGGTCATCTCCTCGCGCTTGAGCTTCTTGGTCTGCGCCTTCTTGCCAAGCTCCGCCATGGTGGTGGCGATCTCGATCAGCGACTTCTTGTCGGCATCGCGAACCACCGGCACCATCAGGCCGTCCGGGGTGTCCACGGCGACACCGATATGGACGTACTTCTTCCATACCAGGGTCTCGCCGTCGCCCTTGAGGCTGACATTGAACTGCGGGAACTTCTTCAGCGCGAAGGCGCACGCCTTGACCATGAAGGGCAGCGGGGTGAGCTTGGCCCCCTGGGCCTCGGCCTCGGCCTTCATCGCCTTGCGGAAGGCCTCGAGCTCGGTGATGTCCGCCTCGTCGAACTGGGTCACGTGGGGCACGTTGAGCCAGCTGCGATGCAGGTTGGTGGCGCCCATCTTGAGCAGGCGCCCCATGGGCTTCTCTTCCACCTCGCCGAACTGGCTGAAGTCCACCTCGGGAATCGGCGGAATCCCGGCCCCGCCGGCCGCGGGCGCGGCGGCCTGGCTCGGCGCCTTGGCCTGACCGGCCATGACCTGCTTGACGTAGGCGTGCACGTCCTCCTTGAGCACGCGCTCCTTGGGGCCGGACGGCTTGACCAGGCCCAGGTCGACGCCCAGTTCCCGGGCCAGCATGCGCACCGCCGGGCCGGCATGCACCAGCTTGCCGTCGCGCGGCCGGTGAGCGGCCATCTGCGCCTCGGGGCTCGGCGAGCCGGCCGGTGTTGGGGCCGGCTTGGCGGCCTGCGGCGCGGCGGCCTTCTGCTCAGGCGCCTTCGCCGCGGGCTTGGATGCCGGCTTGGCCCCCGCCACCTCCATGTAGCCGATCAGGTCGCCCTCGGAGACGGTGTCACCCTCCTCGACGGTGAGCTCGATCAGCTTGCCCTTGTAGGGGCTCGGCACGTCCATGGAGGCCTTGTCGGACTCCAGGGTGATCAGCGGGTCCTCCTCGTCGAGCTCGTCGCCGGCGCTGGCCGCGATCTCGATGATCGGCACATCCGAGGAGCCGGAGAGGTCCGGCACACGGATCTCCTTGCGCTCCGGCTCGCCGGACGCCTCGGCGCTCGGCGCCTGGGGCTCGGGCTCGGGCTCGGAGGCCGGAGACTCGGCGGCCGGGGCCGGCTGCTCGGCCGCTGCCGCCTCGCCGCCACCCGCACCCTCGATCTCCATGGTGCCGATGACGTCGCCCTCGGAGACGCTGTCGCCCTCCTTGACCGTCAGGCTGACGAGCTTGCCGGCATGGGGGCTCGGCACGTCCATGGAGGCCTTGTCCGACTCCAGGGTGATCAGGGTGTCCTCTTCGGCCACCGTATCGCCCTCGGCCACCGCCACCTCGATGATCTCCACGTCGTCGGCGCCACCCAGGTCCGGCACCTTGATCTCCACGGTGCGCTTGCCGCCGCCGGCCTTGGCCGCGGGCTGCTGGGCGGCGGGCTCAGGGGCCTTCTGGGGGGCGGGCTCGGAAGCGGCCTCGGCCGGCTCCTCGGCCCGGCCGCCGCCACCCTCGACCTCCAGTTCGACGATGTCGTCACCCTCGGAGACGGTGTCGCCCTCCTTGACCAGCACCTTCACTACCTTGCCCCCCTTGGGGGCAGGCACGTCCATGCTGGCCTTGTCGGACTCCAGAGTGATCAGGGTGTCCTCGGCGTCGATCACGTCGCCTGCGGCGACCGCGATCTCGATGATTTCGACATCTTCACTGCCGCCGATGTCGGGAACTTTGATGATTTCGCTACTCAAGGTCGCGCTCCTTCCAAATCGTGCCTGGAACAGGCGGGCCCACGGCCCGCCCTGCCACCGGAATCAGCTGGTCAGCGGATTGGGCTTGTTGGGGTCGATGCCGTACTTCTTGATCGCCTCGCCGACGACCTTGCGATCCAGCTCACCGCGATCGGCCAGCGCCTTGAGCGCCGCGACGGTGACGAAGTAGCGATCCACCTCGAAGAAGTAGCGCAGCTTCTCGCGGGTGTCGGAGCGGCCATAGCCGTCGGTGCCCAGGACATGGTAGTCGCCCGGCACCCAGGCACGGACCTGATCGGCGAACAGCCGCATGTAGTCGGTGGAGGCGATGATCGGCCCCTCGCGCCCCTCCAGGCAGCGGGTGACATGGGGCTTGGCCGGCTCGGCATCCGGGTTGAGGAAGGCCTCGCGCTCGAGCAGCAGGGCCTCGCGGCGCAGCTCGTTGAAGCTGGTGACGCTCCAGATATCGGCGCCCACCCCCCAGTCGTCGCGCAGCAGCTCGGCGGCGGCTTCGACTTCGCGCAGGATGGTACCAGAGCCCAGCAGCTGCACGCGGGCCTTGTCGCCCTGGGTCTCGCTGAGCTGATACATGCCCTTGATGATGTCCTCGGCGGGCACCTCCTCGAGCGCAGGGTGCTCGTAGTTCTCGTTCATCACCGTCAGGTAGTAGAAGCAGTTCTCCTTGTCGGCGAACATCCGCTTCAGACCGTCCTGGACGATCACCGCCACCTCGTGGGCATAGGTGGGGTCGTAGCTGCGGCAGTTGGGGATGGTGGAGGCCTGCAGGTGGCTGTGGCCGTCCTGGTGCTGCAGCCCCTCCCCGTTGAGGGTGGTGCGCCCGGCGGTGCCGCCGACCAGGAAGCCGCGGGCCTGCAGGTCACCGGCGGCCCAGGCCAGATCGCCGATGCGCTGGAAGCCGAACATCGAGTAGTAGACGTAGAACGGCAGCAGCGGCAGGTTATGGTTGCTGTAGGAGGTGGCGGCGGCGATCCACGCCGACATGGCGCCCGCCTCACTGATGCCTTCCTCGAGGATCTGGCCCTGCTTGTCCTCGCGGTAGAACATGATCTGGCCCTTGTCGACGGGCTCGTACTTCTGGCCTTCGGAGGTGTAGATGCCGAGCTGGCGGAACATCCCCTCCATGCCGAAGGTGCGCGCCTCGTCGGGCACGATGGGCACGACCTGCTTGCCGATCTGCTTGTCCTTCACCAGGCCGTTGAGGATGCGCACGAAGGCCATGGTGCTGGAGACCTCACGGCCCTTGGAGCCGCCCATCTGGGAGGCGAAGGTCTTGTCCTCCAGCGAGGGGATCGGCAGCGCCTCGAAGTCGCTGCGCCGCTGCGGCAGGTAGCCGCCCAGGCGCTCGCGTTGCAGGTGCATGTACTTGAGCTCGGGGGAGTCGTCCTCCGGCTTGTAGTAGGGCACGTCCTTGAGCTGCTCGTCGGTGAGCGGAATGCCGAAGCGGTCGCGGAATTTGCGCAGCGCCTCGTACTCCATGGTCTTGACCTGGTGAGCCTCGTTGGCCGCCTCGCCGTCGCCGCTGCCCATACCGTAGCCCTTGACGGTGTGCGCCAGGATCACGGTGGGACGGCCGTTGGCGTTGTTGACCGCCTCATGATAGGCCGCATAGACCTTGAAGGGATCATGGCCGCCGCGGTTGAGCCGCCAGATGTCCTCGTCGGACATGTCCTTGACCATCTCGGCGGTCTCGGGGTACTTGCCGAAGAAGTGCTCCCGGGTATAGGCGCCGCCGTTGGCCTTGTAGTTCTGGTACTCGCCGTCGACCGCCTCGTCCATGCGCTTTTGCAGGATGCCCTTCTTGTCCTTTTCGAACAGCGGGTCCCACAGCCGCCCCCAGACCACCTTCTGGACGTTCCAGCCGGCGCCGCGGAACACGCCCTCGAGCTCGTCCATGATCCGCGAGTTGCCGCGCACCGGACCGTCGAGGCGCTGCAGGTTGCAGTTGATGACGAAGATCAGGTTGTCGAGCCGCTCGCGGCTGGCCAGGTGGATGGCCCCCAGGGATTCCGGCTCGTCGCACTCGCCGTCACCCATGAAGCACCAGATCTTGCGATCGTGCATGTCCCTGAGCTCGCGGGAGTCCAGGTACTTCATCACGTGGGCCTGGTAGATGGCCTGGATCGGCCCCAGCCCCATGGACACCGTGGGGAACTGCCAGAAGTCCGGCATCAGCCAGGGGTGCGGATAGGACGACAGGCCGTCACCGTCCACTTCCTGGCGATACTTGTCCATCTGCGCCTCGGTGAGGCGGCCCTCCAGGTAGGCCCGGGCGTAGACCCCCGGCGCCACGTGGCCCTGGATATAGACCAGGTCGCCCTCGAAGTCGCCGTTGGGGGCGCGGAAGAAGTGGTTGAAACCCACGTCGTAGAGGGTCGCCGCCGACATGAAGCTGGCGATGTGGCCGCCGAGACCGGGGTTCGCCCGGTTGTTGCGGATCACCTGGGCGATGGCGTTGTAGCGGATCAGGGAGCGGATACGGCGCTCCATGAAGAGGTCACCCGGCATGGGCGCTTCGCGATGCACCGGAATGGTATTGCGGTGCGGCGTCGTCACCGAGAAGGGCGCCTGCACTCCGTCACGGCGCAGCCGATCGGCCAGGCGGGTCAGCAGGTACCGGGCGCGTTCCTCGCCCTCACGATCCACGACCGACTCCAGGGAATCCAGCCATTCCGTGGTTTCGATCGGATCGAAATCTTCTCTTGCCTCAAGACTCATAGACGTCTCTCCGAGTGACAATGTGATGTCAAAATGCCCAGCGGATAGCCGGGCGTTGCGCGTGACTGACGATCAGGGGTAATCCGGGCCGTCTCGCGGCGACTTGTAGTCATTTTACAAAACGGGGCGGCAGCCAATACCACCAACGTCGCAGAACATACCGTAATCTGTCCGCGCTGCCAATTCAATTAGAATGGAAAAATTTTCCATATACGCTATATTGCATTGCACCACAGGCTGTTACGGCGACATTTCCTGGCGGATCGGCACAGCGGAACCGATATGTAATAAAACTACCGTATGATCTAGCCTCGCCCCGACTCGCATTACCATTTCGCCTCCCCTGTCACCCCAGGCAGCGGCGCAGGTAGGCCCAGTCGAAGGCGGGGCCCGGGTCCGACTTGCGCAGCGGCGCAATCTGCGCATGGCTGGTGATGCGCTCCGGGGTAAGCGCCGGATAGGCCGCCATCAGCGCCCGCACGGCAGCCGCCAGGGCTCGGTACTGGGCCTCGCGATAGGGGCGGATCTCATCGCCCTCCAGCTCGATGCCCACCGTGAAATCATTGAGCTCCCGTCGCTCGCGCCCCCCGTCGCGCCATCGCGAGCGCCCCGCATGCCAGGCCCGCGCCTGAAAGGGCACGAACTGCACGCACTCGCCGTCGCGACGGATCAGCAGGTGGGCGGACACCCTGAGCTCGGCGATCTCGGCGAAGAAGGGGTGCGCCCGGGGGTCGAGACAATTGGTGAACAGCCGCTCGATATGCTCGCCGCCGAACTCACCGGGAGGCAGGCTGATGGAGTGCAGCACCAGCGCCGAGACCTCCCCCTCGGGGCGGGCATTGTGGTTGGGAGAGGGCACGCGCCTGGCGCCCTCGAGCCAGCCGTTGTCGATTCGCATAGGCTCCCCTGACGTCCTCATCGATGTTTCCCTATAATGGCGATCCCCATGCTTCATGACCATGAGAAGGCCCGCCATGCACTATCAGGATGCCCTTGCCGAAGCGATCCGCGAAACCGCCGCCCACCTGCTGGCCGAGGACGTGGGCGGCGGCGATATCACCGCCCAGCTGATCCCGGCGTCCCGCTGGGCCAGCGCCCGGGTGATCACCCGTGAGCCGGCGGTGCTGTGCGGCGTGGCCTGGGTCGACGAGGTATTTCGCCGCCTCGACGCCACCATCACGCTCCGCTGGCATGCCGCCGACGGCGACCGCCTGGAGGCCGGGCAGTGCTTCCTCGAGCTGGAGGGGCCGGCACGCTGCCTGCTCACCGGCGAGCGGGCGGCGCTGAACCTGCTGCAGACGCTGTCGGCCACGGCCACCCGCACCCGCCGCTACGTCGACCTGCTGGACGGCACCGGGGCGCGCCTGCTCGACACCCGCAAGACCCTGCCCGGACTGCGCCTGGCCCAGAAATACGCGGTCTCCTGCGGCGGCGGCCACAACCACCGCCTCGGGCTGTGGGACGCCTTCCTGATCAAGGAGAACCACATCGCGGCCTGCGGCGGCATCGCCGCCGCGGTGAAGGAGGCACGCAGCATCGCCAGCGACCTGCCGGTGGAAGTGGAGGTGGAATCCTTCGATGAACTGGAGCAGGCCCTGGCCGCCGGCGCCGATATCATCATGCTCGACAACTTCAGCCTGGACGACATGCGCGAGGCGGTAAAGCGCACCGCCGGACGCGCGACCCTGGAGGCCTCGGGCAACGTCGACGAGACCACCCTGCGGGCCATCGCCGAGACCGGGGTGGATTGCATCTCCAGCGGCGCCCTGACCAAGGACATTCAGGCCATCGATCTGTCGATGCGCATCGTCGAACAGTAATCGAGCCCTGCGGCGTCAGGTCTCCACGGCCACCAGGCGCTTCTCCAGGCGGTGACGGCGCAGCCGCTCGCCGCCGCGCTCGACCCACTCCTCGCCCAGGTCGCGCCAGCCACGCTTGAGCAGGCTGCCGACCAGCACCAGGCTGGCCTCCATGCGTATCAGCCCGTGGCCGTGCTCCAGGAAGAGCCGCTCGGCGTGCACCAGCAGGGTGGTACCGATGCCGCGGCGCGCCAGCGAGGGCCACACATAGAGCGTGACGATGCGCGCGGCGGACATATCCAGTTCGGCGAATCCCACGCAGCGCCCGTCGCAGGTCGCCACCAGGGTGGTGTAAAGCGCGTGGCGAGCCGCCCAGGCGCAGGCTTCGCGAGGCAGCGCCGCGGCCCAGGCCTCGCGCTCGGCGCGATCGTAGTGGGCGGCCGCCCCCTGCAGCACCGCATGATGGAAGACCTCGGCCTGGTCGGCAGCGTCGCTGGCCTTGGCCAGGCGGTAGAGGATGCGCGGCCCCTGAGCGGACGGCGGGACGGCGTCCCGGGCTGTGTCGGACGAATTCATGGCGGCTCAAATCTGCGGCGATGTCGCCAGCAGACTACACAAGCCGGCGGCCGCGGCCAATCCCCCTCGCGAGGCCCCGGGCGAGCGGGCATAATGCCGCCATGAACCCGACGCCTCCCCCGCCCGGCACACCGGGCCTTTCGATGACGCCGATCGGCGTCATCGAGAGCGACTACCCCGACAAGTTCGGCATTCCCCGCCAGCCCGGCCTGGCGACGGCCGCCCGCGCCTGCCTGGTGCTGACGCCCCCCTTCGATGACCCGCTGGCGGTGAGGGGCCTGGAGACCTTCAGCCATCTCTGGCTGACCTTCGTGTTTCACCAGAGCCCGCCGCGCTGGACGCCGCTGGTGCGCCCCCCGCGCCTGGGCGGTAACGCCAAGGTGGGCGTGTTCGCCAGCCGCAGCACCCATCGCCCCAACCGCCTGGGGCTGTCGCTGGTGGAGCTGCTCGAGATCGATACCCGCCGCGGGGTGCGCCTGCGGCTTTCCGGCGCCGACCTGGTGCACGGCACCCCGGTGCTCGACATCAAGCCCTACCTGCCCTGGGCGGAGTCACACCCCGAGGCGCGCGCCGGCTTCGCCCCCGCAGCCCCGTCCCGGCTGCCGGTGGATTTCTCCCCGGCGACCGAGGCCACCCTGGCCGAGCGCCCCGACGGCGACTCGCTGCGCGAGCTGATCCGCCAGGTGCTGGCCCAGGACCCGCGCCCCGCCTACCGCACGGGGGCCGAATCGCGCACCTACGGGGTTCGGCTACGCGACCTGGACGTGCGCTTTCGTGCCGTCGCGGATGGAGCGGACAGCATCCGCCTGCGGGTGGTGGAGATCGTTTCGGTTCGGGGCGCGTAGCCCGGGGACATAGACCGGGGCGCGTAAACGACGAAGGACCCCGCAGGGCCCTTCGTGAATCGCGCCTACGGCGCTCAGGCGAAATCGACGCCGATGCGCCGACCCACTTCCTCGTAGGCCTCGATGACGCCACCAAGGCCTTGGCGGAAGCGGTCCTTGTCCATCTTGTTGCGTGTCTCGGCATCCCACAGGCGGCAGCCATCCGGTGAGAACTCATCGCCGAGCACGATCTGGCCCTTGAACAGGCCGAACTCCAGCTTGTAGTCCACCAGCAGCAGGCCGCCGTCGGCGAACAGAGCCTTGAGCACCGCGTTGACCTTGAAGGTCAACGCCTTCATCTCGGCCAGCTGCTCGGGGGTGGCCCAGCCGAAGGTCTCGGCCAGCGACTCGTTGATCATCGGGTCGTGCAGGGCGTCGTTCTTGAGGAACAGCTCGAAGGTGGGCGGGGTAAGTTCGCGCCCCTCTTCCACGCCCAGGCGCTTGACCAGGCCACCGGCGGCGATGTTGCGCACCACACACTCTACCGGGATCATCTCGAGCGTCTTGACCAGGCTCTCGGTGTCGGAGAGACAGCGTTCGAAGTGGGTGGGGATCCCCGCCGCCTCGAGCTTGCCCATGATGAAGGCGTTGAAGCGGTTGTTGACCATGCCCTTGCGCGCCAGCGACTCCATGCGCTCGCCGTCGAAGGCGCTGGTGTCATCGCGAAACTGCAGGACCACGAAGTCCGGGTCATCGGTGGCGTAGACCGACTTGGCCTTGCCGGCATAGAGTTCTTGGCGCTTTTCCATGGGAGTCTCCAGACAAGATGGGCGCTTGACGAAAAAAAAAGATGGGCGGCTTAGGGAAGCGCTGAACAAATCGCCGAGCGAGATGAAGCGCAAGGCGCACGGAGCACAGGAACCGGAGCCTATGGGGTATAGGTGAGGATTCCGCGCACCGCGCAACGCAGCGATTCGCTCGTGTAGGCATTTGTGCAGTGTTTCCTTAGGTGATCGCCTGCCAGTGTAGCCCCTGATCCTGGGCGGCGATCATCAGCCGCGAGGCGTCGCCGTCGAGCAGCGGGGTCAGCGCCTCCAGCGCCAGCTCGGGGCGGTTGTTGTGTTCCGACAGGTGCGAACAGACGATGCGCTGCAGGCGGTCCAGCCCCAGACGCTGGAGCAGTGCCGCCGCCTGGCCATTGGCCAGGTGCCCCCAGTTACCCCCCACGCGACGCTTGAGCCGCGGCGGATAGGGGCCCTCGGCGAGCATCCGCACGTCATGGTTGCACTCCAGCACCAGCGCATCGCAGCCGGCGAAGGCGCTGGCCACGTGCTCGGTGGGATGCCCCAGGTCGGTGAGCACGCCGAGGCGGCGACCGCCCGCCTCGAAGCGAAACTGCACCGGCTCACGGGCGTCGTGGGGCACGGTGACCGGGTCGATGGTCAGCCCCTTGATGGCGAAGCGCGCCTGAGGGGTGATCCAGTGACGCTGCGGCACCTCGCCCAGGCGACCCGACAGCCAGGTGCCCGGGGTCAGGTAAACCGGCACGCCGTGACGACGCGCCAGCGGCCCTACGCCGCGCAGGTGGTCGCCGTGCTCATGGGTGACCAGCACCGCATCGAGCTGGCGCGGATGAAGGCCCAGCCGGGCCATCCGCCGCTCGGCCTCGCGCAGGCCGAAGCCACAGTCGACCAGCACCCAGGTCTCGCCATCGCTGACCAGGGTGGCATTGCCCTTGCTGCCGCTGCCCAGGGAGGCGAACCGCAGCCCGCCGGCGGCGTCGGCACGGCCCGCGGTCATCAGCGCAGCAGGCCCGACACCCGCTCCAGCAGCTCGCGGGCATCCCCCTCGGTGAAGCGCCGCTCGCTTTCGTTGACGGCGCGCAGCCGGGTCTGTCGCGGCCCCGCCTCCTCCAGCACCAGGCGAATCCGCTGGGACATCTGACGCACGTCGGGACTGAGCACGATCTGCACGAAGCCGCGCTCGCGCTCGCTGGCGGTCATGTAGTCGATTAGGAAATCATGCGACTGGGGGTTCCGCTCGAGCAACTGACGACGCTCCTCGACGGTGAAGTCGGCCTCCAGCTGATGGCTCAGCTCGGCCCAGACCCGGTCGATCTCCAGTGGGATCCGCACCACCCATTCGCCGCTGTCGAGTTGGTCGAGGCGCAGGCGCTCTTCGTCGGCCAGCTGCTGGCCGGTCAGTGACGCGGCGCTGGCGGTGGCGCTGCGGGCGCTGAAGTGCTCCTCGAGCGCCTCCAGACAGGCTGCCACGGGGCGGCCCTGTCGGTCGCAGCGCACCTCGCTGTCGCCGGTGCGCAGCCCCTGGCGCACGCTCAGCCGGCCCTCGGCGGTGTTCAGCACGCCACGTTCGGGGTCGCTGGACTCGACGCTCAGGCCGCGAGTACGCGCGAAATCCTGCAGCTGCGGCCAGACCATGCCGGGGTCGGCGCCGACCACCAGCCAGCGGTCATCGCCCACCACGCGGCGCTCGACGAAGTCGCGCTCCACGGCCTGCCCGGTGGCCAGCCGCTCGGGGCTGGGGGCACGGAAGCGCCCGCCGTCGCTGCGCAGGGTGCCGGTGGCCTGGGGCACCGGCATGGCATCCCGATAGCGCTGTTCGTCGCGGCTCGCCGGCAGCGACAGGGGCGCGCTGCGCTGGGCCTCCACGTAGTCGATGTTGCGATCATCGTAGAAGCCGTCGCGGGCACAGCCGGCGGTGACCAGGGCGATAATGGCCGCCAGCGGCATCCATTTCAGCGCAGAATTCATGCATCCACCTTGCATTGTGTTGTCGGGCCTTGAATGACTCGTCGGGCGTCGAAACGTTCAGTCGTCGATCACACCGGCCAGCTGCAGGGCCTCATCCACCGTTGCGTGGTACTTCTCGGAGAGCCAGGTCAGCGGCAGCCGAATGCCGGGCTCCGCCAGCCCCATGCGATGCAGGGCCCACTTGACGGGAATCGGGTTGGACTCGATGCCCAGATTGGTGTGCAGCGGCATCAGCCGCGTGTTGAGCTGGTGGGCACGGTCGGCATCGCCACTCACCGCCGCGGCACACAGCTCGTGCATGGCCCTGGGCGCCACGTTGGCGGTGACCGAGATGTCGCCATGGCCGCCCATCAGCATGAACTCGCAGGCCGTGCCGTCGTCGCCGGAGTAGAGCATGAAGCCGCTGCCCTTCAGGCGGGCGATGAGATCCTCGGCACGCTCGAGGTTGCCGGTGGCATCCTTGAGTCCGATGATATTGTCGACTTCTGCCAGGCGCAGCACGGTCTCGTTGTAGAGGTCGGAGCAGGTGCGGCCCGGCACGTTGTAGAGGATCACCGGCAGGCGGCTGCCGTCGGCCACTGCCTTGAAGTGCTGGAACAGGCCGTCCTGAGTCGGCTTATTGTAGTAGGGGCACACCGAGAGGCAGTAGTCGG
Organism: Billgrantia campisalis; assembly: GCF_022341425.1. Lineage (GTDB taxonomy): Bacteria > Pseudomonadota > Gammaproteobacteria > Pseudomonadales > Halomonadaceae > Halomonas > Halomonas campisalis. The sequence continues at coordinate 91,616 of NZ_JABFUC010000005.1, read as the reverse complement.
CCCCCACCTCGCTGGCGTAGCGCGCCAGCTCCACCGCCTCGGAGGTGGCGTTGGCCCCGGTACCGGCGATCACCGGGATGCGCCCGTTGACCTCCTCCACCACCGCGCGGATCACGTCGAAGTGCTCGGCAAACGACATGGTGGTGGGCTCACCGGTGGTGCCCGCGGCCACGATGCCGTCGGTACCGTTTTCCAGGTGGAAGTTCACCAGGCGGCGCAGCGCCTCCCAGTCGATATCGCCATTGACCTTCATCGGCGTCGCCAGGGCGACGATGCTGCCAGTGATCATCCTGTCATTCCTCTCACTCATGCCCCGCTCGAGTGCCGGTCCGGCCTTCGCCGACAGCGACACCCCGCAGCCAAAGGGTAAATGGTACTCAGGCGGTGGAAGGCTGTACAGCGGCGCGCGGCCTCTCTTTGACAGCGTGCCCCCGGTTGCGTGTAATCAGCACCGGCTTGCAGGTACTTTTTCGCGGCCACCCCTTCCCTGACACACCAAGGAGCGCCCCATGACGCTTGCCATCGGCCAGCCCGTCCCCGACTTCACCGCCGACGCCACCGGCGACACCCGCGTGAGCCTGTCCGAGCTGCGCGGCCGGCAGGTGGTGGTCTACTTCTACCCCAAGGCCAGCACCCCCGGCTGCACCACCGAGGGCGGCGACTTCCGCGACCACAAGGCCGCCTTCGATGCCGCCAACACGGAGATCCTCGGCGTTTCCCGTGACGGCATTCGCGCCCAGGAGAACTTCAAGGCCAAGCAGGGCTTCAACTTCGCGCTGATCTCCGACAAGGACGAGACCCTCTGCCGGCTGTTCGATGTCATCAAGCTCAAGAAGCTCTACGGCAAGGAGCACATGGGCATCGAGCGCAGCACCTTCCTGATCGATGCCGAGGGCCGACTGGCCCGCGAGTGGCGCGGGGTCAAGGTGCCGGGCCATGTCGAAGAGGTGCTGGCCGCCGCCCAGGCGCTGCACGCCGAAAGCTGATCGCCAGCGCCGCTCGTCATCGACGGGCGGCGCTGCCTAAGGCCCCGGCTCGCTCACTTCTCGACGGTCTCCTCCGTCGTCCCCTCGGCGTAATACTGCTTGATGCCCCGCGGCCAGGCGTAAACCAGGGCCTTGAGCAGGGTGGCCAGCGGGATGGCGAAGAAGATCCCCCAGAACCCCCAGACACCGCCGAAGAACAGCACCGCCACGATGATCGACACCGGGTGCAGGTTGACCGCCTCGGAGAACAGGATCGGCACCAGCACGTTGCCGTCCAGGGCCTGGATGATGCCGTAGGCGATCAGCACGTAGACGAAATGGTCGCTGATGCCGAAATGAAATCCCGCCACCGCCGCCACCGGCAGGGTGGCCACCGCGGCGCCGATATAGGGCACCAGCACCGAGAGCCCGACCAGCACCGCCAGCAGCGCCGAATAGGGCAGCCCGAAGAAGGCGAAGGTGAAGAAGGTCACGGTGCCAACGATGATGATCTCGACGAACTTGCCGCGCACGTAGTTGGCGATCTGGTCGTCCATCTCGTTCCAGATGCGGGTCATCAGGGTGCGTTTCTGGGGCAGCAGCGAGAGGGTAAAGGCGACCAGCTGCTCGCGATCCTTGAGCAGGAAGAACACCAGGATCGGCACCAGCACCAAGTAGATGATCAGCGACAGCACGTTGCCCAGCGACGCCAGTGACAGGGTCAGGGCGCGCTGGCCGAACTGGGTCATCTCGCGGCCGGCGACCCCGATCCACTCCTGTACCTGATCGGGCGTCACCAGGTTGGGGTAGCGCTCCTGAACGTCATCGAGCCAGCGCTGACCGCTGGCCACGATGCGTGGCGTTTCCTGCACCAGCCCCACGAGCTGATTCCAGATCAATGGCATCAGGATGAAGGCCAGCGCCATCAGCACGCCGATGAACCCCAGGAACACCAGCGTCACGGCCAGCACATGGGGCACCCCGCGACGCGTCAGGGCGTTGACCCCGCCCTGCAGCAGAAAGGCGATCACCAGGGCGGTGAGGAAGGGCGCCAGCATGCGTCCGAACAGGATCAGGGCGCTGAAGCCAAGCACCAGCACCACCAGCAGGATCACCGCCTCTTCATCGGAGAAGTAGCGCTCGACCCAGCTCTTGAAAACGGCGCGAAGGGTCATGGAGCGGCGTCCCCACCCTTACGGATCCAATAGTGGAAGACCTCGCCGCGCTCCTCGCGGGCGACCAGTTCGTGGACGCTCTGCTCGGCAAAGGTCTCGAAATCCCGCCACGAGCCGGCATCGGTGGCCACGACCTCGAGCAGCTGGCCAGGCACCAGGCGGGCCAGCGCCTGCTTGGCCTTGAGCAGCGGCAGCGGACAGGGCAGCCCGCGGGCATCGAGCACGTCGTCTGGTTGCACAGCCATGATGTCTCCCGGGAGAATGCTGAAATACGACGCCCCGCGACCGGTAGCGTCAAAACCCTTGGGATTTAAAGGCACTTTGCAGGCCGAATCAATGTCGGAAAGTGACCCGACCGCCCCATCATGACGAGGATGGCCATGCCCCGCGACTTTCGATCCTGCCTCAGCGCCGGTGCCCTGGCGCTGATCCTGGCGTTCACCCCGCTCGCACCGGCCGGGGCGGCGGATGACTATGGCCTGCCCAGCCTGACGGGTAGCAGCCAGGCCATCAGCGGCGAGGAGTACCGTTTGGGCCGCGCCTGGCTCCGTCAGTTCCGTGCCCAGGCGCCACTTTGGCATGACCCGATCGCCCAGGACTACGTGGAATCCCTGCTCGCCAGGCTCACGCCCCATAGTGGCCTCTCCGATGCCCGCACGGTGGTGACCCTGGTTGAGAGCCGTCAGCTCAATGCCTTTGCCGTGCCCGGCGGGGTCATCGGCGTCAATGCCGGGCTATTCGCCTTCGCCGACGAAGAGGACGCCGTGGCCTCGGTGCTGGCCCACGAGCTGGGCCACCTGTCGCAGCGCCACTACGCCCGCGGCCAGGCCCGCGCCGAGCAGACCCAGGTGCCCGCCATGGCCGCCATGCTGGCGGGCATGCTGATCGCCGCCGCCGGCGGCGGCGACGCCGGCATCGGCGTGGCCATGGGCTCCCAGGCCGCCTTCATCCAGGACCGGCTCGCCTACTCGCGGCGCTTCGAGCAGGAAGCCGACCGCATCGGCCTGCAGGCCATGGCCCAGGCCGGCTTCGACCCCCAGGCGATGGTCCGCATGTTCCGCGCCATGCAGCGCCAGGCCAGCCTGCAGGGCGGCAACCCGCCGGAATTCCTGCTCACCCACCCGCTCACCGAGTCACGCATCAGCGACGCCGAGGACAGGGCCTCCCAGCTTACCGCCAGCGACCGCCGCCATGGCGATCCGAGCTATCACCTGGTTCGCGCCCGGGCGCTGCTGACCATTCACCGGCGCGACCCGCAGCAGGCGGTCACACGGCTGGAGCAGGATGGCGCCCCGGCCGAGGCGCAGCGCTACCTGGCCGCGCTGATCGCCGCCGAGCGCGGCGACAGCGACTCGGCGCTGAACCAGCTGGACGCCCTGGCCCAGGCGCTACCGGACCTGGCGATGATTCCCGCCAGCGCCGCCGAGGTGGCTTTCGCGTCCGGGCGCTACGACGATGCCATCGAGCGCAGCCGACGCCTGCTGCGGCTGATGCCGGGCCATGTGCCGGCCCGTCAGGTGCTGGGCGAGGCGCTGCTGCAGCGTGACCCCGACGAGGCCTACCGGGTGCTTCGCGAGCTTGCCGAGCGACGCCCGGAGGACCCGCAGGTCTTTACCCTGCTGGCCGAGGCCGCCGGGCGCAGCGGCCGCGAGGCCTGGGGCCACCTGGCCCGCGCCGAGCATCAGCAGCTCAGCGGCGAGATCGACCGCGCCATTCGTCAGCTCGAGGTGGCCCGCCAGGTCGCGGAGCAAAGCGGGGATAGCAACGCCGCAGCGCGCATCGCGCAGCGGCGGGAAGAGTTCGTGGGCTATCGCGAGACGCTGGAGAAGTTTTAACGAGGAACGCGGCTTCTCCGTCGACAGGCCACCGCGGAGGCGCTGTGAACCCTTCCCTGGGCGCTACATTTGCCATCCATGGCAAATGACCTCCGCTTAGGCCTGCCCCCGGGGCCGCTTGCCTTAGCGCTGGCAGCAACGAGCCCAGTGGACACATTACTTCTGGAAGTTAAGCATCCGCTCCAGCGGCTTGAGCGCCCCCAGGCGCAGCGCGGCATCCACATGGATCTCGCCGCTGCCGTGGCGCAGGGCGCCGGCTAGGTTGTCCAGGGCGTTCATGGCCATCCAGGGGCAGTGGGCACAGCTCTTGCAGGTGGCGCCGTTGCCGGCGGTGGGCGCCTCGAACAGGGTTTTGCCCGGCACCGCCTGCTGCATCTTGAAGAAGATGCCGCGGTCGGTGGCCACGATCAGCTTGTCGTGGGGCAGCTCTTTGGCGGCCTTGATCAGCTGGGAGGTGGAGCCCGCCACGTCGGCCAGCTCGACCACCGCTGCCGGCGACTCCGGATGCACCAGCACCGCCGCTTCCGGATAGAGGGCCTTGAGATCCTCGACGCCCTTGGCCTTGAACTCCTCGTGGACGATGCAGGCGCCGTCCCACATCAGCATGTCGGCGCCGGTCCGCTTCTGGATGTAGCCGCCCAGATGCTTGTCCGGGGCCCACAGGATCTTCTCGCCGCGGGCCTGCAGATGCTCGATGACGTCCACGGCGATCGACGAGGTCACCACCCAGTCGGCACGCGCCTTCACCGCAGCGGAGGTGTTGGCATAGACCACCACCGTGCGGTCGGGGTGGGCGTCGCAGAAGGCGCTGAACTCGTCCGCCGGACAGCCGATATCCAGCGAGCAGGTGGCCTCCAGGGTGGGCATCAGCACGCGCTTCTCCGGTGAGAGGATCTTGGCGGTCTCGCCCATGAAGCGCACCCCGGCCACCACCAGCGTCTTGGCCTCGTGACGGGCGCCGAAGCGTGCCATCTCCAGGGAATCGGCCACGCAGCCGCCGGTCTCCTCGGCGAGCTGCTGGATGGCGTCGTCGGTATAGTAGTGAGCCACCAGCACGGCGTTGTGGGCCTCGAGCAGACGCTTGATCTCCTCGACGCGGGCCTCGTCCTCGGCGGGAATGCGGGTGGGGCAGTAAGCGCGAGCCAGGTGATCGCGCACCTCGACTCGAGAAGTCATGATCGTCATCGTGTCTACCACTGTGACTGGCAGGGGCTCCCCCTGCGTTTTACCAGGTACCGCCGCGCGTGCGCTCCGCACGGGACGATACGCCAGCGGGCCAACCCTGTGCGTCTCTCGCCGTGGTCGACCCGAATCTCTATTCTAGACCAGAATGCTGGGGTATTGGCTACCCCCGGCTAGAAAAGCGTCCTGTAGGAGAAATGGGGGCGCCACCCGGAAGGATCAAGGGCGCTTGGCGGTATCGGTGGCGTCGGTGTGTTAGCGCACCGACGGCGGCGTGGCGCTGCGCCAGACTCGCGCTACCGATGCTTCACGACATCGTGAAGGCCGGACAGTGACGCGAGGTCACCATGCCACACTCCATCCCGCACACCGCTCCCCCGCCGGAGGCGTTCACGACATTCACACGCCTGCCCGACCGCGCGCCAGGCGAGCAGCAGCACGGCTACCCCTTCAAGCCTGAACGCTTGCCCGAAGCTCCCCTCAAGACGCCTCCCGAAGAGCAGCTCGATGAGCCCGTCAGGCACGCCGCCGAAGGCGACGACGATCTGATGAGCCAGGATGTCAACGCAAGCGTCCCAGACGCCCCCTCCTGACGGCCCGGCTGGCACGCTCTCCCAGAGCGCGCCAGCCGATACCATCACGGTGTGCCGCCTTCGGTGATGACCCGACGGTAGAAGCATTGGCCAGAGTCATAGCAGCCACGAAAGGCTTCGTGGCTGCTATTACTGTATCGCTGAATCGGTCATTTCGTGGCTTTCTTGAAATCACGCTTGATATCGCGCTTGATATCGCCATACTTCGCCTCAGCCTTGCCGCCATGCTTTTCCGCCTTGCCTTTGTGCTCCATGTTTTTATCCCCACTCATCTTGCCCGCAACCTCCTTGACCTTTCCTTTCGCCTCTTTTGCACGACCTTTGACTTGATTCTTGTTCATGAGCGGATCTCCAGATGACAGTTCTACTTGGGCTTTATCTACACCACGCCAACATGAACTCATGCTGATTCTGGGTGATACTCCAACAATACCTGAAGATCGAGGTGCGGTCTGTGCGGTGCCTAACCTAGGCGAAGTAAACTCTTAGATCATAGAGATCTCTGGTGTTTTTGATTCGTCACAAAGCCGATCAAAATTGGCACGACCGGATCCTAATCAACAACCCACCCAGTCCCTTGAATTTAACACTGCACACATGCCGAAAACAGCAAGAGACTCGTACTAATTCCCGCCGGGATACGCTACCATGAGAAATATATCCGGAGAGTACGCTTGGAGCCTCACATGCCGACAATCAGTAATGAAACCAATGTCGATACACAACTGCGAGACAAAGCTGAGGCTAAGCTGCAGGCGGGCACGGCACCGACAGCGCTTCAGTGGTCGGTGAGCGTTGACGCCCTGAGCCTGCTCCACCGGCTGTCCAGCAATCCCGACAACGCGGCAGACGCCCTCAAGCTGCTCCATGAGCTCCAGGTTCACCAAGTGGAACTTGACCTGCAGAACGAGGAGATCGCCGCCAATGAACAGGCACTCGTCGATGATCTGACCCTTTACCGGGAGCTTTACGACGCGGCCCCCTTTGGCTATCTCCTCGTCGACCTTGAGGGCAAGGTTGTTCAGGGCAATCTTGCCGCCGCGGAACTCTTGGGCATTGGACGTGACGACCTTGTAGGGCACCCCGTCAGCACGCACCTGCTCCCGGAGAGTCGACCACTGCTGTTTGGCCTGCTACAGCATGTCGCACAGAGCGGCACCGGGGATTGCTGTGTAGCCGAGCTGGCTGGGAGCGCACAGGGCTCCCGGCACTTACGGTTTCTTGCATCCATTCCACCGGGGAGCGCGCATATTCTGTTAGCCTGCTGCGAGCACACCAGTGTAAATTCCCCCTGAGCGTCGCTCTTTGCCATGTCTGCCTTGCCTCCCGCCAATGCACCGGAAACGCCCCTGGAAGCTGTACGCATCGTGGGCATCGGTGCATCCGCCGGTGGCCTGGCGCCGCTGGAACAGTTCCTTGCCCGGATTCCGCCCCACAGCCACATGGCCTATGTGGTGGTGCAACATCTCGACCCCACCCATAGGGCGTTGCTGCCAGAATTACTCCAGCGCGTCACCCCGATGTCGGTACGGCAGGCGTCACAAGGCATGCGCATCGAGCCTGACTGCGTGTATGTGATCAAGCCGAATACGGAACTCAGCGTTGTCGACGGCTTGCTGAACCTGGCAAAGCCCATGGAACCCAGGGGCATGCGCCTACCCATCAACGTACTGTTTTCCTCCCTGGCCCGCGCTCAGGGAGCACAATCCATCGGGGTGGTCCTGTCCGGCATGGGCTCCGATGGCACCCAGGGCTTGCAGGCGATCAAGGCCGTGGGCGGCCTCACGGCGGTACAACAGCCCGACACGGCACAGTTCGATGCCATGCCCCAAAGCGCCATCGCCGCAAACTGCGCCGATATCATTGCCCCGCCTGGCGAGTTGCCCGCCCGCATCCTGGCCTGCATTGCCCAGGCATCCACCCCACAAGCCCCTATCGGGCCTGCGGCAGAAGATTGGCAGGCGCCTACGCCATTGCAGCGCATTCTGCATCTGCTTCAGCAGCGAACCCGCCACGATTTCTCGCTCTACAAGCCCAGCACCCTGCACCGGCGCATGGAACGGCGCATGGCGATCCATGAGATCACCACCTTGGCGCGTTACGCGGATTATCTCCAGCGCAATCCACAGGAGATCGACCTGCTATTCAAGGAAGTGCTCATCGGAGTGACCGGTTTTTTCCGTGACCCCCAGGTCTGGCAGTATCTGGCCGATATCGCCCTGCCAGCACTGCTGGCAAGACAGCACAGGGAGCCTCACCTGCGTGCCTGGGTGGTTGGCTGTTCAACCGGCGAAGAGGCCTACTCCCTGGCCATGATCTTCACGGAGGCGCTGGATAAGCTGCCACGCCCCCATGAGTTTACCCTGCAGATCTTCGCCTCCGACCTGAGTCCGGATGCCATTGCGACGGCTCGCCGCGGCTATTACCCTGCCGACATCAGCCACAGTGTCTCGGCGGAGCGCCTGGCGCGCTTTTTCAGCGCTCATGGTGACGGCTACCAGATCAATGGAGATATCCGTGACCTGGTGCTGTTCGCCCAGCAGGACGTGGTGCTTGATCCCCCCTTCACTCGCCTCGACCTGATTTCCTGCCGCAACCTGCTGATCTACTTCGACCAGAGTCTGCAACGCAAACTCATCCCGTTATTTCACTACAGCCTGCGCGCCGGCGGAGTCCTGTTGCTGGGAAGCTCAGAGACGGTAGGACGCTATACTCAGCTGTTTGCTCCCATTCAACCCAAACTGCGAATTTACCTGCGCCAGGATGATGCCCAGAGCCGCGACACACAGCTGCCGCTCAAGTCGTTCCCCCCCCTGGCCTGGATAGCCAAGGAGCTTCCCGTGTCACCCAGCAAAACATCCTCCCACACGAATGATAACCTTCAAGCGGCAGCTGACCAGGTGTTACTGCAGGTCTACGCCCCCGCCGCGGTGGTGGTCAATGAGGAGGGTGATATCGTCTATATCAGCGGGCGCACGGGAAAGTACCTGGAACCCGCCGCCGGCAAGGCAAACTGGAATTTTCACGCCATGGTGCGGGAAGGCCTTCGGACACCCATCGCCAGCGCTTTGCGCCAGGCCGCCAACCGGCGCGAACCGACGCACTTACACGGCCTGCAAGTGCAACTTCCCGGCGGGACCACGCAGAGCGTCGATGTCACCGTACAGGCACTGCGCGAACCGACTACCCTGCGCGGGATGAAGATGGTCGTGTTCCGCGATATCGCCCTGGCTCATGCCAGCCCGGCCAACAAAAGCACGTCGAAAGCAGCCACCCAAGATACTCATACCACAGAGCTGCAACAGTATCAGGATGAAATCCAGGCGCTGCGGGAGGAAAATCGCGCATCCCGCGAGGAGTTGCAGTCAGCCAATGAGGAGCTGCAGTCGACCAACGAGGAACTGCAGTCAACCAACGAAGAGCTGACCACATCGAAGGAAGAAATGCAGTCCATGAACGAGGAGCTGCAAACCATCAACGCGGAAATGCAGACTAAGCTCGACGATCTCGCCCTCGCCCAGAGTGATATGAAAAACCTGCTTAACAGCATCGAGATCGCCATTGTGTTTCTCGACCAGAACCTGAACGTCCGCCGTTACACTGACAGGGCATCAAAGATCATCAATATCCGTGAAAGCGATGTCGGTCGCCCCCTCAGTGATCTCACCACCAGCCTGCTATACCCGGAGCTGAATGAAGACGCTCTCACCACCCTGAGCACCTTGATGTTTTCCGAGAAGCAGATTCTCGCCACAGACGGTCGCTGGTTCATGGTGCGAATCATGCCCTATCGCCGACTGGACAATATGATTGACGGGGTGGTGATCACCCTTGTGGATATCACCGAGACCAAGAAGCTGGAACAAGCCCTGCGCAAGGATCTGAAATCGTAAAGGAAAGACCATACCCCCAGACACGGGGACCGACCGGTCAACCCTAGTCGGTGTTGGCGACCTTACCGAACAGCAGCAACCCAACACCTGCTGCCGCAGACGCCGCGCCAAGGACAATCAACCAGGTAGTGGAGTCAGTGAAGCGACCGGTAACAGCCTCCGTCACCTGATCTCCCAGGCTTTGGGATGACTGGTACGCAAAGAAAAGCAGGATACAACCCACAACAAGCAACACAAAAGCCAGGACTCTATTAATCGCCATTTCAATCTCCTTCTTCTGGATGGAAGATTACACCCCCGCTCAAGGGTAGCGTTACTCTATGAATCCAGACTTGAATGGTCCAACGCAACCCTTTGCCGCCATGATCATGGAATCGCCGGCGCGTTTGATCCGGATAGTCGACACCAACCGGACCTTCCGCGCACTGCCTTCTGAGAAATCCGTTTACCGGATATAGTAGGACTCGACGGTCGAACTCCAGGTGGCGTCAGCCATATTTGGCCATTGACCCTTGTCAAACCCAGGCGCGTTCTTTAATTGCTCAACATCTACGTCGAGCACGAAGCGCTTATTCTCCTTATCCAGCTTCAAGGCCTTCCAAGGAATAGCGAAAAAGCGATCACCCATACCGAGGAAACCGCCCGACGCCAAGACTGCGTAACGTATCTTACCCTCAACTATATCGAGCATAATGTCTTGAATCTTTCCAAGCTTTTCATTCTGCATATTGCAGACTTCGTCACCGAAAATAGTGATCGCACTTAGCAACGCATTGCCAGCCAGCAAGTCACCTGAAGTATTGATCACACTTTTCGATTGAATCGTTGAATCGTTCATTTTACTTCCTTCCCGGCATTGCCATTGATACCTTGCAATATGACTCTATCCTTCCGACATATTTCTCGGACCCACTCGTTATCTCCGTACGTTCCTTGTCGGAAATCTTGACGAGAGAGGACTGGAACTTCCAGGATAGTGAAAGACCGAGTCGTGGTCTGTGCGGTATCTAACGTATGCAGAGTCTTTTTCTCAGGCAACTCTCTCGCAAGAGCCTGCGTCAGAGGATGACGACTTTGTGTGTGGCTGAAATATATTTTTGCTCCGCACTCGTCCCAGACGCGTCGCCGTTAACACACGACATGCAGGATGCAGCGACGGAAAAAGCACACGCCGGCCGCTGTCATACTGCGCCGCCTTCGGTGATGACCCGACGGTAGAGGCGACAATCGGCGGCATAACAGCCACAGGCGGCCTCGATCAGCCTCGTTCGGTCCAGCACCGTGATATCCCCGCGGTGATAGCGGATCAAGCCGCGCGCCTGAAGCGCCATGGCGGCCAGGGTGATACCGGCACGCCGGACCCCCAGCATGGTGGCCAGAAACGCGTGGGTGAGATGCAGGTGATCCGAGTGCGCACGATCCTGGGTCATCAACAGCCAGCGAGCCAGGCGGGCCTCGACATGATGAAAGTGGGTACAGGCCGCCACCTGGGATAGCTGGTGCATCAGCACGTAGAGATAGCGTTTCAGCAGCGCCTGAAGCGCAGGGCTCTGCGCCAGATGCTGGCCAAAGTCAGCCGCCGGCATGCGCAGCGCCGGCCCCGCGCCCTGCACCAGGGCACGCAAGGGCGACTCATCGAGCCCCAGGATCAAGGGCATCCCCAGCATGCCCTCACTGCCGACCATCGTCACCTCCAGCCGCTCTCGGCCACTGAGCTGGGCAATCAGGGATACGAAGCTGTTGAGGGGAAAGTAAACATGCTGGATCTGTCCGTCAGGCTCGCTGATCACCTCACCAAACACTAGGTTAACGGCCTCGCAGTGGGTGAGAAAAGACGCCCTGTCCTGACACGGCAAGCAGTCGAGAAGATAATTGGTCGACGGCCTGAGAGGTAAAGGCTTCATGTGCACGCTCCTGGTGGAAAACCGGCAATCGGCACATGGCAAGCAATTACCAGGTGATGATGCCGACGGCAGCCAGGGAGTGACAAGAGAATCACCGGCAAACCGCTACACGAACACTGGCATGTCCATCCCCATACCGTCGGTGCGCCAGGAAACACACGCAGGACGCGCTCTGCTCGACACCCCTTCCGGCCCACGAGGGAAAATCCCCTTCAGCCGGGGCGATGATTGCTCAGCAGGCGATCGTACTCCTTCTTGACGACCCCATAGCATTCACAGACTCGCGCCTCCAAACCAGGCCTATTCAGGATGCTGATATGCCCGCGGTGGTAGGCAATCAAACCAGCCTTCTGCAGTTTTCCGGCCGACTCGGTGACACCCTCTCGGCGGACACCCAGCATATTGGCGATCAGCTCCTGGGTCATGACCAGCTCATTGGTCGGCAAGCGATCCAGGCTCAGCAATAGCCAGCGGCAAAGCTGCTGGTCCAGGCTGTGATGCCGGTTACATACCGCCGTCTGGGCCATCTGGGTAATCAACGCCTGGGTGTAACGCAGCAACAAATGCTGAAGCGTGGATGCGCGATCGAACTCGTCTTTAAGCAACTGCCCCTTGAGGCGATAGGCGCTGCCGGCACTCTGCACGACGGCACGGCTCGGCGTGGTTTCACCGCCCATGAACAGCGAGATGCCGACGATACCCTCGGGACCGACAACGGCAATTTCTGTCGAATCACCGTCTTCCATGACACAGAGTAGCGATACGATGCAATCCGTCGGAAAATAGACGTGATTCATCACCTTTCCCGACTCGGCCAGTGAGTCCCCGAGGGTCAGTTCAACCCGCTCGAGGTGGGGCGCCAAGCGCTCATACCCATCCTTCGGCAGGGCCGCCAGCAAGTGATTCTGACGAGGATCATGTGGCTGGACCATGGCTGATACTCCGTACGGTAAGCCAGCCCCTCCCCTCAGGGTTAGGAAAGGGCCTACCCGAAGGCAGTTGACGTGGGGAGGCAAGCACGCAGGAAGCGAGGCACATGCTATGTACGCTAGCGCACAGAAGTGACCCCGTCACGCCACTACGCTCGGTGGGCATGCGCCAAGACGCAAGCGGCAGGTCAGGAAACTCCGTCCCACCGGGGCGCCGGAACAGGAAACGGACTCATGGTACTCCTATCGCTCTGCAATGATAACGCCTGTTTTCACATGAGCCTGCACGCCACACCGGGAGTGGCGGCGCCGGCTTCACCTCTAGGGATGGTTTCCACAGGCCCTGCGCGCTCCCAGGCCGAGTGATGAAGGATGACTCGCCGCCCCAGGGCACCATCTGGACACAGCCCTCCTCCTTCTTGAGTGACGAGTCGGTATGGCAAGGTCACGCCGAGTCACACGCCTTGCGAGGGGGCAGCCTAGCGACCCTGGATGCCGAGCACGCATGGGCTCGGGTAGCGCTCAACGCCATTGGCGACGCCGTGTTGACGATAAACCTTCACGGCACGGTCACCTTCATGAATCGAGTGGCTGAAACCCTGACCGGCTGGTCGGAGCCCGAGGCGATCGGTCAGCCACTTTCCCGAGTGCTCCCCGTTGTCGATGGCAAGACACATCAAGCCACGGCTCCCCCCGGGCGGCGTGCCATGGAGGAAAACAGAACGGTCAGCCTCGCCCTGGACTGCGTGCTGGTCCGCCGGGATGGTAGCAAGCTCGATATCGAGGATTCCGCAACGCCTATCCATGACCGAGACGGTCGAGTCACCGGCGCCGTGATCGTGTTCCACGATGCCTCTCATTCAAAGGCCATGCTGGAGAGAATGGCCTACCTGGCGCAGCATGACGCGCTCACCGGCCTGCCCAATCGCACTCTGCTGGCGGAACGACTCTCCCGCGCCATTGGCCTGGCCCGACGACACCGACACCGGGTCGCCCTGCTGTATCTTGACCTTGATGCCTTCAAGCCCATCAATGACTCACTCGGTCACGCCCTGGGTGACCGCCTGCTCCAGGCGGTGGCGACCCGCCTCCAGGGCTGCATGCGCAGCATCGACACCGTCTGCCGTCAGGGTGGCGACGAATTCGTGATCCTGCTTGCCGAGATCAGTAAACGCGAAGATGCCACCCGGGTCGCGGAAAAACTCCTTGCCGTGCTGGGCAGGCCGTACCGTATCCAGAGCCATGACCTCCTGATCACGCTAAGCATCGGCATCAGCCTCTACCCGGAGGATGCCGACGATGCGGATACCCTCATGCACAGCGCCGACGCGGCCATGTACCACGCCAAGCGAAATGGCCGAAACGGGCATCAGTGCTTCGCGGCAGAGATGACTACCCTGCCCATGCAGCGAAGGCGCATCGAACCTGATCTGTATCCTCCTCTCCAGCCATCGCAGCTTTGTTTCGAGTTTTAGCGGCAAGTTGGGGCAAGTCGTTCCCGCGAAGAAGCCCTCGCTCAGGAGTGAACTTGCCTCGGTCCTGACCAGGTGCGTCGCGGTGCCATGACATGCCCTGTGTGCGATACCAGACCGACGATGCTCCAATGACGGAATATGCTCGAATCAACGGTAAAAGGCAGCGCCACCGTTTTACTGCCCTACCTGCTGCCGAGTTACACATGAAAAGGATCAGCCCATGAACACCATGAAACGCTTCCTGATAAGCGTTACTACTGCAATGCTGCTCCTGGGCCTGACCGCATGCGCCGGCATGTCAGCCCAGGAAAAAGGCACGGTCATCGGCGCTGGCGCCGGCGCCGTCGGCGGCTCGGTGTTAACCGGCGGTAGCGCACTCGGCACCGTTGGCGGTGCTGCCGTCGGCGGCGTCATCGGTCATGAAGTCAGCAAGCCATGAACGTGAAAACTGAGTTCAGGAAAGACAGTTCACAGCACAAGAGGCCCTCGTTGTCTCCGGGAGACGCCCCCAGGGGCGCCTCTCTCTATTACAAACTCTATTACAAGCGACTCCCTCTATGACACACGAAGAGGAAGATGGGACTTGTGTACGCCAGCGAACAGATGGAATGCCGCCAGTGACATATTCTCACCAGGAGTGAGGCAGGGAATTGCCGGTACAGGGAGTTACACCAAGCGTCGCAAGGACAGCGACGCCATCATGACACGCAACATCTTGCAACCTCCTGAAACAGGAGAGTGCTCCGCAGAGGTAAAGCTTCATGAACAACATCGTCTATATCGTCGGCGCAGTCGTCATCGTGCTGGTGATTCTATCGGTTCTCGGTCTTCGTTGAGAAAAACGCAACGCGCAACGAACAGCCAGGCAGTGCGGTAAAGCACAAAAACTGCCGGCCGACGCTGACACCCCGCTCACCGGAGACACCTCGTGATCATCCTCAAAGGATTGCTATTCCTGCTCCTACTGTTCGGTCACCCCGCGCTGGCCAGCGCCGATGATAGCTACCGCAATGCCCTGCAGACCTACGAACGGCAGGAATACCGCCAGGCATTGCCGATGTTCGAACGGCTTGCCAGCACCGGCGACGCCGAGGCCCTGTACATGCTGGGTCAGATGCACGAGGCCGGACAAGGGACGCTCCAGGACTTCGTGGAGGCCCACAAGTGGTACAACCTGGCCTCGGCTCGCGGCCACCGCCATGCCGCCACGGCGCGGGATGCCGTGGCATCGCGGATGACCGCGCAGCAGATCAGCGAGGCCCAGCAGACAGCCCGGGCCTGGCAGCCAAGGGCAACACCGTCACGGCTAGCACCCGAACCATCGCCTCGCGTCGAGATCTTGACCGACCGGCAGCGGGTGGCCGACGTCCAGCGTGAACTCAACCGGCTCGGCTACGACGCGGGCCCGGTGGACGGCCTCATGGGAACGCGCAGCCGTAATGCGATTCGCACCTACCAGGGCAGCGTGGGCCTGGCTCAGGATGGTCAAGCGACAACGGCACTGCTGGCGAGGTTACGGCAAACGGAGCAGGCGCCCCAGGCCAGGGCGGCCCCCGAAGCGTCGACACCGGCAAGACGGGTTGCCCTGGACGACACCTTCAGCGATGGCGATTTCCGGCGCAACCCAGCTTGGACCGTACTCAGCGGTCGCTTCAGCATCGATGAGGGCGGGTTACGCAGCATTGTGGAGCCAGCGCAGGTCGCCAGGCCCACCTCGCCGACACTCCGCCCAGAGCGACCGGAGGAGATCGGCCTGGCGATGCTCCAGTTGATCCTCCAGCAGACGAGTGGGCAGACGCCAGAGGCGACATCGCCGGTGTCGGCGGAGGTCGAGTTCGAGGAAGCGGCCCAGATTTTCGTCCATGCCCCGGTCGGCAACGCCTTCCGGCTGGACCTGGAACTGGCCTCCTATCAGCGGCCGGGCAGCCTGGAAGTGGGGCTGTTCCAGGGCTATCAGCCAGGCGGAGGCTACCGTCTGGTCTACAATGCGGGCTCACGGCCCGGACTCAGCCTGGTACGCATGACCGCGGAGGGGGGCGAGGTAATCGCCAGCAGCGAGGGCGCGCTCGCCCTCGAGGATGGCCGCTTCCATACGCTGAGCTGGACCCGCCACGCGAACGGGAACATGCAGGTCCTGGTGGATGGCCGGCGTGTGCTGCAGGCACAGGATCGGCGCCTGCGCCAAGGCTTCCAGGGCTTCACGCTGGTGAATCATGGTGGCGACTATAATCTGCGCCGGGTACGGCTGGAGCACTAGACTTTTCGTACATAGCCTTGCGGGTCACGTGGCCCCATACGACCAAGCGCACCACGAAAAAGCGCCCTCGCTTCGGAAGCGAGGGCGCTTTTCGGTATTCTGGTGGGTCGTGTAGGATTCGAACCTACGACCAATTGGTTAAAAGCCAACTGCTCTACCAACTGAGCTAACGACCCGGCGCTTGCGAACAAGCATACAGGCTCGGATGGTGGGTCGTGTAGGATTCGAACCTACGACCAATTGGTTAAAAGCCAACTGCTCTACCAACTGAGCTAACGACCCGTCCGAACGGGTGCAGATATTACTGGTCGCACCCTTCACTGGCAAGGACTTTTTTGCCTTTGGTCGCAGCCGGCGCCCTCACCGGCTGCGTTGGCCCTTGGGCTTGCGCATCGCCTGCACCGGGCGACGCTTGTTCTTGTCGCGGCTCCAGCGATTCTTCTCATCCGGCGTCAGCTCCGGCACCTTGCGCGGCGCCAGCCCGGCATTCACCGCCAGGTCGTCGATCTCATCCTGGGAGAGCTCGACCCACTCGCCGGCCTTGGCCCGCTTGTCGAGGAAGATATTGCCGTAGCGCACCCGCTTGAGGCGACTCACCGTCAGCCCCTGGGACTCCCACAGGCGGCGCACCTCGCGGTTGCGGCCTTCGGTGATCACCACATGGAACCAGGTGTTGATGCCCTCGCCGCCAAACTCCTGGACGTCGGTGAAGCGCGCCGGGCCATCCTCGAGCATGACCCCCTCGACCATGGCCCGCACGTGCTCCTTGGTCACCTCGCCCATGACCCGCACGGCGTACTCCCGCTCGATCTGGGTGGAGGGGTGCATGAGGCGGTTGGCCAGCTCACCGTCGGTGGTGAACAGCAACAGGCCGCTGGTATTGATATCCAGCCGGCCGATGGCGATCCAGCGCTCGCCCTTCAGGCGCGGCAGCCGCTCGAAGACGGTGCGCCGGCCCTCCGGGTCCTTGCGGGTGCACAGCTCGCCTTCCGGC
Source organism: Billgrantia campisalis (assembly GCF_022341425.1). GTDB lineage: Bacteria > Pseudomonadota > Gammaproteobacteria > Pseudomonadales > Halomonadaceae > Halomonas > Halomonas campisalis. The sequence goes on along the minus strand of NZ_JABFUC010000005.1, from coordinate 74,414 downwards.
TTGTTGTACATGATCACCCGCCGCGGAGTCTCCTCGGCGCCGCGCAGGGTCACCGGCCGCTCGTCGAAGCTGACCCGGTCGCGCAGCTCGATGCGGTCGCCCAGGGTCGCCGGCTTGCCGTTGACCTTGACCCGGCCGGCGGCGATGGCCGCTTCCATCTCGCGGCGCGAGCCGAGCCCGGCGCGGGCGAGAACCTTCTGCAGTTTTTCGGTGGTGTTGCTCATGGGTCGTCAGACCTCTCTTCGGGTATGGATTCCGCCCCCGCTCCGCCGTCTTCAGCGACGCTGGTGCGAGCACGTTCGGCCAGGCGAGCCTCGAGATCGGCGAAGCTCAGCCCGGGCCGGTCGGACGCCGTCCCGGCGTGTGTCTCGTCGGCCATCCCGGCCGTCGTTGGGTGATGCTCCCGCTCGCCGCCTGCCCGCGCAGCGTCGGCGATGGCGCCTGACGCCGCGTCGGCAGCGTCGTCCGGCCCGGGCGCATCGGCCTGGGCCAGCACCTCGGCCGGCGCGGCGGGCGGCGCCTCCTGGGCGAAGGGCTCGCCGAACGGCGATTCGTCGAGGTCCTTCAGCTCATGCATGGGTGGCAGTTCGTCCAGGGTCTTGAGCCCGAAGTCGTCGAGGAAGGCCCGGGTGGTGGCATACACCGCCGGGCGCCCCGGCACATCGCGATGCCCGACCACCCGCACCCAGCCGCGCTCGGCCAGGGTGCGCATGATCGAGCTGCTCACCGCCACGCCGCGCACCTCCTCGATGTCGCCGCGGGTCACCGGCTGACGATAGGCGATCAGCGCCAGGGTCTCCAGCAGCGCCCGGGAGTAGCGCTGGGGGCGCTCGTCCCACAGCCGCGAGACCCAGGCCGAGAGCCGGGGGCGAATGCGCAGCTGGAAGCCCGAGGCGGTCTCGAGCAGCTCCATGGCGCCGCGGTCATGGCGCACCTCCACCCGGGTCAGCGCCTCGCGCAGCGCCCGGCGCGGCGGGCGCTCGTGATCGTCGAACAGCGCCTCCAGCCGCTCCAGCGACAGCGGCTCGCCGGCCGCCAGCAGCGCCGCCTCGAGGATCTCGTCCAGGCTGCCCGGCTGCTCCATGGCCGTCATAGCGCCTCGCCTCCGTCACCATCGCCATCGGCAAAGGGGCTCTCGCCCGGCTCGTCCTCGCCAGCCGCCTCCGATGCTAGCGCTGGCTCGACGGCCTCCTCGTCGTCACGCGGCGTCCGGGCGCGCAGGTGAATCGGCGACAGCGGCGCATTCTGCACGATCTCGATCATCGCCTCCTTGGCCAGTTCCAGGATCGCCATGAAGGTGACGATCACGCCTGCGCGCCCCTCCTCCAGGGTGAACAGCGCCTCGAAGGGGGTGTAGCGCTCGTGGTCCAGCCGCTCCATGATCGCCAGCATGCGCGCCCGGGTCGAGAGCACCTCGCGGCTGATCTGGTGAGCCTGGTTGAGCTCGGCTCGCTTGAGGATGCCGGCCAGGGCGCCGAGCAGCTCGCCGAGTTCCACCTCGGGATGGATCACCCGCGCCTGCAGCGGCGGCAGGGCGGCACGGGCCGGGAACCAGTCGCGCCCCACCCGCGGCAGCTCGGCCAGCGCCTCGGCGGCCTGCTTGAGCTGCTCGTACTCCTGCAGGCGGCGGATCAGCTCGGCCCGCGGGTCCTCCTCCTCGTCGCCCCCGCCCTCCTTCGGCGGACGCGGCAGCAGGGTGCGCGACTTGATCTCGGCGAGCATCGCCGCCATCAGCAGGTACTCCCCGGCCAGCTCGATCTCCATGGCCTTCATCAGCTCGACGTACTCGATGTACTGGCGGGTGATAGCGGCCACGTCGATGGTCAGGATATCCAGGTTCTGGCGGCGAATCAGATAGAGCAGCAGGTCCAGCGGCCCCTCGAAGGTCTCCAGGAAGACCCGCAGCGCCTCCGGCGGGATATACAGGTCTTCCGGCAGCTCGGTGATCGGCTCATCGAACAGGCGTCCCAGCACGGCAGCCTGTCCGGCGGCAACGGCGCTCTGCTCGGGGCTGGCGGTATCGGGGGTGGCGCTCACGCGGCGTGCCTCTCCGGGGACGCAGATTTAACGCGCCAGTCTAGCAAGATGGCGGCGCAGGAGACAGCCTGGAGCCAGCGGCACCACACTAACCTACGCGTAACATCACGCCACCGCCTGACGGTGGCGCGTCATGTCACCACGCCCAGCCAGAATGCCTTCTACCGAAATGTCTTCGTCCAGGTCATCCCAATGGATTCCACGGGGACTCAGCTCATAGTTGGCAAGCTGCTCAAGTGGCGCATTCAGCAGCCGTGGGTACCAAGCGAGAGGCACCCCAATCGTGCGGCCGTCGCTTAGCTCGACCCAGAAGCTATCTGCGTCAAAGGTGACACGCTTAGGCGAAATATTCATGCCAGGCTTCCTCCAGTACCTCACGGTGGCTCACCACCATTGAGGAGATGCGGCGTAACATCCGCGCATCAAAACCATCATTTCGGGCCAGCTGAACCTCCGGGCTCAACCAGAACTTGGCTTCCGACCCCGCCTTGAACACCCCAAAAACCATTCAACAGCGGCCATCTTGAGATAGCAAGCCGCCCTACTCCGCCTCGGCGGCCTTGCGATAGCGCCCGGTGTAATCGAAGAGCTTCTCGCGCACCCGCCAGTGGCGGCCCACCTTCCGGCCCACCACGAAGTCGGGGTGACGCAGGCGGCGGCGCTCGGCGATCACCGCTTCGGGAGTGGTGGGCCGGAAGGGCACGCCGGGGGCGCGCAGGTGGTCGCGCAGGAAAACCGCGGCGAAGGCGGCCCGCTGGGGCGGCGTCTCCAGGGCGAACCACTCGGCAAGGGTTTCCCCGTCCTCGTCGTGGTAGGTGACCTTGAGCCGGGGTAGCCCGCGGCCGTTGACGGTGGCCTCGAGCTGCATGCCGGCCACGCGCAGCACGCGGGCGTCCTTGAGGCGCAGCGCCTCCTTCAGCTTGTCGTCGGCGTCCACCAGCAGGGTGTCGCAGCCATGGCAGCGCCGGGCGGCGATATCGTTCTCGGCGCCGCAGTCGCCGCATACCTTGAAGCGAAAGCGGAAGGAACATTGCTCCATCGCAGATGATGCCGGTTTTGACTCTGTGCCTTTCGCGCGGGGTCGGGCGCGATGAGAAAGAACCAGCCCCTGACAGCGACGGCCGAAGTGCTCGATCACCAGTTCGCCGTCGCGCTTGCCCCAGAAGAGGTTGGCGTGGCCGCAGGCGGGGCACTCGACCTGCACCGGCTCGGCGTCGGAGGCGGGACGCGGTGAGCCCACCTCCGGCGCGTAGAGGTCCCAGGGGTTGCCGGCATAGTCCAGTATCAGACAGTCACGCTTGCCGGGTGAGAGGCGCAGGCCGCGGCCGACGATCTGCTGGTAGAGGCTCACCGACTCGGTGGGGCGCAGGATAGCGATCAGGTCCGCATGGGGGGCGTCGAAGCCGGTGGTGAGCACCGCCACATTGACCAGGTACTTGAGCTTGCGCGCCTTGAAGGCGGTAATCAGCCGTTCGCGCTCGGCGGAGGGCGTCGCCCCGGTCACCAGCGCCGCCTCGGCTTTCGGCAGGTAGCCCAGTATCTCCTCGGCATGGGCCACGGTGGCGGCGAACAGCATCACCCCCTGGCGGTCGCGGGCGTGGGCGATCACCTCGGCGATGATCCCCGGTGTCGCGCGATTGCCCGCCGCCACCCGATTGAGCGCCTCCTCGCGAAAGAGGCCACTCGCAGACGGCGCCAGCGCCGAGAAGTCGTAGCGCAGCGCTTGCCCGTCCTTGAAAAGCGCCGCGTCGATCCGCACCGGCTCGGCCAGGTAGCCCTGCTTGACCATCAGCCGCAGCGGCTGCTCGAAGACGCAGTCGGCAAAGAAGCAGCCCTCCTCGCCGCGCACCATGCCGTGGTAATGGCGGTGATAGATAAACCCCTGCCCCAGCCGATAGGGGGTGGCCGTGAGGCCCAGCACCTTGAGCCGCGGATTGGCCGCCCGCAGGCGGTCGATCACCCGGCGGTAGCTGGCGTCTTCGGCCGGCGAGACCCGGTGGCACTCGTCGATCACCAGCAGCGTAAAGGCGCCATCGGCAAAGGCCCGCAGGTTGCGCACCACCGACTGCACCGAGCCGAACACCACCTGGCGGCTCGCCTCCTTGCGCCCCAGGCCGGCGCTGAAGATATCGGCCGCGAGGCCGTAGGCCTGGTACTTGGCGTGGTTCTGCTCGACCAGCTCGCGCACATGGGCCAGCACCAGCACCCGCCCCCGAGCCAGGCGCGCCAGCTCGGCGATTACCAGCGACTTGCCGCTACCGGTGGGCAGCACCACCACGGCGGGGTCGTCGCTGGTGCGAAAGTGCGCCACCACCCGGCGCACCGCCTCCTGCTGATAGGGACGCAGCGCCGGGGGCGTGGGGGCGGCAGTGGCGACAGATGTCGGCATGGTGAGAAGGCGGGGCAATGAACAAGCCGCCATCTTAGAGCGAATTCACCGGCGTGACGAGGGACGCTCAGGCGGGCGGAAAGCGGGCCGCACGACCGGTGAGGCGAGCGGCCATGGCCTCCTGCTGCTCCGCCCCGCCAAGCAGCTCGCCCTGCAGACGCGCCTCCAGCGCCAGGCGCGCCCGCGCGTCCAGCCCGGGGGCCTGCGCGAAGAGCGCGGCCGCCGCGGCCACGGCCCTGGGCGAGTGCCCGGCGATGGCGGTTGCGATCTCCCGCGCGGTATCCCGCGGCGCCTGTGACAGCCGGGTCGCCAGCCCCAGGGTCACGGCCTCCTCGCCGCTGACCTTGCGCCCGGTCCAGGCCAGCTCACGCAGCACATCGCCGCGGATATCGGCGCCGGTGACGCTGATCGCCATGTCGGGGATGATGCCCCAGGCGATCTCCAGCAGCGCCAGTCGCGCCTGGGGATGGACCACCCGGATATCGGCGCCCAGGGCGATCTGCAGGCCGCCGCCATAGACATGGCCGTGCAGGGCGGCAATCACCGGCACCCCGGCGTCGCGCCAGCCCAGCGCCAGGCGCTGCACCGGGTTGATGCCATCCTCCGCCGCCTCGAGCAGGCCGGGTAGGCGCTCGGGCTGGGCCATGATGGCGGCCATGTCGAGGCCAGCGCAGAAGCTCTCGCCCTCCCCTACCAGCACCACGGCACGCAGCTGCCCTGGTTGACGCCCGGCGAGTTCGGCCAGGTGACGCTGTGCGGCCAGCAAGCCATCGATCATCGCCCAGTCCAAGCCGTTGTGCCGGTCGGGCCTTGCCAGCCCGACCTCGGCCACCCCGTTTTCGATTTCCAGCGTTACCCGCTCATAAAAGCGCTTGCTTATGGTCATGCCTGCCCCCGGGTGCGTTTGCCAATGATGATAGTCTGGCGTTTTGGCGGGCGATATTCAAACATCCGTTTTATTTGCGCCCAGCCGCGCATCCCCACTCCACGATACGCGCCCTTGGTCTATAGTGAGCTAACGTGCCGAATCAGACGAAAGCCGTAGCCTGTCTGGGGAATCGAGGGGGGAGGCAGGCCGATGACTTTCATCATGCCGCATGCACCAAATCGCTGGTTCATTGGCACAAGAACCGCGAGCTCTTGACGAAGATCAAGAAACCCAGGGGTTCAATTCATCAGGATGATTCACTAGTCGAACACCCCTGGACCTTGCCCCACCCCTTTTCGAGGAACTGCCCATGCCGAGGACTCAAACAACGACAGCTAGGCTGGTGCTGGTATTGGACGAGCTGCTGACGCTGGCCGATGCCCACGAGCGGGCCGAGCTGACCCGCTACCGACGGCTCGCCTTCAACTTCCTGACCTTCAACACCGCCACCAGCCGCCTGATGGCGTCCCTGGGCATTCAGTGCGAGATACGGGTCGAGGAGCTGCAGCGCATCGCAAGACAGCTGGGAATCGACCCCTCACCCACCGGCGGCACCAAGCAGCGCCAGGGCCATAATGGCAGATCGACCCACCGTTTCTTCATCGACGGCCCGGACGCCGCCCTCGATGAACTCCAGCAGGCCATCGCCGGTGCCGAATACTCGCTGCATTTCTACGAGCACCTGCGCGATGCCAGCGCCATTCCCGACCTCTTCCCCGCACTGTCGGCGATGATTCGTCAGAAGCGCGCCGAGCACGCCGTACTCGAGGAGTATCTCGCCTCCTTCCGCGAAGCCGGCCGGGCAGCGTCGGCGGGCTAACCCGAGGACACGTCGCTCGAACGCACCGCGAGTTCGAACGCACCGCTGGAAAGAGAAGAGGCGGCCCCAGGCCGCCTCTGAACCGACTCCAATCGCAGGGAACGCTCAGCCCAGCCAGACCCGGGCATTGCGGAACAGGCGCAGCCAGGCGCCGTCCTGGGTCCAGTCGGCGGGTCGCCAGGAGTTGGTCACCGCCCGCACCACCCGCTCCGGATGGGGCATCATGATGGTCACGCGACCGTCCGGCGTGGTCAGGCCGGTAATCCCCGAGGGTGAGCCGTTGGGGTTGGCCGGATAGCGGGTGGTCACCTGGCCGTAGTTGTCCACATAGCGCAGGGCCACCTGGGCGCTGCCCTGGATGCCCCGCAGGTGGGCGCTGTCGCGGAACTCGGCGCGGCCCTCGCCATGGGCCACGGCGATGGGCAGGCGCGAACCCTCCATGCCGGCCAGCAGGATCGACGGACTCTGCTCCACCTGGACCATGGCCACGCGGGCCTCGAACTGCTCGGATTCGTTGCGCACGAAGCGTGGCCAGGCCTCGGCACCGGGAATCAAGTCCTTGAGCTGGGCAAGCATCTGGCAGCCGTTACAGACCCCCAGCGAGAAGCTGTCGTCGCGGCTAAAGAAGCCCGCGAACTGCTCCCGGGCCCGTTCGTTGAACAGCACCGATTTGGCCCAGCCGCCGCCGGCGCCCAGCACGTCGCCGTAGGAGAAGCCGCCACAGGCCACCAGGCCCTTGAACTGTGCCAGGGACACCCGCCCCTCGAGGATATCGCTCATGTGCACGTCGACGGCCTCGAAGCCGGCCCTGTCGAAGGCCCAGGCCATCTCCAGATGGCCGTTGACGCCCTGCTCGCGCAGCACTGCCACCGCCGGACGCGCCTGGTTGACATAGGGGGCGGCGATGTCCTCGTGGATATCGAAGCTGGGGCTCGCCGAGAGGCCCGGGTCGCGGCCGTCGAGCAGGTCGTCGAACTCGCTCTTGGCGCAGTCGGGATTGTCGCGCAGCGCCTGCATCCGGTAGCTGGTCTCGGCCCAGGTACGCTGGGCCAGCAGCCGGGTGGTCTCCAGCAGCGGCTCCTCGAAGAGGGTGACCCGCACCTGGTCGTCGTAGCGCGGCCGGGCGATGACGCCGCAGGTCTCGATGCCGGCGGCGGCGAACTGGGTCAGCACCGCTTCGGTGTGCTGGCGGTTGACCTGGATCACCGCGCCGAGCTCCTCGGCGAACAGCGCATCCACCGCCTCCCCGGGCTCGTCGACCAGCCAGTCGAGCTTGATCTCCAGGCCTGCGCGGGCGGCGAAGGCCATCTCCAGCAGGGTCACCAGCAGGCCGCCGTCGCTGCGGTCATGATAGGCGAGCAGCTGGCCCTCGGCGTTGAGCCCCTGGATCACCGCGAAGAAGGCCTTGAGATCCTCCGGGTCGTCGAGGTCGGGGCAGTCGCTGCCCACCTGGCCATAGACCTGGGCCAGGGCCGAACCGCCCAGGCGATTCTTGCCGCCGCCCAGGTCGATCAGGATCAGGTCGGACTCGTCCTGTTCCAGGTTGACCTGCGGGGTCAGGGTCTTGAGGGCATCGGTGACCGGGGCGAAGCCGGTGATCACCAGCGACAGCGGCGAGGTGATGCTCTTCTCCTCGACCTCGCCCGCCTCGTCCCCTTCCTGCCAGGCGGTGCGCATGGACATGGAGTCCTTGCCCACCGGAATGGCAATACCCAGCGCCGGGCAAAGCTCCATACCCACGGCATGCACGGCCTCATACAGCGCCTGATTCTCGCCGGCATGGTCGGCCGCGCTCATCCAGTTGGCGGAGAGCTTGATGTCGCCGATCTTGTCGATGGGGGCCGCAGCCAGGTTGGTGATCGCCTCGGCCACCGCCAGCCGGGCGCTGGCCGCCGGGTCGATCAGCGCCACCGGGGGCCGCTCGCCCATGGCCATGGCCTCGCCGGCGTGGGTGTCGAAGCTCGCCGTGGTCACGGCGACATCGGCCACCGGCACCTGCCAGGGGCCGACCATCTGGTCGCGGGCCACCATGCCGGTAATCGAGCGGTCGCCGATGGTGATCAGAAAGCTCTTGGACGCCACGGCGGGCAGGCGCAGCACCCGCTCCATGGCCTCGCGCAAATCGAGGTTGTCGAGCATCACCCCGGGCATTTCGCGGCTCTCGCGGGAGAACTCGCGGGTCATCTTGGGCGGCTTGCCGAACAGCACGCTCATCGGCAGGTCGACGGGCTTGCTCTGGAAGTGGCCATCATGCACTTCAAGGTGATGCGCCTCGGTGGCCTCGCCGACCACGGCATAGGGGCAGCGCTCGCGACGACACAGGGCGTCGAAGGTGGCGAGATCCTCTGGCGCCACCGCCAGCACATAGCGCTCCTGGGCCTCGTTGCACCAGATCTCCAGCGGGCTCATGCCGGGCTCGGCGTTGGGCACCGCGCGCAGATCGAAACAGCCGCCACGGTTGCCGTCCTTGACCAGCTCGGGCAGGGCGTTGGAGAGCCCCCCGGCGCCCACGTCGTGGAAGAAGCGAATGGGGTTGGCCTCGCCCAGCGCCCAGCAGCGGTCGATCACCTCCTGAGCGCGACGCTCGATCTCGGGGTTCTCGCGCTGCACCGAGGCGAAGTCGAGATCGGCGCTCGACGCACCGGAGGCCATGCTCGAGGCCGCCCCGCCGCCCAGCCCGATCAGCATGGCTGGCCCACCCATCACGATCAGCTTGCCGCCCACCGGGATCTCGCCCTTCTGGACATGGCCGTCGCGGATGTTGCCATAGCCGCCGGCGATCATGATCGGCTTGTGGTAGCCGCGCCGCTCGATACCGTTCGCCCCCAAGGCGTCCTGCTCGTAGCTGCGGAAGTAGCCGGCGAGGTTCGGCCGGCCGAACTCGTTGTTGAAGGCCGCACCGCCGATGGGCCCCTCGAGCATGATGTCGAGCGCCGACTGCATGCGCTCGGGCTTGCCGTAGTCGAAGGCCTCCCAGGGCTGGACGAACTCGGGGATGCGCAGGTTGGAGACGGTGAAGCCAGTGAGCCCCGCCTTGGGCTTGCCGCCGATGCCGGTGGCGCCCTCGTCGCGGATCTCGCCGCCGGCGCCGGTGGCCGCCCCGGGATAGGGGGCAATGGCGGTGGGGTGGTTGTGGGTCTCCACCTTCATCAGGATCTGGATCGGCTCCTCATGGGCGGCGTAGCTGGCCCGCTCGCCCTGCTCGCCGGTCAGGGGCGCGGCGAAGAAACGCGGGGCCGTGCTCCCCCGGATCACCGCGGCGTTGTCGCTGTAGGCGGAGAGGATGTCGTCGGGAGATTCCTGGTAGGTGTTCTTGATCATCTTGAACAGCGAGTGGCGCTGCGCCTCGCCGTCGATCACCCAGTCGGCGTTGAAGATCTTGTGGCGGCAGTGTTCGGAGTTGGCCTGGGCGAACATCATCAGCTCGACGTCGGTCGGGTTGCGACCGAGCTCCTGGAAGGCGCCGAGTAGGTAGTCGATCTCGTCCTCGGCCAGCGCCAGGCCCAGTTCGCCGTTGGCGGCCACCAGCGCCTCGCGTCCGCCCTCGCGGATATCCACGCTGCCTAGCGGCGCCGGCGCATGGTGGGCGAACAGCTTGGCCGCGTCGCTGGCGTCGGTGAGCACCGACTCGGTCATGCGGTCGTGCAGGGTCGCAACGATCGCCAGGAAGGCGGCTTCGGACATCGGCGCCTTGAGGACCACGCGATAGGCGATGCCGCGCTCCAGGCGACGCACCTGGCCGAGGCCGCAGCTGTGGGCGATATCGGTGGCCTTGGACGACCAGGGCGACTGGGTGCCGATGCGCGGCACCACCAGAAACAGCTGACCGTCGCCGCCGGCCTGGCGATCGCCGGCCGCCCCCTCGGCCTTGACGCCATAGTCGAGCAGCTGGGCGAGCAGGTTCCGCGCCTGGTCAGACAGCTCACCGTCGTGATCCACGAAGTGCACGTAGTCGGCCTGCAGCGACTCGATCTCGGGAACCCGCGCGCGCAGGGTAGCCAGCAGCTTGGCATGACGGAAAGCGGAAAGGGCGGGCGCGCCTCGAAGTTCGAGCATGTCTTGGAGCCTCTGAAGCAAGCATAAGGAGGGGCCGCCGCGGGCGGCGCAGAAAGCGCCCATGATACTGGAAAGCGGGGGCCTGGCGAAATGCGGCGGATGACAGCCGCCGCGACGGCCGCTATCGTGTGGCTCTCATCGCCGACCGTCGCCTACATGTCCGGATTGCCGTCCTACCCAGTGCTGCGCCATCTGCGTATCGCCACCGTCCTGCTGGCGGGCGTGGCGCTGTGCCTCGTGCCTTACCGCTACCTGACGCCCCCGGACGGCCAGCTCGAGGCGGTGCTGGCCCGCGACTTCCTCAGCGTGCACACCCGCAACACCCCCACCACCTACTACGAGGGCCGCCACGGCCCCACCGGCTTCGAATATGAGCTGATGCGCCGTTTCGCCGACCATCTGGGCGTCAGCCTGACCCTGGATGCCAGCCACTCCATCGAGAGCGTGCTCGAGACCGTGGCGCGGGAAGGCGACCTGGGCGCCGCCGTCCTGCCCCTGGAGCCGACCCGTGAGGGCCTGATCTACAGCCGGCCGATTCTCGACCTGCAGCCGCTGCTGGTCTATCGCCGTGGCCTGCCGCCGGTCACCGATATCGAGCGCCTCTCCGGGCTCGACATCGGCACCATTCGCGGCTCCGGCGCCGACCGGGTGCTGCGTGAGCTTCAGGCCGAGCACCCGGAGCTTGGCTGGCGGGAGTCCTCCGACGTGGAGGTGGCCGAGCTGCTCAGCCGGATCGAGAGCGGCAGCCTGGATGCCGCCGTGGTCTATGAGCATCAGTTCCGGCTCAACCGACTGTTCTTCCCCGACGTGGAGCGCGGCTTCACGCTGGGCCGGCCGCTCTCCATGGCCTGGGCGTTTCCTGACCGGGGGGGCCTGGGGCTGCAGCAGGAGGCCAACCGCTTTCTGCACGCCCTGCGCCAGGAAGGGATGCTGGACGCCCTGGTGGCCCGCTACTTCGGCCATGACGACTACCTGGAATACGTCGGCGCCCGGGTGTTCATCGGCCACGTGCATGATCGGCTGCCCGACTATACCGAGCTGTTCCGCGAGGCCGCCCGCGACACCGGCTTCGACTGGAAGTTGCTGGCCGCGCTTGGCTATCAGGAGTCCCACTGGGACCCCGAGGCCACCTCACCCACCGGGGTGCGCGGGCTGATGATGCTGACCCTGCCCACCGCCGGCGAAATGGGCGTCGACGACCGCCTCGACCCGGCCCAGAGCATCGACGGCGGCTCACGCTACCTGCGCCATATCAAGGACCGGCTGCCGGAGTCGATCACCGGAGAGGATCGCCTGTTCATGGCCATGGCCTCCTACAACGTGGGGCTTGGCCATCTCTACGATGCCCGGCGCATCGCCGAACAGCTCGGCGGCGACCCCGACACCTGGGAGGACGTGCGCGAGGCACTGCCGCTGCTGCAAAAGCGCGAGTGGCACAGCCAGACCCGCCACGGCTACGCCCGCGGCGGCGAGCCGGTGATCTACGTGCGCAACATTCGCCGCTACTACGAGATCCTCACCCACGTGGATCGCAGTCAGCAGCAGTACCTGCAGCTCAACGAATTGCTCGACGGCGAGGACGACGACCGAGAATTCGAGATCGTGCCCCCTATTCTCTAGAAGGCGATGCCCATGTTCCGCCCAGCCATCCCGATCACCGGCGGTGTCTTGATTCTGGCGATTCTGTCAGCGCTTGCGGCTGTGTTCGATGGCGATACCATGGCGCTCTCCTTGCTGGGACCGATCGGCCTGGTGGCACTGGCCCAGCTAGCGATGCTGCTGCGTCGAACGCTATCTGCCTGGCTCCTGTTGGTAGCCGCACTATCCTTCCTCGGCATCACGCTGCTCAGCTATCTGTTGCCGGAGTACTGGGTCTCACTCGCCCAGTGGGATCGAGCCAGCGCCTGGCTGTTCGGCGGCATACCTCTCGATGCCTGGCGCCCCGCCCTGAGCGTCACCCTTTGCCTGATGGCACTGGCGATCAATGTGGCAATTCGCAGCCGCGCCGTCTATGGCGGCCCTTTGCTGGCCGGCATTGCCCTGCTGCTGCTGCTGATGCAGCTGATCGCGAGCCTCATCGGCAGCGACTATGTGGTGCCGTATGCTGCCGCCCCCCGGGAACAGCTACTCCTCTGGGGGCTGCTGGCGGGCCAGGTGCTGGCCGCTCTGCCGGGCTGGCGAGCGGGGGCGCTGATCATCCAGCGTACGCTGTGGCTTGCGCTGGCACTCGCTGCCATGGTCATGCTGTTCTGGTACCAGCAGAAACAGCTGACCGAAGAGCAGCTCCGTGCTCAGGTCCAAACCACTGGCCAACAGCTCGCCGACCGCCTGACACGTGAGATCGATGAGCACCTCTCGGCCATGCAGCGTTTCGCCAATTTCTGGACGCTGTTCGACCGGCCGCCCAGCCAGGCTGAGTGGGGCCACCAGGCCGCGCCCTTCCACCGTGACTTCCGCTACTTCCTCAATATTGCCTTCATCGACCCCGACAGCCGTGTCAGGCGCATCTACCCGCACAGCGATATCAACCGCCAGGCCCTCGGTGTCCGGCTGTTTGACGCCCAGCCACAGGGAAGAGCAGCACTCAGCCAGGCCCTCATCGAGCAGCGTACGGGGCGCACCGGGGTCATCGAGCTGCTGCAGGGCGTGCCCGGAATCATCCACTATCTGCCGATTCCCCTCGACGAGCGGCAAACCCTGGGCGCCGTGGCCATGGTGGTTAGCCTGCCGCTGCTTGCCGACACCCTGTTTCAACAGACCGATACTCGACAGTTCGCCCTGTCGCTCTACGCCGGTCAGGGAGAGCGTGAGCTGCTCAGCCATTGGCCTGAAGCGGCCCTGGGACCCTGGCAATATGCGGCACGCCTCGACGTGGCGGGGCAGCCGCTGGAACTCAGGATTCAACCGAGCCGAGCCAGCCTGGTGCAGCAGCTTCCGCGCCACCCGGCCGTCAGCCTGGTCATCGGCCTGACCCTCGCCTACCTGCTCTATCTGATGCGCCATGCCTACGCCAGCCTGGCCCGGCAGCACCGCGCGGCGCACGCCGCCAACGCCGAGCTGCGCCGCGAGATCCGCACCCGTACTCAGCTTCAGAAGGAAGTCGAGTGGCTGGCAAGCCACGACGAACTGACGCGGCTACCCAACCGACGCCTGTTTCTGGACACCCTGAAAGCCAACGCCGAGCAGCTACCGCTCAGCGTGATGATCTGCGACATCGACCACTTCAAGCGCATCAACGACCACCACGGCCACCTGGTCGGCGACCGCTTCCTGAACCAACTGGGTAAGATCGGGCACGAGATCATCGAGAGCCATGGGGGGCTATTCGCCCGCTACGGCGGTGAAGAGTTCGTCGCCTGCCTGCCCGGCACGCCCGCCGAACAGGCCATGATGGCTGCCGAGCAAATCCGCCTGGGCCTCCAGGCCGCCAACCTGCTGCACCATGACGGCAAGCCGCTGACCATCAGTATCGGCGTGGTCACCCAGGTGGCGGGCGCCGTCGAGCTCGCCTCCCTCATGCAGGCTGCCGACGACGCCCTCTATCGCGCCAAGGCCGAGGGCCGCAACCGGGTCATACTGGCCCACAGCGACCATGGCATCCTCAGTGACTCATGAGCCTGCGCTGCGACGCGCGTCAAAGAATGCCTTGAGCAACCGCGACGACCGTGCCGCCAGCAGGCCACCCTCTACCTGCACCCGGTGGTTGTGCCAGGGCTGGGCGAAGAGGTTGGCCTTCGACTCCACCATGCCGGTGCGTGGCTCGGCGGCACCGTAGACCAGCCGGGCCAGGCGCGCATGAATGATCGCCCCGGTGCACATCAGGCAGGGCTCCAGCGTCACGAAGAGGGTACAGCCGTCGAGCCGGTAGTTGCCCAGCCGCGCCCCGGCGTCGCGCAACGCGCGGATCTCGGCGTGGGCGCTGGGGTCATGGCCCGACAGCGGCGCGTTGTAGCCTTCCCCGACGATCTCCCCGGCGGCGTCCACCACCACCGCGCCTACCGGCACCTCCCCGGCGGCCAGGCCGAGGTGCGCCTGGTCCAGGGCGCGGTGCATGTAGAATTCGTCGCTGCGCATCGACCGGCACTCCGTGTATGCTGACAGTGAAACAACCGTATGAGACGCCCCTGAGGAATCCCCCATGTCGGACGCGCTGAATGCCCTCGTCGACCTGCTCGGCCTGGAAGAGCTGGAAGAGAACCTGTTTCGGGGTCGCAGCCAGGATCTCGGCCTGCCACAGCTGTTCGGCGGCCAGGTGCTGGGCCAGGCCCTGTCCGCCGCCACCCACACGGTGGACCCCGCCCGTCGCGCCCACTCGCTGCACGGCTATTTCCTGCGCCCCGGCGACCCGCACCGGCCGGTAGTCTATCAGGTCGACGCAGTGCGCGACGGCGGCAGCTTCACCACCCGCCGCGTCACTGCCATCCAGAAAGGGCGGCCGATCTTTTTCTGCAGCGCCTCCTTCCACGGCGCCGAACAGAGCCTGGCCCATCAGATGGCGATGCCCGCGGTGGCCCTGCCGGACGCCCTGATTGACAGCCCCGACGCCCGCCTGGAACGCTTCCCCGGCCACCCCATCGAATTCCTCCACCTGGGGGACGAGGCCGAGCCGGGCCAGCCCGGGCGTAAGCGGCTGTGGTTCCGCCTCACCGGCGAGCTGCCCGACGACCCGGCGCTGCACCGCTACCTGCTCGCCTACAGCTCCGACTTCAACCTACTGACCTCGGCCCTGGTGCCCCACGGCATCACCTACCGAGACCCCAAACTGCAGATCGCCAGCCTCGACCATGCCCTGTGGTTCCATCACGACGTGAGGGTCAACGACTGGCTGCTCTACGACATGGAGAGCCCTTGGGCCGGCGGCGCCCGCGGCTTTGCCCGCGGCAGCCTGTTCGACAGTGACGGTCGCCTGGTGGCCTCCACCGCCCAGGAGGGCCTCACCCGACTGCGCAAGGCGACCTGAGCCGGATCATGACCACCGCACAACGCCTCACCATCACCGCCCTGGCCGGCGCCGGCGTCATGGCCGCCGCCATGACGGTGCGCGCCATCGCCGGCCTGGAGCCGTTCATCGCCCACGGGCTGACCAGTCCGGTCTTCTTCGGCGCCTGCGCCGCCCTTATCGCCTGGGTGATCACCCGCTCGAGGGAGTGAAAGTGCCGCGCATTCACACGACCGCCCCCGACGCAGGGTCGGGGGCGGCGCAAGCAGGGTCCAAGCGGCCTCAGGTACGAATGGCGGGAGCCTCGGGGCGCTGACGCGGGGCCGGGCGCGGCGAGGGAACGTCGGTGGAGAGCTCCAACTCGTGCTCCTCGCCTTCCTGCCAGTAGCGTAGCTGGGCCTCTTCCCCCGGGGGCGTATCGCGCACCAGCTCGAGGAACTGCATCGGCGTGCTCGGCACTTCCCCATTGACCTCCAGCAGCAGCGCCCCGGGGGACAACCCGGCATCCAGGGCCGGCCCGCTGGCGTCACTGACCAGCACGCCCTCCTGGTCCGGCAGGCCGAGGGCCTCGCGCAGATCGTCGCTGACCGGCGTCACGGTGATCCCCAGGGCGACCACCGCCTGATCCTCCAGCCCTTCGTATTCGATCTGCCGGGCGGCCTCCAGCACCTGGGGCGCCACATGGATGCTCGCCCCGGCATACAGCGCCAGGGCGATGGCGTCGCTGGGCCGGCTGTCGATACGCACCGGGTCATCGCGGCCTTCCAGCCGCAGCTCCAGCATGCCCAGGAAGGTGTTGTCGACGATGGCATCGACGTAGACCCGCTCCAGGGTGGCGTCGATGCCCTCGAGCACGCTGCCGAGCAGCTCATGGGTCATGGGTCGCGGGGTGCGATCGCCGCTCAGCCCCCTGAGGATGGCGCCGGCCTCATTGGGGCCGATGAAGATCGGAATCACCGCCTGGGCGCCGGGCTCGCGCAGCAGCACCACTGGCGGACCGCCGGGCCCCGCCACCCCGACGGTGGCGATCTCCACCTCGACCATGTCGGCGGGCTCGGCCGCCAGGTCGCGGGCGGCGGCGTTATGGAAGCCAAGCAGCAGCAGGCTTCCCAGCAGCAGGGGCGCCAGATAGCGCCGGATCGACGGCAGTGACATAGGCCTCCTTCTTCACCGGGATTCGGCGACAGGGATGTGCCTACAGGATGGCACCCTGCGGCCCTCTCTGCCATTCCCGCCGGTAACGCCCTTGCCGATGCTCGGTTCAGGAGCGGCCACGCCCTGCAGCCGCCAGCGATGTTTCAGGCCGTCTTGACGCGCATCAGCTCATCCCAGCGCGTGGTATAGCGCGGCGTGCGCCGCTGGCAGCGCAGCGCCCAGGCGCTGTCCCGGCGCGGCAGGCCGAAGCGCACGGTGTCGCGCCCCATCTCGCGATTGAGCCGGTCCAGCGCTGCCATCAGCCGCCGACTGCGATCGCGCCTGGCCTCGCCCGCCGGCCCGTCCAGCAGGGGGAGCTGGCGGCGCTCGGCCTCCACCAGATCGAGCAGCATCACGCCGCACTTCTGGTAACGATAGCCCTCGAGGAAGAGTGCCTCGAGCCCCCGCGACGCCGCCTCGAGCACCGCGCGGCTGTCGTCGGTGGGCTCGGGCAGCGCCACCACCACGCTGTTGCGGTACTGGGGCTCGCCGGCCAGAAAAGGATTGGTACGCAGAAACACCTGCAACGCCCGGGCCTGGCTGCCCTGGCGACGCAGCTTCTCGGCCGCCCGGGCACCGTGCTGGCGAACGGCCGCCCGCAGCTCGTCGAGATCGCCGGTGAGCCGCCCGAAGGAGCGCGACACCAGGATACGCTGGCGCGGTTCACTCATGTCATCCAGGGTGATCGATGGACGACCGCGGAGTTCCCAGATGAGACGCTCCATGACCACCGAGAAACGGCTTCGCACCCAGCGAGGATCCGCCTCGCGCAGCTGCCAGGCGGTATCGATCCCCATCAGCGCCAGCCGCTCACCGCTGCGCCGCGCCACGCCCCACAGCGCGGTCACCGGCAGCCGCTCGAGGACCCGGCGGGTCGCGGCGTCATCCGCCCCCAGCAGGCACACCCCCTCGTGGGCGGGCTCGCGCTTGGCCTGGTGGTTGGCCACCTTGGCCAGCACCCGGGTCGGGGCCACGCCAACTCCGACGGGAATCCCGGTCCACCGGCCCACGGTATCGCGCAGCGCCCGGCAGTGGGCCTCCAGGCGCGCCGCGGGAAAGCCATCGAAGCCCACGAAGCTCTCGTCGATGGAGTAGGGCTCCACGTCCGGCGAGAACTCCGCGAGCACCTGGTTCACCCGCCGGCTCATGTCGCCGTAGAGCGCATAGTTGCTGGAGAGCAGCGCCGCGCGCCGGCGAATGTCCGGCGGCAGCAGGTGCAGCGGCGCCCCCATCGCCACGCCCAGCGCCTTGAGCTCCTCGGAACGCGCCACCACGCAGCCGTCGTTGTTGGAGAGTACGCCCACCGGGCGGCCCTCCAGGCGCGGGTCGAAGACCCGCTCGCAGCTGACATAGAAGTTGTTGCCGTCGACCAGGGCGATCATGGCGCCACCTCCGGCAGGGCATGCACCACATGGGTGACCACGCCCCACACATGGCACTCCCGCCCGGCCAGCGGAATCGGTGCGAAACGCGGATTGCTGGCCAGCAGCACGATGCCCTCGCCTTGCCGCGCCAGCCGCTTGACGGTGGGCTCGCCGTCCACGGCGATGACGACCACCCGGCCCGGCAGCGGCTCGAGGCTGCGGTCCACCACCAGCAGGTCGCCGTGATGGATGCCGTCACCGCGCATGGAGTCGCCCTCGGCGCGCACGAAGTAGGTGGAGGCCGGCCGGCGCACCACATGGGCGTGCAGGTCGATCTCCACGTCCAGGTGATCATCCGCCGGGCTGGGGAAACCAGCCCGCACCCGGCACCCCATCAGCGGCTGGGTGCCGCCTGCGGGCTCGATCATGGCTCGACCGAACAGACGCACGGCCGGTGGCAAGGCCTGTCGCATGGGCACCTCCCGAAACTGTATTTTAATACAGTATCAGAGAGATCCGGCAGCTTGGCAACTCCCCGCTCGCCAGGCGTTGTGCGGTCTGTGGTAATGTGCGTGGTAACGTGCCATGACAACAACAATAGCCCTCAGGGAGCCCGCCCATGGACCGCCAGACTCACCCGCTGCTCTCCCGCCGCCCCTTCACCGAGAAGGGCAAGATCGTCTCCGCCCGCGAAGCCATCGACCTGATCCGCGACGGCGACGCCGTGGCCACCGGCGGCTTCGTCGGCATCGGCTTCGCCGAGCATCTGGCGGTGGCCCTGGAGGCGCGCTTCCTCGAGACCGGCCACCCCCGCGACCTGACGCTGATGTACGCCGCCGGCCAGGGCGACGGCAAGAGCCGCGGGCTCAACCATCTCGGCCACGAGGGGCTAGTGGCGAAGGTAATCGGTGGCCACTGGGGACTGGTGCCGGCCCTGCAGCGGCTCGCCATCGAAGGGCGCATTCAGGCCTGGAACCTGCCCCAGGGGGTGATCTCGCACCTGTTTCGCGACATCGCCGCCGGCAAGCCGGGCACCCTGACCCGGGTGGGCCTCGGCACCTTCGTCGATCCGCGTCTCGGCGGCGGCAAGATCAACGACATCACCACCGAGGAGCGGGTGCGTCTGCTGCCCATCGACGGCGAGGAGTACCTGTTCTATCCGGCCTTGCCGCTGCAGGCGGCGCTGCTGCGCGGCACCACCGCCGACACCCTGGGCAACGTGAGCATGGAGCGCGAGGCCCTGGTGCTGGAGGCACTGGCCATCGCCACCGCGGTGCGCAATTCCGGCGGCCTGGTGATCGTGCAGGTCGAGCGGCTGGCCGAGCGCGGCACCCTGCATCCCAAGGACGTGCACATTCCCGGCATCCTGGTGGACTGCGTGGTGGTCTGCGATGAGCCCGAGCACCACTGGCAGACCTTCCGCACCCCCTACAACCCGGCCTACTCCGGCGAGATCAAGGCGCCCATGGCCACTCCCGAGGCGCTGCCGCTGTCGGCGCGCAAGATCATCGCCCGGCGCGCCGCCTTCGAGCTGGCCCCCAACAGCGTGGTGAATCTGGGGATCGGCATGCCGGAGGGGGTCGGCGCGGTGGCCAGCGAAGAGCGGGTGCTGGAGCTGGTGACGCTCACCACCGAGCCCGGGGTGATCGGCGGCCTGCCCGCCGGCGGGCTCGACTTCGGCGCGGCGCTCAATACCCAGGCGATCATCGACCAGCCGGCTCAGTTCGACTTCTACGATGGCGGCGGGCTGGACGTCGCCTTCCTCGGCATGGCCCAGGTCGATGGCGTCGGCAACGTCAACGTCTCGAAGTTCGGCCCGCGCCTGGCCGGGGCCGGCGGTTTCATCAATATCAGCCAGAACGCCCGCCGAGTGGTGTTCATGGGGACCTTCACGGTCACCAGCGAGGCCCTCGAGATCGTCGACGGCCAGCTGCGCCTGCCCGAGGGCGGCCATCCCAAGTTCGTCGCCGAGGTGGAGCACCGCACCTTCAGCGGCGAACTGGCCGCCGCCGACGGCAAGCCGGTGCTCTACGTGACCGAGCGCTGCGTGTTCGCGCTGACCCCGCAGGGCATCGCCCTCACCGAGATCGCCCCGGGGGTAGACCTCGAGCGCGACATCCTGGCCCAGATGGCCTTCACGCCCTTGATGCCCGAGCCGCCACGGCCGATGGACGAGCGCATCTTCCGCGAGCAACCCATGGGCCTGCGCGAGGATCTGCTCACCCTGCCACTCGCCCAACGCTTCCACTTCGACGCCGCCGAGGACATCTTCTTTATCAACTTCGAAAACCTGAAGATCGCCTCCCACGCCGACATCGACGCCATACGCGACACCGTGGAGCGCCATCTGACACCGCTGGGCCGCCGCGTCTACGCCATCGTCAACTACGACCACTTTCGCATCGACGAGGCGCTGCTGGACGCCTATACGGCCATGGTCAGCGACCTGGAGCGGCGCTTCTATCACCAGGTCACCCGCTATACCACCAGCAGTTTCATGCGTAAGAAGCTCGGTCACGCCCTGGAAGCACGCGCCGTGCCGCCGCATATCTATGAGAGCGCCGAGGAAGCCCGGGAGCATCTGAAGGACCCCGACTGAGGCTGGGGGCGGCCGAAGAATGCGCCGGCAACCCAGCGGCAGGCAAGCTGGCGATTGCTGCCGGGGCCGCGAGGGTCCACCCTAAAAGGACCCTAAGCCGCCCTCAAGTGCCAGGATATCAAGCACATGGATGATGTCGCCAGCCAGTTCATCGCCGCCAACGAGACCGCCATCCAACTGACGGTGGCGCTGCTGCTGGGCGCCCTGATCGGCATCGAGCGGGGCTGGGTGGCGCGCGGCAAGAAGTCGGGGGAGCGAGTGGCCGGGATACGCACCCACTCGCTGGTGGGGCTGCTCGGCGGCATCGCCGCCCTGCTCGCCGAGACCGTCACCGTCTGGATCCTGCCGCTGGCCTTCCTGGCCGTGGCGCTCATTGCTCTGGTGGCCTACCGGGCACGCATGGAGCAGAGCCAGGACTACAGCATCACCGGCCTGGTGGGGCTGCTGCTGACCTTCTGTTTCGGTGCCGTGGCCGTCGCCGTGGATCTGGTGCTGGCGACCGCCTGTGCGGTGGTGACCGCGGTGGTGCTCGACAACAAGCAGGAGATCCACGGCCTGTTGAACAAGCTGCAGGCCCATGAGCTGGATGCCGGCCTCAAGCTGCTACTGATCAGCGCCGTCATGCTGCCGCTGTTGCCCAACCGCGGCATGGGGCCCGGCGAGGTACTCAACCCCTACGAGATCTGGTGGCTGGTGGTGCTGATCGCCTCGATCTCCTTCGTCGGCTACTTCGCCATTCGCGTGGGCGGCACCGAGAAGGGCATCCTGTTCACCGGGCTGTTCGCCGGGCTCAGCTCCTCCACGGCCCTGACCCTGCACTTCGCTCGCCAATCCCGCCGCAACCCGGTGCTCAGCCCGATGCTGGCCGCCGGCATCCTGCTCGCCTGCGGCACCATGTTTCCCCGCATCCTACTCTACGCCACGGTGATCAGCCCCGGCCTGGTCCCCCAGCTGCTGCTGCCGATAGCGCTGATGGGCCTGACGCTCTACGTGCCGGCCCTGGTGATCTGGTATCGCCAACGGCAGGCCCTCAAGGTCGACCATCCGCTGAGCCAGAACCCGCTGGAGCTGCGCGTGGCGCTGCTGTTCGGCGCCCTGCTGGCGCTGATCATGGTACTCGGTGAATGGCTGCGCGAACTGCTGGGCGAGGCCGGCATCTATCTGCTGGCCGCCTCCTCCGGCCTGGCCGACGTGGATGCCATCACCCTGTCGCTGAGCCGCATGTCGCTGACCACCATCGATGCCAGCACCGCCGTGCTGGGCATCATCATCGCTGCGGCGGTGAACAACCTGGTCAAGGCGGGCATGGCGATCACCGTGGGCACGCCGCCGGTCGGCCGACGCGTCGCGGTGCCGATGCTGCTGTCGCTGGTGGTGGGCCTGACCGTGGCCTGGCTAGTCTGAGCCCGCGGCAAGACGGCGGCAGGCTCAGTCATGGGCCGCCGCCAGCAGCCGCGCCCCGAGACGCCGCGCCAGCCCCACGGCGCCGTCGCGCATCACCGCGTGGTGGCTCCAGGCGAACAGCGGTCGCGCCACCGGCGCGATCAGGTTCATCCAGCGCCGGGTCGTGAAGACCCGCCACTCGTAGCGCACCTGGGTCACCGCCCCCTCCTCGATCAGCCGCCATCGCCCAATGCCCTGCACATCGCCGCTGGCCTCCCCTTCGATCAGCCAGGGGGACTCCACCCGGGTCACGCGGATATCGAAGCGCAGGCGATAGCCCAGGCGGCTCTTCCACACATAGCGATAGACCCGCCCGACGCCGCGCTCATCCCCCGGCGCCAGCTGCTCAACCGCGGTGACGCTGGGCCACCAGGCCGGCCAGCGGTGTGCTTCGCTCAGCACGCGATAGACCTCCTCGATCGGCGCCTCGAACCGCCAGGTGGTCACGAAGTGATAGCGTGTCACAGCTGCCGGGAGCCTGTCAGGGCAAGAAGTGGTCGGGAGGCAGCGCCGGGTCAGCTGATAGGCCGCTGACCTGCTCGACGCGCTCAAGCGCCGCCACCAGCGGGTCGGCGTCAGGGTTCACGGCCATGGTCAGGCGCTATGCCTCTTGTTCTGGCTCCTCCTCATAGGGGAAGGGGCGCGCCCAGACTTCATCCGGCTCGTGGCGCCGAAGAATCTCTTCCGCCTCCGGCTTGGAGGTGTCCGGGATGATCACCTTGACCTGACTGGTCTCCTTGTCGAAATAGAGCTTCTCGCGGGGGAAGCCCTCGGCCACCAGCTCATCGAAGGCGTTGCGGGCCTTATCAATGCTGTCATAGCTCGCGGTAACCGTCTGCGTCATATCATCCTCCCAAGGATTCTGAACATGGCTGAGTGATACCACTATCGCGCTGTCGCACCTGTCGCCGACGCCACTGCATCCGCGCCGGTCTGCTCCCAGCATAGAAGGTTATCGCCACCTCAACAGACAATGCCGATGCGTCAAACCGTCACAAGCGGGCGCCGATTCGGCTGCGACCGGCTCACATCGCCACCTCCACCGGACTGGCCAGACGTTCGAAGGCGCTATAGGCCAGCTGCATCACTTCGCTGTGGCTGCCGGCATTGAAGGCAATCAGATCCGCCTGGGTCAGGTGCGGCGAGACGAAGACCTCCATGCCGAAGAGATTGCCGAAGGGCGGCATGGCGCCCAGCTCGCACTCCGGAAAGCGGTCCTGGAAGTCCGCCTCCTCCGCCAGTTCGACGGCCCGGGCGCCGGTGGACTTGCCCAGTCGGTCCAGGTCGACCTGGTCGGTCGCCGGCAAGACCGCCATGGCCAGTCGACCGTCGATCTTCACCATCACGCACTTGGCGAAGTGCCTGCCGGGCACATGCACCGCCTCGGCCACCTCCTGGGCGGTATAGGCCTCGGAGTGCTGCATGATGACGTATTTCACGCTCTGCTCATCGAGATGCTGTTTCACTTTCGCCATGGACATGACCGTTACTCCCCGCAGTTGCTGATCACATGGGAACTCACCATAAGGATAGTCAGCCTCGGCGCCGAGCGGAGTACTAACTCAGCCAGATGCCGCCCGAGGCCTCCAGCGGCGCCACCAGCTCGTGGAAGAAGCGCAGCGCCAGCGCCGGCTCCAGCCAGAACATGAACGCCACGCCCCAGGCACCGCCCCACAGGTGGGCGCTGTGGTTGACGTTGTCGCCCCCGTGGCGTTGGGCACGAAAGGAGTAGACGATGTAGGCGGCGGCGAACAGGATCGCCGGCACCGGGATGAAGAACACGAACAGCAGCGACCAGGGCCGCAGCAGGATGTAGGCGAAGAGCATCGCCGAGACGGCACCCGAGGCGCCCAGGCTGCGAAAGCGGGGATTGCGACGCTGCCTGAGGTGGGTCGGCAGGATCGCCACCAGCAGGCCGGAGAGATAGAAGAGCACGAAGCCCAGGGGGCCGATGCGCGGCGTCAGCACCAGCTCCATCACCGTACCGAAGAAGTAGAGGGTGATCATGTTGAAGAGCAGGTGGGTGCCGTTTGAGTGTATGAAACCGTGCCCCAGCAGCCGCCACCACTGTCCCCGGGCAACGCCGGGCGGCCAGTAGATCAGCGCATCGAACAGGCGCGGCCAGCGCCACGCCAGCAGGCTCACCGCCGTGGTGACGGCCACCAGTGCCAGGGTCATGCTCATGGGCGGCAGGGTCGACAAACGGTCATCGCGTCTCCTTGAGCGCTTGCTTGATGAGACGTTGCTATCGCCACTTGTGACAGGTCAGGCCGCACTTGGTGCCCCAGGCGGGGCGGACGGTGTGCCGGACAGCCGACACACCGTTCGCTGCCGGCTCAGGATGCCCGCGACTCCGCCGCCGGTGCGGCATCTTCCTCGTTCATCTTGCGCGCCATCTCCTCGCGCTCGGCGGCTTCGTCGGCCAGCGAGCGCTTGGGCAGCACCAGGTTGAGGGTGAAGGCCACCCCCGCCGCCACCACGATGGGCGAGCCACCCACCACCAGCTGCAGCATCTCCGGGAAGGCTTCGATCGCCTCGGGCACCGCATAGATGCCCATGCTCAGCGCCAGCGCCAGGCTGGCGATGGTCATGTTGCGGGCCGACAGCTCATCCTTGGTGATCAACTGAATCCCGGTCATGGTGATCATGCCGAACACCGTGATGGTGGCCCCGCCCAGCACCGGGTAGGGAATGGTGGTCATGATGGCGCCGAACTTGGGCATCAGCCCCGCCACCAGCATGAAGACCGCCGCCAGCGCCAGTACGAAGCGACAGGTCACCTTGGTCATGGCCACGATTCCCACGTTCTGGCTGTAGGAGGAGGTCGGCATGGCGCCGAACAGCGAGCCCACCGCCGTGGTGGCGCCGTTGCCCATCAGCCCGCCAAACAGCTCGCGGGTGGTCGGCTCACGATTCATCCCCCCCACCGAAGTGGCCGACAGGTCGCCGATGGTCTGCACCGAGTTGACCACGCAGATGATCACCACTGAGATGATCGCCGCCAGGTGGAACTCCAGCTCGAAGGGCATCAGCCGCGGCGCGCTGACCCAGCCGGCATCACGCACCGGGCTGAAGTCAACCATCCCCAGCATCAGCGCCAGCACATAGCCCACGCCGATGCCGCAGATGATTGCCGCCAGCTTCATGAAGCCGCGGGCGAACTGGGAAACGCCCAGCACCACCAGCAGGGTGACGATGGCCACCAGCCAGTTGCGCGGGTCGCCGTAGTCGCTGGCACCGACGCCGCCCGACATGTAGTGGATGGCGATATCGTAGAGCGACAGGCCGATCACCAGCACCACGGTTCCCGCCACGATGGGCGGAAACAGGTGGCGAATCCGGGTGATGAACAGCCCCACCAGCATCATGGTCACCCCGCCGATGATCTGCGCGCCGAGGATGCCGCCGATGCCGTACTGGGCGCCCACCGCCACCAGCGTTGGCACATAGGCGAAGCCCACGCCGAAGATGGTCGGCAGCCTGGCCCCGAAGCGGCCGATGCCATAGAGCTGGATCAGGGTGGAGATACCCGCGGCGATCAGCGATATCTGGATCAGCAGCATCTGCTCGGCGAGGCTGCCGCCCACCGCACCGATCACGATGATCGGCACGGTGACCGTGCCCATGATCATCGCCAGGATGTGCTGGAAGGAGAGCGGCAAGGCCTTGCCCAGCGAAGGCTTGCCGTAGAAGTCGAAGACCGACTGGTTGGGTTGTGTTGTGCTCATCTCAGGTCTCGTGGCTTTTTATGTATACAATATTAGTCAACAAAGCATCCTAATATAAACAATATAAGTACACAATTTCTGTATACATAAAGCGCGCCCCATGCCGTCGTTCAGCACTCCCCGAGCCGCCAGTCGTTGTCGGTCAGCGCCTCGCCGCCGGCCGGGGTGACACGCACGGTGTCGCTGATGCCGATGCCCCACTGCCCGGGCAGGCGCAGGCACAGCGGCAGGTGAAATACCATGTCGGCGACGAACTCGCGCTGCTGACCGGCGGCAATGAAGCCGCTGCCCTCGACCCAACTGGGCGGGAACTGGGCGCCCACCGCATAGCCGAACACTCCGGAGAAGAACAGCCGCTCGGCGTGGGGGGCGAGCACCCGCTCGGCGGCGCGGGCGGCAGCGTCGAAGCTGTTGCCCGGGCGCATCGCCTCGAGCAGCGTCTCGTAGAGGTCGCGACACAGGTCACGAACCGACTGCATCTCGGGGCTGGCGCGGCCGGCCACCGCGGTGCGCATCATCGGCGCCGTGTAGCGCTGATAGGCCGAGCCGAACTCCAGGAACACCGGGTCGTCCGCCTCGATCAGGGTACGCTTGTGGTTGACGTGGATGATGCTGATACGGCGCCCGCTGGTGACGATCGGCTGCAGGCTCATGAACTCCCCGCCGGCGGCGAGCATGGCCCGCGCCCCTTCGGCGGCCACCTGGTTGTCGGTCACCCCCGGGGCGATCACCGCCTCGGCGGCGGCGAGGCCGGCCGCGGTGATCCGTGCGCTCTCGCGCAGGCAGTCGAGCTCCGCCGACGACTTGACGATGCGCAGCCGGTCGAGCAGCTCCCCGCCGTCGTCGCGAAAGCGCTCGGCGCCCAGTCGCGCCTGCAGGGCACGGATCACCCCGAAGCGCAGGCCGGCGCCGAAGGCGTCGATACCGATGCTGCGGTAGCCCGCCAGGGTCTCGGCCAGCGGCGCAATCACCTCGTCGATCCCCTCCCAGCGATAGCCTAGTATCTCGTCGACCCGGGCGGTGACCACCGCCGGGCCGGTCTCGATGGAGGGCGCCTGAAGGACCAGCCGTTCAGACGCGACCACCAGAGCCGTGTGCACCGACACCTCGAAGGTGTGGTAGCCGGTCAGGTAGAAGATATCGGCGGGGTCGGTGAGCAGCAGCGCCTCGAGCCCCGCGGCCTGCATCGCGGCCCGAGTCCGCGTCAGGCGGGCATCGAACTCCGCGGCGGGAAAAGGCAGCTCGGCCCCCTGCAGCTGGGCGGCCAGGGCGTGGCGGTAGGCGTGGTGATCCATGAGGCGGGCTCCGGAGAGTGGCGGGGTGGTGTCGGCAGTGTAGCCATGACCCCCGTCATGCCGCCCGAAATCGGCGCGAAATAAGGCTGTTCGCGTCTCCCTGTGTTTCGTAGAATCCCGGGCGTGTTTGACGTGACAGGACAACGATATGGGCAGGGCCTTTCAGAACCGCAAGGAATCCATGGCCAAGACGGCCGCCGCCAAGACCAAGGTGTACAGTAAGTACGGCCGCGAGATCTACGTGGTCGCCAAGCAGGGCGGCACCGACCCCGCGGGCAACCTTAGCCTGCGTGGCCTGATCGAACGGGCCAAGAAGGACCAGGTGCCCAGCCACGTGATCGACAAGGCGCTGGACAAGGCCAGCGGCGTGGGCGGCGAGGACTTCTCCCCGGCACGCTACGAGGGCTTCGGCCCCGGTAACTGCATGGTCATCGTCGACTGCCTCACCGACAATCCCAACCGCACCTTCGGTGACGTGCGCGGCTGCTTCAACAAGGCCAAGAGCAAGCTCGGCACCCCGGGCAGCGTCAGCCATATGTTCGACCACTGCGCCATCCTCGCCTTCCCGGGCGACGACGAGGAGGCGGTGCTCGAGGCGCTGATGGAGGCCGACGTCGATGTCACCGACATCGAGAACGAGGAGGGCCGGATCACCGTCTTCGCGCCCCACACCGAGTACGCCAAGGCCAAGCAGGCGCTGATCGATGCCTTCGGCGAGCTCGACTTCGAGGTCGACGAGATCCAGTTCGTGCCCCAGACCACCACCCCGGTGGAGGGCGACGACGTGGCGATGTTCGAGAAGCTGCTCGACACCCTCAACGACCTGGACGACGTGCAGAACGTCTTCCACAACGCCGAGCTGCCCGAGCAGTAGGCGAGCGCGGCATCATCGCCGCGGCAGCTGACTCAGCTCGTCCAGGAAGGCCTCGATGCCGCTGGAGTAGTCCGGTTCGCTGTCGAGAAAGCCGGTGTTGTGGCCGCCACGGATCTCCAGCAGCCGCTTGGGGTCGTTGGCGGCCCGGTACACGGCCTCGCCCTCAGCGAAGGGAATGATCTCGTCGTCACGGCTATGGATCACCAGCAGCGGTGCCTCGATCTGTGCCACCCGCGACTCGGTATCGTAGTCGAGACGGGCCAACCAGCGCACCGGCAGGAAGGGGTAGAGCCGCTGGCCGAGCCGGGGCACCGAGCGGAATGAAGACTCCAGGATCACCGCCGCCGGCTGCTCGGCGCCATCCCGGGAGGCGGCCAGCTCCGCCGCCACGGCGGCCCCCAGCGAACGGCCGAAGAGCACGATCTCCTCGGGGGGCAGCCCCCGCTCCTCGACCATCCAGCGCCAGGCCGCCCGGGCATCCAGGGCGGTGCCGGCCTCCGACGGGCTGCCCTCGCTGCGGCCGTAGCCGCGGTAGTCGAGGATCAGCACCGACAGACCGAGCCGGTGGAACTGCCGGATCGAGTCCAGGCGGTGGGAGATATTGCCGGCGTTGCCGTGGAAGAACAGCAGGCTGCCGCGCGCCGGCTGGGCGGGCACCCACCAGGCGTCCAGGGTCAGGCCGTCCTCGGTTTCCAGCGCCACCTCCTCCCAGGGCAGGCCCCGGTCGGCGGGGGTACCGACATGCTCACGGCCCACGTGGGGCAGGTAGAGCAGCCGCTCCTGAAAGGCCCAGGCCAGCGACACCACCAGCAGGTAAACCACGGCGATCCAAAGCAGCCAGCGTAGTAGCATATGCTCTCCTACCGCTCTCGTAGGGCGCCGCCGGGCACTCAGCCGACAGCCACCACCAAGCGTAGCCACAGCCACAGGGCCACGACCAGCGAGTAGAGTGCCGTCAGGCCCAGCAGCCCATTGAGCGCGGCGCCATCGCGGCGCTGCATCTCGCGCACCAGGCCCAGCGCCGCCAGGCCGGCCGCCAGCCACGCCCCCCACCCCCAGGCCGGCAGGCCCAGCGGCAGCGTAGCCACCAACGGCCCCGCCGTCAGCAGCGTGAACAGCCGGCGGGTCGCCACCGGCCCCAGGCGTACCGCCAGCGTGATCTTGCCGGCGCGGGCATCGGTATGACGGTCGCGCAGGTTATTCACCATCAGGATAGCGGCCACCGGCATCCCCATCAGGATACTGGCCACCACCGCCTGCGGGCCAATCGGGCTCTGCTGAGCCAGCAGGCTACCCAGCACCGCCACCGGGCCGAAGAAGAGCCACACCGCCGCCTCCCCCAGCCCGCGGTTGGCATAGGGCCGCCGCCCGCCGCTGTAGCCGAGCACCCCAAGCAGCGCCAGGCCGCCCAGCGCCCACAGCAGCCAGTGGCCGAAGACCGCCAGCCATAGCCCCGTTGCCACGGCAATGCCCAGGGTCACGACGAGGCCCACGCGCAGCTCACTGGCGCTGAGCCACCCCGCCTGCAGGGCGCGGGTGGGGCCCAGGCGGTCGGGCTGGTCCACCCCGGCGAGACCGTCGAAAAGGTCGTTGGCCAGGTTCACCGCCAGCTGCAGCGCCAGCGCGCAGATCAGACAGAGGAGCGCCGTGGACCAGGCGAAGTGGCCGGGCATCACCAGCCCCTGGCCCAGCGACACCGGCCCCAGCGCCGCGGGCAGTGTACGCGGGCGCAGCGTATGCACCCAGATGGCCATCCTGTTCATTGCGTCGTCATTTCCCTTTTCGTCCCTGAAGATGCGCTGCCGGTCGTCGGCACGCGAGCCATGGGGCATACTCTGTGGCGTGTCGAGGGTTACCGCAAGGAGACAGGATGTCCGCCGACTGGTTATCGCAGGTGGCACTGCCCTGGGTGCTGGCCAGCGTCATGATGGCGATGGGCCTGAGCCTCACCGGCACCGACTTCGCCCGCACTTGGCGCCATCCCCGCCGGGTGCTGCTGGGCACCGCCCTGCAGCTGCTCGCCCTGCCGCTGCTGGCCTGGGCGCTGGTGCTGCTGCTGCCCCTCTCCCCGCTGGCGGCGGCCGGCCTGCTGCTGGTGGCCCTGGTGCCGGGCGGGGCCACCTCCAACATGTTCAGCTACCTGGTGCAGGGCGACCTGGCCCTGTCGGTCACCCTCACCGCCATCGCCGCGGTGCTGGCTCCCTTCACCCTGCCGCTGATCATGGGCTGGAATCTCGAACTGCTGGGGCTCACCGCGCTGGGCTTCTCGCTGCCCTACTGGCACACCGTCGGCCAGCTGCTGCTGGTCACCCTGCTGCCGGTGCTGGCCGGCATGCTGCTGCGTCGGGCCCTGCCGGCAGCCTGGCGCGAGCGGGTGCTGCCCGCAGTCAAGGGGGTCACCGGGGTGGCGATGATCACGATGGTGGTCGCGCTCTTCGTCGGCCATGCCGGTCGGCTGCCGGCCCTGATCAGCCTCGAGACCCTGGCCGTGCTGCTGCTCTGCCTCTCGAGCATGACGCTGGGGCACATGGTCGCCCGTCGGCTGCGCCTGCCCCATGACAGCGTGCGCGCCATCACCGTGGAAGTGGGCGTGCAGAACGCCGGCGTGGCAATGATGGTGGCCTTCGCGCTGCTGCAGCAGCCGGCCATCGGCCTGGTACCGCTGCTCTACGGCCTGCTGATGAACGTGCCGGTGTTCCTGTGGATGTTCACCTGTCTGTGGCGGGACCGACGCCCAGTGTCCGCGACCGCACGGAGATACTGACCGCCGCCCGCGCTACTCCGGGGCCTGGTCGCCAGGCGCGTCGCAGTACTCCATTCGCGACCAGAGGGGCCCCTGCAGGAGATCACAGCCTTGCCAGCGCAGGTAATCGGCCTGCTCTCGGGTCGCCACACCGCCGGCGATGACCTGCTGCCCCAGTTGGTGAGCCATGCCGATCATCGACCCGATGATCGCCTGATGGTGGGGGGCGTCGAGGCAGTCTGCGATGAACGGCTGGTGGATTTTGATGGAGTCGATCGGAAAGTGGTGGAGGTACTCGAGACTCGACCGACCGCTGCCGAACTCGTCGACGGTGAGCCGCACGCCGAGCGCCTTGAGCCGCTCGAGCATGGCCGCGGCATGCCGGGGGGCACGCATCAGGCCGCTCTCGCTCAGCTCCAGCTCCAGCATCTCGCCCGGCAAGCCGCTATGCTCCAGGACCTCGACCACCCGGTCGACGATCTCGCCCCCTAGCAGCTCGGCGGTCGGAATCTGCACCGCCACCCGCAGGCCGATGCCCGCCTCGATCCAGTCCTTGGCAAGACGGCACGCCCTCGCCAGGACCCATCGGCCGATGATGGCCGCCTGCCCCGTCTCCTCGGCGACCGACATCCAGCGCGCGGCCTCCACCTTGCCGAACCGGCTCGACTGCCAGCGCGGCTGGGCCAAAATGGCCATCACCTGACCACTGCGCGCACATAGGGTGGGCAGATAGTAGAGCTCCAGCTCACCGCGCGGCAGGGCCTCGCGGAGTTCGCTACGCAGAGCGAGGCGATCGAAGTCGTCGTCGCACAGCTCGGCGGTAAACACCTGGTAGCGGCGATGACCGAGACGCTGGGCATGACGTCGGGCGCGATTGGCATGTCGCATCAGTTCGTGGACCGTACGCCCATGCTCGGGAAACAGGCTGATGCCGATACAGCAGCTCGCGACCACCCGCTGGCCTCCCAGTTCAACGGGCTGGCTGGTCCAGTCGAGCAGGCGTTCGGCGACCTTGCTCAGCTCACACCGCGACGCGATACCCGGCAACACCACCATCATTTCGTCGCTGTCGAGGCGACTGACGATCCCGGTGGCAGCCAGGCAGCGCTTGATGCGCTGGGCGGTCTGGTGCAGGAAGTAATCGCCCATTTCCCGGCCCAGTGACTCGTTGATCGCCTTGAGCTGGTCGATGTCGACATGCAACACGGCCACCCTGCCGCTCTGGCCGGGCGGGTCGACGATGAGGTCCGCCAACCGCTGCTGGGCATGTCGGCGCGTCGTCAGGCCGGTCACCCTGTCGTGGCGGGCGTGCTCGGCCAGCTCCATCAGCATCTCGCCGCATAGCCGCTGCACGGCGGCCAAGTTCTGCTCGGCCTGTTGGCGGGAGGCGCTCTCGTGGTCGAGCGCCTGGACCTGCTGCTGCAGGCGGGAGACCTCGCGCAGCTGCTGACCCGGTGCCAGCCGGCTGTAGCGCTCGGCCGGCAAGACATGGGTGTGATGGTCGCAGATGGCATCGAAGGCCGCCTGGTCGGCGGGCCGGTCGAAGTGTTGCAGGGAATAGCCGCACAGCAGGGTCAGCGGCAGGCGGTGGCAGGCCGCATGCCAGAGCGCCTCCAGCTGCACCGCCGCCTCGGCGTTGCCCCGGGCGCAGAGCAGGTCGACCAGTTCGCCGAAGGCGCGGATCGGCGGAGAGCCGTCGGCCTCGATACCGCTGAGGAGGTGCCGCTCGAACAGTGCCGCCTCCGGCATGCCATCGCGCATGATGGCCTCCAGCATGAGGTCGGCGTCATATACCACGAGTTGCCCGCTGGCCATGGCGGCGTCGGTATCAAGCCCCCCGGCCGACAGACGTTGCAGCACGTCCGCCAGGTGGGGGGCCGTCAACAGCACCAGCAGGCGTTCGCCGGCGTCGGCCCCGGCCTTGAGATAATCGGCCACGACCTCGGCGAGAAAGGCGTCGTCCTCGTAGAACTGGACGATATGATCATGAGACTGGCACTGAGGGGCAGCTGACACGGGAGACCCTTACGCGACGAGGAGATGTCACTCAATCAACTCAATCGCGCTACATTAGAGCTATAAGAAGTGAACCCATCGAATTATTATTCGATGGCTCGCCCCCGTGAATATCACGCCCTCGGCCTGCAGTCAAAGTCGCATCAGGAATACGTCTTTCTTTCACCGTGGGATTCCCGCCACTCCTCGGCGGCCTCCTCGACCCCGGGTTCGTCGCCGCGGTGGCGGGCCGCCTGGCGGTAGGCCTCCTCGTCGCGCACGTCGTCGATCACCGTCATCAGCTCGTCGACATCGACCGGCGCGGTGTCGTGCACGAAGCAGCCGGTCAACTGGCTCTCCGGGTGAAGCTCGCCGGCTTCATAGAGCGCCCAGATCTCCTTGCCATAGTCGGTGGCCAGAAGCTCCGGGGCGAAGCGGCCGAAGTAGCGACGCATGTTGTCCACGTCGCGCTCGAACATCCACTCGGCGCTGTTGTTGCCGGCAGCGTCCACCGCCTGGGGCAGGTCGATGATCACCGGGCCATCGGCGGCCAGCAGCACGTTGAACTCGGAGAGATCGCCGTGGATCAGGCCGGCATACAGCATCTTCACGACGTCACTGATGATCTTGGCGTAGTGCTCCCGGGCCTGCTCGGCGCTCAGGGTGACGTCGTCCAGGCGCGGCGCGGTGAGGCCCTCGGCGTCACTGATCATCTCCATCAGCAGCACGCCGTCGATGAAGCCGTAGGGCTTGGGCACCCGCACCTCCGCCGCGGCCAGCCGGTAGAGGGCGTCGACCTCGGCGTTGAGCCAGGCCTGCTCCTGCTCCTTCTGGCCGTAGCGGGTCTTCTTGGCCATGGCCCGGGAGCGGCGGCTGTTGCGCTCGCGGCGGCCCTCCTGGTACTGCACGGCCTGCTTGAAGCTGCGCTGCTTGGCCTCCTTGAAGACCTTGGCGCAGCGCCGCTCCCCGTGGGAGCGCACCACGTAGACCTGAGCCTCCTTGCCGCTCATCAGCTGGCTCTCGACCGCCTCGATCAGGCCGTCGTCCACCAGCGGCTGCAGTCGCTTGGGTATCTTCATCTCTCCCCCTGGGGTTCGCCGATGCGCCTCACTGGCTGACGCGCCGGGCGCGGAAGCTGCGCCCCTTGATTCTGCCGTCGATCAGTCGCTCCAGGGCCTGGGCGGCCACCTCGCGCTGTACGGCCACGTAGGCGCTGTTGGCCAGCACCTTGATCTTGCCCACCTGGTCACCGGCCAGGCCCGCCTCGCCGGTCAGGGCGCCGAGGATATCGCCGGGGCGCACCTTCTGCTTCTTGCCGCCGCCGATCTGCAGGGTCGCCATGGGCGGCACCAGGGGCTCGCGGGCCAGCACCGATCGGGGCGGCAGCGTGGCCTCCTCCAGGGGCTCGCCGAGGAAGTCGCTCAGCCGCGCCAGCCGGTAGGCCTCGCCCTCGCCGACCAGGGTGCAGGCGATGCCGGCGCTGCCGGCTCGGCCGGTACGCCCGACCCGGTGTACGTGGACCTCCAGGTCCCGGGCGATGTGATAGTTGAACACCGCGTCCAGCTCGGCGATATCGAGCCCGCGGGCCGCCACGTCGGTGGCCACCAGGATCGAGGCGCTGCGGTTGGCGAACAGCACCAGCAGCCGGTCACGGTCGGCCTGCTCCAGGTCGCCGTGCAGCGCCAGGGCGCTGAAGCCCGCCGCCTCGAGCGCCTGGGCCACCTCGTCGGTCTCGCGCTTGGTGTTGCAGAACACCACGCTGGACGCCGGGCGGAAATGCAAGAGCAGCCGGCACAGCCCCTCCAGGCGCGCCTCGTCGCCGTCGGCGACGCGGTAGACCCGCTCATGGATGCTGCGGGCGTCGTGGCTCTCGGCCACCTCCACCGTCAGCGGGTCGCGCATCAGCGCCGCGGCCACGGGCCGCACGGCGTCGGAAAAAGTGGCGCTGAACAGCAGCGTCTGGCGGCGCGCCGGGGTCTGGGCAACGATCGCCTCCAGGCTCGCCTGAAAGCCCATGTCGAGCATGCGGTCGGCCTCGTCCAGCACCAGGGTCTCGAGCCCGTCCAGGGTGAGCGAACCCTTGCGCAGGTGCTCCTCGATCCGACCCGGGGTGCCCACCACCAGATGGGCACCGTGGGCCAGGGAGGAGAGCTGTGGACCGAAGGGGGCACCGCCGCACAGGGTCAACACCTTGACGTTGGGCAGGCCGCGCGCCAGCCGGCGCAGCTCGCCGGCCACCTGGTCCGCCAGCTCCCGGGTCGGGCAGAGCACCAGCCCCTGCACCGCAAAGCTCGCAAGCGTCAGCCGCGAGAGCAGCCCCAGGCCGAAGGCCGCGGTCTTGCCGGAGCCGGTCTTCGCTCGAGCGATCACGTCGCGGCCGGCCAGGATCGGCGGCAGGCTCTCGGCCTGGATCGGCGTCATGGCGTCGAAGCCCAGCGAGGCGAGGTTATCGAGCAGTTCCGGCGCCAGCGGCAGCGAGGCGAAGGCGGCATCGGGGAAGGGATCAGACAAGGGAACATCCTGCAGACAAGGGGGCAATGGCCGGGTAGAGCGAGTCGGAGTCGACAGCGGGCGGCGGCGAAAGCCGGGCGGCATGGGCCGGGAAAGCGTGGAAGGCCTGCAGGATAGCAGAAAGGCGGCGGGGGCGCTTGACTATCGCCCTGCAATCGCACGCCCCCGGTCGACGCCAAAGGCTTACACCCCGTCGCGTTCGATCGCACGCTCGATGTTGTGCGAATGCACCCGACGATCCCCCTCGTAGCCATCCATCTCCGCGCGCAGGTAGAAGTGGGTGGCATCCGAGGTAAGCACCGTGCGGGTGCGGACGGTCACCGACCAGTCGCCTCGCGACAGGGTGCGCTGCCCCTCGGTTTCGCCGCGCACGCTGCGGTAGTCGTTGCCGGTGTGGGAGTAGCGCTCCACCGTGCGGATGCGCAGGGTGAGGTCGGGGCCAGCGAGATAACTCTCCCCTTCGTCCTTACGCACCTCCAGCACCGAGCGGTCGGCCGCCAGGTCGCGCAGCACGTTCCAGGCATAGTCGCGCGGGATTCGCTGGGTCACGGCGCCAGCCGGGGCGCCGCGTGCCGGCCCCGGATCGCGGAGGGCGTCGTCGCCGCGGGTATCGTCACGCACCGGAAGCGAGAGGGTGCTGCCGGCGGTATCGACCGTCAGCCGCGTCGGCACCGGTGCCGGCCAGACCACGGGCCAGTAGGAGGTGGAGACCGATACCCGGATGCGGTGACCGGCCGGAAAGCGCTGACCGATATCGTTGAGTTCCACCCTGACGTCATGAAAATCGCCCGGTGTCAGCGGCTGGGGGTCGGCATGGCCATTGCGATGGGCCAGGTTGAGCACACCATAGCTCACCCGGGTGGCCTCGTCGTTCTCGGCGACATCCGAGAGCCGCACCGCCACCATGGCGACGGGTTGGTCGGCCGCCACCCGCAGCCTTACCACCGGCGCGCCGAGGATCTCCAGCGGCGCCTCGAGAGGCTTGCTGTCGAATACCAGCGAGCCACCGTCCTCCTCGCGCTGGTCGTGGGGCAGGTCCGGGGTGGCCGTAAAGGAGCACCAGCGCCCGGCAAACAGCCCCACCGAGAGCGGCGACTGAATCGACAGCCGGCCGCTGTCCGCCTCATGGCCCGGCCCGCCGACCCGGCCGCGGCTCAGGGGATGGACCCAGTCGCGGATACGCGGCGACGGCCAGGCGGGCTCACCCACCCATCGCCCGGGCCGGGTGCGCAGATTGGTCTCGGGGCGAGCGCTCTCCTGCATCCAGGCACGCAGCATCGGCTCGGCCTCCACGCCGCTCTCGACCCCCTTGAGCCAGCGATCCCACCAGCGTACCGCTTCGCTCAGAAAATCGATGGCCGGTCCCGGCTGTCCCTGGTGGGGATACTTGTGACCCCAGGGGCCAATCAGCCCCTGGCGCGGCACTCGGAGCCCCTCCAGCAGGCGCAGCACGGCGTTGGAGTAGCCATCGGCCCAGCCCGACACCGCCATCACCGGCACCTGCACGGCGTCAAAATGCTCATTGACGGAGCCGTGGCGCCAGTAGTCGTCGCGGCGCTGATGGGACAGCCAGGACTCGAGCCAGAAGCCGCTTCCCGCCATGCGCTTGTGCCAGGTCTCGCGCCAGCTCTCCCCCACCAGAGCGGGATCCGGTGGCAAGGCCGTATGGCTGTACATGGTCGAGGCCCAGGACAGGTTGTCGGCCAACAGGCAGCCGCCCATGTAGTGAATGTCATCGGTGTAGCGGTCATCCGTGGCGCAAACGGCGATCACCGCGCCCAATTCCGGCGGCTGACGGGCGGCGAGCTGCAGGCCGTTGAAGCCACCCCAGGAAATCCCGATCATGCCGACGCGGCCGTTGCACCAGGGCTGGTCGGCGATCCAGCGCAGCACCGCCTCGCCGTCATCGAGTTCCTGCGGCAGGTACTCATCGGTCAACAGCCCTTCCGACTCACCGCTGCCGCGCAGGTCAACGCGCAGGCAGGCATAGCCATGGCCGGCAAACCAGCCGTGCATGATGTCGTCGCGGCTTCGCGTGAAGTCCCGCTTGCGGTAGGGAATGTATTCGAGAATGGCCGGCACCGGGGTGGTCTCGGCGGCTTCCGGAATCCAGGCGCGCGCCGCAAGCCGGGTTCCCTCCGGCAGGGGGATCCAGAGATTCTCGATGCGGCGTACCTGATAAGGAAAGTCGTGAACCGTTTCCATTCAAGCACCTCCTCAGCAGGCCTTGTCGAACTCGAAGGTCAGCAATCGGCCGACCTCATCGAACTTGTCCAGGAGTTCGGCTTCCTCCTCGGCGCCGATGAACACCAAGGCTAGACAGAAACTGTAGCTGTCCTGATCCATCAGCTCTGAGAGCTGGCCTCCCTCCTCGACCTGAACCTGGATGGTGGCACCGGGCACCTGCCGCTCGACGCGCCGGATCTCATCGGCATCGGGGACCTGGCGGAGGCGGGCATCGCCATAGGTGCGCAGGAAGAACTTGCCGGCGATGGGATACTCACCCGCCCCCTTGGTGAAGTCGGGCGCGCGCCCCAGGGCCAGGTCCACCGCCACCTGATGGTGGGAGCTGCCGTCGACCTTCTCGAAAAGGTCGCAGTGGGACTCGGAGATGCGCGTATTGACCTCGAGCAACCAGATGCGGTCGCTCTCTTCGTCCCAGAAGAACTCGACGTTGAAGGGGGCGTTGTCGTAGCCGATGTGGCGCATGAAGCGCCGCGTCACCGCTTCCATGCGCTCGAGCACGCGCTCCGGCAGCGTCGAGGGGTACTGGTAGCGGCCGAAGGTGGAGCGGTTAGCGTGACGCAGCGAGTCCACCGCGCCGTAGACCTCGATGCGCCGCTGGTGCCCGTAACCCTCAAGGGTGCACTGGCGGCCGTCGATGATGCCCTCGGCGATACAGTGGCCGCCCCCCACTTCGGCCACCTCCGAGGGGCGCGCCACCTTCTCCAGCAGGTAGTCGAAGGGGGCCTGGAAGCGACTGATCTCGTCGCGCATGCGCGTCACCCCGGCGTGGAAATCCGCCGGACCATCGACTCGGAAGCCCAGATAGGAAGAGAAGGACTTGATGGGCTTGATCCACATCGGGTAGCCCACCTCGCGCTCGAGGCGCTCGAGGGCGGCGTCGTCGAAGGGATCGAAGGCGGCGAAGGGCGGCACGCACTCGGGCACCACCTTGGCCTGCTCGACCCGCGCCCAGTACTTGTGCTCACACTTGAGCACCGCCGACAGCGACGCCGAAGGCAGGCCGAACTCCTCGGCGAGAATCGGCACGATGGTGCTCACCGGAAAATCGATGTAGTGGACGATGCCGTCGACCGAGCCCGGGAAATCGCGCAGCCGCTGGCGGGCATTCTCGAGGATCTCCTCGATGGGATAGTGGCGGCGCTCCACCAGCTCGCGGCGGTCGAGCAACTGATGGAAGTCAATCGCCTGGCTGCCGCGTAGCTTCTCCAGCTTGCGGCGGTTGAAGTCATTCAAGCCGAAAACGAACACATTCTTGGTGGCCATCGCACTGCCCCCCCCCCTGATGCCATTCCGACACGTTGATAATGACTAGATGCAGTCAACGGAATGGCACTTCAAGGCGGCATCCGCGCCAACGGTGGCCTGGCTCGGCGTCATGGCCTCGAAGCCCAGCGAGGCGAGGTTATCGACCCGTTGCGGCGCCAGCGCCTTCGAGCACCTCGGCAATCGCCTTCGCCTCCAGCGTCTCCTGGGTCTCCAGCGCCGACGCCAGGGCGTCCAGGGCGGCGCGGTGCTCCTCAATCAGCCGACGCCCGTGCGCCTCCAGCTCGGTCAGCAGGCGGCGAATCTCCTCGTCGACCAGGTTCGCCATGGCCTCGCTGTGCTCGCGGGCCTGGGCCATCTCCTTGCCGAGGAACACCTGCTCGCGGCTCTGGGCAAACATCACTGGCCCCACCCGCTCGCTCATGCCCCAGCGGGCCACCATACGCCTTGCCAGCTGAGTGGCCTGCTCCAGGTCGTTCTCCGCCCCGCTGCTGACCTCGCCGAAGACGATCGATTCGGCCAGGCGCCCCCCGTACATGACGGTGATGCGATCACGCAGGTAGGCCTCGCCGTGGTTGTAGCGCTCCTCGTCCGGCACCTGGGCCGTCACCCCCAGCGCCTGGCCGCGCGGCAGCACGGTGACCTTCTCCAGGGGGTCGGCCTTGGGCAGCAGATAGGCCAGCAGCGCATGTCCCGCCTCGTGGTAGGCGACGATGTGGCGCTCCTGGTCGGAGAGCCCCACATCCTTAGCCTCGCCCAGCAGCAGCCGGTCGCGGGCATCGGCGAAGCAGGCCCAGTCCACCGACTCCTGCTCGCGGCGGCCGGCCAGCAGGGCGGCCTCGTTGGCCAAGTTGGCGAGATCCGCCCCGGAAAAGCCGATGGTGATCGCGGCCAGGCGCTCCAGGTCGACATCCTCGGCCAGCGGTATCCGGCGGGTATGCACCTCCAGGATAGCGTGCCGTGCGTCGCGGTGGGGCCGCTCCAGGGTGATCTTGCGGTCGAAGCGCCCGGGTCGCAGCAGCGCCGAATCCAGCACGTCGGGCCGGTTGGTGGCCGCCAGCACCACCACCGACTCCTCCGCCTCGAAGCCGTCCATTTCCGAGAGGATCTGGTTCAGGGTCTGCTCGCGCTCGTCATGACCGCCGCCCATGCCGGCGCCCCGGGAACGGCCGATGGAGTCCAGCTCATCGATGAAGATCACCGCTGGCGCCTGCTCCTTGGCCTGCTTGAAGAGATCGCGGACCCGCGAGGCCCCCACCCCGACGAACATCTCGATGAACTCCGAGCCACTGATGCTGAAGAAGGGCACCTCGGCCTCGCCGGCCACCGCGCGGGCCATCAG
This sequence comes from Billgrantia campisalis, assembly GCF_022341425.1. GTDB lineage: Bacteria > Pseudomonadota > Gammaproteobacteria > Pseudomonadales > Halomonadaceae > Halomonas > Halomonas campisalis. The sequence goes on along the minus strand of NZ_JABFUC010000005.1, from coordinate 34,647 downwards.
CGTCTTGCCGGTGCCGGGCGGCCCCATCATCAGGATCCCGCGGGGGATCCTGGCGCCCAGCGCCTGGAAGCGATCGGGCGCCTTGAGGAACTCGATCACCTCGACCACTTCGCGCTTGGCGTTCTCCGAGCCGGCCACGTCGTCCAGGCGCACCTCGCTCTCTTCGCTACGCACCCGCCGGGCCTGGGACTTGCCCATGCTGAACATACCGCCCCCCGACATGGCACGCTGCTGCATGCGATTCCAGAACCAGAACAGCAGGGCTAGGATCAGGATCCACGGCAGCGCCCCCACCAGAATGCGCTGCCACCAGGGCGGATCCACCGGCCGGGCCGCGATATGGATGCCCTGGGCCTCCAGCCGCTCCAGCAGCCGCTCGCTCTCCACATCCGGCCGCGTGGTCTCGAAGGTCTCGGCCTCGCCCACCTCCAGCGCCTCGCGGCCTGACTCGGTGAGGTGGCCCTCCACCGACTGGCCGCGCAGGACCACCCGTTCGACGTGCCCGGCATCGACCGCCTCGAGGAACTCGGTGTAGCTGAGTTCGACCTGAACCTCGCGCTGGGCCGCATCGAGATAGAAGACCAGCAGCAGAATGGCGAAGGCGAACCACACGAACAGCAACCACTGCGGACTCTGTGGCTGCTGTGACGGCTGCGGTCCAGCGCCTGACGGCGGCGACTCCCAGTCGAGCGGAGAAGGCGGCTTGCCGGGAGTCTTCGACGGCTTGTGCGGATCGGATTTCGGCATGGCGCACTCGGCATCCAAGGGTGTGCATAACAACATGCCGATCCCCGGGCGGCATGACAAGACCAAGCCGGCAGGGCCCCCTTCTCCGCTCCCCACCAAAGCCAGTAGACTGGTCGCCTCTCATTCCAAAAAAAACTGACCCTTCCCCTGTCGGCTGAGCCCCCTCCCTCCCACTGAGGATGTCATGTTGTCCGCCCACTCCCTTCGCTGCCACTCCCCCTCGGCCCGACTGCTGTGGCCCCTGCTGCTGTTGCTGGCGCTCTGGCTGCCCGCCCAGGCCCACGCCCAGGATGAGGCGCCGGCTTCCCTGGAGGCGCTGGAATCCGAGCTCGATGCACTACCCGAGTTCGACGTCACCCCGGGGACGCGGCTCGAGCCAAGCGAGCAGGACGACGCCCTGCGCCAGCTTCGCGATATCCAGCGCTCGCTGGTCGAGGTGCGCAGCCGCGGCGAGATACTGCGCCATCGCCTGCAGAGCCTCGAAGCGGACGAGGAGGAGTACCAGCAGATCCGCGAGCAGCTCGAGCAGCTCGAGCAGCAGCGCCGCAACCTGCGCGAGATCTTCGAGGACGTGGCGATCGGCGGGCTCGATCGCTCGATTCTCACCGAGCAGGTCGAGCAGGAGGACTTCAACTGGCAGGACGAACTGCTCTCGATCATGCGCCCGCTGTTCAGCGAGATGCGCCAGCTCACCGAGCGCCCGCGCACCCTCGAGCGCCTGCGTCGGGACCGCGCCCTGATCCACCAGCGCCTCGGGGTGATTAACCAGGCCCTGAACAATATCGAGGCCTTCGCCGAGGCCGACCACGACGAGGCCACCGCGAGTCGCCTGGAGGCGCTGGCGCAAGCCTGGCGGGACCGCCAGGAGGACCTGCAGCGCCAGCAGGCCATCGTCCAGCTTCAGCTCGACAACCTGATGGAGCGGGACGAGAGCATCTACGAGCAGGGCCAGCGCGCCCTGCGCGAGTTCTTCGTCGGCCGCGGCCTGACCCTGCTGGTCGCCATCGGCGCCTTGGCCCTGACCATTCTGGTGCTCCAGGGCGGCATGAACCGCCTGCTGCGCTACCGCGAACGCCGGGGCATACCGCGTCGCGGCATGCGCACCCGGCTGTTCCTGCTCGGCTATCGGCTGGTGGCCGCCCTGCTGTCAGTCATGGTGTTCATGATGGTGCTCTACGCGGCAGGCGACCTGGTGCTGTTCTCCCTGGCACTGCTGCTGATCGTGGCCCTGCTGTTGAGCTTTCGCACCTACCTGCCGCGCTACTTGGCCGAGGCACGGCTGTTCCTCAACGCCGGCCAGGTGCGCGAACGCGAGCGGGTGATCTACGCCGGCATTCCCTGGCGCGTGCGGGCCATCGGCTTCTACTCCTGGCTGGTCAACCCGGAGCTGGAAAACGGCCGCCTGCGCCTGCCGCTCTCCGAGCTGGCGACGCTGATCTCGCGGCCGCTCAACCACGACGAGCCCTGGTTTCCCACCCGCGCGGGCGACTATGTGCTGCTCGAAGACGGTACCTTCGGCCAGGTGGCGCGCCAGTCCCCGGAGGTCGTCCAGCTGCGGGTGCTGGGCAACCTGGTGCAGTACGACACCGCCGGCTTCCTCGCCGCCCGACCGCGCAACCTCTCCCGGGACAGCTATCTGGCGGTGGTGATCTTCGGCATCGACTACCGGCACCAGAGCCTGCCAGTGGCCGAGGTGTCGGCGATCTTCCGGGAGGCGGTGCTGTCCCGCCTGGCCGACTCCGAGGTGGCCGAGTGGGTGGAGAGCGTCAGCGCGGAGTTTCGCGAGGCGGCCGACTCCTCGCTCGACTACCAGATCATGGCCACCCTCAGCGGCGAGGCCGCCGCCTACTATTTCAAGGTCAACCGGCTGATCCAGGCGGCCTGCGTGCAGGCCTGCAACGAACACGGCTGGGGGATTCCGTTCAACCAGCTGACCATCCATCAGGGCGAGGGCTTTGCCCGGCTCAACGGACCGGCCGGCTGACGGCCCTCGGGCGGCGGCGCCACGCCGTGCGGCTGCCCCCGTTACTGCCCGGCGAGAAACCCCTGGTAGGCCTCCCAGGCGTCGGCCACGCCGGCCTCGAGGAAGCGTGCCCCGTGCTCGACGCTGGCCAGCGACGGGTCCGACCCCATGCGGCCGTCGGGAAAGCGGCGGCGGAAGGTCTCGGCATCGCACAGCGCAGTGCCGCTAGGCGCGATGCGCGGCGACATCGCCACCCGCTTGACCGCCTCAGGCCGGGCGAACCAGGAGAGCGACACCTCGGAAGCCGTGGCATGACTCCCCTCCGCCTGGCCATAGAGCGAACCGGCGAGCTCGCGCACCCGCGGGCCGGCGAACCAGTTGCACAGCGAGAGGTGCAGCTCGCCACCGGGCGCGCCGTCGCGCTCGGCATAAATCTCGGCGAAGGCCGCATTGACGGTGGCGATATTGCCGCCGTGGCCGTTGAGCAGCATCACATGGGTGAAGCCGTGGCGGGCCAGCGAGGTTACGGTATCCCGCAGCACCGCGATCAGCGTACTGGGGCGCAGGCTGAGGGTGCCGGGAAAGGCCAGGTGGTGCTGGGCCACGCCCAGGCTCTGGGTCGGCGCCACCAGCACCTCGTACCGCTCCCCCAGCGCCCAGGCAATCGCCTCGGGGCAGATCGCATCGGTGCCCACCAGGCCATTGGGGCCATGCTGCTCGGTGGAGCCGATGGGCACGATGATGCCGGTGGAGCGCTGAAGGTAGGCCTCCACCTCCTGCCAGGTGGCCAGCTGCAGTTTCATGACGACTCTCCTCTGTGTGCGGGAAGAGGCGGTCGGGCCTGACCGCCCCCCAACCTCAAGGCTCCCGAGGCAGGTCCTGCTGCCTGAGCCACGGCACCCGGCGAACGATGGCCTCCAGCGCCTTCTTCAGGGCGAAGAGGCGAATCACATACGCCAGGGCCAGGCCCATGACGATCGAAAACAGCATGCCCAGCCCCACCCGGAACATCAGCGCCGTGAAGAAGGCGGTCATCACCGCGGTGGCGATCTCCTCGAGGTGGCCTTTCATCCACTCTTTGTGCTCAGTCTTGATCATCGCTCGAATCTCTCTGTCTCGGTTGTCGGTTGGCAGGCTCAGCGTCCGGCGCTATCGCTGCCCATGACGCCGCCCTTGGCCCAATTCTCGGCTTCCACCTCGCTGAAGAACACCTGGACGCTCTGCGGCTCGGCGCCGTAGACCTCGACGAAGGCCTCGGTCACTCGACGCGCCAGCTCACGCTTCTGCTCCAGATCGCGGGGAAACTGCTGGATGGTCACGATCGGCATGCTCGACTCCTGATGGCAAAGGCCCTGATGGCAAAGGCCCGTATGGTCGATGCAAAACCGCCCTGTCGCAACGTCTACGACTCCGCCGATGCCTGCCAGGCCATCATCCGCGAGGCTCATACTCGGCAAGGCACTCATCAGAGCCCATCGCGAACTCGCGGCAGATCCAGGGGCGCTGCGCGTAGATGCGGCAGCGCAAGGTGTCGCGGTCCAGGGCGGCACACCAGCCATCCGCCAGCCGCGCCATGACCTGCCCGCCCCAGGCATCGGTGGCGATATAGCGCTCCGGCACCCCGGTGTCGGTGACCAGCATGACCTCGAGGCGACAGCAGCTGGCGCGGCAGCTGGAGCAGGTCACTCCCGCCGTCGGCAGATTTTCCACGGCAATTTCCCGCAAGCCCCCTCCTTTCCGGCACCCTAGTGCCAGCCAATGCGAGATACCCTGAAGCTCCCGACAGTAGCGTATTGCCACCACCATGGCGAGAGAAGCCGTAGCGGCCAGTGCGCGTTATGCTGATGTAGGGAGCGTTCACGCAAAGACGACCTGATGGAGGGTCCGAGATGGCCGATACCACGCCGCGACTTAAGCGCATCAAGGAGCAGATCCGTGAACTGGCGAGCCTCGCCGCCAGCGACCAGGCCGAGGCCGCCCGACGACTGGCCGAGGAGCTGAACGCCGAGCTGGACCAAGCCCTGCAGGAGAGCACGACGCGGCCGGCCAACGCGGCCCCGCCCCGCCACTCCCCACCCAAGGCGCCACGCGACGATGTGGCGCGCTGCCCGATCTGTTCGCTACGCAGCTTCCGGTTCCAGAAGGGCACGGTACGCGAAAGCCCCAAGGAAGAAGGCCGTTATGAAGGGTTCTACCGCTGCCAGAGCTGTGCCCACGAAGCCTGGTGCGATATCGGCTGACGCCGGTCGACTCCGCGGCGACCCGTAGATGAGATGAGGAGCCCTGTATGCCACGACATCTTGGCGCCGGCCTCACCGGCCTGCTGCTGGCCTGCCTGCTGCTGGCCGCCCCGCCGGCGCTGGGCACCGCAGACGAGGCGCCACGCCCCAGCATCGGCCTGGCCCTGGGGTCGGGCGGCGCCAGTGGCCTGGCACACATCGCCATCCTGCAGGTGTTCGATGAGCTGGAGATCCAACCCGACCATATCGCCGGCACCAGCATCGGGGCGGTGATCGGCGGACTCTATGCGGCCGGGCTCTCCGCCGACGAGATTCTCGATTTGTTCGACGATTTCGGAGGCTCACCGCTGGACGCCCTTTCCGAACTGGCCGGCAACAGTGAGCTCGGCATCACCGACCTGGTACAGCTTGGCCTGGGTGAAGGCGGCCTGCTCGATTCCAGCGGTTTCCTGCATTTTCTCGCCAGCCACACGGAGGTCAGGGAGTTCAGCGAACTGCGCATTCCCCTCTCGGTGGTCGCCACCGACTACTGGAGCGGCGAGAGCGTGGTACTCGATGAGGGCGAGCTGTTCCCGGCACTGGCGGCCAGCATGGCGGTCCCCGGGCTGTTCAAGCCCAGCCGCCGCGACCATCAGCTACTGATCGATGGCGGCACCTCCAACCCCTTGCCCTTCGACCTGCTGCAGGGCCGAGTCGACCGGGTCATTGCCGTGGATGTTACCGGCAGGCGCGAACCGGTGGAGGGCGAAGTCGCCGGCATAACGGATCTACTGTTCAAGACCTTCGAGATCATGCAGCAGTCCATCACCCGCCAGATGGTGCGCCACCAGCCGCCCGACCTCTACCTCCAGCCGGACGTGGCTGGCGTGCGCCTGCTGCACTTCAACCGGGTCATGGACGTGCTGGCCCAGGCGCAGCCCACGGCCGACGAACTGCGCGAACGGCTGGAGGCCTGGCAGGCAGAAACGGCCCAGCCAGGGATCAGGCAGGATAGCGACGATCAGCTGTCGGAACAGAAAGGCCCGACCTGATAGAAGCGCCGACAGCGAAACTCGGCCTCACAGGTGGCCAGCTGCGACTGATAGCGGTTGGCACGCGCCTGGACGCGGCTGGCGGCCTGCCTCACCTGGGGCTTGCCGCGGTAGCTGCCTCGCCGATAGCCGCCGGCGCCCTCGTGGTAGGCAAGATAGAGCTGCTCGGGATTGTAGAGTGAAATACCCAGCTGCCGATGGGTGCGGGCGTTGTACCAGCCGATGAAGTCGGTGGCATGCTTCATATGGGTCCGGCGAGCCAGGGTGCCGCCCGCGTCGTCCCGATACTCCCCCCACACCGGGTCCAGCGCCTGGGCATAGCCGCGGGCGGAGGAGGGGCGACTGCCGGGAATAAAGCCCAGGATTCGCTTGCGCGGCGGACGCGCATGGCTGCGAAACGACGACTCCTGCTGAATGAAGGCCATCTGGGTGGCAATCGGCGTGCCCCATTTGGCCTGGGAGTCGCGGGCATAGTCGTACCATCTGGGCTGTTCGCGAAAGACCTCGCAGATATTGCGCTGATCCTCCGGCGGTGCCGGTGCCATCATGGCGCAGCCGCTGACCAGCAGCCCGAGCACGCCCACGCTCAACCCGCGCAGCGCGCGATACCACCTTCCCGGCCCCTTGATGCCGCTCGGCTCCCTCGCTGTCATCCCACTCCCCCTAATCCCCCTGACCGCCTTGCCCAGCCTGAGCGCCCACAGGATACCGGATCGGCCGATTCAGCGGGCCTTGCGTTCCGCGCCAGACCAATAATCTTGCAGAAGCTAATCAAGCATGACTTGACATAGAAATAAATGCTGCACTGCAGCAAGAAAGCGCCTACGCTGGTGGTGGTAGTCCCTATAGGAGGGCCCGCACCATGAACATCTCAACGATCCCCAACCGCTCTTTCGATAACGAAGTGCTACAGTTCTGGGCCGCCCAGGCCCTGCTGCAGCGCGCCGCCGCCGACGCCGTTGCCACCTACCTGGGCTGACGTCCGACACTCCCTGCCAGCGCCTGTCAACAATACGTCCCTGAATGCCTGGCAGCGGATGCCCACCGGGCGGTATAGTGAGCGTGCAAGAGATTCTGACACGGAGTAGCCACCACGATCGATCATTCTATCCAAGCCAGCACGGGAGGTTCACATGAAGGTCTATAAGCCTGAGTGGCAGTGCACGTTTAGCGTAAACGAAGGCGTGGAAGCGTCAGCCAGCTGGAGGGAGCGTATCGCTTGGCAGATACGTGCATTAGCCGACAAGCTGGATGGCGGCGGAAGAACGATCAAGATTGACTGCAGCGTCACCCCGCAGGTCAGTCGGGAGGAAATCGACACCTGCCTGGGCAAGGGATTCGCATTGACCCAGAGCCTGCTCACCCAACTAGCCCACCAGGCCGCCTGCGAAGACGTCATGCGCGACGCCAAGGCCGAACTGTTCGAGCCAGAGCAGCAGCCCTGACGGCAGGCCCCTGCGTATCAGCAGGCTCCACCCACACCCCATTCGGCCCCGGCCGAATGGGGTGTTTTCATTATCGGCCTGCCCGGATCAGAACAGGCTCATGCGCGTCATCACCCCGTCGCGCCGAATCAGCCAGTGATAAAGGGCGCCGGTGATGTGCAGGGCCACCAGCCCCAGGATTGCCCAGCCCAGCCAGCCATGCCATACGAACAGCCGCTCCGACAGCTCCTCGTTCACGCCGACCACCCCGGGTAGATGCCAGTGCAGGAACTGCACCGGAAAGTCCCCGCTGGCGGTGGCCGCCCAGCCCAGCATGGGCTGGGCCAGCAGCGCCACATAGAGCAGATAGTGCACCGCCGTGCTGAGAACGCGCTGAAAGGGGTGCAGCGGCGGGTCGTGGTCGGGCACCACGAAGAGCAGCCGGGTGATCAGGCGCAGCGTCATCAGCGCCAGTATTGCCACCCCGAAGCTCTTGTGCGAGGTATAGAGGAAGTCGGTCCCGGCGCGGCCAAAGCGCTCCATGGCACCCTCGAAGCCGAGGAAACCCAAGGTGAGGCCGCTGGCCAGCGACAGCAGCAGCAGCACGGCGACCAACCAGTGCAGCACGCGATGAGGAAAGGCGTAGCGATCCGTCTCAGACGTCTCTGACATAGCGTTCTCCCAAGGCAACGAGTCAAGGCATGGCTTCAGCCTAGCCAATGCCGCCGCCTGCGCCTGTCTGCACGGCCATTTTTTCTTCAACGCCCCGCCACGGAGAGACACCAATGAAGGGAAAGCCGTGCCCAGCAAGGGAAAATTCGACACATTGTCGCCATATTGCACCGATCTCCGCCTATCTCCAAAAGGCTTGCCACCCCCAGCGAAGCCGGTTACCATGGCCTCGCCCTTGAAATATACTGCATTGCAGCATGCAATAGCTGCATCATGAGATCCGTGAGGTAACCCTATGGGAACCCGATCGCGCCTGTTCCTAAGCTGCTGCCTGTCGGCGGCGTTAGCACTCGGCACCCATGCTGCCCTGGCCCATGAGATCGAGGCGGACCCCCAGGAGGGCATCGCCTCCTTCTACAGCGACTATTTCCAGGGGAAGACCACCGCCAGCGGCGAACCCTTCGACCAGCAGGCGCTGACCGCCGCCCACCCCGACTTGCCCTTCGGCACCGAGGTAGTGGTGACGCGCGTGGACAACGGGCGCAACGTGACGGTCGTCATCAATGATCGCGGCCCCTTCGTACGCGGGCGAATCATTGACCTCTCCAAACGCGCCGCTCGGGAACTCGGCATGATCAGTCGCGGCGTTGCGCCGGTGGTCGTCACCGCCGTGCAGTGATCATGAGCCACGTGCGGCCGCGGCAAGGCGGCCGCAAGGGCTATGCCGGCAGGGCCTGGCGAATACGCTCCGCCGCCTCGGCCAGCGCCTCGGACTCCGCCTGGGCGAGCCCCTCCACCCGGATATCCTGCATCGCATCGATCGGCACCAGATGGATGTGCACATGAGGCACCTCCAAGCCGACGACCAGCATGCCGACCCGCTCACAGGGGTAGGCACGCTTGAGCGCCTTGGCCAGGGTCTGGGAGACCCCCATCAGGTGAGCGGTGAGGTCGGCCGGCAGATCGTCCCAGTGATCGACCTCCTGACGGGGAATCACCAGCAGGTGGCCCGGCTTCATGGGGTTCAGGGTCATGATCGCCACACACCGATCATCTTCCCAGACGAAGTGCCCCGGAATCTCGCCCTCGATGATGCGGGTGAAGATGCTTGCCATATCGGTGACCTCCAGACGGAAATGGGTAATATGCCACAGTCCGCGTCGGCACGGTCACCGTTGGCGTCATCACCTCGCGATCTCGATGCCCCGCAGCCAGCCGTAGACGGCTCCCAGCACCAGCCCCAGCACGATATGCCCCAGCAGAGTGGAAATGGGTGCTATCACCCCGAACCCCATGCCGAAAAAGCCCGATCCAGCCAGGGGGAACACCGTGACCATCACCACCACCCAGGTGAACAGGCCGAACTCCAGCCCACGTCGCGTATAGGTCTTGCCAGGCATATGGGATTCCAGCAGCGCGAACAGAGTGCCCCAGATCAGCGTGCCCACCAAAAAATGAATGGTCCAGCCCACGAAAATGCTGTTGGGCGTCCCCAGCACCCTCTGAGACGTCAGGTTCATGATCTCGATGGGGTTGTACCAGGGCATGAGCCCTGCTGACAGACGCAGGATCAGGAACAGGGAAATGACCAGGGTGGCCACGAATCCGGCGACCATCCCTTTACTCAGGTTAGCAATCATAACGCTTCTCCCAACCGGCGAGTGTAGTAGCAGTATAGGCAGGCTCTGATAAACACAGTATAGGCAGGCTCCCTGCGGCTGCTGGCCCGACTGATCACGTCACCGGTGACGCGGGCATTGCCCTGCTCCAGTCACGGATCAGTGGCACCGGCCGGCACCCGCATACACCACATGCCTACCCACGTTTCTTTTCTAAAATGAAAGTACTATCGGTCGTTCAGGAGGGCGCGGTCCATGGGATCAAACGTGGAGCGAGACGAATTCACGGCGTCCGAAGCAAGGCTGTTCGATGAGCGCCTACAAACCAGCCTCACCGTGCTGCAGGAACTGTTGCGCCAGCCGGGCTTCGGTAGCGGTGAGCTGAGCCTCGGCGCGGAACTGGAAACCTATATCGCCGATGGCGATGGACACGTTTTGTCCATCAACCAGCAGATCATGGAGGATCTGCAGGACACGCAGATGAAGCCGGAGTTGAATCGCTTCAACATCGAATACAACCTGACACCGCTGCCACTGCCGGGGCAGCCACTGCATGCCCTGGAACAGCAATTGCTGCAGGCCATCGCGCGGTTGCAGGAGGGCGCGGCGGCGCACCAGGGGCGCATCATCTCCATCGGCATACTGCCCACCCTGCTGCCCGACGAACTCGGGGAACACGCGATGACCGACCTGCCGCGCTATCGGGCACTGGAGCAGTCACTCCGGCGGCTGCGTGGCGAAGAGGATTTCACCGTCGAGATCCACGGCGACGACTCCATCCGCGTCTCCAGCTCCCATGTGGTGCTCGAGGGCGCCAATACCTCTTATCAGCTGCACCTGCGGGTGGAGCCGGAGCGCTATGCCGATACCTTCAACACCCTGCAACTGGTGACGCCGCTGGTCCTGGCGGTGGCGGCCAACTCCCCCCTGTTTCTGCAGCGGCGTTTGTGGGATGAGACCCGTATCGCCTTGTTCAAGCAGTCGGTGGACTGTCGCATGCGCGGCACTGGTCGCTGGCGCCAGCCGTCACGGGTGACGTTTGGTGAAGGCTGGGTACGCCGCAGTGCCTGGGAGCTGTTCGCCGAGGCCGTCGCCCTGCACCCGCCTATTATCCCCCTCAACAGCGACACCCCCCCGGAAGAGTGGCAGCCTGGCACAGGCCCGCCGGCGCTGTCGGAACTGCGGATGCACATGAGCACCGTGTGGCCCTGGAATCGTGCGGTCTACGACCCCGCTTACGGTGGCCATCTGAGGGTGGAAATCCGCGCCCTGCCGTCGGGGCCAACACCCTGCGACATGGTCGCCAATTCTGCCCTGATACTGGGCCTGGTGCTGGGCCTGCGCGATGAGGTCAACGAACTGCTGAGCGCCATTCCTTTCCGCTACGCGGAGTACAATTTTTACCGCGCCGCCCAGTCCGGACTGGATGCTCGGCTGTTGTGGCCCCATCGCAAGCACCACCGAATGGTGGAACTACCGGTGGTGGAGTTGTTGGAGACGTTACTGCCCTACGCCCGCTCCGGGCTGCGCTCGGCAGGAGTGGCGGGGGCCGACTGTGACCCCTATCTGGCGATAATCCGCGATCGTCTGGCGGCGCGCACCAATGGCGCCTGCTGGCAGCGCCGCGTGCTGGAGCGCCTCGAGCAGCGAGGCGCTTCACGGTACGACGCCTGCCGCCTCATGTTGCGGCACTACTGTGAGGCAGCGGCGAGTAATCGACCCGTCGCCAGCTGGCCAACGGAGGTGTGAATCGTGCCAGAGTCTCTCCCCGTTATCACCGACCCCCCGGTCGACCACAGCGATGTGGTGACCTGGGTGCAATCGCTCGGCGGCCCTGTGTGGATCGAGCTGTCCGGGGTCGATAACGACCGCTGCCGGGTGATCACGACCCTGCTGCACGGCAATGAACCCTCCGGCATTCTGGCACTGCATCGCTGGCTGGCCGAGCGGCCGCAGCCGCAGACACGGCTGGCGGTGCTGGTGGCCAATGTCGCCGCGGCACTGGCGCCGCCACACTTCACTCAGCGCATCGCACCGGGCGGGCGAGACCTGAACCGCTGTTTTCGCCCCCCCTACGAGGATGCCTCCGGTATGCTCGCCGAGGCGATAACCCACGACATCATGGCGCGGGCGCCCGAATGCGTGATCGACCTGCACAACACCTCGGGCAACGGCCCCTCCTTTGCCGTCGCCACGCACTGCGACCCATGCATCGAACGCCTGGCGGGACGCTTCTGCGACAAGCTGATCGTCACCGACTTTCGGCTGGGCAGCCTGATGGAGCTCCCGTTCGCCTTTCCGCTTCTCAGCCGGTGCCCCATGTTCACCCTGGAGTGCGGGGGCGCTCTGCAACCCGCTGCCGTGGAGGTGGCGGGTGCCGTGTACCGGAAGCTGGCCGAGTGGCCGAGCGTGACGGACCTGTCACCCAATCCCGCGCTTGAAGTCCTGGCTCATCCGCTGCGCGTGGAGCTGAAGCCGGGCGTCCGCATTGCCTACGCACACGCGCCGCAGCACGGGGCTCAGGTGACGCTGTGGTCGCGCATCGATGCGTACAACCGCGGCGTGACCTCGCCGGAAGTCTGCCTCGGCTGGCTCGGCGAGGGCGGCCTGGCGAACCTCCAGGCGCGCGATGCCCGGGGTGAGGAGCGTATCCGGCAGCTGCTGTGTGAGCGCGACGGGAAACTCTACCCCCGCCGCCCCCTGCGTCTGTTCATGGCCACCACCAATGCCGAGATCGCCCGCAGTGACTGCCTGTTCTACGCGGTGCCCTACTGAGGGTGGGCCCCCTTGCCCGGTGCCCCATACCGCTTTCACCCACCGGCCAGCCGGAACAGCGGGATCAACCCAAACCACAGCACATAGCCCAGCGAGGCGGCCATCAGGCCGTCGATGCGCTCGGGCGGATGACTCAGGCGTAGCTGGCGCACCAGCCACCAGGCCAGCCAGGCACCGTGGGGCACCACCGCCAGGCCGATGCCGGCATAGGCGCCTGCCGCCAGCCCCGAGAGCGACCAGACCAGGGCGCAGCCGGCGGCCAGCAGGGTGGCAACGAGCGCCACCCGCAGGGCGCCACGATGCCCCAGGCGCACCGCCAGGGTGCGCTTGCCGGCGCTGGCATCGGCCTGGCGGTCGGGAATGCCGGAGAGGGTGATGGAGGGGAGGATCGCCAGCAGCAGCGGCAGGCTCAGCAGCCACGGCAGCGGGTCATGCCAGGCGCCGCCGAGGAAGACATAGCCGCACAGCAGTACGCCGATGCTATGGGTGACCGCCACATCGAGCTCGCCCAGGCCGCGATAGCTGAGCATTAGCGGTGGCGCCGTATAGCCGATGGCAAGCAGCGCCAGCATGCCCAGCACGGCGATCACGGTCGCTGGCGCTGCCGGGGCCATGATCAGCAGCCCGACGGCGCTTGCCGCCACGCCCAGCAGGGCGATGACGATGCCCGCCCTGACCTCGCGCCGGCTCAGACGCCCCTCCACCAGGACCCGCGAGCCGCCGGTGAAGGTGCTGTAGTAGCGGTTGAGGCGATCAGTGCGCAGGTCGACCAGTTCATTGACCAGCACGGTGGCCACCTCGAGCAGGAACAGGCAGAGGTAACCAAGCCAGAACACCGGGCTGGCGAACACCCCGCCGCCCGGCGACGCGGCAAGACCGCCCATCGCATAGGCCACCCAGGTCATGGGGTAGAACTGCAGACGCAGGGCGCGCAGCCAGGCCCCGGCCTTGTCGGCCAGCCGCTCCCCCGGGGTGAGCCGGCCGCGGGCCAGCCGCTCCCCCTCCCGGTGGGCGCGCGTGACCCAGGCCTGACGCTGGCGGGGGCTGGCATCCTTGACCGAGCCGAAGGCGAGCGTCCGCACCGGGCGAACGCCGCAGAACCCCAGCGTGGCGCGCGCCATGGCATTCCTGCCCGGCTGACGATAGAGCAGGCGATGGATCAGCGGCGGCGTGTCCATGGTGGTGATGAGCTGCGCCGACCGGCCGTCGAGCAGCCCCTGATAGCCGATCCCGCCCTCGCAGGTTTGAAACGCGAAGCCGGGGGCCATGATACGGTCGAGGAAGCCCTTGAGCAGCGCCGGCACCGAGCCCCACCAGGTGGGATAGACGAACACCAGATGATCCGCCCAGGCGACGAGCTCCTGGGCCTGCTGCAGGTCCGCCTCGAGGGGCTGGTCATTGGGCGAAGGGGTGTGCACGTGGGGGTCGAAGGCCAGTTGAACGCCGACCGCGGCGATGACCGCGGCGATGACCGCGGCGATGACCGACGGAGTTGAGCAAGACGGGCGCCTTACTCCACGGGCTCGAGCTTGTCCTGGGTCCGGGTCGCGAAGTCGCTGGCGTCGTGACGCTCGTGGAGCTGCATCGCCGGGTCGCCGGAGGTGCGGTTGACCATGCGACCGCGCTGCACCGCCGGGCGGACATCGATCTCTTTCGCCCAGCGCTGCACGTGCCGGTACTCCTGCACCTGCAGGAACTCGGCGGCGTCGTAGAGCCGGCCCAGCACCAGCTGGCCATACCAGGACCAGTTGGCGATATCGGCCAGGGTGTAGTCGTCGCCGGCCAGGAAGCGCCGCTCGGCCAGGCGACGATCCAGCACGTCGAGCTGGCGCTTGGCCTCCATGGCGTAGCGGTCGATGGCGTACTCAATCTTCTCCGGCGCATAGGCATAGAAGTGGCCGAAGCCACCGCCGAGGAAGGGGGCGCTGCCCATCTGCCAGAACAGCCAGTTCAGCGCCTCGGTGCGACCGGCGTGATCGTCGGGCAGGAAGGCGCCGAACTTTTCCGCCAGGTAGAGCAGAATGGAACCGGATTCGAACACCCGGGTGGGCGGCGCGGTGCTGTGGTCCATCAGCGCCGGGATCTTGGAGTTCGGGTTCACCTCGACGAAGCCGCTGCCGAACTGTTCCCCCTCGGTGATACGGATCGGCCAGGCATCGTACTCCGCCCCCTTATGGCCCAGCGCCAGCAGCTCCTCGAGCATCACCGTGGCCTTGACCCCGTTGGGGGTGGCGAGCGAGTAGAGCTGCAGCGGGTGCTTGCCCACCGGCAGCGCCTTCTCGTGGGTCGGCCCGGCGATGGGCCGGTTGATGCTGGCGAACTTGCCGCCGCTGGCCTTCTCCCAGGTCCAGACCCTGGGTGGCGTGTAGTCGTGTCCTTGGCTCATAGAAGCCTCCTATTCCGGCGTCTTGTCAGGCGTCGTGGCCAAACACTGCCCCGACAAGGCAGCAAGGCCTTAAAACTTCATCCGACAAACGATAGCCTGTTAAGGTTTCATTGGCTAAGCCACCACGCCAGGGCATCGATAAAATATATTCGAAATCCTTTGACCCACACCGCCAAGCATGACACTGTGGTGCCAGTTGGTTAGCAAGTAAGCATAGTTTCAGAAGCATCGAATTCTTTCGGCAGCCTGTAATTGTATTTCTTGTTGTACCCGCTACTCATCTGGGTAACACCAGGATTGATTGCAAAGCGCTTAGCGCGAGAGGATTTTCATATGTCGACTGGCACAGTCAAGTGGTTCAACGATTCCAAGGGTTTTGGCTTTATCTCACCGGCTGACGGCGGTGACGACGTTTTTGCCCATTTCTCCGAAATTCAGGCTGAAGGCTTCAAATCCCTGCAGGAAGGTCAGAGCGTCTCTTTTGACGTGACCCAGGGTAAGAAAGGCCTCCAGGCTTCGAATATCAAGGCACTCGCCTGACCTAAGGGTCATACGAGTTCTCGAACCCATAGGGTTCGACATCAGGGCCCGCCTAGGCGGGCCCTGATGCGTTTTATTCACCCGCCAATTGATATATTCGCCCGCCTGTTCGGCCCCAGGAGCCTACTCCCGTTTACCCACCAGCCAGTGGGTCACGCCGAGCGCCAGCACCACCGCCGCAATGGCCAGCATCTCCTCGGCCGACACGGTTTGGATATCCAAGATAATCACCTTACGGGCGATGGCCATCAGTGCCGTGGCGATAACCAGGCGGATGGGCAGGACATTGGTGCCCAGGTAGAGCCGAATATTGATGAATATCTCCACCGCTATCAGCACCACCATAAAGGCACCGAAGATCACGAAGATATCGCCGACCTCAAACAATAGCAGCGGCGGCGACAGGAACTTGGTGTAGAGCACGTAGATGACATCCAGCACCCCCCAGATGATAACCAGCACCATCAGCACCGCCAGCAGCTTGATGGCAAAGCGAATGACGACATGCAGCCGCCTGATCAACGGGTCTTCATGCTCCTCGGGCAGTTCGTCATGCAGCAGCTGTGGCACGCGGTGAGGAGTCTTCTCGTCATGCTCCATGGCGCATCTCCGGCGTAAACCCGGCGGCAGAGAGGTTCGCGGAATGCGAGCGCCGGTCAGCAAGAAGCTTATGGCGAGCCTGATACCGACGCCAGGCCTTAAAGCCCACTGGCAGCAGGTCGATGCCGCCCAACCCCTCAGGCCAGGCCGCAGCAGGCCTTGAACTTGCGCCCGCTACCGCAGGGACAGGGCGCGTTTCGGCCGGGCTTGAGTCGGTGGACGGCCGGGTTGCCATCAATGTAGAACCAGCGCCCCGCCTCGCGCACGAAGCGCGAGGCCTCCTCCAGCACCGACCAGCGCCTCCCCTCGCGGAAGGTGGCACGGAAATGCACCCTCCCCCGCTCGCCCTCCACGCCGCTCTCGAGCACCTCGAGACGCTTCCAGAGGGTCGCAGCGTCCGACGCAAGGCTCGAGGGCCGGGTGCTCGGGTGCCAGGTCGCCAGCAGGTAGTCGGGGAGGTCGAGCACGAAGGCGCTGTAGCGCGAGCGCATCAGCGCCTCGGGAGTCGGCGCCGGCTCGCCGGCGTGATAGCGCCCGCAGCAGTCGGCCAGCGCCTGGCCGCTGCCGCAGGGACAGGCTGTGCGGTCGGGCTGTGTCATACGAGACAAACCTCGGTATCGTGATGGGGGCTTTCAGAGCCGGATAGTACCGCGCAGATAGGGGGCCACCTGGCCGGTGAGGATGACCCGGTCGCCCCGACATTCACATGTCAGCTGCCCTTGGCGGGCACCGCCCTGCCGGGCCGTCATCGTCATCTTGCCCAGTCGCTCGGCCCAGTAGGGCGCCAGCGTGGTATGGGCCGAACCGGTCACCGGATCCTCCTCGACGCCCACCTTGGGCCCAAACCAGCGCGAGACGAAGTCGAATTCCCGCCCCGGCGCCGAGACCGCCACACCGCGCCCCGGCAGCGCCGCCAGCCTGGCCATGTCCGGCGCCAGCGCCGCCACGGTCTCCTCGTCCTCCACCGCGACGAGAATATCATCGGACATGACGACGTCACCTTGCGCCAGTCCCAGGGCGGCCAGCACCGTGTCGGGCTCGGCCATCGGCTCGGCCCGTTTGGCGGGAAAATCCATCGCCAAGCCTGCCTCGCTGCGGCTGACCCTCAGCTCGCCGCTGCGGGTGGCGAAACGCAGTGTCTCGCCCCTCTCGCCCAGTTCATTGAAGATCACCCAGGCGCTTGCCAGGGTGGCGTGACCGCACAGCTCGACCTCCACCGCCGGCGTGAACCAGCGCAGCCGATAGCCCTCCCCCTCGCGCACGAAGAAAGCGGTCTCGGAAAGATTGTTCTCCGCCGCAATGGCCTGCAGCGTGGCATCGTCCAGCCACTCGGTCAGCGGGCATACCGCCGCGGGATTGCCCTCGAAGGGACGACGAGCGAAGGCGTCCACCTGATAGAGATCGAGTTTCATAGCATCCTTGAAGCCTGTGTATGGGGGAATATCCATCGAGGGGGCACGATCAGCGCGGTGATCGTCCACAGAAACGATGCTATCGCCCCCTTGGCACAGGCACCAGCGCCAGCGTTCTGATCCCGGCGCACGGCGGCTTGATTCACGCCAAGCGGCCTCCCCCAGGAGCCTGGTCGAAAAATTATCTATCCATCCATTATGTTTTGGATAAAAATCTCAATTTTTATATATTTCATAGTCATATCATCTTAATTATCAGCATACTACCGATTTTCTGGGAAGTGCTGCTAAACTCCTTGGATGACAGGCTCCGCCCCGCGGCGGAGTTTTCTGTACCCTCTGTATCCATCGGCTGGGAGACCTTCATGGCCCGCAATATCATCGTTCTTGGTGCCGGCGTGGTCGGCGTATCTGTGGCCTGGCATCTGGTGCGTCGCGGTCATGACGTCACGCTGGTGGACCGCCGCGAGCCGGGGCTCGAGACCTCCTTCGGCAATGCCGGCATCATCCAGCGTGAGGCGGTGCGCCCCTACGCCTTCCCGCGTGATATCGGCACCCTGCTGCGGGTGCTGCCCAACCGCGAGGTGGATATCCGCTACCGCCCCACCGGCATGATGAGCGCGGCGGGCCCGCTGCTGAGCTACTGGTTGAACTCGAGTGGTAAGCGCTACGAGCGCATCGTACGCGAGTGGGCGTCGCTGATCATGCGCTGCCAGGATGCCCACGCGCCGATGATCGAGGCCGCCGGCGCCGAAGCGCTGGTGCGCAAGGGCGGCTGGCTGGAGCTTTACCGCACCCGCAAGGCGTTCGAGGAGTGCCAGAAAGAGGCCAGAGAGAACCACGAGCGCTTCGGGGTCGAGTTTGAGGTGCTTGACGCCGAGGCGCTCTACGCCAAGGAGCCGCATCTGGGCAAGGGGCTGATCGGGGCGATCCATTGGACGCAGCCCTGGATGGTCTCGGACCCGGGCGGCCTGGTGCAGGCCTACGCCCGCAGCTTTGCGGAGCAGGGCGGCCATGTGAAGCAGGCCAGCGTCGAGGAGGTGCTCCAGGTAGAGGGGGGCTGGCGAGTCAAGACCAGCGAGGGGCCCCTGGAAGCCGAGGAAGTGGTGGTGGCCATGGGGCCCTGGACCGGTGAACTGCTGTCAAGAATGGGCATGAACGTGCCGCTGTTCGTGAAGCGCGGCTACCATATGCACTACTCTGCGGAGGAGGGGGCCGAGCTCAACCACTGGGTGATGGACGCCGAGAAGGGGTTCCTGCTCGAGCCGATGCGCGCCGGGATTCGCCTGACCACCGGCGCCGAGCTTGCCGACCTGGACTCGCCGCCCCAGTACAAGCAGCTGGCCGCCGCCGAGAAGGCGGCACGCAAGCTGTTCCCGCTGGGCAAGCGTCGCGACGGCCAGCCCTGGAAAGGAGCACGGCCCTGCATGCCCGACATGAAGCCGGTGATCGGTCCGGCCCCCGACAAGGCGGGGCTGTGGCTCGCCTTCGGCCACGGCCATCAGGGCTTTACCCTGGGTCCGGCCACCGGCGAGCTGCTCGCCCAGATGATGGATGGCGAAGCGCCC
Source organism: Billgrantia campisalis (assembly GCF_022341425.1). GTDB lineage: Bacteria > Pseudomonadota > Gammaproteobacteria > Pseudomonadales > Halomonadaceae > Halomonas > Halomonas campisalis. Next base: position 15,670 of record NZ_JABFUC010000005.1, on the reverse strand, counting down.
GCGGTGGATATGGCCCCGTTCCGCCTCGATCGCTTCTGAATGTAAGACCTCTCCGAAAACGGGCGCCCTTGCGGCGCCCAGGAAAGGTCTTCGACGCCCATGCCCCCTCAAGGCCGACGCATGGCGGCGACCAGGGCGCTCGCCCCGATCAGGCTGCCGGCACCGGTGCGATGCAGGATGCGGCGCAGCCGGGCGCTCAGAATCCGGCCGCCGCTGGTCGCCAGGAAGGTGAAGGCAAGATCGCTGAGCACACCGATGACCAGAAACGTCGAAAACAGGATGGCCAACTGCGGCAACAGCGGCTGGCTGGGTGCCACGAACTGGGGCATGAAAGCCATGAAAAAGGCCAGGCTCTTGGGATTCAGCGCAGTGACCAGAAACGCCTTGGCCGTGCCGAACCGGATATCCGCGCCCGACGGCTCAAGATTGCCCAGTTGACCGGCTTCGCGCCACATCTTGATGCCCAGGTAGAGTAGATAGGCGGCCCCGAGCCACTTGAATAGCTGGAACAGTTCGGCGGAGGCCATCAGCAGTGCGCCGACCCCGGCGAACGACAGGGTCATGGCCAGCAGGTCGCCCAGAAAGAAGCCGGGCAACATGGCCAGAGCGGCGCGTCGACCACGGTTGACCCCGGTGGTGACCAGCAGCGCCACCGCAGGGCCGGGGGACACGATGATCAACAGGGAAGCCAGGCAGAAGGAGAGCCAGAGTTCCAACGGCATAACGCGTTCCTCGCATAACGTTCAATGGACCATATCCGTGGCAATCAATAAATCGCATGATCATAAAGAATCACTGCCGCCGCCGAGAAAAGCAACGCGGCCAACCCTCGGCTCGATTGGCCTGAGCGCCGCCTACTGTCCTACCCTGGCGGGAACTCAAGGATGACGACACCTGGCTGAGGGGCCGGCGAACAGGGGCTGCTGCGCCGCTTGCACCAGCTCGACTTCTGCCAGCTCGCCGGCACTCCCTGGCTTATCCGGTAATGACGCCTGGCTATCGCGTTTCCAGCAGCGCATCGACCAGCTCGGCCAAGCTCGCCTCGCAGCGCGCCTGGGGCGCTCGCGCCTCATCCCCGGGGCGATACTTGCCAGAGCGGATCAGGCAGGCCTGCAGGCCGAGCTCCATGGCGGCGGCGACGTCGCACTCCACATCATCGCCCACCATCAGCGCCTCACCGGGTGCCACGCCGATCTCGTCGAGCACGGCATGAAAGAAATCCCCCGAGGGTTTTCCCAGCACCTTCGCCTCGATGCCGGCGGCGTATTCCAGGGCACGCACGAAGGGCCCCGCGTCCAGGTGCAGGGTGCCCGCCTGGCGAAAGTAGCGGTTGGTGCCCACGGCAAGCAGCGGCGCACCCTCCAGCAGCAGCCGGAAGGCCTCGTCGAGGTGGGCATAGTCCAGGCGCTGCTCGGCATCGCCGAGCACCACCGCATTGGGCTCTCCCTGGGGCAGGTCGGCAAACTCCGGCTCGAGCCGCTTATGGATCAGCAGGTAGGGATGCAGCCCGCTGCGCTCGAGATAGCGGCGGATGGCCCCCGGGGCGGTGAACACCTGCTCGGGCGCAGGGGCGAAACCCAGTCGCTGTAGCTCATCACACACCGCCGCCGAGGTCTTGCGCGAGGTGTTGGTCAGAAAGCGCAGCGCCAAGCCGCCGGACTGCAGCCGCGCCACCGCGTCCACGGCGCCCGGCAGGGCCTCGCCGTCCTCGCTCAGCACGCCACTGATATCGAGCAATACCGCCTTTAGCATCACCGTCTCTCCCCGTCGCTTGCCAGCAGGATTGCCTCCATTGATGCCCGAGCGCGCGGCGCTGTCAATCCACGCCTGGTGGCGCCGGGCCTCAGGTGGCCTGCCCTCTCGCCATGGCCGCCACCTCCTCGGCCTTGCCATCGGGAGGGAAACCTTAGCGGTCGAGGGCGCCCTCGACCCGATGGGCCGCGTCACCTCCCTCGCGCTTCGTCACAGCAGAGGCCCAGCCATGCTTCCCCGCGACATCGACTCGGCATGAGTCAATATTTGCTAAAGCTTCTTTCCCTTGTGTCGATATGGTGCTCTTCGTACCACCACTCGGGCACTGAACGAGTCGAGGGTACAACCGGCCTGGATGCCCCCGTGGAACCGCTCCAGCGATAACACCCCATACAAGGATGCATAGCCTATGAACCGACATCGCAACCTGCCCGTCAAGACGATCTTCCTGATCCTCTTCGGCGTGGTGTTCAGCCTCTCTAGCCTGCTGTTGGGAGCCGTCTACGGCGCTCGAAATGCCGACGACGCCGTGGATGCTGCTACCGCCGCCCGCTACGACGCCTTCCTGCTGGCCACCGAGCTGCGCCAGAGTTCCGATAGGCTCACTCAGTTCGCCCGCACCTATGTGGCCACCGGGGAGGGGCGCTGGCGAGACCACTACCAGGCGACGCTGGATATCCGTGACGGACGGGCACCGCGCCCCGATCAGTACGTGCGGGGCCACTGGGACTACCTGGCCGCCGGAGAGCCCTCGCCGCGCACCCTGGGTCCGGCCGTGGCCCTGCTCGACCTGATGCGCCAGGCGGGCTTCAGCGAGGCCGAGCTGGAGGCTCTGGCCGAGGCGGAGCGTCGCTCAGGAGCCCTCGCCGAGCTCGAAGGAGACGCCATGACCCTGGCCGAGCGGGCCCACCGCGGGCTGCCCCACGGCGACGCTGCGGCCTTCGAACAGCTTCTCCAGGCCATGGAGGTGGTCAACGGCGAGGCCTACCATGCCCACAAGGCGAACATCATGGCCGCCATCGATACCTTCTATGACCTGCTCGACCGGCGCACGGCCGACGCCGTGGCCACGGCGACCCTGGCATACCAGCGCTGGAGCCTGGCGGCCCTGGGACTGGCCATCGCCCTGGTCGTGGCGGTCGCCGCGCTGCTGGCCTGGGGCTATCGCGGCATTCTGGGACAGCTCGGTGCCGAGCCCTCCCGGGTACGCAGCCTGGTGGGCCGCATCGCCGATGGCGACCTTTCCCAGCATATCGATCTCGGTCGCGCCAAGGCCGGCAGCCTGCTGGCCGCCCTGGCCGAGATGCAGACATCGCTCCAGCGAGTCGTGCGCTCGGTACGCGACGGCAGCGAAGGCGTGGCGATCGCCGCCAACCAGATCGCCGTGGGGAACACCGACCTCTCTCAGCGCACCGAGGAGCAGGCCGCCAACCTGCAGCAGACCGCGGCCTCCATGGAGCAAATCGCCCACACCGTTCGCAGCACCAGCGAGAGCGCCACGCAGGCGGAATCCCTCTCCGGCAGCGCCAGCCAGGCCGCCGCGGAGGGGGGCCAGGTGGTGACCCAGGTGGTGGCCACCATGGAGGAGATCCAGAGCGCCTCGCGTCGCATCGCCAACATCATCGGCGTCATGGACGAGATCACCTTCCAGACCAATATCCTGGCCCTCAACGCCTCGGTGGAAGCCGCCCGAGCCGGAGAACAGGGACGCGGCTTCGCGGTGGTCGCCGGCGAGGTACGCAAGCTGGCCCAGCGCAGCGCCGAATCGGCCCAGGAGATCCGGGAACTGATCCAGAACAGCGTGGCCAAGGTGGAAACCGGCAGCGGCCTGGTGAATCGAACCGGCAAGACCATGGAGGAGATCGTCGAGCGCGTGAACCGGGTGAGCCAGGTGATCAGCGATATCCGTGCCGCCACCGCCGAGCAAACCGCCGGGCTCGGTCAGGTCAATACGGCCGTGTCTCAGCTCGACGAGGTCACCCAACAGAACGCCGCCCTGGTGGAAGAGGCCGCGACCGCCGCCGAGAACCTGGATCGGCAGGCCCACCAGTTGGTCAAGGCGGTCAGCGCCTTCCGGCTCGGGGAGGGTACCGCCACGGCGCTCGACGCCTCGCCCAGCCGTCAGGAGGTGGCGATCCTCGAGCACCGCCCCGCCGCCCTGGCATCCTGACACCAGGCGCAACGAGGGAGGGCGACAAACGCCCTCCCTCCACCCGGGCACACCGCCGCCCCGGATACGCAAGCGCCCGCTCCTCCGGGGCACATCCGGTCGGTGAAAGGTATCCTTCGGACACAGACATCGCGGTGCCAGGGATCCCCTCCCTGGAGGGGATCAGACCGTCACTTCTCGCGTGTCCTGGCTCCCGGCGTGAAGTCGCCAGCGTCGTGGCGCTCGTGCCACTCCATGGCCGACTCGGGCGAGACGCCCTGGGCCAGGGCCGCTTCCCGCTCGACGGCCAGGGCACGCTGGAAGGCCGCGCGCTGCTGCAGGCGCTCCCAGTAGGCGGCAACGGCGGGCTTGAAGCGCTCGCTCAGGCCGATATGGCTGGCCAGCAGCAGCGCATAGCCCACCGAGACATCGGCGGCGGTGAAGCGCCCGGCGCAGAGGAAGGGCTCCCGCGCCAGGCGAGGCTCCAGGGTGCGCAGACGTGAGAGGCACCAGCGGGCGTAGTCCTCCACCACCTGGGGCTGGCGCCGCTCCGGCGGTTCGAAGTGGCCGTAGCGCAGCACCAGGGTCTGGGGAAAGGTCAGGGTCGCCTCGCCGAAGTGCAGGAAATTCAAGTAGTCGCCATAGGCCGGGTCGCTCGGCGCCACATCCAGGCCCGACTCCGGGTGGCGGGAGGCGAGGTACTGGCAGATCGCCGCCGACTCGGTCATGGCCACCTCGCCGTCGAACAGCGCGGGCACCGTGCCCAGCGGGTTGATCTCGAGGAAGGCCGCATCGTGCACCCGGGGCGGAAAGGCGTGCATCACCAGCTCATAGGGCAGCCCCAGCTCCTCGAGCAGCCAGAGGGGGCGGAAGGAGCGAGCACTGACGCAGTGGTGGAGTCGAATCATGGTGGCGTTCCCATCGGCAGACATCAGGGCATGGTGCCCTGACCGTGCCGGATGCGAAAGGCACCGCCCCCCTGCCCCGCCAACGCTACGCCGGCGGCTTAGCCGAGCCTGGTATTGCCCTTGGCATCGATGGGGAAGCCGGGGTTATACGCCACCTCCCAGAGGTGACCGTCGGGGTCGGCGAAATAGCCGGAATAGCCGCCCCACTCCGCCCGGCTGGCCGGCTTGACGATCCGCCCGCCGGCCCGCTCCGCCTCGCTCAGTACGCTGTCCACCTCGGGCTCCGAGCGGACGTTGTGGGCCAGGGCGATGCCGGAGAAGCCGCTGCCCTTATCCCCCACCCCGGCATCACGGGCCAGGGCGACGCGGGGAAAGAGCGACAGAATCAGGCCGTTGAGCTGGAAGAAGACCACCTCACCCTCCACCGCCATGCCCACCTCCCAACCCAGGCCCTCCTCATAGAAACGCCGCGCCCGCGCCAGGTCGCCGACGCCCAGGGTGATCAAACTGATGCACTGCTCCATCGCGGGTCCTCCCAGCCAACCCCTGTTGATAGGAACACCATAGCCGTCGGACGAGATTCAACGCCACGAAATCAGCCCGCTTCAGGCCGTGCAACCAGCATTCCAACTACTGTCATGAAACAGCAGGAGGGTGATATGCCGTGTAGTCGTCACAGGTTCGGACTCCTTGCGCCAGGCCAGCACCCAGCGATTGGACCACTTCACCACGCAGCAGCTCGCGCGCGTCGCCGTCGGGGGCGAGATCCGGCCCGTGGGCGATCTCCCAGCCGTTGTCGGCGAACCACGCCAGGCAGAGCTGTTCCAGCTGGCTCTCACTGATCATGGCCTGGCTCCTCCGTGATATAGGCCTGGTGGGGGTGATTGGGCTTGGTCGGGTACAGCAGTTTGAGCCGTCGAGCCCTGACCATGGGCTGCAGATAGTGCTTGCGCAATGACTCCGCCGAACGATTGAGCAAGCGAGTCAATTCATCCAACCGTAATGGACGCCGGCAGCAGAGGGCCAGGATTACCTCCTCCACCTTGGCCTTCGGCGCCTTGCCCTTCTCGGCGACGGGCCTCGCCAGCTCCTGTAGCTCCTCCCAAGGTCCGGAGCTAATGCCCAAAGGTCCGGAGCTAATGCCCAAAGGTCCGGAGCTCACGCCCAAAAGTCCGGAGCTCACGTCCAAAGGCTCAGAGCTAGCCTCCAAAGGTTCAGAGCTGGAGCCTGATCCCCCGTCTGCCATCTCCAGCTCCATGAAGACATCCTCCAGGTGCGCGTCCGGCAGGAAGTACACCGTACCCCGGCCGGCCCCATCGCGCAGCATCAGCCCCTTCTCCACCAATCCCGACAGGAGCTGGCTCAGATCGCGAGGATGGATATCCAGGATGGACATCATCCGGCGGTGATCCACTGCCTTTTCGATGGAAGCGGTCACGAGTACCAGACGCTCTTTGTCGGTCAGTCCGGAGAAGAAAAGCCGAACATGTCCGGTCGCTTGACCACCAGGATCGAGGCCCGCCCGGTGTAGTCCGCATGCACCAGGGTGTTGACCAGGGCCTCACGCAGCGCCTTGTGCACCAGGGTATCGTCCTGGCGCTGGTCGCCCTCAAGGGCGAAGGGCACCTTGAGGTCGGCGGTCAGCTTGCGGATCACGCGACGATAGAAGTCAAACACGTTCCCCGACCAGCTGCCATCCAGGGTCAGCCGATCGACCCAGCGCAGCTCCGCTTTGGGCTCGGGGCGTTCCTGGTAATCCAGCATGTAGTTGGGGAATGCCTCGATGATGGCGACCTGCTGGCCGAACATCAAAAGTCCGGCACGCGTCAGCCCCGAGCGCTCGGTTTCCCGGTCCTTGCGCCAGCCACCGATCTGATAGAGAAACGCCTGGGCATCCAGATGGTTCCAGGGATGGTCGGGCTGCCGATTGGCATACAGCTGGCGATACTGGTTGAAGCTCTCGACGTCCAGGTCATCCAGACCAAAGCCCCGCAGGACCTCATTGTCACGGCTGTCCTCAACCTGCTCGGCCAGCATGCGACGCACCTGCTCCTCACCCAGCAGGTGATCGGTGCTGCTGAAGCGGCGATAGGTCCCGGTCAGGGGATTGCCGCGCAGATAGACCGGCCGCTGCTTGCGGGTGGCCGCCGGCACATGGACATGCACGACGGCCTTGCCATCGATCTCGAGGATACGCACCCAGCAGTCGCGCAACAGGTTGACGCTGACCTTCTGGGGATTATTGAGCCCGGTCCAGAGCTCGTCGATAACCTTCTGAGGATCGGCGACGCCGGCCAGCTCGAAACGGTCACCGGACTTCTCGCGCACCCCCAGGAGGATATCGCCTCCCTGGGTGTTGGCGAAGGCGCTATAGGTCGGCCAGAACTCCCTGGGCAGCGCCCCCTTGCCGTCTCGCCCCTGAGCCAGCTTGCACTCCACGTCCACGCTCTCGCGCAGGACGGCGATGTCCTCCAGGGAGTCGATTTCAAGCATCACCGTCTCCCTCGGTCAGGGCTTGCTCATCGTAACCCTGCAGCAGGCTCCAGGAGCGAGCATAGTCGCTGATCACCCGGGCCACCGCCTCGCCCTCGGCGGACACCAGGCCCTGATTGGCCAGGGTGCGGCTGAGCAGGTCGACCGCCCGCTCGAACTCCACTCCGCGCTCTTCCAGCCGCCGCTGGTTCAGCGTATAGCCCTGCACCAGATGCTCCTTGAGCACCCGCGTCGCCCACTGACGGAACTGGGTGGCTCGCTTGGAACTGACCCGGTAGCCGACCGAGATGATGGCATCCAGGTTGTAGTGCTTGATGCGGCGCCGAACCTGGCGCTTCCTCTCCTGGCGAACGACTAAGAAATCCTTAGTAGTTGCCTCCTCGTCCAGCTCCTCGCCATTGAAAATGTTCTTCAGGTGCATCAGAACGTTTTCCGGGGTGGTGTCGAACAGCTGTCCCATCTGCGCCTGGCTAAGCCAGACGGTCTCCTGGTCCAGTGCAACCTCAAGCTGCGCCTGACCATCCGCAGAGGTGAAGAGCTGAATATGGGAGTCAGTCATGGGCCAGCGCCTCCCTCAGTCAGGCTTCTGCCAGCTTGCCGACCTCGGGGGCCTGGATAAAGGCCGAGAGTCGCTTGCGAGTACCGGCCAGATACAAGCCTCATGTGATGAACCCTATCCATATACGGCATCCTTGACCGGAATGACAAACCAGCTTACCCGGCTGTGCCGAGCCAATGCCACAGCCCTGCCACCCTGTCGCACCGATACCGGCCCCAGCCCGAACCAATCCAGCGTGCCGACCGAGAGCGTCACCGGCGACGCCGCCACGGTGACGGCCTGTATCATGACCGATTATCGGACCTGTAAGTCAGGAGGGCCTCTCCCTCATTTCCTCTCGCCGAGGTGACGATGGTACGCTGAATCGCGCTGCCACGGTTTCCACCACCGCCTGGAGTCCACGCATGGAACGCGACGCCAGCACCAACTGCCCCTTCTGCCATCCGGAAAGTACCCGGGTCATCGCCCGGCACGCGCACTTCTTCGTGTACCAGGATGGCTTCCCGGTTTCTCCAGGGCATACCCTGGTGATTCCCTTTCGACATGTCGGTACCCTCGCCGAGCTCACTCAGGAAGAGCAGACAACCCTCTTTGCGGCTGTAACGGAGGCCCAGAAGTTACTCGACGAGAGCCATCGGCCGGATGGCTACAATATCGGCATCAACCAGGGGACGGCAGGAGGCCAGACCGTCCCGCACCTCCATGTGCATGTGATGCCTCGCTATCAAGGTGACCAGCCAGACCCACGGGGCGGCGTTCGCTGGATCTTTCCTGACAAGGCGGATTACTGGTCATGACGATACAGCCGCCCCCTTGTGGCGAGGTCGATACCCACGCCTTCAGCCAGCTTTTCAACAGCACGACCAACTCCTACAAGCTGGTGTTCTTCCAGGCCCTGCTCAACACCCTGCTGGAGAGAGAAAAAAGCGGTGCCCGCGACACCACCATCGAGCTACGGGAACTGGCGACCGAGATGCTGGCCCTCGCCTGGTACCCGCATAACTTCTTCCGACTCTCATTCGGCCTCCAGGACCAGACCGGCAGAGTGCTCGACCGACTGGATTTCAGCCTGGATGAGCGAGCGCTAACCAACCCGAACACCCACGCTCGGCTCAGACAGGCGATTGCGGACCAGTACGAAGCGATCCAGGCCGACAGCCTGCTGCGCTTCGTGCCGTACCGGCTGCTGTCTCCTTTCGCCCCCTGGTCGGTATGTAAGAACAGGGTATCAGAGGGTACGACACTCATCCTGACACTGGGGGGTGGTGCTGGTGGTGCTGGTGGTGCTGGTGGTGCTGGTGGTGCTGGTGGTGCTGGTGGTGCTGGTGGTGCAGGAACGCCCCGATGATCTGCTGCTGCATGCCTTCTTCCTGGTCACCAATCTCAGCAAGTTCGACTGGCCGCCGGAAAGGGTCCTGGCACTCTACCGCAAGCGCGGCAGCGCCGAGGCGCACATGGGCGAGGTGAAGTCGGCGCTCGACGTGCATCTCTCGTCGACGGATCGCGGCGCCTCCACCGTCCAGGATGTGATGGCCCGCAACGAGGTGAGCCTGCTGCTGAGCCTCTACGCCTATCAGGTCCTGCACGGTCTACGCTGCCTGCTGGAGCGGTAAACCCGCCAAGGCTGGAGCCTGATACGGATGCGCGAGCAGGTGCTCAAAGTCGCTGCCACGCTGTCGTTGCACGCCCGGGCGATACCACAATCGACCCAAGAACAAGACGGCCACCACGATGGCCGGCGATCACTGCTGCTCTGATGGCCGAAATTGATTCCTAAAAGTTATAGAACAGCGAAGAAAACGCGCTGTTCGGACATTGGCCGGCTGACTCTCACGTCGCAAATGCTGCTCCTGATGGCTGCACTATAGCCTGTGCAGCTCTGGAGGGGATCACTTCATCACGATGCTCAATCAGCGCCCTCATGAATGAGGCGGGGTAAATACCATCACTGTAAACATGGCACCAGCTGATGGTTTTGATTTTACTATCACTACCTGAATATCCACACCAGAAAGATTAAGAAAAAACGTCCAGGCAACGATAACGCAACTTATTTTAGGGAAATAAAGAATCACAAGTCTTGTTCTGAAAATGAAAACAAGGGCGACATGCATTACCATTAAACCTTCTATTAATCGTTTACATGATTGAGGAAAAAATGTCTATCAGTCAGATATCAAGAACAGAGCTTGGCATTGAGGATAATCACTCGGTACCTGAGAAGTTTCATACAGGCACTTGGCAGAGAGATGCATTTGATAGCTTCAAGAGCACAATGACCAGTGAGGACCACCCATTCCCTTGCATCTTCGGCGTACACGGATTAAAACACAATCATCTAAGATATATCTTCCACGAAGCAATCGACATTAAAAAGCTTGCCAAGCAGCTTAGAGCATATCTCAAGCATTCACGGTCTTATGGGAACAATACCTCTTTGGTGCTCTTTACCAACACAGATAAAAGGCTTGAGCTGGACCATTACTTTACTGCATTCTGGAATACCCTCAAGGCGCTGGCAGAAACTGATGATCAACCCTGGCCTAGAGACATTCCAGTCGATATATCCCATAAAAACTGGGAGTTCTGTTTTGCGGGCGAACCTATTTTTGTGGTTTGCAATACACCATCTCACGTACTGAGGTACAGCAGGCATTCGCACCACTATATGATCACATTCCAGCCACGATGGGTCTTTGACAACATTTTAGGGACTCCTGCGCAAGCTAAAAAGGCGTTCTCAAAGGTTAGAAGCATATTACAGAAATACGATGTCACGCCGATCTCTCCCGATTTAGGTGTCTATGGCCAAGAGGGCGTACTGGAGTCAAGGCAATATTTCCTTGACGATGTTAACAAGCCGAAAGAATGTCCATTCAAGTCACTTAAGGGGTTATCATGAGCTCATATTACAGTGGTTCCGTCTCGCAACTCGATCTGAGCAAGCTTGCAATGCTACTGCCTGACCAAGGGTGCATCGAGCTGCAACAAGACAAGCCCTGCCATACGCATGATTGGCATCAGCATGATATCAATGAAACTCTGATCATCATTAAAGGCCGTATCATCTTTAGCATCGGGGATGATGTGATAACCTGTGGACCAGGCGAATATGTAATGCTCCCAGCAGGAACTCGGCACAAATCAACCTCATCAGAATTTGGGTGCATTTATGCTATTTGCTTTCAGGATGTGCGCAAAGCGCTTTATCAAGAAATGAGAGAGCAAAATCATGACTGAGCTTCAGAAAACGCTTTCCGTATGGCGAGGAACCGCCCTCTTCATAAATATTGTGCTAGGAGCGGGCCTATTGGTTCTCCCAGGACTAACCGTACAAAAGATAGGTGATCTATCATTCGTATCGTGGTTGGTATGTGCATTGTTGGCTACCCCTTTTTTCATCATATTTATAATTTTGGGAAGCCGGTACCCAGGTCCCGGTGGTATAGCTACCTTTGTGCAGCAAGCTTATGGAAAGCTTGCATATATCATTGCGTCATTCATGCTTCTCGGCGCAGTGGTTCTCGGTTTGCCCGCTATTGCTCTGACAGGCGGGTACTATGCCAGCTCCACCTTTGGTGGATCTTCGCACCTTTACGCTTTGACCATCCTCGCTGGAGTATTGGTCTTGAATCTGCAATCCGTAGAGTTGGCGGGAAAATTAAACCAATGGCTATCGTGGGTGCTCGTCGCCTTTCTAGTGGTGCTTGCGCTTTTCTCATTTTCACTCGTATATGGCGAGCCTACACATAGCCAGATTTCGTTGCCATCGAATATGGCGGAGCTGGAGATGATATGGCTAGTTATACCAATGATCTTTTTTGCCTTTACCGGATGGGAGGTGGGTGCAAGCATCACGGGAGAGTTCAAGGAACCAAAGAAAGACTTGCCAATTGCTATGTGGATGTCATTCCTATTGGCAGTTTCCTTATACCTGGTCATGGCCTATGTGGCACAAAGAGCGGATTTGAACGGAAACTACACATCACCTTTCACGGCAATCATCAACAATCATGTCGGCTCTTATGGCAGTCTTCTGGTAGGATTGGTTTCAATAACCTTGATCTATGCCAACCTCTGTGCCGCCACTTGGGGCGTATCGAGGATGGTTTATTCTCTTTCCAAAGAGAGGATTGCTCCCACTTACCTTCATGCGCTGACGAAAGGCCAGCCTTATTACTCTCTCATTACAATTATCGCGGTATTTTTTATCATCGTCATTCTTGATTGGGTTGGGCTCTTGGGTATTGAAAGGTTGCTCACCTTGGCAGGGCAAAATTTCATTATACTGTATGGGTTTTCAGCAATGGCATTGGTGAAATTAGCACAACGATGGACCGAGAGAGTGATAGCCATCTTGGGATTAGCTGTTTGCGCAGCCATCGTTATACTTCAAGGAGGAGGCGTGCTATATCCACTTCTGATCGCGACCTTATCGACTATGATCTATATCTTTAAGCTCGGGGTCGTAACGGCTGATGTTCAATGAGTTCAATGTTAGAGTGGGCTCAGGCCCACTCCTTTATTACAGGGGCAATGATGACATTTCTGACCTTGGGATGATTTGTCAGGAAATATTTCAGCTCCATAAGCTCTTCAAGATTGCTGTACTCAACATCAAGAATTAGATCCAGCTCCCCATAGACCGAAGATTTCTTTCTTATGATGTTGAAATTCGAGACATCGCTAAGGATGTCTTCACACTGTGAATCGTCAGCATGCTGAATTATGACAAAGCCACGCAGTTTATCTCCATCGTTTTCTTCTGCTGCGACAATGGCGCTGTAGCCTTTAATAATTCCGGCTGACTCAAGTCGATTAATTCTTTTTTCAACAGCTGTTCTTGACCTATTCACCTTCCGGGCGATATCCGATACTTTCTCTCTAGCATTGATTTTCAAGACCTCTATGATCTGACTGTCTATATCGTCCTTAAAATTCATTCTCCTGGGTCTCCTAAGTGCCTATTCAAAATTAATCACGTGATCAGTTCCACAGCCACCGAGCAGGCGGTGTACCTCATCACAAAGTCGGTCAAACGAGAGGTACGCACTCAGTGGCAGCCACAGGGAAAACGCATGAAAACTGTCACACCGCGAGAATGTCCGCCAGATACGTCTCATCCAGCGCCGCTTTCTTCTGTCCTGAATCCGTGATGCCGGCGCCGACACTGTCCCTACCACCGCCAACGAGCATTTGTTGACCTCCGCTCCCGTCTCCACTGCCCGATGCATGCCGGTGATGGCCGACCATCGCTGCCTCTGCTGGCTTCGACGGCCCGTTTTAGCCGGCATCTCCATCTGGCGGGCATGCTGAGGCTGGCTGCCGGCAACCGACAGCAGGCTACCTGAAGGCGTTATCCGACAGCGGATCAGCATGGGGTGCCTCGGGGATAGCGCAGGCGGCTTCGCAGGGTGTGTAACACCGTCATGCGCCCGATTTCCTGCCCGAAGTCGAGGAGGATCTGTCGCGCCTTGTGGATCACCAGGGCCGCCCGATGCACCAGCTCTTGTAGCACGGTGCGAATCCGGCGCCGCTTGGCGGGATGGCGCACGGGGCTCAGCTCGCCGGTCATGCCCAGCTGCCCCATCAGCCGCAGGATGTTGTAGGCCAGCTGGGCGAGATGCAGGATCAGATCGTTGGTGGCGAACTTGCCCGAGGGCAGTCGCTCCAGGTCGAGATCAGTCTTGATCTCACTATGGAACTGCTCGTGGGTGGCATGCGCCTGATAGCGCTTGATCACCGCCTCCGGCGCCTCGTCCAGGCTGGTCCACCAACCTTCCAGCTCATAGTCCGGTTCGAGCAGCAGTTGGCCATCGCGATCGGCGGTGCGCTCCACCAGGCGCATCACGCGCTTGACGACGTATTCGATCTTGTTGTCATCGTGGATCGAGACGGCCTGAGTCCACAGCGCCTGGCGCTTGCCAGGGCGCAGCTCTTCCCAATAGTCCGCCGCCACGGCCAGCCAGGTGTCCTGATCGGCCGACGCCGAGCCGCGCGGGTTCCATTTGACGAGATAGTCGAGCCGACGGCCCGCGTCGGCAAAGGCCTGCCGCTGCTGTTCGAGAAGTGCCAGGTGCGCCTGGCTGTCGAAGCCGCTGTCCTCGCGCAGCAGGATAGGTTGCTCGGTCAGACCCTGGGCTCGGGGCAGCACCCGCTCCAGGAAGGCGTTGCTTTCCTTCATGGTGTGCTGCTTGCCGGGGCGCAACTCCAGTCCCAGACACCAGCCTTCGTTGCCCAGGTAGGCGGCGATCGGGGTATAGCCGTCGACCTTCTGGTAGGTCCGCGAGACGCCTTCCTTCTTCGAATTGCTGTTGTCCATGACGAAGGTGTCGATGTCCAGGCAGACGTGTGTCGTCTCGGCGGTGATCGGTGCCTCGACCAGTGACAGCAGGGTGGTGGACCAGGCAGCGGTGCGTGCCTGCAGGTCGTTGGCGGCGAGCTTCTCCAGCCGCTGTCGCAGCGTAGCGGTGCTCGGCACCTTCTGCAGGGTCAGCAGCTGTTGGAAAGGCTTGTCGCGGCGGAAGTTCTCGATGGCGTCATAGTCGCTCATGCCCAGACACAGCAGGCCCAGGTAGCTCTTAACCACATCGCTGGTGCGCATGCCCAACGTGGTGGGGAAGCGCCCGTCGATGCTGTCAACGCCGGCGATCTCGAAGCACTGCCCGATGATCGACAGCCCGGTGTGGCTGGTGAGGGTGCGGCGACTGGCGCGGAACTTGACGTTGGGCATGGCTCTGTCTGGGTGAAGGCGATATCGACTATATTGCCATGCAGGTCAGTGGGTTAGAAGCCCTTCAAGGGGCCAGCCTCACGGATTCAGGGCAAAGTAAAAAAAGAACAAAAACAAAAACCTATAAAAATATGCCGGCCTAAGGCTACTCCGCTGCTTCCCAGCCTTCCGCATGACCCAGGCTGCCTTCCGCTTCCTCGCCACCCCCTTCGGGATCGCTCTTCCCCTCAACCGGGTCTCGCCGGTGCAGCTTGGGCGGCGGCGCCACCCAGGCACGCAGGCGCTGGCCTACCTGCTCATAGAAATGCGGTACGGCCTTCTCCAGTTCCTCGATAAAGACCTTGCTACCGGCGAACCGATGGGCAAGATCGGCCATATAGAAGACCTCGAAGGCGCTCGGGACCACAGTCGTGGCAGGAGAATCCAGCGCCGTGGCATCTTCGAGCACCTGAGCCAGGGCTGCTTGGGTCTCTTCGGCACGGCCGGGGCGGATCGCCTTTACAAACATGCCCTCGGGCTCTGCCTTGGTGAGTTGGCGCGCCAGCCAGTTGACCCTGGCCGTGCTGCGCTTCTTGTCCTGTGGTGCCGCGAGTCGCATCGAGCAGACGATCGTGCGCTTGGTGAGATCGGCAGTGACCTCCAGGTCCGCGGCGGCATCCGGCACTTCCAGACAGCAGCACAGCACCTTTTCCTTCGCCAGGACTTCACAGTCGTCCTTGAGGCGCTTCACCGGGTCGGTGCGATGGGCACGGGCCAGCTTGAGCTTGACGGGTCGGCCCAGTTTGCGGCTCATCACCAGGCAGAGATCACGCTGTTCCTGGTGCCAACTCGAGACAGTGTTCTCCACCTCTTCGGTACCCTTGCCCAGCAAGGCCCCGCTCTTTACCTTGCCTACCACCTCCTTCCACTTGTTAATGGCCAAGTAAAGTGACCCAGTACCGGCCAACGCTTTTGACCCACCCCCGAGGTGGCAGCGTTGCCACCGTCCACCTACCGTGTCGGCTCAGCCAAGGGTCGGGACGGAGACGTGAAGGACTGGGGAATGATTCACAAGATCAAAGCGTTACACGATGACG
>NZ_JABFUC010000004.1 GCF_022341425.1 Billgrantia campisalis | reverse complement strand
GGGAGTTCTTCCACGACGACAACGTGGCGGTGCCGATCGTTGACCGGATCATCCACCACTCACACCTCTACCTGCTCGGCGGGGAGAGCTACCGGCTGAAGCAGAAGACGCTCAGCTGACGGTCATGGGTGGGTCAATTTTGTTGACCGCTGGTGGGTCATTTCTGATGGCCATTGACACTTGAGTCTAATGCTTTTTCATCGTCGGTAGGTGTTATTGTCTTGCAGTACGATTTTGATAATTATGATATATGCGCCGACGAGGCGGCTAGCCTCAAGAATCAGGGGCTTTGAAGTATAACTGGCTTGCTCGTTGTCAGCCGGCATCTGCACGCATGGGTGCTGGTTGATTGGTGAGTTGCAACAGGGAAAGTTGCTTATGACTACCTATGTAGTATCGCGTCACCCAGGGGCTGTGCAGTGGCTGGTACAGCAAGGGGTGGCTTTGGATCATTGTTTGCCGCATTTGCATGGGCAAGAGCTGCGGGCAGGTGACCGTGTGGTTGGCACGCTACCACTGCAGCTGGCCTGTTGGGTTTGTGAGCAGGGTGCCGAGTATTGGCACCTGGGTATGGATATTCCCGCGCAGTGGCGTGGCCAGGAGCTCACACCGGCGCAGATGGATGCCTGCCGGGCGCGGCTTGAGCGCTTTGAGATCCAGCGAATATCTGTGCCCAAAGTCTGGTAAAGTCAGGGCGAGTCGGTGTCAGTGATCTACTGCCAAGGAGTGCCTGATGACACGTGTGTTACTGACCCAGATTGGTAAGCCCCGCCTCGCGCGGGGTAGCCAAGAGCTGGATGCGCAATACGAGACCACTACCTATGAATTGGATGGTCAGAGGTTCACCACCCCAATGATGGGCTTTGGGTTGGCTGAGCTGATGAAACCGGACCGCATGGTGGTGCTGGGTACTACGGGCAGTGCCTGGTCGTCGCTGATTGGCGTGATGCTGGAACGTCTTGATGAGAACGAGCAGGACACTGCACTGGAGCTGATGGCGGAACTTCAGGAACAAGAAAACGAAGATGGTGTGACCGCCAAGTGGCTGGAGCGGTTGAGTTCACACCTGACCCGATGGCATGGCTTTCTTGTGGATTGCCAACTGACTCCCTACCTGGAGAGCGATCCGAGACGTGATACGGCCAATTATCTCACGGTGCTGGATAGCGTAATTGAGCATGAGGATCGCCTCCTGATCGATGTGACCCATGGGCTGCGCTACCATCCAATGCTGGGCTTGCTTGCCGCGCAGTACTTTGCCGTAGTGCGTCAGACTACCTTGGAAGGGATTTTCTATGGGGCATTTGATCGCAGTGAGGCTCATGGTGGTGTCACCCCAGTGCTGCGACTGGATGGCATGCTGGAGGTGCTGAGATGGGTTCAGGCGCTCAACAGTTTCGATAAAGATGGTGACTACGGCGTCTTTACCGAGCTGCTGCAAGAGGACCAGGTTCCTCCTGCTGTATGCGGTGCCATGCAGCAGGCGGCGTTTTTCGAGCGGGTGACCAATGCCTCCAAGGCGCGTGAACAGCTTACTCCACTGCACCAGTATGCTTTCGATTCCGGTGAACAGCCTTTGTCAGTACTGTTTGCACCAGCGCTTCAACAGCGCATCGCTTGGTCGAGGGTCTCTGGCCGCGGCAATATCGAACTGCGCCTGGCCAAGCAGTACCTGAAGCGGCGTGACTACTTGCGTGCGGCGATCTATGCCCAAGAGGGTTATATCAGTAAGCGTCTAGATCATGAGCGAGACAACGTTGATGACTTCGAGCGGCGGCGAGAAATCTTGGATGCCGCAGGTCACCCCAAGGCTTTCTATCAGCTGAAGAAGCTACGTAACGCTCTAGCACATGGGCAGCGCAATTCAGATCACGCTGTGGGTAGACTTCTGCAACATGAAGATGAGCTTCACAGTACGCTGAAACATGTGCTCGTGGCGCTGGAAAATGGCTGAAAACTGGTGGAGTGCTGATTGATTCACGCCGGCCTTCGGGCCGGCGTGAATGTTCAGCAGGGGTGTCGCCTGCCTACACTTCCTTGTACAGCTCGGCGCCCTCCTGGCGGAACTTCTCCGCCTGCTCTTCCATGCCCTTCATGACGGCTTCCTGGTCGCCGTCGAGGCCGTTGTCTCGCGCATAGTCGCGGACCTCCTGGCTGATCTTCATGGAGCAGAACTTGGGGCCGCACATGGAGCAGAAGTGGGCCACCTTGGCGGAGTCCTTGGGCAGGGTCTCGTCGTGGTACTCCCGGGCGGTGTCCGGGTCCAGGCCGAGGTTGAACTGGTCCTCCCAGCGGAACTCGAAGCGCGCCTTGGACAGCGCATTGTCGCGGCGCTGGGCGGCAGGGTGGCCCTTGGCGAGATCCGCGGCGTGGGCGGCGATCTTGTAGGTGATGATGCCGGTCTTGACGTCATCCTTGTTGGGCAGGCCCAGGTGCTCCTTGGGGGTCACATAGCAGAGCATGGCGCAGCCGTACCAGCCGATCATCGCCGCGCCGATGCCCGAGGTGATGTGGTCGTAGCCGGGGGCGATGTCGGTGGTCAGCGGGCCGAGGGTATAGAAGGGCGCCTCGTGGCACTCTTCGAGCTGCTTGTCCATGTTCTCCTTGATCAGGTGCATCGGCACATGGCCCGGCCCCTCGATCATCACCTGGACGTCGTGCTTCCAGGCGATCTTGGTCAGCTCGCCCAGGGTCTCGAGCTCGGCGAACTGGGCCTCGTCGTTGGCATCGGCCACCGAGCCCGGGCGCAGGCCGTCACCCAGCGAGAAGGCCACGTCGTAGCGCTTGCAGATCTCGCAGATCTCCTCGAAGTGGGTATAGAGGAAGCTTTCGCGGTGGTGGTAGAGACACCACTTGGCCATGATCGAGCCGCCCCGGGAGACGATGCCGGTGACCCGCTTGGCGGTGAGCGGCACATAGCGCAGCAGCACGCCGGCGTGGATGGTGAAGTAGTCCACCCCCTGTTCGGCCTGTTCGATCAGGGTGTCGCGGAACACTTCCCAGGTGAGGTCCTCGGCCACGCCGTTGACCTTCTCCAGCGCCTGGTAGATCGGCACGGTGCCGATGGGCACCGGGGCGTTGCGGATGATCCACTCGCGAGTCTCGTGGATGTTCTGCCCGGTGGAGAGATCCATGACGGTGTCCGAGCCCCAGCGGATGCCCCAGGTCATCTTGTCGACCTCGTCCTCGATGGAGGAGGTGACCGCCGAGTTGCCCAGGTTGCCGTTGATCTTCACCAGGAAGTTGCGGCCGATGATCATCGGCTCGGATTCCGGATGGTTGATGTTGCAGGGGATGATCGCCCGGCCGGCGGCGACTTCGGCGCGCACGAACTCCGGGGTGATCTCCTCGGGCAGGCGGGCGCCGAAGCCCTGGCCCGGGTGCTGGTGGCCCAGGATGCGCTCCACCTCAGCGGTGCCCAGCGCCTGCCGGCGCTGGTTTTCGCGGATGGCGATAAACTCCATCTCCGGGGTGATGATCCCTTGGCGGGCATAGTGCAGCTGGGTGACGTTCTTCCCCGCCTTGGCGCGCCGCGGCGTGCGGGTCAGGTCGAAGCGCAGCTGGGCCAGGGTCGGGTCGTTGGCGCGGCGCTTGCCGTATTCGGAGGTGGGGCCGTCGAGGAACTCGGTGTCGCCGCGCTCCTCGATCCAGGCGCGGCGCAGCTCGGGAAGGCCCTTTCGCAGATCGACGCTGACCTCGGGGTCGGTATAGGGGCCGGAGGTATCGTAGACCAGCAGCGGCGGATTCTCCTCGTCGGCGCCGGAGGTCTTGGTCGGCGACAGCGAGATCTCGCGGAAGGGCACGCGGATATCCGGGCGTGAGCCTTCGACATAGACCTTGCGCGAGCCGGGCAGCGGCTGGATGGCGGCCTCGTCGACCTTGGCGGTCTCGGCGAGGAAGTGGGCGGTCTTGCTCATATGGTGTCTCCCTAGAGTTGTCAGGGGCTTATCAGGGAGGACAGCTGGGGAGGACAGGGGCAGGGCGGGCCTGGGTGGCCGTGCTGCGTGTCGCTTGATCCCTACGCTGGTCCTAGCCAGTTCAGGTTCAACGGGATCCATGCTTGGGCACATGATCTCAGCCGTCGGTAACGGCACCCCGTCAAGCGTTCAGTGCCCGCCGCTGTCGGCGAGCGGTGTGATCACAGCAGGCGCCTGACGACTCGTCCCGGGGCTGTTCCGGCGGCAGGTCTCTGCGGAGGCGCTGTAAACCCTTCCCTGGGCGCTACATTTGCCTTCCCTGGCAAATGACCTCCGCTGCGACCTGCCCCCGGCGCCCCTCTTGTCGGCGCCACTGCAATGCTCTTTGGGCAGATAAGGGTCAGTCAGCGCGGTCCAACCCCATCTGCCAGAAGTCGATTTCGAGGCGCGTGGCGTCACGGAAGATCCGCGTCAGTTCCTCGAAGCGCGCCGGGGTGACATCGGCCAGGCGGGCGTTGAGCCACTCAAGCTCGGCGTCCATGGCGGCCTGGAACTCCTCGCCCTCGTACATGGCGATCCAGGCGTCATAGGGGTTGGCCTCACCGCGCAGGGTGGAGGGCCGAGCGTTGAGCCAGTTGGCGATCTCGCCATAGCCCACCAGGCAGGGGGCGAGTGCCACGTGAAGGTCGAGCAGGTCGCCGCGGTTGCCGGTATCCAGCACGTAGCGGGTGTAGGCCATGGTGGCCCGGGCCTCGGGCAGGCTGGCGAGCGCCTCCTCGGTGATGCCCCACTCGCGGCAGTAGCCCACGTGGAGGCCGAGCTCCACGTCGACGATGGCCTTGAGGCCCTCATGGGCCTGGCGCAGGTCGGCAAGCGTCGGGCTCTTGTAGGCGGCCAGCGCATAGGCGCGGGCGAAGTGAATCAGGAACAGGTAGTCCTGCTTCAGGTAGTGACGGAAGGCGTCCTCGTCGAGGGTGCCGTCGCCCAGGCCGCGCACGAAGTCATGCTCGATATAGGCCCGCCAGTCGTCGTGAATGGCGGCCGTCAGGTCGTCGAAGCGATAGCCCATTGGCGTCTCCGCTGGTCGGTGACGATCCGGTGCGAGGGCTGCGAAGGGCGAGGGGAGGCAAGGTCGGGTAAGGGGCGTTAAAGGGTACCCGACACGGCCTGATTCCCTACGCCGGTTCATGCCGCCGTCCTTGTCAAGGACGGGCTCACCCGGATCAGGTTCCACGGGATCGGCGCTGGTGACAGCGGTGGTCGTCTCGCCGCTGTCTGCGCCATCTCAGCCGGATTCACCGGCACCCCGTCAAGCTAAGCGCCAGTCTAGCAGGACGGTCAGGGGTTGCCAGCCCCAGGTGGAATCATTTTTCAGAAATATTTTTCATTTTCTGTTCCGCCATAGCCAACGCACGTCCACCGCGAAGGAACCCGCCAGCCCGACTAGCGCCGTGGCCGCCAGCCAACCGGCGACCTGGGCGCCGAGGGGCGGCAGCAGGCCGAGCATCAGCGCCACGACCTGCCAGACGCAGACCGCCTTGCGGCGCCGGCTCTCCGGCAGCGGGGCGCGCAGCCAGGCGTGGCGGTGCCCGGCCAGCACGAAGCCGTAGCGCATAAGGCCGATGCCCAGCACCCAGGGCCCGACCTTGCCCAGCGACAGCAGCGCCAGGCACAGCACCAGGATGAAGAAGGCGTCCAGCTCCATGTCGAAGCGTGCGCCGAAGGCGCTGGCGCTGCCGGTGCGTCGCGCCACCCAGCCATCGGCGCCGTCCAGCAGCAGGGCCAGCAGCGCCAGGCCGGCCAGCGGCCAGGGGTGGCGCGCCAGCAGCGCCGGGTCGACCAGGGCGCCGGCCAGCAGCGCCACCACCACACCGCGTAAGAGGGTGAGGCGGTTGGCCCAGCCCAGCCCCCGCCGGTCCGGCCAGGCGTGCTGGATGAGCCCGGCCATGGCCAGGTAGACGAGCGTGGCGAGACTCGGCACCCAGCGGCTGGCCTGCAGCCACAGCGTCAGCAGCACGCCCAGCACGAGCACGCTGGCCAGTCCGGCCAGCAGCTCACTCAGCGTGGAGAGGGGGCCGGCCGGGGGGCGGCGTTTGTCGCTATGCTGACGAGATACAGGGGGCATGGGGCTCACCGGGCTATCGGAGTACGAGAAATAATTGATGCAGTAATGTATAGCTGTACCATTATTGTGAAAGAAATTTGCTGGCAATGAAGCCGATGTGCGCTGCCAGTTGTCATGAAGAAGGAGGTGTGACGAACCAGCGCCATTATCGGTCCCAGAGTCAGGATGAGTATCGCAGAGGAGACGCCATGCGTGACGCGACCGCCACCGCCTATTGGATTCTCGCCCCCGGCCGCGGGGCGCTACGCGAAGAGCCGCTGCCGTTGCCGGCGAGCGGCCAGGTGGAGGTGCGTGCCCTGTACGGCGGTATCAGTCGCGGCACCGAAGCGCTGGTCTTCCGGGGGGAGGTGCCGGTCAGCGAATACGCCCGCATGCGTGCGCCCTTTCAGGTCGGTGATTTCCCCGGCCCGGTGAAGTATGGCTACGTCAGCGTCGGCCGGGTGGAAGCGGGAGATGCCGACCTGCTGGGCCGTGAGGTGTTTTGCCTGCACCCCCACCAGGACCGCTACGTGGTGCCCCGCGCGGCGGTGGTGCCGCTGCCCGAGGGGGTGCCGGCCGCCCGGGCGGTGCTGGCGGCCAACATGGAAACCGCCCTCAACGGCCTGTGGGACGCCGCTCCCGTCCTGGGCGAGCGCATCACCGTGATCGGCGCTGGCGTGGTAGGGGTGTTGATGGCCTGGCTGTGTGCGGCGATGCCCGGCACCCGGGTGCAGCTGGTGGACGTGGCGCCCCAGCGGGCCGGCGTGGCCGAGGCGCTGGGACTCGACTTCCGCTGCCCCGAGCAGGCCGATGCCGAGCGCGACCGGGTGATTCACGCCAGCGGCAGCGCCGAGGGCCTGCGGTTGGCGCTCACGCTGGCCGGCCTCGAGGCGCGGGTGGTGGAGATGAGCTGGTTCGGCAGCCGCGAGGTGACGCTGCCGCTGGGCGAGGCCTTCCATTCCCGTCGGCTGACCCTGCAGGCCAGCCAGGTGGGCAGGCTGCCCGTCGCCCAGCGGCCACGCTGGGACCACCGCCGCCGGTTGACGCTGGCCCTGGAGCTGCTGCGCGAGGCGCGCCTGGAGGCCCTGATCAGCGGCGAAAGCGACTTTCAGGCGCTGCCCGAGCTGATGCCGCGCCTGGCGGCCGGCGCCGGCGAGGTGCTCTGCCATCGGCTGCGCTATTCCTCCGCGCCCGTCCCGCGGTCCGCCTGATTCCTTCTGCCATGGAGATTCTGCATGTACAGCCTGACCGTTCGTGACCACTTCATGATCGCCCACAGCTTCCAGGGCGCTGTCTTTGGTCCCGCTCAGCGGACCCACGGCGCCACCTATGTGGTGGATGTCACCTTCCAGCGCCGCGAGCTGGATGACGACGACCTGGTGGTGGACATCGGCCTGGCCGGGGCCGCTCTGAAGCGGGTGCTGGATGAGTACAACTTCCACAATCTGGACGACCTGGAGGCCTTCCAGGGGCGCAATACCACCACCGAGTTCATGGCCCGTGTGATCTTCGAGCGGCTGGTGGAGGCGATTGGTCAAGGCGAGCTGGGCCCGGGCGCCGAGGCGCTGGCCGCCATGCGAGTCACGCTGCACGAGTCGCATGTCGCCTGGGCCAGCTACGAGGCCGAGCTATGACCCTCGCGTCCGCGACCGCCGAGCTGACGCTGATTGTCGCCGGCGACCCCGACCAGCTGACCGGTGGCTATCTCTATGACGCGCGCATCGTCGCGGCGCTGCGCGAGCGGGGCTGGCGGGTCGAGGTGGCGGGCCTTGCGGGGCGCTTCCCCGACCCCGATGCCCTGGCCAGGGCGAGCATGGCCGCGGCGCTGGCGGCGCTGCCCGATGGTGCCCGGGTGGTGATCGACGGCCTGGCCCTGGGTGGGCTGCCCGAGGTCGTCGCGCCCCACGCCGACCGGCTGAGGCTTATCGCCCTGGTGCACCATCCGCTGGCCGACGAGACCGGCCTGGATGACGCCACCCGGGAGCGCCTGCGACACAGCGAGACCCGCGCCCTGGCGCTGGCGCGGCGAGTGATTGCCACCAGCGCCTATACCGCCCGTGGCCTGGCGCGCTTCGGGGTGCCGCCGTCCCGGGTGGCGGTGGTCGAGCCCGGCGTCGACCCCGCCCCGCTGGCCGATACGGCCGCGTCCCAGGCGCGGCGGGAAGGCCCCCAGCGGCTGCTCTGCGTGGCGACCCTGACGCCGCGCAAGGGGCACGACCTGCTGGTCGAGGCGCTGGCCTCGCTGAGGCAGCATGACTGGCGCTGCGACTGCATCGGCGGGCTGTCCCGCGACCCGGCGCATGCCGCCCGGGTCGCCCAGCGAATTCGTCACCACCGCCTGGAAGCGCGGCTGCGGCTTTGCGGCGAGCAGGGGCCCGAGGCACTGGCGGCGGCCTACCGCCAGGCGGATCTCTTCGTGCTGGCCTCCCACTACGAGGGCTACGGCATGGTGGTCACCGAGGCGCTGGCCCGGGGCCTGCCGGTGATCACCACCACCGGCGGCGCCCTGGCCGACACCCTGCCGGCAACGGCGGGCCTGGCGGTGGCGCCCGGCGACAGCCATGGGTTGGCCGTGGCGCTGGCGCGCTGGTTCGAGGAGCCGGAGCTGCGGGCGCGGTTGCGCCACGGTGCCCGGCAGGCCCGCGCGCGCCTGGGCGACTGGTCCGATGCCGGTGCCGCCTTCGCGGCGGCGCTCTCCGACCCATCGGAGGTGGTGCCATGAACGCCCCCGCCGCCAATAGCCGTTTCAGCGCCGACTGGCTCGCCCAGCGCGAGGCGCTGGACGCCCGCTCGCGCAGCCAGCGGCTGACCGGCCTGGCCGCCGAGTGGCTGGCCGCCCGTCCCGCCCCCTTTGGTCTGGTCGACCTGGGCAGCGGCACCGGCAGCAATCCGCGTTTCCTGGCCCCGCGCCTGCCCGGCCCCCAGCGCTGGCGGCTGGTCGATCACGATGCCGCCCTGCTGGCCCGCGCCCGACGCTCCCGCCTGCACGACGCCGCCGGTCGGCGGGTGGCGATGGAGATCCGCTGCCGCAGCCTGGCGCCCTTCGATGCGACGCTGCTGGAGGGGGCGTCGCTGATCACCGCCTCGGCGCTGTTCGACCTGGTGTCGCGGCCCTGGTGCGAGGCGCTGATCGACGCCGCGGCCCGGCGCGGTCAGGCGCTGCTGGTCGCCCTCAGCGTCGACGGCGACTGGGCGTTTCTGGATGCCCAGGGCCAGCGCTGCGACGATGACGCGGACGCCGAGGTGCGGACGCTGTTCCAAGCCCACCAGCACCGCGACAAGGGGCTGGGCGCCGCCCTGGGCGGTGAGGCCCCGGCGCTGTTGGCCGAGCTCATGGTCGCCGCCGGCTACCGGGTGGCATCCGCCGCCACCCCCTGGCATCTGGCGGCCGGCGGGGAGACGGCGTGCACCCTGGGCCTGACCCTGGTGGAGGGCTGGGCCGCGGCGGCGCTGGAGCAGGCCCCGTCACAGCGTGCCTGGCTGACCAGCTGGCGCCAGCGGCGCTGCGCCGAACTGGCGGCCGGTGAATGCGGGATCAGCGTGGGGCACCGCGACCTGTTCGCCTGGCCCGGCCGGGACGGCGTCGGGGGGCGCGCATGAGACGCCGCCTGCTGGCACGCCTGTGGCGGCCGCTGGCCAGCCTGCTGCTGCTGGCGGCGCTGGCCGTCTGGCTGGACCCACGCGCGGTGATCGCCGAGGTCGAGCGTCTCTCACCGGGCTGGGCCCTGCTGGCCCTGGTGCTGACGCTGCCGCAGGTGGCGCTGTCCGCCTGGCGCTGGCGCTTCACCGCGCGCCTGCTGGCGGTGCCCCTGGATTGGGGGCGGGCGCTGCGCGACTACTACCTGGCGATGTTTCTCAATCAGGTGCTGCCCGGCGGGGTGATGGGCGACGCCGCCCGGGCCTGGCGTCACTCCCAGGCCAGCGGCCGGCAGGGCGCCGCCTGGCGGGCGGTGATCATCGAGCGCGCCTCGGGCCAGCTGGCGGTGCTGCTGCTGACCCTGCTGGTGCTGGCGGCCTCACCGCTGTGGCACGGCGTGATGGCCGAGATGGCGGCCTGGGCCGCCGGTTCATCGCCCTGGCGGCTGGTCGCCTGGCTGCTGCCGATCGTGCTGGTCGGTTTGGCAGTGGGGCTGCTGGGACGCCGGCTGGTCCGCTACCCGCCCCGGGCGCTGATTGGGCTCGGCGGGGATCTGTATCGCAGCCTGCTGGCGACCTCGGCGTGGCCGCGCCAGCTGGCCGGCTCGCTGCTGGTGGTGATCAGCTATGCGCTGGTGTTCGTCTGCGCCGCCCGGGCCATCGGGGTCACCCTGCCGACCACGACCCTGCTGGCGCTGGTGCCGCCGGTGCTGCTGGCGATGCTGCTGCCGCTGACGCTGGCCGGCTGGGGGGTGCGCGAAAGCGCCGCGGCACTGGTCTGGGCGCTGGTCGGGCTGCCGGCGGCCCAGGGAGTGGCGGTGTCGCTGGCCTACGGCGCCCTGGTGCTGCTGGCCAGCCTGCCGGGCGGGCTGTGCGTGCTGGCGGAGATGCTGCGCGGGCGGCGGCGCGGGCAGCGGCGTGGGCCGGGCGGAGCCTCAGGCGTTGCGGAGGATCAGGTCGAAGAGGGTGTCGTCGCCGCAGCGAAAGGTTCGCGCCCGCGGGCGTCGGGCGTCGTCGAGGGTGGCGATCGGCGCAAGCGTCAGGCCGGGGCGACCGGAGCCGATCAGCAGCGGCGCCACCAGCAGGTGCAGGCGGTCGAGCACTCCGGCCTCGAGAAAACGCGATACCGTGACCCCGCCGCCCTCGATCAGCACCCGGGGGAGGCCCCGCTCGGCCAGGGCCTCGAGCACCGCGGCGGGCGAGAAGCCGTCGCCCGCCAGCGGCAGGGTCAGACGCGTCACATGACGCCCCGTGGGCGTGGCCGGCATGGTGTCGGGGCCCACCAGGTGCAGGGTCGGGGCAGCCGCGTCGCGCAGCAGGCGGACATGCCCCGGTACCCGGCCCCGGGGATCGAGGATCACCCGTACCGGTTGGCGGCCGGGCACGTGGCGCACCGTGAGCAGCGGGTCGTCGGCGACGACGGTGCCGGCGCCCACCACCACGGCGTCGAGCAGGGCGCGCAGGCGGTGCAGGTGGGTGCGGCTCTCCAGGCCGTTGATATAGTGGGAGTGACCGCTCTGGGTGGCGATGCGGCCATCCAGGCTCTGGCCCAGCTGGGCCACGGCCAGCCGCTCGCGGTGGGTGGCCAGCGGCACCAGGCAGTCGAGCAGCTCGCGGGTGGCGTCGCCGACGGCGTCGCGCGCCTGCCAGGCGCCTTGGGCGTCGAGCCACAGCCGGTCGTCTTCCGGCGGCCGCTCGTGGTCACGCAGGCGGCACAGCCATTGCCAGGCCGCATCGCTTTCCAGGGTGTCGGGCGCCGTTGCGCTCATGGAGCCTCCGGGTCGGATTCAGCGTTTCATCATGCGTAGTCCGCCACGGCGGCACAAGGCACGCAAGGAGATCGTCATGCATCAGGTAGAACGCGCCATCTTCGATATTCGCCGTGGCCTGCCGGTCCTGCTGGTGGCCGGCGAGGAGCGCGTGCTGGTCCAGGCCCTGGAGGGGGCCGGCGACGGCGTGCCGACACGGCTGGCCGAACAGGCCGGCACGGCGCCGGCGCTGGTGCTCAGCCAGCATCGGCTGACGCTGCTGGGGGGGCAGGCGCGCAGCGCTCCGGCGCGACTGTCGCTGCCGCCAGGGCTGAGCGGGCGGCGCCTGGCCGCGCTGGCCTTTGGCGCCGAAACACTGCCGGCGCCAGAGCGTCGGGCGTGGCGCGCTCGGCTGCGGCCGGCGGAGCTTGCCGACCGCGGGGCCCTGGCGCTGATGCGTCGAGCGCTGCTGATTCCCTCGGCGCTGGTCGCGCGGGTCAGCGCGGCGCGGTGGGCGGCGGTAGAGGCGTCGCTGGCCAGCGGCGAGTTGCTGGCGGTGGACGCCGAGGCCGCCGAGCGCTGCCTGGATAACACCGGCGGCATGCTCAAGCGGGTCAGCGAGGCGCATATTCCCTTGGCCGACGCCTTCGACACCCGCTTCATCCTGTTCCGCGAGCCCGACGGGTTGCGCGAGCACGTGGCGGTGGTGATCGGTGAGCCCGAGACCGGGGCGGCCCCGGTGCCGCTGCGGCTGCATTCGGCCTGTCTCACCGGTGATCTGTTCGGTAGCCTGCGCTGCGACTGTGGCGAGCAGCTGCGCAACGCCGTGGCCGAGATCGAGGCGCTGGGCGGCGGCGTGCTGCTCTACCTGGCCCAGGAGGGGCGCGGCATCGGCCTGGCCAACAAGCTGCGCGCCTATACCCTGCAGGACGGCGGCCTGGACACCCTGGATGCCGACCACACCCTGGGCTTCGGCGAGGACGAACGACACTACGGGGTGGCGGTGGACATGCTCAAGGCGCTTGGCATCCGCCGGGTGCAGCTGCTGACCAACAACCCGCGCAAGGTGACCGCGCTGGCGGACGGCGGCATCGAGGTGGTGGCGCGCCAGGCCCTCTACGGCAGCCTCAACGACCACAACCGGCGCTATCTCAGCGCCAAGGCCGAGCGCGCCGGCCACCTGCTCGACGAGGTGCTCAGGGTCCGCCGCTGAGGCGCTTGAGCCGCATGGCGCGGGTCTCGTGAAGGATGCGGGCGATGCGCTGGGCGTAGTGGGCGACCAGGCGTTCGCCCAGTGCGGCGGTGCCCAGGTGGGCGTTGCCCACTACCCCCTCGGGGTGCAGGTCCTCGGCCAGCCAGGCGAAGGCGGCCTCGCCCTCCGGGCCCAGCAGCTGACCCTCTTCCGCCATGGCCTGGCCCCGGGAGCGACGCGCTTCAAGGTGTTCGAGGCGCACCTTGTCCGGTGCCAGGTGGCGCATCAGCGCGGTCTCCACGGCGCCGCCGTGCAGCCCGTGGCGCAGCTCCTCGGCGGGCAGGCCGTCGCCTGGCAGGGTCTCCGGCGGTGCCATGCGCATGTAGTGCAGCTTGACCACCAGCATGCCGTGGCGGCGTCGCAGCGCCAGGGCGGTGCTGTCCATCACCGCCTTGTTGCCGCCGTGGCTGTTGAGCAACACCAGCCGCGAGAGACCGGCGCGGGCCACGGCGTCGCCGTGGGCCTCCAGAAGGGCGGTGGCCAGTGCCGGCGACAGGCTCAGGGTACCGGGAAAACTCAGGTGTTCCTCGCTGGCGCCCACCGCCAGGGGGGGCAGCTGTACCAGGGGAAAGCCGTCGGGCAGGTGTGCCAGCGCCGCGGCCAGCAGCCCTTCGCCGATATCGAGGTCGGTGGAGAGCGGCAGATGGGGGCCGTGCTGCTCGATGGCGCCGAGCACCATCACCGCCACGCTGTCGCCGTCGAGCCCGGCGATCTCGCGGCTGGTCAGGTCCTGCCAGTGGGGAAAGGCGGTAAGGGGGGCGTCATGCATCCGTTTGCCTCCTCGGGTGGGGGGAGTCGAGTCGCGCATAGAGATCGCCGGAGGCCAGGCCGTCGGCGCCGCTGGCCAGCCAGGCGCGGGTCGCCGCCGGAGAGCGCCAGTCCGGCCAGCGCAATCGGCGCCCCTCGCCGGCGATAGCGTTATAGCGATAGTCGCCCAGGGTGGCCAGGCGTGCCACGCAGGCGTCGGCCACCTCCAGGGCACCGGCGACGAACTCCACCGAGACGCCGGCCAGCGGCTGGCTGAGCCCGGCCAGCACCTCGGCCTCGAAGCCTTCCACGTCGATCTTGCAGAAGCGCGGCACGCCGTGCTCGGCGATCAGTGCGTCGAGGGTGGTGACCGGCACCCTCAGACGCTCCTCCCAGCGCACCTGGCGAAAGCCGGGGTTGCGCTCGCCAATGGCCTGGCGCCAGCCATGGGCCAGGGTCGAGACCGTCGGCGTGGCGCGGCTGATGGCCAGTTCGGCCTCCCCGGGGTGTGCGCCGGCCGCCACCGGCAGCAGGGTCACGGTAGCGTGCCGGCCCACCAGTCGGGTAAGCCAGCGGTAGAGCGCCGGCTGGGGCTCCAGGGCCACGACCCGGGCGCCGAGCCCGGCGAAGGCCGCGGTGCGGTCGCCCAGATGGGCGCCGATATCGAACACCAGATCGCCCGGGTCGATGAAGTCGGCATACAGTCGGCGCAGGGCGCGCTGGCGGCCGGGGCGCCAGTAGACGAGCAGTGAGCGGGCCAGGCCGTAGCCGCGGCGCAGGGGAGTGACCAAGGGCATGTCGGCGTGTCTCATGGGCGGGGTGACGGTGTGGCGGCGCCGTGGGGCGAGCGACGCGAGAGCCGCGCCAGCGGCATGTCGCCGGGGCGCTCGGGCGGGGGCGGCAGCGGTGGGTCGCCGGGAGTGGCGCTCGTCACTGCGTCCTGGGCGAGCAGCGCGGCGTCCTCGGCCCGGGGCCGCAGGGTCAGAAGGCCGAGCCGTGCCAGCCCGTCGGCCGGCCGGCGCTCGCCGCTCCAGCGGGCCAGCAGCGGGGCCAGCAGCAGGCCGCCCCAGATGGGGCTGAGCCACCACAGCAGCGCCGGGGCCAGCCAGCCCACCAGCCCCGCCCAGAGGGCGCCCAGCAGCATGGCGGGCGCGGTGTGACGCAGGGCGTCGGCCCAGGCCACCGCGCGACCCTCCCGGGCCTGGGCGCCCCACTCCACGCGGGCGCCGGTGAGCACGCCCAGCACGAAGGCGCTGTGGAAGAGCATCATCACCGGCGCCAGCAGCACCGCGACCAGGGCTTCCAGCAGGGCGCTGGCCAGCAGGCGCAGGCGGCCGCCGAAGGGCTCGGGGCGCCTGACCAGGGCCAGCAGCAGGCCCATCAGCTTGGGCAGCAGCAGCAGGCCCAGGGTGGTGGCGAAGAGTATTGCGATCAGCTCGGGGCGCGCCTGGGGCCAGAGCGGGAAGAGCTGCTCGGGGTGGGGGAAGTAGGTCACCTGGCGCTGGGCGCGCAGCACGGCGTCGAGGCTGCCCAGCAGCAGCACGGCCAGCCACAGCAAGGAGGAGATAAAGGCCATGGCGCCCATCACGAAGTGGAGGCGGCTCATAACCTGCAGCCCCGGAGCGGCCAGCAGGCGCAAGTGCTGCAGGTTGCCCTGGGTCCAGCGCCGGTCGCGACGGGCATAGTCGAGCAGGTTGCCGGGCATCTCCTCGTAGCTGCCGGCGATGCGGGTATCGAGCTGGACCTCCCAGCCGGCGCGGCGCAGCAGCGCGGCCTCGACGAAGTCGTGGCTGAGGATTTCGCCGCCCAGCGGCGGCCGCCCGCGCAGTTCGGGCAGGCCGCAGTGAGCCATGAAGGCGTGCAGCCTAAGGATGGCGTTGTGGCCCCAGTAGTTGGCGGCATCGCCCTGCCAGCTGCTCTGGCCGGCGGCGAGCATGGGGGCGTAGAGCGCGGCGGCGAACTGGGCCAGGCGACCGAAGAGGGTGGCCTGACGGGCGGGCAGCGGTACGCTCTGAATCAGCCCCACCTCGGGGCGTGCCTGCAGGGCGCGGACCAGGTCCAGCAGGGCCTCGCCGCTCATGCGGCTGTCGGCATCCAGCACCACCATGAAGTCGTAGCGCCGGCCCCAGCGGCGGCAGAACTCGGCCAGGTTGCCGGCCTTGCGCCCCCGGTTGTCGGCGCGGCGCCGATAGTGCACGACAAGCCGGTCGGCCAGGCGCCGCTGCAGGGCGGCGATCGCCGCGGCTTCCCGTGCGGCGAGGGCCGTATCGGTGGTATCGCTGAGCACGAAGCCTTCGAAGTGGTGGGCCTCACCGGTGGCGATCAGGGCGTTGGCGGTGGCTTCCAGGTTGGCCACCACGGCGTCCGGCGGCTCGTTATGGATCGGCATCGCCAGCACGGTGCGCTGCCGGATCGGCAGTGCCCGTTCGTGGGCACGGCTCGGCAGTCGCGCCAGGGTCAGCGGGTCGCGCCCGCTGAGGGTCACGACGAAGCCGAAGGCCGCCGACCAGAAGGCGGCGGTGATCCAGGCGAAGGTCAGGGTGAACAGTGCCAGGATGATCGCCGCCAGTACCCCGAGGCCGTCGGCGTCCAGGATGCGCCACATCAGCAGAGCGCCGACCAGGGTGGTGGCGGCTACCAGGGAGGCAAACAGGGCACGCCGCGTGCGCAGCCAGGGCAGCCGCGTCTCGCCTTTGCCGCGCTGGGCGCCGAGCTCAGCGCGATTCGTCCGGGTACCAGACATGGTTCCAGGTCTCGCTGATGGTGTCGCCGTAGAGACGCAGCCGCAGGCGCATGTCGGCGGGCTGGCCCCCCTCGGGGTCGAGCCGGAAGCTGGCCCGCCAGCCGCGGCCGTCGGGCAGCGGCTGGGTCTGCAGGTGGCGCACCCGACCGCGGCTGAGGTCGAGCTCGGCCTGGACGGGCTGGTCCGGGGCCAGCCCCTCCAGCTCGCCACCGCGAAAGTCGATCATGAAGTGACGTCGGCTGCGCGGCGGCGGGTCGCTCTGGCCGGGGACGGCGCCCCAGCCGTGGCGGGTGCGCACCACTCGGGCCTGCGGCGCCTCGGGCAGCGAGGCGCCGAAGGTGTGGGTGCGATAGCGAAAGCGGCGCGCTTCGCCGGCCTTCAGCGGCGTGTCGCCGATCCAGTAGGCGACGATATTGTCGTGGGTCTCGTCGGGGGCGGGGATCTCCACGAGCTCGACCCGACCGGCCCCCCAGTCGCCGAGGGGTTCGACCCACTGGCTGGGGCGGCGCTCGTAGCGGGCTTCCAGGTCCAGGTAGCGGGCGAAGTCGCGGCTGCGCTGCACCAGCCCGAAGCCGGCCGGAGCGGCGTCCAGGAACTGGGAGACGCGCAGCTGACGGGGATTGGTGAGCGGCCGCCAGATCCACTCGCCGCGGCCGGTGTGTATCAGCAGCCCCTCGGAGTCGTGCACCGCCGGGCGATGGTCGTCGATGGGGCCAGCGCTGGTGTCGCCGTGGGCGAACATGCTGGTCAGCGGCGCCACGCCGAGCTTCGCCAGGTCCCGCCGGGCGAACAGCCGGGCTTCCACCTCGACCCCGATGTCGCGCCCCGGGGCGATGTCGAAGCGGTAGGCCCCGGCCAGGGAAGGGCTGTCGAGCAGTGCCAGCACCGTCATGCGGCTGGCTTCGGGGGCCGGGCGGACCAGCCAGAACTCGCGAAAGGCAGGAAACTCCTCGCCGTGGGGCAGGGCGGTGTCGATAGCCAGCCCCCGGGCCGACAGCCCATAACCCTGGTCGCGGCCCACTAGGCGGAAATAGCTGGCGCCGAGAAACACCGCGAACTCGTCCTGATATTCGGCGCGATGGAGCGGAAAGTGCAGGCGAAAGCCGGCGTGGCCGGCCCCGTCCAGATCCTGCTCGAGCAGCTCGGCAGCCTGGCCGTCGTAGCGGAAGCGCTGCGGGTCGAAGGTGAGCGGTGTTGTGTCGCCCTCTTCCACCAGATGGAGCTGCACGGGGGTGTCGAACAGGAAGCCGGTGTGGAACAGCTGGATCGAGAACAGCCCAGCGTCGTGCCACAGCGCCGCCTCGGGGTCGAAGCGAATCTGCCGGTAGGTATCGTAGTCGAGATCACGCAGCGCCTCGGGCAGGGCGGCGGCCCCGCGGCGATAGGCGGCCTCGGCGCGCGCCTGCGCCTGCTCGGTGACGCGATCGAACAGCGCGTCGATCTCGGCCGTCTCGCCGCCCTCCGCGCCCGCTGGGGGGGCAGCCATCAGGGCGAGCCCCAGGGCCAGGCCGAAGCGTCGCTTGCGCTGGTGCATTCACGTTCTCCTCCGCCGCTCGCCATCTCCTGGCCTCAGTGTCGCCGCTGATGCCGTTTCCTGCACGGGGCGGCAAGGCTGGTAATTATTGAGACATGGGTTGTACGTTGATTGCTGAAATGTACACCTGATTCCGGTGGGCTACCATTCGGGTGATGCCGTCTTTCCCATCGCCGCCGAGGAGTGCCGCCATGCTGCGCCTGCTGATCGGTGCCGCCCTGCTCAATGTCGCGCTGCTGCTGCCGTTGTGGCTGCGCTTCGGCGAGCTGTCGCCGCGCTGGCTGGCCCTGGAGGCCCTGCTGCTGGCGGCGCTGTTCGCGCTGTTGCCGGCGCGGGGACCGGCGAGTTGGCTGCGCTGGCCGGCGCTGGCGGCGGTGGCACTGGCGCTGCTGGCTGGGCTTGGTGATGCGGCGACCCATCAGGCGCTGGGGCGCTCGCTCAACCTCTACTTGGACCTCCCGCTGCTGCGATCGGTTTACCATCTGCTGGCGGGCAACCTGGGGACTCCCCTGGCGGTGCTCGCCCTGCTCCTGGCGGTGGTAGCGCTGGTGGGGCTGCTGTGGGGGCTGTGGCGGGGGCTCGCCGCGCTGCAGGGGCGGGCGCGTCGAGGCGCCGCCCTGGGGCTGGCGCTGTTGCTGGTCGTGGGGAGCGGGGCGCTGCTCGCCGCGGAACTCAACCAGGCGCGGCTGGTGCCGGTGGCGCGAGCCCCGCTGGTGGACACCCTGCGCTTCCAGGGCCAGCAGCTGATCGAGACCCACCGGGCGCGACGTGACTTCACGGCGCGCCTGGCAGACGCCCCCGGCCCGGTTCGGGAGCTGTCGGGGCTGGCCGGTCGCGACGTGCTGCTGGTGTTCGTCGAGTCCTACGGTGTTTCGGCGGTGAACGACGAGC
Organism: Billgrantia campisalis; assembly: GCF_022341425.1. Lineage (GTDB taxonomy): Bacteria > Pseudomonadota > Gammaproteobacteria > Pseudomonadales > Halomonadaceae > Halomonas > Halomonas campisalis. The sequence goes on along the minus strand of NZ_JABFUC010000004.1, from coordinate 318,528 downwards.
GCTATGCCGAAGTCATCCTGCCGCGTCTCGACGACATGGCGGCCCGGCTGGAGACGGCCGGCCTGGCGGTGGTCTCGGGGACCCTGGACGCGCCGATCCGCGGCGGTCAGTCGTGGCTGGCCCACGCCAGCACGCTCAGTGGGCTGTGGATCGACAGTCAGCTCTGGTACCGCCTGATGCTGGCCAGCGAACGCCCCACCCTGGTGGACGATTTTCGCGCCAGCGGCCACCGCACCCTGACGGTGATGCCGGCGATCACCCTGGCCTGGCCGGAAGGGGAGGCCTACGGCTTCGACGAGATCCATGCCGCCGCGGACATCGACTACGCCGGGCCGCCGCTCAACTGGGTGACCATGCCCGACCAGTTCACGCTTTACTATTTCGAGCGCCATATTCGACAGCCGGCGGCCGCGCCGCTATTCGCCCAGATCGCCCTGATCTCGAGCCACGCGCCCTGGACGCCGATCCTGCCGGTGCTCGACGACTGGGACGAGGTCGGCGACGGCAGCGTTTTCCAGCGCTGGGCCGATGCCGGCGACCCGCCCGAGGTGCTGTGGCAGGACCTGGAGCGGGTGCGCGAGCACTACGCCCTGTCGGTGGACTACTCGCTCAACGCCAGCATGCGCTGGATCGAGGACTTTCTGGGCGACGACAGCCTGCTGATCCTGCTCGGTGACCACCAGGCGGCGCCGCTGATCACCGGCGACGACGCCAGCGGTGGGGTGCCGGTGCATGTCATCAGCGGTGACCCGGCGTTGCTCGCGCCCTTCGAGGCGCGCGGCTTCGTCCCCGGCATGCTGCCGCCAGAGCGCGAGGAGCACCCGGGCATGGACCGCCTGCGCGCTTGGCTGCATGAGGACTTCGGCGGATGATTCCGGTGACTCTAGCCGACAGGCACAGTGTGCAGTTGGGAGAGCATGGCCGGATGGTGGATATTGAAGATCACGCCCCTTGAGGATTGGTGGGCAGGGCGGCCACCGCGGATATCTCCACCAGCAGCTCCGGGCTGGCCATGCGGGCCTCTACGCAGGCCGCACACCCTCCCCTGGCAGGGGCCCATGCCGGCGCGGCAGAAGGCCTTGGCCTGGTTGGGTCCCTGGCATCCGGCCTCGGCGATTTGGCGAAGTTCGCCTGCTGTGACTTATGGCAGTGGTCCGCCAGACAGCCGCTGGAACTGATCGAAGTGCAGTCCGGCGGCTACCTGGGCGAGGACGACATCGTGCGGCTCGATGACGACTAAGGGCGGGAGTGAGGGCTACTCCAGGCCATGCAGCGCTTTCCAGTTGCCGGGATACAGTGCATAGCCGAACAGCGCATGGCCGCCATAGACCAATTCGGTGCCCTCGGGAATCCACAGCATCTGACCCGGCGTGATGATATGCGTCTCGCCCGCGGCGGTGACCTCGAGCTTGCCTTCGATCACGAAGATCACCTCGTCATAGAGCACGGTCCAGGCGACGTCGGCGCCTTCCCAGCGTGCGAAGCCGGCGCCCAGGGTCTCGCTCAGGGTGGTATCGACGGTACGGCCGACTTCGGCGTGACCGGGCGGTCCGCCGCGATGGCGGAAGGTGGTGTCACGGTGGTCGAACTTGATGGCGCGCGTGGGCATGTCACTCATGGGGTCGTCTCCTGTGCCAGGGGTGAAGCGTGAGGCGTGAGGGGTTAAGGAGTCACACACAAGCGCCCGGCCGCCAGCGGTGGCCAGGCGCTCACATGCTTGAGGGTCGGGGCTGACTTACAGTTCGGCTCGGCTGGCCCAGGCCGCGTGCTTCATGCGCGTTTTCACCCCGAGGCTCAGGAAGGGCTCCGGCGGATTGCGTGCCGGCTTGCCGGAGACCGCCAGCATATCGGCCAGCTGACTGGAATCCTGGCCGGTGGCCAGCTCGGCGAGCAGCTTGCCGGAAATGGTGCCGCGGGCCGCGCCAACGCTCTGATGCACGCCGGACATCCAGGCGTTATCACCGACCTTGCCGAAGAAGGCGGTGTAGTTTCGCGACAACCCGCACGCGCCGCCCCAGGTGGCCGCGAAGGGCACATGGGTGAGCTCCGGGTAGCGGGCCTCGAAAGAGACCCGATGCCCTTGGCGGATGCGGGTCCGCTCGGCCAGGTCGTCGTGGTAGCGAGGCACGAATCGGTACTGGTTGCGAATGATCAGCCGGCGGTCCGGGGTCAGCCGCACCGTGGTGCCGGCATGGTCGGCAGGGGTCAGGCCAAAGTGGTGGGGCGCAGCAGAGAACAGCGCCATCTCTGACTCGGTCAGTTCTCGGGTCATGCTGGCGAAGGTCATGACCGGCAGCATGCGCGCCTTGAGGAAGCCGAACTCCTGGGAATAGATGTTGGAGCCCAGCAGCAGCTTGGTGGCACGGATCTCACCCTCCGGCGTCGTGGCACACCACTGCCCGCCCGAGTGGGTGAGGTTGACCACCGGGGAGTGTTCATGGAGCTCGACATTGGCTGGCAGGGTCTCACCGAGCCCGCGAACCAGGGCAGCGGGCTGCATCAGGGCGGTATTGGCCGTGTAGATGGCTGCGGCGTAGTGGCGAGTGCCGAGAATCGGCGCCAGCTCGTCGCGCTCCAGGCGGCGATAGGGATAGTCGAAATCCCTGAGCAGTGTCTCGTAGTGGTCGAGGTACTTGAGGCCGCGCTCGCCCACCGCCCCCTGATACTTGCCGGCCAAGGACCAGCCACAGTCGAGAGCGTGGCGCCGGACCAGGGTCTGGAGATCCTCCACCGCCGCACGATTGAGCGATAGCAGCTTCTGCTTGCGCTCGAGATCGTCGCCCTCGAGATCGCGCTTATGGGGCAGGTCGATGACGAAGCCGGTGTTACGTCCCGAAGCGCCCTGACCGACGCGCAGGGCCTCGAGCAGCACCACCCGCTCGCCGGGGCGCAGCTCGGCCACGCGCCGGGCCGCGGCGAGGCCAGTGAAGCCGGCGCCGATCACCAGCCAGTCGGCCGTGGTAGACGCATTGAGACGATTCGCCGGAGCAGGTTCTGGCAATAGCTGATACCAGCCATTGCACTTGTCATCCTGGGGAATGATGGAAGTTGTCATTGTGGACTCCCGCGCACGGCGCGACGTCGTCACCGCGTATCCGGTGTTGTCAGGGGAGCGTCAAGGTGCTCATCACACCTTGACGCGTTTTCTATCCCGTTCAGGCGGCCAGATCCTGACCACAGGCCTTGACCCAGTCGCTGCGACGGGCCATGGCGGCCTCACCCACCAGGGCGAAGCCCAGCAGTCGACCAATGGCGTCATGGGCACCGGCCTCGATGCCATCGGCGGTGACGGTAACGCGCCAGCTCACCTTGGCCTCTGCCGGGGGCGCCACCACGCAGATCGGCGCCGCCGGCGTCTTGACCATCACCGGCATCACCGGATAACTGACCGTTGTCGGCGTGCCGGTCAGGGTCGCCGCCAGGGCCCTTATGCCCGCATTGATCGGCGCCAGGTAGGGCAGTAGTTGGCCGTCGATCTCCACGGCGTCGCCCAGCGCGAAGACGTCCGGCCGCGAGGTGGCGAGCTGATCATCCACCCGGATGCCGCGCCCGCAGTCGATACCGGCCGCCTGGGCCAGGTCGAGGTTGGGCACCAGTCCCACGGCGCTTAGCACCAGGTCCGCCTCGAGCTCGCTGCCATCGGTCAGGATCAGCCGGTAGCCGGCCGCCTCGGCGGCCACGCTGGCCACCGAGCGGGACAGGTGCCAGCCCACGCCAAGCCGGGAGAGCGCTTCGCGCAGGACCTGGCTGCCCGCCTCGGGGAGCAGCCGCGGCAGCGGGCGCTCGGCGAGGCCTACCACTTCGACCGCGTGGCCCGCCCGGGCTAGGTCATTGGCGAACTCGCAACCGATCAGGCCATCGCCGATGATCGCCACCCGCGCCGGGCGCTCCAGGGCGTCGAGGCGCCGGCGCATCTCGCCATAGTCGCCGCGGTCGTTGACCGAGAGCAGTGCGTCCGCCTCGCCCGCTACCGGGATGCGGATCGGGCGGGCGCCGGTGGCCAGGACCAGCTGGCCGTACTCCAGCTCACCGAGGCGGGTATGCAGGCACTTTGCCTCGGCGTCGATGCGCGCCACCGGGCAGAAGGCGTGCACGCGGATACTCAGGCGCTTCTCGATGGATAGCGCCGACTCGTCGAGCAGTGTCTCGGCGCTCTTGCCCAGCGCCAGGGCATTGGACAGCGCTGGCTTCGAGTAGAGACCACCGTCATCGGCGGTAACCACATGAATCTCGCGGTGACTGTCGACGGCACGCACCGCCTCGGCCAGCCCGTAGCCCGCATGGCCGCTGCCGATAATCACCAACGGGCCCTGGGGCCTGTGGGCGGCCACGGCATCGACCAGCGGCGCCGGAGCCACTGCAGCGCCGGCCGCCAGCGGGATGTCATCGGTGATCTCGAGCATGTCGAAATCCATCTTGCCCACGCCGCAGTCGGGACACAGCCAGTCGTCCGGGACGTCTTCCCAGCGGGTGCCGGCAGCGATGCCGTCGTTGGGCCAGCCCTCGGCCTCGTCGTAGATCAGGCCGCAGATGATGCAGAGCCACTTCTTCATCGGGAGCTCCTTCACGCGCCCTTGACGCGGATGGCGATATTGCGGGTCTGGACGTAGCTGTAGAGCGCCTCCTGGCCTTTCTCGCGACCGAAGCCCGAAAGCCCGACGCCACCGAAGGGCGTTTCCACCCCGCCGGCGAACCACTCATTGATGAACACCTGTCCGCCACGCAGGCGCCGCGCGGTGCGCAGGGCCCTGTCCAACTGGCTGTCGAAGACGCCGGCCACCAGACCGAACTGGGTGCCATTGGCCAGCTCGACGGCCTCGTCTTCCGTATCGAAGGGATGGATCACCAGTACCGGGCCGAAGACTTCCTGTTGGAAGATCTCGCTGTCCACGGCGACATCGGTGAACAGGGTCGGCTGCATAAAGTAGCCGCGGGTTCCGGAGACCCGCTCGCCGCCGGTCAGGCAGGTGGCGCCCGCCTGGATGGCACGCCGACACATGCCCTCGACCTGGTCGAGCTGCTCCCGGGAGACCAGAGGGGTCAGGTCCGGGTTGTCCACGCCGGGACCGATGGATAGGCCCTCGGCGAGCACGCGGGCACGCTCAATGACCTCGTTGAAGCGCGAGCGGTGCACCAGCAGGCGGGACAGGGCCGAGCAGACCTGGCCGGCATTGAAGAAGATGCCTGCCTTGACGCTGTCGATGACCTGCTCGATATCGGCATCGGCATGCACGATAGCCGCCGACTTGCCGCCCAGCTCCATGACGCTGGGCGTGGCCCGCTCGGCGGCATCGCGCAGGATGCGCTGGCCGGTGGGCACCGAGCCGGTGAAGACAATCTGGTTGGTATCGGGATGTTGGACCAGATGGGCGCCGACGACCGACCCCGTGCCGCACAGTAGGTTGACGGCCCCCTTGGGCAGGCCCGCGCGCTCGCAGGCCGTCATCAGGAAGGTCATGGCCAACGGCGAGACTTCCGGCGACTTGATCACCACGGCATTGCCGGCGGCGAGCGCCGGCGCCAGGGAGCGGGCGCAGATCGACGGCGGGAAGTTCCAGGGCACGATCTGCACCGAGACACCCAGCGGCTCATAGCTGGTGAAGTCCAGGTAACCATCGCCAAGTGGAATCGACACGCCTTCGATCTTGTCGGCCATCCCGGCGTAGTACTCGAAGTAGCGCGCCGCCTCGATGAATTCACCGCGGGCTACCTCAAGTGACTTGCCGTTCTCCCGACACAGCACCAGGGCGGCCTCGTCGGTCAGCGCCCGGATCTGATCGGCGATGGCCAGCAGCCAGGTGACACGCTGGGCCGGGCGTACCGCGCTCAATTCACCCGACGCGACGCAGCGGCGAGCCGCCGCCATGGCGGCATCGGCATCGGCGATGCTGGCCTCGGCGATCTCGGCATAGGGCGCGTCGGTGGCCGGGTCATGGATGACGCGCCAGGTGTCGGCGCCCGTCCAGGCGCCGCCGATGTAGTTGTAGTAGCGGTCGAGTGTGCTCATCAGGGGCTCCAGGACGGACAAAGTCAGGCTGCTGTTGCTTCAGTGCGGACGCGGCGCGCCACCCACTGATGGAAGTAATGGGTCGGATGGTCCAGCACCGGCGAGAAGACGCCGCCCTGGAAGCCCGGAGACTGACGACCACGCTGCATGCCTTCCACCGCACCGATATCCTCGCCAAACACCACCCGCCAGGACTCCAGGGTCGAGGTGCGGCAAGCGGCATACTCATCCTGGGTGGCCTCGTCGCCGACGTAGTAGACCCGCAGGTGCTCGACGGTCTTACCGGCGGAGACCGGCTCGAGCATCATGGCAAAGGCGTGGTCGGCCTGGATGCCCAGCAGCACATTGGGGAAGAAGGAGACGTATTCGGCGTGTTCCAGCTTGTCCTGGGGCCAGGACGGGAACTTGGGCAGGCGGGTGCCGGCCACGTTGGAGAGGCGGTAGGCCAGGCTGCCCTGTCCGGAGAAGTGCTCGCCGAACTGGATGTTGTAGTGGTCCTCGAGCCGCGAGTAGCTGTTCAGGCTGGGGTGGACCCAGGGAAGATGATAGCTCTCGCAGTAGTTCTCGACCGCCAGCTTCCAGTTACAGTTGACGGTGATCTCGAGATTGCCGCCCATATTGACGCGACGCAGCAGCGCGAAGCCGTCGGCACCGATAAAATCGCGCCAGCGGTTCTCAAGCGGTGCCACGTGCTGGGCAAATTCCGGCGCCTGGCCGTCCAGGTTGATGAACACCATGTCCATCCACACGGCGCTGCGCACCGGCTTGAGGCCATGCTTCTCGCATTTGAAGCTGTCCACCTTGTGCTGGCCAACGCCGCCGATATGCGGAGTCCCGCGCAGGTTGCCGTTCAGGTCATAGGTCCAGGAGTGGTAGGGGCAGCGAATCACGCCCTGCACTTCGCCCTCCTCGGCGACCAGCTGCATGCCGCGATGGCTGCAGACGTTATGAAACACCTGGGTGTCACCATCCTTGTTGCGCATCAGCAGCAGCGGCAGCCCCATGAAATCGACCGGCTTGACGTAGCCGTTCTTGATCAGATCGCTGGCAAACCCGACGCAGGTCCAGGTACTGGCCATCAGGCGGTCGCGCTCCTCAGCAAAGAAGGCATCGCTGACGTAGGCGGTGTTGGGCATGCCGGTGGCTTCTTCGATCGGGGCAAGCACACGGTCGAGGTGCTGGGCGGGGATCAGGGGCAGGGTGGTATCGGTCATGGGGCACTCGCTTGGACGGCTAGTTGTTGGCGTTGCTGGTAGCCACCGGGCTGAGACTGCCTCAGCGAGCCGGTTGGTGCTGGCGAGTCTGGGAGCGTCGACCCTCTGATGACAATCGATGATTCCGCATCAATGGATGACAAAAACTCATGCGGTGAAATGCCCGCTAACCGATCAAAAAATGACCTTGCTCAACAATTAGTTAAAAAAAAGATCCGGCAACTGATCCAGGGCAATGAAATGAATGAGAAAAACTCATCCATGCATGACAAAAAATGCCTTGCCCATGCGGCGAGACTGCCTTCACTCTGCGCGCCTGGCGTCCGCTTCCCCAGCGGCTCGCCCGACCTGACGACATCACGACAACAACACCCATTGCCAATCGAGAAACATGCCATGCGCGCAGAAAGCGGCCTGTTCAAAGGCCTCAATCCCACGGTGACCATCGCCTCCAAGGTGCTGGTCATCGGCTTTGTCATCTTCTGTGCGGTGCTGGCCGACCAGGCCGGTGCCATATTCCAGCAAGCCTCGACGGCCGTACTGAACAATGCCAAGTGGTTCTACCTTGGCCTGGTCAGTGCGGTGCTGTTCTTCCTGCTCTACCTGATGGTCAGCCGTTTTGGCCACATCCGGCTGGGCAAGGACGACGAGAGACCGGAGTTCAGCTTCATTTCCTGGGTCAGCATGCTGTTCTCCGGTGGCATGGGCATCGGACTGATCTTCTGGTCGGTCGCCGAGCCCATGTGGCACTACGCCGACAATCCCTTCACCCAGGGCATGAGCGAAGAATCGGCCGCCATGGCCATGCGCCTGACCTTCTTCCACTGGGGTCTGCATCCCTGGGCGGTCTTCATCATCGTGGCGTTGTCGCTGGCCTATTTCGCCTACCGCAAGGGACTGCCGCTGACCCTGCGCTCCATTCTCTACCCCTTTATCGGCGACCGTATCTACGGCCCCATCGGCCACACCGTGGATATCCTGACGGTGGCCATCACCGCCTTCGGCGTGTCCCAGTCCCTGGGTCTTGGCGTGGTTCAGATGAACAGTGGCCTGAACAAAGTCTTCGGACTGCCGATTGGCATTGGCGTGCAGCTGACCATGATCGCGCTGATCATGTTCTTCGCCATCGCGTCGGTGATGTCGGGGGTCGGGCGTGGTATCCGGCGCCTCTCCGAGTGGAACATGGTGTTGTCGGTGGTGATCGTGCTGGTAGTGCTGGCTATCGGCCCCACCCGCTATATGCTCAATACTTTTCTTCAGAGCACCGGTGACTATGCCAACAACCTGGTCGGCATGAGCCTGTGGAGCGATGTGAATGCCGACAGCGGCTGGCAGAACTGGTGGACGGCCTTCTACTGGCCGTGGTGGATGACCTGGGCCCCCTTCGTGGGCATGTTCATTGCGCGCATCTCCCGGGGACGCACCATTCGTGAGCTCATCGGCGGCGCCCTGATCGTGCCGACCCTGGTGACATTCATCTGGATGTCAGTGTTTGGGGGCAGCGCCCTGCATGAAGAGCAGCAGGCCTACCAGGCCCATGAGCAGGCCATCGCCAGCGGTGAACTGGCGGCCGACAGCGAGTTCATGGGCGGGGCGATCCTGCAGGCCACCCAGGAGGACAACACCCTGGCCCTGTTCACGCTGTTCGAGGCGCTCGACCCGGGCCTGCTGGGCAGTGTGCTGTCGATGCTCGCCGTCCTCCTGCTGGCCACCTACTTCATCACCTCTGCGGACTCCGGCACCCTGGTGCTGTGCATTCTGGACAGTGCCGGGAGTTCGGAGCCGCCTCAGGCCATCCGGGTGGTCTGGGGCTTCGTGATCGCCTGCATCGCCGGTGCGCTTCTCTATGCCGGAGGTCTACAGACGATCCAGACGGCCTCGATCATTGCCGGCTTGCCCATCGCCGTATTCATCATGTTGATGACGATCAGCCTTTACCGCACCCTTCGGCGCGAGCCGATGGCCGCCGCCATGCTGCCTCCCCAGGCCAGGCCCGATGCGGCCGACATCGACCAGGCCAGTGGCCAAGCGGCCAGCTAAGAAGCCCCCGAGATGAGGCCCATTTCACTCTCCAGCTAACGAGTGAAGCGAGCCTGCCAGGGGCCTCCGTGATGTCGCATCGCGGGGGCCCCTGGCATTGTTTCGGCTGCTCAACTCAGCCCCAGATCACCCACCTCCTTGGGGATGGTATCCAGTAGCCAGGCGCGGAAGGCGCGCACGCTGGCCTGCCGTGAAGGGGATTCGCCGGGCTCCAGTAGGCAGAAACGTGCCTCGGTTCGCAGCACTGTCTCCATCGGACGCACCAGCAGGCCACGCAGCAGCTGGTCGTCGACCAGCTGGCTCCAACCCAGTGCCACGCCCTGGTCCATCATCGCTGCCTGCACCAGCATCGAGTAGTTGTTGATATTGAGTCGGCGCCGCGGCGGTCTGACTTCGGCTCCCACCGCGGTGAACCACTGCTTCCAGCTCATCCAGTCCTTATCGGCATCCTCCAGGGACAGCAGCGTACAGCTGGACAGTGCTTCGGGGCTGTCGAGGGGACCATGGCGCTCCAGATACCCCGGGCTGCACACCGGAAACACTTCCTCGTGAAACAGGGTGGTGGCCTGCATGGAGGGCGGTGGCTGCCGGCAGTAATAGAGCGCGATATCAAACTCGACCCGACGCAGGTCACGGACCTGCTCGAGGGCCACGATGCGCAGCTCGATATCCTCATGCGCGCGCTGGAAAGCCGAGATCTTGGGCAACAGCCACATGGAGGCCATGGCACTGGAAGTGGCCACGGTGATCTGCTGCATGCCTTTCCAACTGCAGGTCTCTTCGGTGGCTGCGGCGATACCCATCAGTGATCCGCGGATAGCCTGATAATACTGCAGGCCGCTGGCTGTCAGCCTGACGCTGCGATTGGCTCGTTCGAACAAGGGTTTGCCGAGGTACGCTTCAAGGCTGCGCACCTGCCGACTGATGGCCCCCTGGGTAACGTGTAGCTCATCCGCTGCCAGGGTGAAGCTCAGGTGGCGCGCGGCGGCCTCGAAGGCTACGAGGCTGTTCAATGGTGGCAGCGGGGATATCTTCATTGCTGGTCTTTCGCCAGGGGATGAGGTAATGCCATTGTGGCACGTGGCCTCATCGTGCGCTGCGGTGAGCGGACATTTTCGCTGATGGGCCCTCTGTGAGTGGGCTTAATAAATCCGAAACGACTCGTGCTCGGGGTGGCCTTCGAGCTTCTGGACCACCTTGCGGTAGCGCTTGTACTCCCACTGATACTGGGCCGGGTCCAGGGCGATGGCGGCCTCCACGCTGGCGTTGACGCCGGTGGCGGACTCGGTCTCGTCCGGCGAGTAGACCCGCTCGTCGGCGGGCAGGAAGTGGAGGGCGAAGCCCTGGCCCGGCAGGCGCCTGGCCACCCCGGTGACCACCCGGGCCTCGGTGCGCGCCACCAGCTTGGGCAGCAGGGTGGCGGTATAGGCCGGGCGGCCGAAGAAGGGGGCGAATACGCCGCTGCCCCAGCTCGGCTCCTGGTCGGGCAGGATGCCGATCGCCTCGCTGCGCTTGAGCGCCTTGAGCAGTGCCGCCACGCCGCGCGGGTTGGTGGGCACCAGGCTGGCGCCCATGCGCTCGCGGCCCCGGCGGATCACCGGGTCGAGTCGGTGGAGCTTGGGCGGCTCGTACATGGCGGTGAAGGGGAAGTGGCTGGAGAGCCAGAAATTGAGCACCTCCCAGTTGCCGAAGTGCGGGGCCAGCACGATGACGCCGCGTCCCTCGGCGCGGACCTCGTCGAGCAGCTCGCGGCCGTGGACCTCGACGATGGCGGCCTCGACTCGCGCCGGCTCGGCCATCCAGGCCAGTCCCAGCTCGAGCATGGTGGCCGCCGAGTGGGTCAGGCTTTCGCGCGCCAGGCGTCGGCGAGCCGCGGGGTCGAGGTCGGGATAGACCTGGGCCAGGTTGATCTCGGTGACCTCGCGTTCGCGCTGGCTGAAACGGTGCACCAGCGGGCCGGTCCAGCGCGCCAGCCGCCATAGGGTGGTCAGGCGACGGCCGGCGAGGGCGTGCCACAGGGCGGCGATCGCCTGGGCCTGGAGGGTATGAATGGGCTTGTTGCGTTTGGCCATGGGGTCAGAACAGCCAGGTGTCCACGTTGTCGGGGGCGCGCCGCTGCTGCAGGTGGCGCAGCCCCTTGGCACAGCGGACCACCAGCCACACCACCGCCAGCAGCCAGAGCACATAGCCGATCAGCACCAGGGTCAGCAGCCCGGCGATGAAGAAATAGAGCAGTGCCATCCAGAAGGTGCGTACCTGAAAACGGTAGTGCTCGTCGAGCCACTCGGGGCCGCTGCCCCGATAGACGTAGGCGATCACCGCCCCCACCAGCGAGGTCAGGCCACCTGAGACAATGGCGAGCAGATGGAGCACATAGACCACGATGGCCAGGGTGGTGTCCGGCCCCTGGTCCTGCTTGGCGACATCGTGGTGAGGTTGCGGGGTGTCGCGCATGGTCATCCCTGAATTGGTGAATGTCTGGGGGCCATGATACCGGCCGAGCACGGCTTTGCCATCATCGCTCCGGGCGGCTGATCTCCAGCAGGTTGCCGTCGGGGTCGCGCAGGTAGAGCGACTCGATGGGCCCCTTGGCGCCCTGGCGCGTGACGGGGCCGAGCTCCACGTCCACGTCCAGCGCCTCCAGGTGGCGCGCCACCTCCTCCAGCGGCAGCAGGCTGCGCAGGCAGAGGTCGAGGCTGCCCGGCGTCGGCGTGGCGGCGCGGGGTTGGATGTCGGTGGCGGTCCAGTGCAGCCGCAGGGCCATGTCGCCAAGCATCAGGTCGACGCGCTCGCGGTCGCGATAGCGCACCTCGAGCCCCAGTACCCGGGTGTAGAAGTCCACGGCGCGGGCAATATCGGTCACGGTGATGACCAGGTGGTCCAGACCTGACAGCATGCCGATCTCCTTGTGGTCAGGGGTTTTCTGTAAGCTTCTCAGTCGTCAGGCCCAAGAGGATACGATGATGCTGACCTGCCCGCTATGCGCCGGCACCGATACGCGCCACTTCCACCGCGACAGGTGGCGGGATTATTACCGTTGCGAATGCTGCCGGCTGGTCTTTGTACCGCCCCATCAGCGCCTCGCGCCAGCGGCCGAAAAGGCGGTCTACGACCAGCACGAGAACCGGCCCGACGACCCGGGATATCGGCGGTTTCTGGCGCGGCTTTATACGCCCCTGCGTGCCCGACTCACACCCGGCGCACGCGGACTCGACTTCGGCGCCGGCCCCGGCCCGACGCTGTCGGTGATGTTCGAGGAGGCGGGGCATCCCATGGCGATCTACGACTCCTTCTATGCGCCGGATGACAGGGTCCTCGCGAGCGAGTACGACTTTATCACCGCCACCGAGGTGGTGGAGCATCTCTTCGCCCCCGGCCGCGAGCTCGAGGCGCTGGCCGGCCTGCTGAGGCCCGGCGGCTGGCTGGGGCTGATGACCAAGCGGGTGAGCACGCCCGAGGCCTTCGCCCGTTGGCACTACATTCTCGACCCCACCCACGTCTGCTTCTTCAGCGAGGCGAGCTTCGAATGGCTGGCTGACCACCTGGGCATGGACCTGCTGCTGCCGGCGCCGGATGTGGCGCTGCTACAGCGCCGTGGCGGCTGAGGCGCCAAGCAAACACCGTGAGACGTTATCGGGCGCTTTCGATAACTTGCTGTTATTCTGTGAAAAATTTCTTCACCCGGCGTTGACTTATGGCGCGTCGGGCGTATGATTCGCGCCGCATGTTGGCATGGTCAGCCCTACCGATTGACGCCCTTGGCCGATGGCGGCGGGCGTTGCCCCGGCTTTTCTACCATCCTGAGGGATCCCCTTTCCAAGCGAGGCGTGACATGTCGCGGCAACTGCTGGCCATGGCGCTGGCGCCCCTGTTGGGGCTGTTTATCCTGGGCATCGGCAACGGTTTTCTGGCCACGGTGATTACCCTGCGGCTGGACGCCGCCGGTGAGTCGCCGGTGGTGATCGGCTGGGTCTCCTCGGCCTACTTCATCGGCCTGGCGCTGGGCGCCATGCTCAACGATCGCCTGCTGCTGCGTATCGGCCATATCCGCGCCTACGGCAGCTTTGCCTCGTTGGTGGCGGTGACCGTTTTGCTGCAGGGCCTGGTGGCCGAGCCCTGGGCCTGGTTCGTGCTGCGCCTGATCGGCGGCTGGGCTACCGTAGGCGTCTATCTGGTGATCGAGAGCTGGCTGCTGACGTCCGGTGATCAGAAGGTACGCGGACGACTGCTGGCGCTCTACATGATCTCGCTGTACGCCGCGGGCGTGCTCGGCCAACTGCTGTTGGGGGTCACCGAGGCCATGGGCGGGGCGGCCTCCTTCATGGTAATCGCTATGCTGGCCTCGCTGTCGGTGCTGCCCATGGCGATGATTCCGCGGGACTCGCCGCTGATCGAGAGGGCCGAGCCGCTCTCGCCGCTGCGCCTGATCACGGTCACCCCCACCGGGGTGATGGGCAGTTTCGGCTCGGGGCTGGCGGTGGCCGCGGTCTACTCCCTGCTTCCCTTGTATCTGCAGCGCATCGGCCTGTCGGTGGCCCAGGTGGGGCAGATGATGGCGGTGGTGGTGCTCGGTGCCATGCTGCTGCAGTACCCGGTGGGGCGCTGGTCCGACCGTCATGACCGTCAGATGGTGCTGATCCTGATCGGCGCCTTTACGGCGCTGATCTCGGCGGCCGTGCTGATGCTACCGATGACCCCTTGGACGCTGGCGGTGGCGCTGTTCTTGCTCGGCGGCGGGGTCTTCTCGCTCTATCCGGTGGCGGTCGGCCATGCCGCGGACCGGGCCCCGGCGGGCGCTCTGGTCCGCATGAGCCAGGGGCTTTTGCTGATCAACGCCATCGGCTCCACTCTTAGTCCGCCGTTGATCTCGCCGATCATGGTGGCGGTGGGCGATGCGGGCCTGTTCTGGTCCTTGGGCGGCCTGGGCCTGTTCCTGGTCGCGTTCTTCGGTTGGCGGCGCAGCGTGCGTCCGGCACCGGTGCCGGTGGCGCCCTTCGCCCCCACTACACCGATGTCCTCGGCGGGCGCCGAGCTGGTGGTCACCGAGGAGCTGATGCAAGGCGCCATCGAGCATGAGCACATGGAGGACCTCTCCGAGGTGATGCCCGAGGTCGCGGTGGCCGAGCCGCTGGTGGGGCCGCCGCCGCCCGATGAAGCGCATATCGTTTACTTCGATGAGGCCGATGATAGCGAGCCGGCCGAGGGCGAGCAGGGCGAGCTGGCCCTGGCCGAGGAGAGCGATAGCGATGCGCGGCGCTGATCACTGAGTTCTGTCCTGCCCACTAGTCACTGTCCACCTCCGCTGCGCGGCATCGGCCGCGCAGTTGGGGACTCTCGCCTGGCATATGAGATGCGACCTAGGGATAATGGTTAACGAAAAGTAGTGAATCTACTATCGTTGCTATCATTTTTCCCGAGGTATTGTCATGTTTCCCTTCGTCCCTCCCGTTCGTGATCTCCGCTTCGTGCTCGAGGAACTGCTTGAGCATCGCTCTCTGGCGTTGCCGGGCTTCGAGGAGGCCAGCCCCGACCTGGTGGAGGCGGTGCTGGAGGAGGCGGCGAAACTGGCCGGTGAGGTATGGGCGCCACTCAATGCCAGCGGTGATCGCCAGGGCTGCGCGCGGCGCGATGATGGCGGCGTGACACTGCCCGAGGGCTTTATCGAGGCCTACCAGGCCTACGCCGAAGGCGGCTGGAACGGCATCGGCGTCGCCGAGGCGCTGGGCGGCCAGGGCCTGCCCGAGGTGGTGGCGAGCAGCGTGCAGGAGATGCTGCACGGCGCCAACATGGCGCTGGGTCTGTGTCCGATGCTTACCGCCGGCGCCATCGAAGCCCTGGCCCACCACGGCAGCGATGAGCAGAAAGCCGTCTACCTGCCCAAGCTGGTGGAGGGCAGCTGGACCGGCACCATGAACCTCACCGAGCCCCAGGCCGGTTCGGATCTTTCCAAGGTGCGTACCCGGGCCGTGCCCGAAGGGGATCACTATCGCCTGTTCGGGCAGAAGATCTTCATCACCTGGGGCGAGCACGACGCCGCCGAGAACATCATCCACCTGGTGCTGGCGCGCACCCCCGACGCTCCGGAGGGCAACAAGGGCATCTCGCTGTTCCTGGTGCCGAAGTACTTGGTTAAGGAGCCTCTGGTCAATGCGGACGGCTCGCTGGGCGAGCGCAACGACGTCACCTGCGCCTCCATCGAGCACAAGCTCGGCATCCACGGCTCACCCACCTGCACCCTGAGCTTCGGCGAGGGCGAGGGCGCCATCGGCTACCTGGTGGGCGAGGAGGGGCGCGGCCTCAATCATATGTTCACCATGATGAACGAGGCGCGCCACAAGGTGGGCATTCAGGGCATCGGCGTGGCCGAGCGCGCCTGCCAGCACGCCTTCGGCTATGCCAACGACCGCGTGCAGGGCAGAAGTCCGCGCTCCGGTCGCAGCGACTGCCTCATCAGCGATCACCTGGACGTACGGCGCATGCTGCTCTCCATGCGTGGGCGCACCGATGCGCTGCGCGCCCTGGCGCTCTACTGCGCCGCCGAGCTCGATGTGGCCCGCCACGCCGCTGACCCCGCCGAACGTGACGCCGCCCAGGCCCGCGTCGACGTGCTGATTCCGGTGGTCAAGGCCTTCTCTACCGATCAGGCCGTGGAGATCGCCTCCCTGGGGGTGCAGGTGCATGGTGGCATGGGCTTCATCGAGGAGACCGGTGCCGCCCAGCTGTTGCGCGACGCCCGCATCGCGCCCATCTACGAGGGCACCAACGGTATCCAGGCCCTGGACCTGGCCGGCCGCAAGCTGCAGCGCGACGGCGGCGCGGCGCTGACCGGGCTGATCGATGAGGTGGAGGCCACCGCGGTGGCGCTGTCCGCCAGCGCCGAGCTGGCGCCCCTGGGGGAGAGCCTGGCCGCCGGCGCCACCGACCTGCGCGCCGCCATGGCCGTGGTGCTGGCCCAGGGTGGCGACCCCGAGCGCGGGCCCGACGCCGTTCAGGCCTACGCCACCCCCTTTCTCAATCTCGCCGGCCACGTGCTGTGCGCCTGGCAGATGGGGCGGGCGGCGCTGGCCGCCGGCGCTGCCCGGGCCGCTGGCAGCGAGGACCCCTTTTATGCCGCCAAGCTGGCCAGTGCCGACTATGCCCTGCGCCAGTGGCTGCCGGTGGGCCGCGCCCAGCGCGCGGTGATCGAGGCCGGCATGGAGAGCCTGGCCGGCTTCGACGCCGCAGCCTGCTGATCTGCCCCTTGCGCCGTCGCTCGCTGCGGCGGCGTTCCCTCCCAGCCGTTCTGACCATAAAAACGACTCGACACCGGAGCCCACCCAGCATGAACGACAGCATCTTCGAGCAGGGCCTGCCCAAGACGGCGGCCAACCATGTGGCGCTGTCGCCACTGACCTTCATCGAGCGCAGCGCCTCGATCTACCCCGACTACCCGGCGGTGGTGCATGGCGAGATCCGCCGCGACTGGGCCGAGACCTGGTCGCGCTGTCGCCGTCTCGCCTCGGCGCTGGAGAAACGCGGTATCCAGCCCGGCGAGACCGTGGCCGCCATGCTGCCCAACGTACCGGCCATGTTCGAGGCACACTTCGGCGTGCCGCTGGCCGGCTGCGTGCTCAACACCCTGAACATTCGCCTCGACGCCGAGGCCATCGCCTACATGCTCGAGCACGGCGAGGCCCGGGTGGTGCTGGTCGACCCGGAGTTCGCCGACGTCATCGAGGACGCCGTGTCGCGCCTGGCGATCAAGCCGCTGGTGATCGACGTCGACGACGCCATGTTCGAGGGCGAAGCGCGCCATATCGGCGAAGTGGAATATGAGGCGCTGCTGGCCGAGGGCGATCCCGACTACGCCTACCGGCTGCCCGAGGATGAGTGGCAGGCGATCTCGCTGAACTACACCTCCGGCACCACCGGCAAGCCCAAGGGGGTGGTCTACCATCACCGCGGCGCCTACCTGAATGCGGTGAGCAATATCCTCGAATGGGCCATGCCGCACCATCCGGTCTATCTGTGGACCCTGCCGATGTTCCACTGCAACGGCTGGTGCTTCCCCTGGACCATCGCCGCCCGTGCCGGTACCAGCGTCTGCCTGCGGCGGGTCGATCCGAAGAAAATCATGAACCTGATCGCCGACGAGGGCGTGACCCACTTCAGTGGCGCGCCCATCGTGCTCAACGGCCTGGTCAACCTGCCCGACGAGGACAAGCGCTCCTTCGACCATCCGGTGAAGGTCACCACCGCCGGTGCCGCGCCGCCCGCCTCGGTGATCTCCGGTGTGGAGAAGATGGGCATCGAGGTGACTCACGTCTATGGCCTCACCGAGGTCTATGGTCCGGTGACCGTGTGTGCCTGGCGCGAGGCGTGGGATGAACTGCCGGTGGAGGAGCGGGCGAAGATCAAGTCGCGTCAGGGGGTGCGCTACCACATGCTCGAAGCGCTCTGTGTGGCCGACCCCAATACCCTGGAACCCGTGCCCAAGGATGGCGAGACCATCGGCGAGATCCTGATGCGCGGCAACAACGTCATGAAGGGCTATCTCAAGAACGAGGCCGCCACCGAACAGGCGCTGGAAGGCGGCTGGTACCATACCGGCGACCTGGCCGTGTGGCACCCCGATGGCTATATCGAGATCAAGGACCGCTCCAAGGACATCATCATCTCCGGCGGCGAGAACATCTCCACCATCGAGGTGGAGAACGCCATCTACGGCCATCCGGCGGTGGAGGAGGCCGCGGTAGTCGCCAAGCCCGACGAGAAGTGGGGCGAGACCCCCTGTGCCTTCGTCAAGCTCAAGGTGGGCTACGGCGAGGTCACCGAGGCCGACATCATCGATCACTGCCGCGCACACCTGGCCCGCTTCAAGGTGCCTAAGACGGTGGTGTTCACCGAGCTGCCCAAGACCTCTACCGGCAAGATCCAGAAATTCGTACTGCGCGAAGAAGCGCGTAAGCAGTAGGGTCAGGTCAACAGGAATAATCGCCGTCGACCCCAGCGAGTAGCGTCCGAGGGCAAGCCGTAGGGGAGGTCCTACGCCAGGGATGGCGTCGGTAGCGCCCAGGGAGGGGTTTACAGCGCCTCCCCGCAGGCTTGCCGTCGGAAAATGCTCTGAGCGACAGTCCTCGGCAGACTACGAGAAATCATCAGGAGAGATGCAATGAGCCAACAACCAATCGGTGTGGTGGGTGCCGGCACCATGGGCCAGGGCATCGCCCAGGTCCTGGTCACCAGCGGCTTCGAGGTCCAGCTCTACGATGTGGCCGACGAGCAGCTGACCCGCGCCCAGGCGGCCATCGACAAGGGGCTGGGCAAGCTGGTGGCCAAGGAGAAGCTCGCCGAGGCGGACAAGGGCACCGCCCTGGCCAGGCTTCAGGTGACGACCGCGCTGGACGCCCTGCGCGACTGCGAGGTGATCATCGAGGCCGCCCCGGAGCAGCCGGCGCTCAAGGAGAAGCTGTTTCGCGACCTGAGCCGCCTGACCCACGACGCCATTCTGGCCTCGAACACCTCGTCGCTGTCGCTGACCCGGCTGGCCGCGGTGTGCGAGCGCCCCGAGCGGGTGGTGGGCATGCACTTCTTCAACCCGGTGCCGGTGCTCAAGCTGGTCGAGGTGATCCGTGCCGAGCAGACCTCTGACGCCACCGTGGCGCGCATCGAGGCGCTGACCCAGGAGATCGGCAAGACCGCGGTGGCCATCGCCGACTCGCCCGGCTTCGCGGTCAACCGCCTGCTGGTGCCGATGATCAACGAGGCGGCCTTCCTGCTTCAGGAGGGCGTGGCCAGCGCCGCGGACATCGATGAGTCGATGAAGCTCGGCGCCGCCCACCCCATGGGGCCGCTGGCACTGGCCGACCTGATCGGCCTGGACGTCTGCCTGTCGATCATGGAAGTACTGCAGGAGGGCTTCGGCGATCCCAAGTACCGCCCCTGCCCGCTGCTCAGGCGCATGGTGGCGGCCGGCTACCTGGGTCGCAAGAGTGGACGCGGCTTCCACGTTTACGAATAGCGGGTCGACGAAGCCAGGTTCGGTCGTCCTTCGGCGATGGCTGGGCCGATATCGGCGCAATGGCGCGGTAATGCTGTGATACGAGCCGGGGGCCGACATGCCCCCGGCTTGTTCTTGCTATTTTATAGACGGTCGGTCTATATTGTGTCGCATGACCCATTCAGCAGCCAAGCCCCGCCGCGGGCGTCCCCCCAAGTCGCCCCGGGCCGATCAGGACACGCGCGCCGCGCTGATTCGAAGCGGCACCGAGGTGTTGACCGAGCAGGGGTTCACGGCGTCCGGGATCGACGGCATTCTCAAGCGAGTCGGCGTCCCCAAGGGGTCCTTCTACTACTACTTCTCCAGCAAGGACGCCTTCGGCCTCGCCATCCTGGCGCATTACGGGGCCTATTTCGCCAACAAGCTGGATCGCCACCTGTTGAACACGCAGCTACCGCCGCTTCGTCGAATCGATGCCTTCGTGGCCGATGCCAAGACCGGGATGGCGCGTCATGATTTTCGGCGGGGATGCCTGGTGGGGAACCTGGGGCAGGAGGTCGGCAGCTTGCCGGATGCGTATCGACATCGACTGCAGGAGACGCTGGATGATTGGCAGCGGCGCCTGGCGCGCTGCCTGGAAGAGGCGCAAACGGCGGGTGAGCTTTCCCGGGACGCCGATTGCAGTCTGCTTGCCGAAGCTTTCTGGATCGGCTGGGAGGGCGCCGTGATGCGTTCCCGGCTGGCGCGAAGCGTGCGGCCCATGGAAGTGTTTCTCGAGTGCTATCTTCAAGGGCTGCCTCGGTAATTTTTTCATGCCATTAACTAGACGATCGGTCTAAAAGTGAGGTGAATGATGTTCAAGGCAATTTTGATCGAGAAATCAGATGGTGAGCAGCGGGTCGGACTCCAGACGCTGGACGAAGCGCAGCTCCCGGAAGGTGACGTGACCGTACGGGTCGACTGCAGCACCCTCAACTACAAGGATGCGCTGGCGATCACCGGCAAGGGGCCGGTGGTCCGGCAGTTTCCCATGGTGCCGGGGATCGACCTGGCAGGCACGGTCGAAGCCTCGACTTCCGAGGAGTTCCAGCCCGGGGACAGCGTCCTGCTCAATGGTTGGGGCGTGGGCGAGGGGCACTGGGGCGGCCTGGCCGAGAAGGCGCGGCTGCAGAGCCGCTGGCTGATCCCGCTCCCCTCGGCCTTCAGCGCTCGCCAGGCCATGGCCATCGGCACTGCCGGCTACACGGCGATGCTCGCGGTCATGGCGCTGGAGCGTCACGGCGTCGACCCGGACCAGGGCGACGTGCTGGTCACCGGCGCCAATGGCGGCGTAGGGAGCTATGCCATCGCGCTGCTGTCGCGGCTGGGCTATCGGGTCATCGCCGCCACGGGACGGCCCCAGGAGGCAGCCTATCTGCGTGAGCTCGGGGCCCAGGAGATCCTCGACCGCGGTGAGCTGTCGGAGCCGGGGCGGCCTCTGGCCAAGGAGCGCTGGGCCGGCGCCATCGACTCGGTGGGCAGCCACACCCTGGCCAACGTTCTCGCCTCCACGCGCTACGCCGGCACGGTGGCGGCCTGCGGATTGGCGCAGGGCATGGATCTGCCCGCCACGGTCGCGCCCTTCATCCTGCGAGGCGTGACCCTGGCCGGCATCGATAGCGTGATGAAACCCCGGGCGGAGCGACTCGAGGCATGGCGCCGGCTGGGCGAACTGCTCGACCCCGAACAGCTGGATGCCATTACCCAGACCATTGGCCTCGAGGAGGCCATCGGCAAGGCGGAGGAACTGCTCGCTGGCCGCGTGCGCGGCAGAGTCGTCGTCAGCATGGCGTAATCCCTCGCGGGCAGCGTGCCGACCGGCCCGCGTGGCGCTGTCGGCGAGCCGCCCCCGACAAAGAGGGGATTGCCGACCAACCTAGCGTTCGCTAGGGTAAGGGGTCTTCCCTGAATAACAACTGCAGGAGTTCCCATGAGCGAAAAGCTGATCGAGGTGGTCGATACCGCCGGCGTCGTGCGCCTGACCATCTCCCGCCCCAAGGCACTGAACGCGCTGAACAGCGCGGTACTCGGCGAGCTGGAAACCGTGCTGACCGAGCTGGAGGCCCGCAATGACCTGCGCGGCGTGCTGATCACCGGGGCGGGCGAGAAGTCCTTCGTCGCCGGCGCCGACATTGCCGAGATGCGCGACAAGACGCCGGAAGAGGCGCGTGCCTTCGCCCGCCAGGCGCTCCGCACCATCAAGCGTCTTGAGACCTTGCCGGTGCCGGTGGTCGCCCTGGTGAACGGGTTTTGTCTTGGCGGCGGCTGCGAACTGGCGCTGGCCTGCGACTGGGCGGTGGCTAGCGACAACGCCGTCTTCGGCCAGCCGGAGGTGCTGCTCGGCGTGATTCCCGGTTTCGGCGGCACCCAGCGGCTGCCGCGCCGGGTCGGCCCGGCCATGGCGCTCGACCTGGTCACCACCGGTCGCAAGATCGATGCCAACGAGGCCCTGCGCATCGGCCTGGTCAACCGGGTGATGCCCCAGGCCGAGCTCGAGGGCTACGTCGAGGAGCTGAGCAAACAGCTCGCCGGCAACGGCCCCGAGGCGGTGCGCAATGCCAAGCAGGCGGTGCACGATGGCATGGATCAGGACCTGGACAGCGCCCTGGCGCTGGAGACCAGCCTGTTCGCCCTGGGCTTCGCCGGCGGCGAGCAGAAAGAGGGTATGAGCGCCTTCCTCGAGAAGCGCAAGCCCAATTTCTGATGGCGTTCGGGTACCCGAAAATGAAGGGGCCGTGGCGGCAACGCCACGGCCGCGTCGCATGGGAACCAGGGCTACTTGGCGAAGAGCTGGCTCCTGTCCTTGAAGGCCTTGAACTCCAGGGCATTGCCGCAGGTGTCGAGCAGGAACAGGGTGGCCTGCTCGCCGACCTGGTCCTTGAAGCGCACTTAGGGCGCGATCACGAACTCGACGCCGCGGGCCCTGAGCCGCTCGGCCAGGGCCTCCCACTCGTGCCACTCCAGCACCACGCCGAAGTGGGGTCGTGGCCGTCCACCGGGTTGGTGTGGGCCTCCTTCAGAACTCCATCCGGAATCCGACATCGACCTGATAGTGGCGATAACCACTCCGACCTTCCACGCTCTCGAGGAAGACATAGGCGGCTCGGCCCCGGGGCATCTGGGCCGTGAGCCCGGCGCCCAGGTTGAGATAGGTGCGGTCGGGGGAGTCGGTGCGCAGAGCAAAGGTCGTATTCGTCGGATCCTCCTGGAACTGGGCCGTGATCGAGCGGCTCCGGTCGCCGAATTCATGCTCCAGGCCCAGGCGACCGCTGTAGTGCATGACGCCCCAAGACTGGCTGGCGGCATAGGAGAGCTGGACGGCGGCCTCCGCCGTCTTCGATTCGATGGTCTGACTGTCGAGATTCAGAAGTGTCCCGGCACCCAGGTTGTCCGGGTGGCTGGGGTTCTCAGTGTAGCCGTCGATGCGAGTGCGGAGATAGTCGAAGCCGGCCTGGTAGCTGGTCGTCCAGGGACCGCTGGGGCGGTCGTAACCGACATTCAGCCCCAGCCCATATTCGTTGCCCCTGGGCTTGGCCATCGCGCTCTGGGTGCCGATCGGTTCAACGAAGACGGTGCGCACCGTATCGTAGCGGTTGCGTCCCGCCGTGGCGATGCCCTCGACGTAGAACGCCTCACCCAGGAAACGGGTGCCATAGAGCGAGAGGCTGTAACCGTTCACGTCCACCTTCCCCGCATTGCGGCGCAGGTCCGTGTCGGTCCGGGTGAAGCCCAGGGCGGCACCGACGATGGTATCGGCGGTGAGACGATAGTCCACGCCGGCAGTGAGGCCGTAGCTCTCGCGGCGGAATCCCGGCTCCCCCATGGTGGTATCGCGGCGGCTCTGCGAGACGGTACCGTTGACGAAGACGCCCCATTGGCTGAATGCCAGGATGTCGTTGTCGCCGCTGGCGCCGGCGCCAAGTACGTTACCGTACAGGCCGGAGGGCGTCAGGCCATCGTGCTGGGCGAGGGTGAGACCACCGGTACTCAGGCCGGTGGTTCCTGCACGCAGCTCGCCCATGCGCTGGGCCACGTTGTCCATCTGCTGGCGCAGGCTCTGCAGGCTGACTCGGCCCTGGGCGGCCACTTCCTCGGGCGCCAGGCCGTCGTAGTAGTTGGTGCCGGGGTCTTCGGAGGCCGCCGCGGCTTCACAAACGGCGATCAGGTCGCGCTGGCGGGTCGTCCAGCTCTCGGTCGGCATCTCCCTTACGCTGTCACAGGCGTTGTGCAGGGTACGCGCAACTTCCCGTTGACGCTCCGTCAGGCCTTCCCGCTCCGCCGGGGAGACGCGCTCCGGCTCCGATTCATCCGGCTCCTGCTCCTGCTCGAACTCCTCTTCATCGAACTCCTCTTCATCGAACTCCTCTTCATCGAACTCCTCTTCATCGAACTCCTCTTCATCGAACTCCTCTTCATCGGGCTCCTGCTCGACCTCCTCTGCTTCATCGGGAAAGTCCGGAATCTCCTGCCCATGTGACGGGGGCGAGAGGGTCAGGCCGAAGAGTAGCGCGGCGATAGCACTCGAGCCGGCGACGAGGCGACAGGGCCAGAGGCGTCCCGAATGCTGGCTGACGGTTGGCTTGCTGCCATCCTGCAGGTTGCTTGGCTGGATCACGGTGCACCCTCCCTGTCCCATGCTGGAGATATGCCGACTCGAAGCGATGTGTCCACCGGCCTTCCCTTGCAGGCGATGTCGCCCGGCAAGCGGTTCTCTTGACGCGTTCGATTTGAGACTAGTCACAGCCTCTGGACGCTGCAAGGCTCCTTCCGGTAGGGCTTATGCAGGTTTCACGGGGCTCGACTAGACTGCCTCTCATACCGCCAGCGCTGCCAGGCGTCATGAGATAAGGCAGAGGACGATGAGTGAGCAGCAGCATCTCCGGCTCACCGGCCGTTACTCCAATGACTTCCGCATTCTGCGGCTCTCGGGTACCGAGGCGCTGGGACGGCCCTTCGACGTTACCGCGGATCTCCTGGCTACCTCGGAGGATATCCCCTTCCCCGATGTGCTGGGCGGCAAGCTCACGCTCAGCCTCGAGCTGGAAGAGGGCGAGCGCTATTTCGATGGCTGTGTGGTGGCGTTTTCTCAGGTGGGCAGGCGTGGGCGGTATGCACTCTACCGGGCGCGGCTTCGCCCCTGGTTCTGGTATCTCAGCCTGACCCGGGATTGCCGCATCTTTCAGAACCAGAGCGTGCCGGAAATCATCCAGACGCTGTTTTCGGAGCATGGCCAGTCGGACTTCGAAGATGCCCTTTCCCAGGATTACGAGCCTCGGGAATATTGCGTTCAGTATCGCGAGAGCGACTTCGACTTCCTGAGCCGTCTCATGGAGGAGGAGGGCATCTATTACTTCTTTCGTCATGCCCAGGGGCAGCATGTCCTGGTGCTGGCGGATGCTCCCGTTTCCCATGAGCGCATACCGGGATGCGAGGAGGTGAGCTTCTTTCCCCCGGAGACGGAGAGGGGGCGGGCTCAGGATCATGTCTGGGACTGGTGGCTGGGCCAGCAGATCCAGACCGAACTCTTCGCCTTGCGCGACTTCGACTTCGAGAATCCGCGCAATCCGCCTGAAGCCAAGGAGTCTCGTCCCCGGGAGCACCTGGCGGCCAGCTACGAAGCCTACGACTACCCGGGCCGGTTTCTCCAGGCGTCACCCCAGGGGAGCCACCTGGCGGCGGTGCGCAGTGACGAGAGCCAGACGCAGTTCGAGCAGATCAAGGCCATCGGCAACCTCAGGGCACTCATGTGCGGTGGCCTCTTCGAGCTGAAAGGGCACCCTCGAGGGGATCAAAACCGAGAGTACCTGGTCACCGCCAGCGAGATCGATATCCGGGCCGCGGAATACGAGGCCACCGCCCAGCCCGAAAAGGCCTCCAGCCGTTGCACCTTCTCGGCCATCGATAGCGGCGTCTGTTTTCGGCCGGCACGACTGACGCCACGGCCGGTGGTGCAGGGGCTGCAGACGGCCATCGTGGTCGGCAAGGCGGGGGAAGAGATCTGGACGGACCGCTATGGCCGCGTCAAATGCCAATTCCACTGGGATCGGCAAGGCGCCAAGGACGAGAACAGCTCCTGCTGGGTTCGCGTCTCCCAGAGCTGGGCCGGGAGTGGCTGGGGGGGCATGTTCGTGCCCCGCATCGGCCAGGAGGTGATCGTCGCCTTTCTCGAGGGAGATCCCGATCGGCCGATCGTCGTCGGCCGGGTCTACAACGCCGACTGCATGCCGCCCTTCGATCTTCCCGACCAGGCTATGGTCGGGGGGGTCAAGTCGAATTCCACGCCGGGAGGGGGCGGCTACAACGAGATCTCGATGAACGACACGGCGGGGGAGGAGTTGCTGCATGTCCATGCCCAGAAGGATCAGGATACCGTCGTCGGCAACGACGAGCGGCATGCCGTGGGGAACGACCGCACCCGCTCCGTGGGTAACGACGAGCAGACCACCATCGGCAATGACCGTAGCGAAACCGTCGGCAGCAACGAAACGATCCAGATCGGGGCGAACCGCACCGAGGCCGTGGGCGGCAGCGAGTCCGTCGCCATCGGACAGAACCGTACCCATACCGTCAGCGGCAACGATGTGCTCAATGTGGCCATGACCCGCACCCAGTCCGTGGGGGTCAACGACATGATCAACGTGGCGGGGGCCCAGGAGACGAACGTCGGTGGTCTGCGTTCGGTGATCGTCGGGGGCCTCCAGAGCCTGGCGGTGGGGGCCAGCCTGCGGGAAGCCGTGGCTGGCAGCCGCGACGAGCAGGTCGGTGGCAACCGATCGAGTGCGGTAGGAAGCAGCGATTCCCTCAGTGTGGGCCAGGGCATGACCGTCACGGTGGGCAAGGGGCTGAGCATCGAGGCGGGTGATCAGGTCGTCATGCGCACCGGCCAGTCGAGCATCACCATGAAGAAGGATGGGTCCATCACCATCCAGGGCAAGGACATCACTATCCAGGGCTCCGGTGGCGTCCAGATCAAGGCCGGCAAGGATGTGGTGATCAAGGGCAAGAAGATATTGCAGAACTGAGCGGGGCCTACCGGCAAGGAGAATCACCCATGGCCGACGATCTTGCGGACGTCGTTCTCCAGCAGCACCCCCCGGTTCGCCAGGAGCGAATCGATGGCGTGGTGATCGGCGTGCTGGTGGACTTCGATGAGGGGGGGCATCCCCGGGTAGCATTGCCCGAGGGCCTGCTGTCCGGTGGTGAGGCTGGGGCTGCCTGGCGTGCTCGCACGGTCGCTGCCCTGGGGCGCGAGGACATCGGGTGTGAGCTGGCCCTGATGTTCGAGAGCGGCGACCCGGCACGCCCGCTGATCCTGGGGCGGATGCATCGCCCCCTGGGGAGCCCCGGCGTGGCGCCGGCGATGATCGCCGAGAGGGACGGCGAGCGCCTGGAGCTGCGGGCCGACCGGGAGATCGTGCTGCGCTGCGGGCGCGCCAGCATCACCCTGACCCGGGCCGGCAAGATCCTGCTGCGCGGGGCCTATCTGCTGAGTCGCTCCTCGGGCGTGAACCGCATCAAGGGCGGCTCGGTGCAGATCAACTGACGAGCCCACGCCCATGGAACTGATCAATGCCACTCCGATGCAGGCCGGCTATACCCAGGGATTGGAGCCCAGCGGCCGGGAGCACCTGGTGGTGGTCGTCAAGGGCACCTTCGAGTTCCCCCGAAGCGAGGTGGGGGTGCGTCTGGCCGAGGAGCAACTCCCCCTGGTGACGGCGGATACCTTCACCGGCGAGCCGGGCTTCTCGGCACCGGTCTTCGAAACCGACTATGTCCCCTGGAAGCCGCGCTGCGATGTGCTGCTGCACGGTACCGCCCATGCGCCAGGCGGCCGGCCGGCGGCGCGAGTGCCGGTGGGGTTGCAGGTGGCGGGCATGGCCAAGGAGTTCCTGGTGGTCGGCGAGCGCCGCTGGCAGGCCGGGCTCATCGCCATCAGCCCCGGGCCGCCCCAGATGTTCACCCGCCAGCCCGTTACTTACGACCAGGCCTTCGGTGGCCTCGATGACTTCCACCCGGATGAGAGCCGGCACTCGGCCTACATGGCCAATCCAGTGGGCAAGGGGTACCACCGCAAGCTCAAGGGCGGCTACATCGACGGTACGCCCATGCCCAGCACCGAGGAGCTGGATCGCCCCGTGAAGATGCCCAATCGGGACTACCGGCCGATGGCATTCGGCCCGCTGGGGCGTGGCTGGCAACCGCGGCTGGGCTATGCCGGCACCTACGATCAGCGCTGGCTGGACGAGGAGTTCCCCTTCCTGCCGCAGGACTTCCAGGACGCCTACTACCAGGCCGCGCCGGCGGATCAGCAGATTACCTTCCCTCGCGGTGGTGAGCCCGTGCAGTTGCTCAATCTGACCCCCGAAGGGCGCACTCTCTTCCACCTGCCCCAGGTGGAGGTGCCGGTGGTCTTCTTCCGCAAGAGCGGTGAGCGTCACGAGACCCTGGCCGTTCTCGACACTATCTTCCTGTTGCCGGATGCCGGCCTCTTCACCCTGAGCTGGCGGGCCAGCCTCCCGTTGCGCCGTAACCTCTTTGAGATTCCCCAGGTGCTGGTGGGACGGATGTCGCGTGGCTGGTGGCGGGCCCGAGAGCTGGGCAAGGAGTACCACGCCTCGCTGGCCTCCGTGGTGCGTGCCAAGCGTTCCGGTGAGCCGGGAGACGAGCCATGAACGCGCCGGCGCTGGCGATCCTCGGCACCGGCATGGTCACCGGTGTGGGGCTGACGGCGCCGGCTGCCTGTGCCGCCATTCGCTGCGCCATCGACAACTTCCAGGAGACCCGCTTCATGGATGCCGGCGGTGAGTGGCTGCTGGGCTGTGACGTGCCCCTGGAACAGCCGTGGCGCGGCCGGGCCAAGCTGGTGAAGATGCTGGCCATGGCCCTGCAGGAGTGCCTGGACGAGGTGGCCGGCCTGGACCCGGCGGTGACGCCGCTGCTCCTCGGCGTTGCCGAAGCGACGCGCCCCGGTCGCCTCGATGGGCTGGACGATGCCTTGCTGACCGAGGTCGAAACCGAACTCGGCCGGCGTTTTCACCCTCAATCACGGCTCATCGCCGGCGGGCGTATCGCCGTAGCGGCGGGCTTGTGGCGTGCCCGGGAGCTGCTCGTCAGCCGCGAGGTGGATCGGGTCATGGTGGCGGGGGTCGATGGCCTGCTGAGCGGGCCGACCCTGGCGGCCTATGAGGCTCGCGACCGGCTGCTGAGCAGCCAGAACTCCAATGGCTTTATCCCCGGCGAAGCGGCCGCGGCGCTGGTCGTCGAGCTGGCGCGTCCCAGCGAGACGCCGCAGCTGCTTTGCCTGGGACTGGGCTTCGGCACCGAGACTGCCCACGTGGAGGCCGAGGAGCAGCCCCTGCGGGCGGACGGCCTGGTGGCGGCGATCCGCGCCGCCCTGGCCGAGGTGGGCACCACCCTGGCGGCCACCGACTTCCGCATCGTGGATGTCTCCGGCGAGCAGTACGGCTTCAAGGAAGCGACCCTGGCCTTGAGCCGGCTGCTGCGCGAGCGCAAGGCGGAGTACGACATCTGGCACCCGGCGGACTGCATCGGCGAGGTGGGGGCCGCCATCGGCGGCGTGGTACTCGCCGTCGCCCGTGCCGCCGTCACCAAGGCCTATGCTCCGGGCAATAACGTGCTCGCCCACTTCGGCAACGACGATGGCCGCCGCGCCGCCGTCATCCTGAGCTACCAGCCGGTGAGGGTCTTCTGATGGGCAACGACGTCTTCGCCAACGGTCGTGAGATCTCCTGCAAGGCCGCCGATGGGAAAGCCATCGCCGCCTTCCCCGATGTCTGCATGACCCCCCCGGAAAACCCGGCCACCCCGCCCGGCGTGCCGGTGCCCTACCCGAATACCGGCATGGCGAAGGATACGACCAGCGGCAGCAAGAACGTCAAGATCTCCCGGAAGGAGGTCATGCTGAAGAATAAGTCGCATTTCAAGAAAAGTATAGGAAACGAGGCGGGGAGTGCGGCCAAGAAAGGTGTCGTGACCAGCGTTAATCGAGGGAAGGTGTATTTTACTAGCTGGTCGATGGATGTGAAGTTCGAGGGGGAAAATGTCGTTCGACATATGGATGCGACGACACATAATCATGCCTCAATGCCAGCTAATACGCCAACATGGCCTTATATTGATCAGATGGCGAATCCTCGGGGAGGCCCTTGCTCAAAAGAGAAAGCAGCTGAGAAGGAAGCATGCGAAGGGCTAGATGATGAGCAGCAATGCAGTGACAAGAAATGTCAGAAAGCGAAAAAGTGCATGTTGGTTCCGTACAAGCCAGACAAGGAGGCTGGTCAAAAGGGCTGCTGTCAAGGACAAACCCCTCATCACCTGATTGAGGTGCATTGTTTCACTAAAGTAGGTGAGCGAGCCAGTGGTAATCGGGTGCATGGGTTTGCCAGGTATGATGACAAGAAAGCGCCCTGTGTCTGTTGTGACGAATCCTCTCGTTACGATGGTGACCACGGAAGTATGCACGCGATACAAGGCATGCATGAGCGATCCTATATGGCTCCAGAGGGGCCTAGAAGCCAGATGGGAGGTGATGGAGGAAGTTGGAACTATGGTGCTGCCAAGAAGGGGGCAATTGCGGCTCATGAGGAAACATTTCCGAAATCAAAATGTCGTTCTAAATGTCTAGAAGCACAGCTTGATTCATACCATGGCCAGATTGGTGTAAAAAGCGATGAGACCAAGCTTCGTGCGGATAGATCGCCACTTACCGATGCCCAGAAAGATGTCGGTGCAGATGCTCTATAGGTGAGTATATATGTCCATTATGCCGCCCTCGTCCAGTGACCTTATTTTTTCGCGGGTCTTCGTATGCAATAGAGACCGTGTCTGGGTGCTTTCTCAGGAGAAAGATCTGATTCAGGAGGAGGCGCGCCATACGAAGTTTCTGCAGCTTCACAACGATTCATGGATCTATCGAAGGATCAATTGGGATTCCTCAGCCATTTGCGGCACCGATAATCCTGGAGTTCAACTTTTCGTCATAGGGGTTGATGGAGAGGTTCTCAATGGATCGACTGGCGGATTCTCAGAGGAGATGATCGATTCATCGCATGAAGGGCCTCGTAGTGTGGGGTATATGCGTGATGCAAGGTATATTGATGGTAAATGCTATGTGGTTGGGATGGGTAGAATGGCCTACAGACGAGAAGAGGCAGGAGCGTGGAACCGGATTGACGCAGGGGTCAGAGCGAGTAAAGGAGAGCTGGCTGGGTTTAATTCAGTTGACGGGATGTCGGTAACAGATATCTATGCGGTGGGTTATTCGGGTGAGATGTGGCGGTATGATGGAGCGTTCTGGATCCATCTGGATAGTCCAACCAATGTTGCTTTGTACAGGGTTGTCTGTGATCGTAATAATAATATGGTCATCTGCTGTGGCGCGGGAGGTGTTGTGCTGGCGGGTAGCGGAGACAATTTTGTGGCAGTTGGTCATGATGTTACGGAAGATAATCTATATGGACTTGAGATTTTCAAAGGTAAGGTGTATCTGGCATCTTTGACGAAAGTGTACGTCTTGGAGGGTGGCGGCCTTGTCGAACAGGATCTTGGACTCGGTGATGGACTTACGACTGGCTGCCTCCATGCTGGTGATGGGGTGCTTTGGTCAGCGGGAGCCAATCACTTGGTGTATACGGATGATGGGGTTCTCTGGAAACAGGTTTTCTATACAGGTGCGTAAATGTGAATTTGATCTCACGCATCCTTGATCAAGTAGTTGATCACCATGCCGAAGAAGCAGCGTTCCTGTGGCTGCTGCGTGAGGGGGCTGTTGCTGCGCCGCATTATTCATTGGTCGATCTGGCCAAGTTGGACAAGCGTGTCGAGGCCCACCTCGACGGCCTGCGTATCGCCGGAGACGCCGGCTGGGCCGCCTGCGTTGAGCAACTGGAGTATCGGGAGCCCGGCGAGGTCTTTGCCGCCGCGGTGCTGGCGCTGGAAAGCGGCGAGGCGGGGCGGATCCGCCGGGTCTACGAGGCGGTCGGCGCGGCGCCCGAGGCGCAGCGGGGGCTGGTGTCGGCCTTCGGCTGGGTCGATCGCGCCTGGTGGCGCGGCGAGATCCGGATGCTGCTGGCGGCGGAAGCGCCCTTTTGGCGCCGGCTGGGGCTGGCGGCGGCGGCTTCACAGGGGGTGGATCCTGGGCGGCCGCTACTCGACGCCCTGGGGGCCGATGATCCGGCCCTGTGCGGGACGGCGCTGCGGGTGGCCGCACGCCTGGGGAGAACGGACCTGCTGCCGTCGGTGCAGGCCCGCCTGGCCAGCGACGACGAGACGGTGCGCTTCTCCGCCGCCTGGGCGGCGACCCTGCTCGGGGATCGCGCCACCGCCCCCCGGGTGGCCCTGGCGTTTGTGGAGGCGGCTCACCCGCGATGGGCCATTAGGGCGCTCGGGGTGGCGCTGCGTGCACTGGCCCCGCAGGAGGGGCAACAGTACCTGGAGCATCTCGCCCGACAGCCGCAGCGGTTGCGCCAGGCGGTGGTGGCCAGCGGCATCCTCGGCGATCCGAGTAATGTGCCCTGGCTGCTGGCGCAGATGGAGATTGCGGAAATCGCCCGTGTCGCCGGTGAAGCCTTCACCCTGATCACCGGGGTGGACCTGGCCTACGAAGAGCTCGAAGGGGAGTGGCCCGAGGGATTCGAGGCCGGCCCCCCGGAGAACCCCGAGGATGAGACCGTGGCGATGGATGCCGACGAGGATCTGCCCTGGCCGGAGGCGACACGCGTCACCGACTGGTGGAGCCGCCATCGGGCGACGCTTCAGCCGGGGCGGCGTTATCTGCTCGGTCACCCCTTGTCGCCGGAGCATCTTCAGTGGGTGCTGTGTCGGGGCCTGCAACGTCATCGCGTAGCGGCGGCGCTGGAGCGAAGGCTGCTGGCGCCCGGTGAGCCCTTGTTCGAGGTCCGGGCGCGGGGAGAGATCCAGCAGCAGAGGTTGGGGTCGCAGCCGGGAGTTCGATGATTGGGCATCCGAAACGCCTGGGGAAATGGCAACGGACTTTCAGTTGGTTGCCGGACAGGTTCCGCGTCGGCTCGGGGAAGTTCCAGGACGTCAGGGTTTCGCGCAGTGCCGATACTGGTGCTATACCTCATACAACAGGATGAGGGGTTCCGCGTCCTCGTGGTGTTCCGTGGGGCAGGCGATACCGCAGCGAGGCCAGGCGTGTCGCCCATACACCGAGATGGAGATCCTTCCATGGATCTGCAAGCGTTGCTCGAGCCGCATCGTGAGGAGTCGCCGGCAGGGGTGGATCTGGATGCGGAGGGCGAGATTATCGCCCTGGACATGTTGGCCAAATGGGGGGCTCCCGAA
Source organism: Billgrantia campisalis (assembly GCF_022341425.1). Lineage (GTDB taxonomy): Bacteria > Pseudomonadota > Gammaproteobacteria > Pseudomonadales > Halomonadaceae > Halomonas > Halomonas campisalis. Next base: position 285,923 of record NZ_JABFUC010000004.1, on the reverse strand, counting down.
GAGGAGCCCGAGTGGGAAGCGTTGCGGTCAGCCTGTATCGCGGCGCTGGAGAGGAGCCATGATCTTCGCCCCGCCGTCTATCTGACCGCCGCCCTGCTTCATACCCAGGGACTACCCGGCTTCGCCGAAGGGCTGCAATTACTCCGTGGCCTGCTGGAGCAGCATTGGGAGTCGCTGTTTCCGACATTGGATGAAGACGGCGATGCCTTGGAGCGTTCCAGCGCCCTCTTCAATCTCACCAATTATCACAAGGTGTTGAAGCCTCTGCGCCATCTTCCCCTCGTCACCGATCGGGCCATGGGGCGATTCAGCCTGCAGGATATCGAGATTGCCGAGGGCAAGGTCGAGGCGCCCGAAGGGGACGAGGGGGAGTTGCCCGAGGTGGGCGTCATCCAGGCCGTCTTCCGGGCCGTGGGCCAGGAGGCGACGGGAGAGCTGGAAGCGGCGGTCGCCAGCGCCACCGAGGAGGTGGCGGCGATCGAGGACCTGTTTCGCGATCACGGCGGTTCCGAACAGGCACCGGACCTCTCCCGCTTGAAGGAGCAGCTGCAGCGGATCGGTGTGGCGCTGCGCACCTACCTGCCCGAGGGGACGGGGGCCGGGAGCGAACAGGGGATGCCGGATAGCCCATCCTCCGCCCACGATCCCCCGGCCGTGTCCGCCTCCCCGGACGCGCCGATCGCGCCGGCCGCGGACGGTGAGATCCGCAGTCGTCGGGAAGCGGTTGCCGCCATGCAGGGAATCGCCCGTTACTTTCGCCGCCACGAACCGTCGAGTCCGGTACCGCTGCTGATGGAACGGGCACAGCGGCTGGTGGATATGGACTTTCTGACTATTCTTCGGGATGTGGCGCCTGATGCCGTGGCCCAGGGAGAGAAGCTAAGGGGAGACGGCAACTCAGAGTGACGATGTCGACCGGAAAGTGAAGGAGCCGGCGATATCGTCCGAACGTCTGGATTGAGGAGAGTACACCATCATGGCCAAGCCCAGTTCCCAGAAATTCATCGCCCGGAACCGGGCGCCGCGTGTGCAGATCGAGTACGACACCGAGCTGTACGGGGCCGAGAAGACGGTACAGCTGCCATTCGTGATGGCGGTGCTGGCCGATCTGGTGGGCGATAGCCAGGAGCAGCTACCCCCGGTGGATGGCCGCAAGCTGCTGGAGATCGACGTCGACAACTTCGATCAGCGCATGAAGGCACTGCGCCCCAGCCTCCAGTTTGCGGCGCCGAACCGGCTCACCGGAGAAGGCAATCTGGCGGTCGAGCTGGAGCTCGAGAGCATGGACGACTTCTCGCCGGCGGCGGTGGCGCGCAAGATCGAGCCACTGCGTCAGCTCCTGGAAGCGCGCCAGCAGCTTGCCAATCTGGTGACCTATATGGATGGCAAGTCCGGTGCCGAGGAACTGATTGCCAAGGTCCTGAACGATCCGGGCCTGCTCGAGACCCTGGGAGCCAGGCCCAAGGGCGACGAAGACACCCAGAGCGAGGGCTAAGTTATGGCCGAGACAGACACCGACAAGGATCCACAGGGTCAACCCGAGGCGGCCGAGGCGGTCTCGGCGGATGACTTCAGCCAGTTGCTGCAGAAGGAGTTTCGACCCAAGTCCGACCGGGCCCGCGAGGAGGTGGAGACGGCGGTCAAGACCCTGGCGGCACAGGCGCTACGGGAAACCACGGTGATCTCCGACGATGCCATCAGCACCATCAATGCGATGATCGCGGAGATCGACGAGACGCTCACCGAACAGGTCAACGAGATCCTCCATCACGAGAAGTTCCAGGCGCTGGAAGGGGCCTGGCGGGGGTTGCACCATCTCGTCAACAACACCGAGACCGACGAGATGCTGAAGATCCGCTTCATGCCGATCAGCAAGAAGGAGTTGCACAAGACGCTACGCAAGTACAAGGGGACCGCCTGGGACCAGAGCCCGGTCTTCAAGCGGATCTACGAGGAGGAGTACGGGCAGCTCGGTGGCGAGCCGGTGGGCTGCATCCTCGGCGATTACCATTTCGATCACAGCCCCCAGGACGTGGAGCTGCTGTCCGGCATGGCGCAGATCGCCGCGGCCGCCCACGCTCCGTTCATCGCGGGGGCCGATCCCGGCTTGCTGCAGATGGATTCCTGGCAGGAACTGACCAACCCCCGTGACCTGACCAAGATCTTCTCCACGCCCGAATATGCCGCCTGGCGTTCGCTCAGGGAGTCGGAAGACTCCAAGTACCTGGCGTTGGCGATGCCGCGATTCCTATCCCGGCTCCCCTATGGGGCCGCCACCGAACCGGTGGAGGAGTTCAACTTCGAGGAGGATACCGCGGGGCCGGATGCCGGCAAGTACACTTGGGCCAACTCCGCCTATGCCATGGGGGTTAACATCAATCGTTCCTTCAAGCAGTACGGATGGTGCACCCGGATTCGGGGTGTCGAGTCAGGTGGGAGCGTGGAGGGGTTGCCGGTGCACACCTTCCCCAGTGACGACGGCGGCGTCGACATGAAATGTCCCACCGAGATCGCCATCAGCGATCGGCGCGAGGCCGAGCTGGCCAAGAGCGGCTTGATGCCGCTGATCCATCGCAAGAATACCGATGTAGCCGCGTTCATCGGCGCCCAGACCCTGCACAAGCCGGCGGAGTATGACGACCCGGATGCCACGGCCAATGCCCAGTTGGGGGCCCGGTTGCCGTATCTGTTCGCCACCACGCGGTTCGCGCACTACCTGAAGTGTATCGTGCGTGACAAGGTCGGCTCCTTCAAGGAGCGCGAGGATATGCAGAAATACCTGCAGGGCTGGATCATGAAATACGTCACCGGCGATCCGGCCAATGCCACCGAAGAGACGAAGGCGCGCAAGCCCTTGGCGGCGGCCGAGGTGCAGGTCACGGAGGACGAGGCCAATCCCGGCTATTACAACTCGGTCTTTCATCTTCGGCCGCACTATCAGTTGGAAGGACTGAAGGTCTCGCTGCGGCTGGTCTCGAAGTTGCCCTCCGCCAAGGGGTAGAGGAAGCGGCCGGAGCGTAGGGGCCGGCAGCCTGGCGTGATCCAGGGTCGGCGATCGCGGAGTCTTCCCGAATACCATCGGGAAAGGAGTAAGGCATCATGGCCGTAGACATGTTTCTGAAACTGGACGGAATCGATGGTGAGTCCTCCGATCACGCCCATGAGAGCGAGATCGATTTGCTCTCCTTCACCTGGGGGGCGAGCAACTCCGGCACCATGCATATCGCCCGCGGCGGCGGCGCCGGCAAGGTCAGCGTACAGGATCTCACTATCGTCAAGTACGTGGACAAGGCCACGCCGGCACTGGTCCAGGCGGTGTCCGTCGGCAAGCATATTGCTTCGGGCACGCTGACCTGCCGCAAGGCGGGGGGCGACGAGCCGGTCGAGTTCCTGGTGATCGAACTGGAGAACATCCTGGTCAGCTCCTGGCAGACCGGCGGTGCCCAGGGCGAGGAGCGGTCGACGGAGACCTTCTCCCTCAACTTCGGGGAGTTCAAGGTGACCTATACCCCCCAGGACAACGACGGCAGTCCGCTGGCTTCGGTGGACTTTGGCTACAACATTGCCAGGAACGAGCCGGCCTGAGGGTCGGAGTGCTCGTGGTGATCGCCGACGGTTCGGCCGAGGCCGGGCCCGTCGGTCGGGAGGGACATGCCGGAACTGTTGAACAGGGAGGCCCTGCAGCCGTCACTGCTGGATCGGCTGACGGATCGGGCCCGCTTTCTCGAGCGACTCGGCCTGGCCTACCGGGACGAGGCGCTCGACCAGGCGGGCCTGAGCCGCGAGACCCTCCGCGACATGCTCGGCACGCTCGGCATGGTGCGGGTGGTGGAACAGGACCAGGAGGGCATCGAGTGTTGGGAGAATCATCCGGAGGTCCGCCCCTTTCGTCAGGTGCTGGCACTCAGGCCGCGGCCCGAGGCGCCCCCTCTGTCGGCACTGCTGGAGGTGCGGCAGCGTCGCCTGGTGGCCAATCGCGATGAATCCCGCGACGACCGGGTGATCTCGTCGCGGCGCCTGCGGCAACTGGTGCTGCGAGACCTGGGCTGGCTGCTGAACACCGGTTGCCTGTCGGACCTGGTGCCCCTCGAGGGGTACCCCCAGGTCGAGCGCTCGGTGCTGAACTATGGCGTGCCGGAAACGGCGGGCCTGAACCTCTCCGGTACCGATGCCCCCCGGCTGGCAGAGCGGCTGCGCAGTGCCATCGAGCGGTTCGAGCCGCGGATTCGGCATGTCCTGGTGACCCCCCTCGAGCAGGGCGACGATGACCGGCTCAACACCCTGGTGTTCCTGATCGAGGGAGAGCTGTGGGGGCACCCCTTGCCGGAGCAGCTCTACCTGCACACCGAACTCGATCTCCACGATGCCTCGATCCGCGTGCGAGATGTCGCCGAACGATGATCGCTTCCTCGACCCCGGGCGTACGCTATGGATGCCAATCTACTCCGACTCTACGAACAGGAACTGCGCTATATCCGGGAGATGGGGGCCGAGTTCGCCCGAGATTACCCGAAGATCGCCGGACGCCTGGGCATGGAGGAGCTCGACTGTGCCGACCCCTATGTCGAGCGCCTTCTGGAGGGGTTCGCCTTCCTGACGGCGCGGATCCAGCACAAGATCGAAGCCCGCTTCCCCGACTTCACCCACCAGTTGCTCGAGCTGGTCTATCCGCATCTCTCCGCCCCCGTGCCCTCCATGGCCATGGTGGTCCTGCAGCCGGATCTCTCTGCGGGTAGCCTGGATACCGGCTATCGCATTCCGTCCGGGACGGCCCTGCGCAGTCAGTTGGGAAAGGGTGAGAAGACCGCCTGCCAGTATCGGACGGCTCACGAGGTCACCCTGTGGCCGTTGCAGGTGACCCAGGCCCGCTACCTGAGCAATCCCGGGATGATCGCGGCCCGTGGGTTGCCGACACCGGCAGGGGTCCGCTCGGCCATTCAACTGGAGCTGGAGCTTACCAACGCCGGCAGCCTCGCCGACCTGCCCCTCGATCGCCTGGCGTTCTACCTGCATGGCGGTGACGAGCTGCCCATGTGGCTCTACGAATTGCTGCACGGGGCCTTTGCCGGTGCCTGCCTGCGAGATGACCCCGGTCGGGAGGCCAGGGTCGAAGCGGGTATCGGCATGCGCCAGCCGGGATTCGATCGCCACGAGGCCCTGCTGCCCTCGGTCAAGCGCGCCTTCGATGGCTATCGGCTGCTCCAGGAATACTTCGCCTTTCCCCAACGCTACTTGTTCGCCGAGCTGACCGGTCTGCAGCCCGGGCTGAGGCGCCTGGCAGGGCAGCGGCTCGAGATCACGCTGCTGCTGAAGCGCAGCGAGTCCAGGCTCGAGCACGGCCTGGATGCTCAGGTCTTTCGGCTCAACGTGACGCCGGCGATCAATCTCTTTCCCTATCGCGCCGATCGTATCGCCGTGACCCCGGAGCAGAGCGAGTTCCATGTGGTGCCGGATCGCAATCGCCCCATGGATCTCGAGGTGTATCGGGTCGAGTCGGTCACCGGCCATACCCACAGCCGGGAGGGCGGCTACCCGTTCCATCTCTTCTATCGGGTCGGGCGTGGCGTGGAGGATGCCGAGTCCCGCGCCTACTTTCTGGTCTCCCGACGGCCTCGGCTGAGTTCCGCTCGTCAGCGTCGACACGGCAGCCGCACCGGTTATCTTGGCAGCGAGGTCTTCGTCTCGCTGGTGGACGAGCGCCAGGCGCCCTATCCGGCCGACCTGCGCCAGCTCGAGGTGACGCTGCTGTGCACCAACCGTGATCTGCCGATCCAGATGGCGGTGGGCAAGGGCGCGACCGACTTCACCCTGGAGACGGCGGCGCCGGTGCAGGCGGTGCGAATCCTGGCGGGGCCGACGCGCCCCCGGGCGGCTCTCTCCTCCGGGGAAACCGCCTGGCGGCTGATCAGTCAGCTTTCCCTGAACTACCTCTCCCTGATCGATGAGGAGGGGAGCGGCGCCCGGGCCTTGCGCCAACTGCTCGATCTCCATGTCGACCCCGGCGGGCCCCTGGCCCGCCATGTGGAGGGGGTGGTGTCGATCGATGCCAGGCCCGCCGTGCGCCGCATGCCGGTCAATGGCCCCATCTGCTTCGGCAACGGCCTGGTACTGCGGCTGCGCCTCGACGAGGAGGCCTTCACAGGCGTGGGAGCCTTCCTGCTCGGTGCCGTCCTGGAGCGCTTCTTCGCCAAGTACGTGTCCGTCAACAGCTTCACCGAGACCGTCGTCGAGTCGCAGCAGCGCGGCGAGATGATGCGCTGGCCGGCGAGGTCGGGCAGGAGGGAGGTCCTATGACGCTGCCCAGACCCCTGATGGAGGCGCCGGAGCGCTTCACCCTCTTCGCGGCCCTGCGTTGGGTCGAGGCCAGTGCGCCGGACCGGGCGCGCCTGGGGCGTAGCCGGCGAGTCGCCGAGGATGCGGTGCGGCTCGCCCAGATGCCCTCGCTGCGCTTCGCGCCGGGGGAGATCACCCATATCGAGCCTGGCGAGGTGCCGCGGATCCATGCCGAGGGGTTCGGGTTGCTCGGCCCCAATGGCCCGCTGCCGCTGCATCTCACCGAGTATGCCGATGAGCGGCGCCGCCTGCACCAGGACCCGAGCTTCGCCGACTTCCTCAACCTCTTCCATCATCGCCTGGCCTCGCTCTTCTATCGCGCCTGGGCGGAGGCCTCTCCGGCGGTGGAGGCAGACCGTCCCGACAACCGCTTCTTCGAGTATCTGGGCGCGCTGGCCGGCCTGGGAACGCCGGGCCTGCTGGGGCGCGACAGGGTGGACGACCGCGCCAAGCTGCATCGGGTCGGCCGTTTCGCCGCCCTGACCCGCTGTCAGGAGGGGTTGGAGGATATCCTGGAGGATCATCTCGGGGTCGCGGTCCGGGTGGAGCCCTTCCAGGCCCGCTGGTTGACCATTCCCGACCACGAGCGGCTCTGCCTGGGAACGGGGAGTCCGGTCGGCCGGCTGGGGCGGGATGCCAGCCTGGGGGGCCGCTCATGGCAGTGTCAGTTCAGCTTCCGGATCGTGCTCGAGTCGCTGACCCGAGAACAGTACGACGACTATCTGCCGGGGCAGCCCGGCCTGCTCGAGCTCGGCGACCTGGTGCGTGGCTATGTGGGCGACGAGCTCGGCTGGGACCTGGAGCTGAACCTGAAGCCGCGGCAGGCGCCGCTGCTGCGCCTCTCGCGCGGGCAGCGTCTGGGCATGTCCACCTGGCTCGGGCGGCGTTCGCATCACAAGGCCGCCCGGGCCCTCGTCCGTGATGCACACAGGCGCCGGGGCGCTTCCCGGCGCGGGCCGGAGAGTCCCGGCCGGGGAGAATAGCCGTGGCAGATATCAGTCGCACCCAACTCTTCGGCAAGCTGAACCCGCTTGCCTACCAGGCCATCGAGAGTGCCACCACCTTCTGCCGGCTGCGTGGCAACCCCTATGTGGAGCTGGTGCACTGGCTCCATCAGTTGCTGCAGCAGAGCGATTCCGACCTGCTGCACATCGTTCGCCACTTCGAGCTCGATGCGGCGCGCCTGGCCCAGGATCTGACCCGGGCCCTGGATGCCCTGCCACGCGGGGCCACCTCGATCTCCGATCTCTCCTCCCATGTCGAGGAGGCCGTGGAGCGGGGCTGGGTCTGGGCGACCCTGCGATTCGGCGAGAATCAGGTGCGCTCCGGCCATCTGGTGGTCGGCCTGATGAAGACCGCCGGCCTGCGCCATGTGCTGCCCAACCTCTCCGGTGAGTTTCGCAAGGTCTCGGCCGATCGGCTGGTGGAGGAGTGGGAGCAGATCCTGGCGGCGTCACCCGAGGCCCGGCTGGCGGCCACCAGCGGCAGCCCGGTCGAGGCGAGCGGGCCGGTACCGCCGGCCGAGATGGGCAAGCAGGAGGCGCTGCGGCGCTTCACGGTGGACATGACCGAGCAGGCCCGGCAGGGCAAGATCGACCCGGTGATCGGGCGCGACGAGGAGATCCGCCAGATGGTCGACATCCTCATGCGGCGGCGCCAGAACAACCCCATGCTCACCGGCGAGGCGGGGGTCGGCAAGACCGCCGTGGTGGAGGGCTTCGCCGTGCGGCTGGCCAGCGGCGACGTGCCGCCGCCGCTCCAGGAGGTCTCGCTGCGCTCCCTGGACGTCGGCCTGCTGCAGGCGGGGGCCAGCGTCAAGGGGGAGTTCGAGAATCGATTGCGCCAGGTGATCGAGGAGGTCCAGGCCTCCGAGAAACCGATCATCCTGTTCATCGACGAGGCCCATACCCTGGTCGGTGCCGGTGGGGCGGCCGGCACCGGCGATGCCGCCAACCTGCTCAAGCCGGCCCTGGCCCGGGGTACCCTACGCACCATCGGGGCCACCACCTGGGCGGAGTACAAGAAGCATATCGAGAAGGATCCGGCGCTGACTCGGCGCTTCCAGGCCGTGCAGGTGCCCGAACCCAGCGAGGAGAAGGCGGTGGCGATGATGCGCTCGCTGGCCACGGTGCTCGAGCAGCATCATCGGGTGCTGGTGCGCGACGCGGCCCTGACCGCCGCGGTCCAGCTCTCCTACCGCTATATCCCGGCCCGCCAGTTGCCGGACAAGGCGGTCAGCCTGCTGGATACCGCCTGTGCCCGGGTGGCCATCTCCCAGCACGGGGTGCCGGCGGAGGTGGAGGACAGTCGGCGGCGTATCCAGGTGCTGGAAACCGAGGCGGAGATCATCGCCCGGGAGCGGGCGGTGGGCCTGCCCATCGAGGGACGGGACCAGCAGGTGGCCGAGGCCCTGGCTGCGGAACGGCAGCGTCTGGCCGAGCTGGAGGCCGGCTGGCGGCAGGAGAAGGTGCTGGTGGATGACATCCTCGAACTGCGCCGACAGCTGCGAGAACAGACCGGACGCGTCGATACGCCCGTGGCCGAGGAGGGCACCGAGGGGGCAGCGGCGACGCCGATGGCCACGGGCGCGGAGGGCAGCGAGGGCGGCGACACCGCCGCCCCGGCCTTCGATCCGGTGGCGGCCATGGCCCGCCTGGAGACGCTGCAGGAGGAGCTCGACCGGCTGCAGGGCGAGGCACCCTTGATCCTGCCCAGCGTCGATGCCCAGGCCGTGGCCTCGGTGGTGGCCGACTGGACCGGCATCCCGGTTGGGCGGATGATCAAGGACGAGGTGACGACCGTGCTGAGCCTGACGGATCGCCTGGGTGCCCGCATCAAGGGGCAGGATCATGCCCTGGACATGATCGCCCGGCGGGTCCAGACCTCTCGCGCCAACCTGGACAATCCCGGCAAGCCCGTCGGGGTGTTCATGCTTGCCGGCCCTTCCGGGGTGGGCAAGACGGAGACCGCGCTGGCCCTGGCGGAACAACTCTACGGTGGCGAACAGAACCTGATCACCATCAACATGAGCGAGTTCCAGGAGGCGCACACGGTCTCCACCCTGAAGGGGGCGCCGCCGGGGTACGTGGGCTACGGCGAGGGGGGCGTGCTGACCGAGGCCGTGCGCCGCCGCCCCTACAGCGTGGTGCTGCTGGACGAGGTGGAGAAGGCACACCCCGACGTGCACGAGATCTTCTTCCAGGTGTTCGACAAGGGCCATATGGAGGATGGCGAGGGACGCCTGATCGATTTCAAGAACACCCTGATCATTCTCACCACCAATGTGGGCACCGAGCTGATCATGCAGGCGTGCGACAGCGGCCGACGACGTCCCGAGGTGGACGAGCTCAACAAGCACCTGCGTGGTCCCCTGCTGCAGGTGTTCCCCCCGGCCCTGCTGGGACGCCTGGTGACCGTCCCCTATTACCCCCTGGGCGACGAGATGCTGCAGGCGATCATCCGCCTGCAGCTCGGCCGGATCGGACAGCGGGTCGAGGAGAGTCATGGGGTGCCGTTCAGCTACGACGAGGCGGTGCTCGAGCTCATCCGAGAGCGCTGTGTCGAGCTCGAGAGCGGGGGACGGATGATCGACGCCATCCTGACCCACTCCTTGCTGCCCGTGCTGAGCCGGGAATTCCTGACTCGCCTGGTGGACCACCGCCCCGTGGCACGGGTGCACGTCAGCGTGGAGGAGGCCGAATTCGCCTGTTCGTTCGATACGTGAAGACGTGATGAGGGTGCCCTGAGCGGATCGCCCCTTGCTTGACGCTCGTTTCCAAGTGGTTGACTCTGTGGGCAAGAGGCCTGTCTGTCGCGGCTGTGGTCGGCAGGGGCCCATGAGATGCCTACCGGATGATGACAAGGGGCGGTTGCCGAACCGATTATGGCTAGAGCGCGGATGGTCGATGTGGATTACTACAGCTTCAGGCAGCTGTTGAGGGAAGCGACGGATCGTGGGGGCCGTATCGAAACGCGCGATACCGATCGCTGGAATGCCTATGTCAAGGCACACAACCTCAATACCACCGCCGCGCGGGCCATTGCCGCCACCCGGTTCGACGCCCCCGAATCGGTGATCATCGACCTGGGCGGTGAGGGCGATGGCCTCTATGTCTATTCGGATCTGGAGGAGGGCTGCCTGCGCCTGGTCTATCAGCACCCTTAGCCGGGGGACGAGGGGGGCACGATATCCGCCTGGCGAGGAAGCCCCGGGGCCACTACTGTTGGGTGTAGGTACGCCTTGAGACCAGGGCGCAGTGCGCCTGCATGACGGTATCAGGTACCCGCTACTGAGTGGGGGTGGGCTCATGGTACTCACGCTGACGGTGATCAACGAAGCCTCGTCGCGGTTGGGTGACAAGGCGAGTCACCGCTGGTCCGAACAGGGCGGTACCCTGGGCAGGGCGCCCAACAATGACTGGGTACTGCCTGACCCGAAGATGGAGATCTCGCGTTGCCATGCGCGTATCCGCTATCGGGATGGTCGCTATTTCCTCGAGGACGCCAGTGCCAACGGCATCCTGCTGGCCGATGGCGTGACCCGCATGGATCCGGCAGAGCCCTTGCTGCTGCAGGATGGGCAGGAGTTCTTGATTGGGGATTGCCGTATTCGTGCGCGGATCGAGTCGCCGGCAGAGAGCACGTCGCTGTCGCCGGAGGCCTCCCCCTTGCTTGACAGGTCCGCCGCCGACGAGGTGCCCGATCCCCTGGAGCTGCTCGGTGGGGCGGTGGAGACGCCATCGACGAATAAGGCGCCTGCTGCCGATAGTTTCTATCTGAACGAACACTTCAGTGTGCCGCGCTACAGGGAGGCGCCTCCCGAGCGGGCGGCGCCCGACACTGATCCCCTCGCCTCGCCCGAGTCGACCTCCCGGGCCGCCTCGCAGGGGCCTCCGGCCGCCGAGGCGCCGGCCTCCGAACCCTTGCTGCCGGATGACTGGTGGCGAGATCTGCCCGGCGCGGCCTCCCACGAGGCGTCACCGCCCGACGAGGCGTCCGCGGCGTCCAGCGAGCCCGAGACGCCGCGGCCAGGGGATTCCCGGGCCTCCGTCGAACCGCCGCCACCGGAAGCTTCGCCGCCGCCATCACCGGACGTGCCTCAGCCGCCGCCACCGGAAGCTACGCCGCCGCCACCACCGGATGTGCCTCAGCCACCGCCAGCGGAAGCTACGCCGCCACCGCCACCGGAGGCTTCGCCGCCGCCGGCAGCCGGCGAGAGGCCGATCGAGCCGCCTCCCGAGGCACGCCAGCCAGCGCCTGCCAGCCCCCAGGGCTCCGGGCCAGCGCCGGGGGCGTCGCCGGACCAGGCGCTGCGCCAGTTGCTGGCGGGCGCCGGGCTGGACCCGGATCGGGTGCCCCCGGAGCGGGCCGAGGAGCTCGGCCGCATCCTTCGGGTGGCCATCCAGGGGGTGATGGATCTGCTGCGGGCGAGGATGGAGGTCAAGAACGAGTTCCGCATGTCGGTGACGCTGATCGAGGCGCGGGAGAACAATCCCTTGAAGTTCTCCACCAGTCCCGAGGATGCGCTGCACAACCTGCTGGTCAAGCAGAACCCCGACTACCTGTCGGCGGTGGAGGCGTTCGAGGCCGGTTTCGAGGATCTTCGCTTCCATCAACTGGCCATGCTGGCGGGTATGCGCAGTGGTTTCTTCGAGATGCTTCACCAGTTCGATCCGGCTCACCTGGAGGCGCGCTTCGCGGAGGGCGACGAGCGTGGGTCACTGCTGGGGCGTGTGACCGGTCCCCGCCACTGGCGCCAGTACCAGGCGCACTATGCGGAGATTCAGCGCGACAGCGAAGGCTACTTCAATCGTCTGTTCGGCGAGGCCTTCTGCGACGCCTACGAAAGACAGATCCAGGCCCTCAAGGCCCATGCCCGTCGGGACAGGTAGTGACGGCGGCGGTGGTCGGGGCAAGCTCGGGGGAGAGGCTCATGACGAGGTGGTCAGGTAGGGAAAGTCGGGCGGCTAGGCAGATGCTGGGCGTGATCGCGGCCGTGGTGCTGGCCGCCTGTGCGGCCGCGCCGGAGCCGCCACCCGGCCCGCAGACGGTATCGGGGCGCATCCTGGTCATGCCGGGACTCAATCCCAATGTCGAGGGGCGACCGTCACCGGTGACCATTCGCCTCTACCAACTGCGCGACCGCGAGGCTTTCCTGGATGCATCGCTGCAGGAGCTGGTGATGCAGGATACCGACACCCTGGGGGCGGCACTGCTCGGGCGCGACTCCTACGAGCTCTGCCCCATGGAGATGGGAACCGCCGAGGCCGCCGAGGCGGGCATGGCCTGTCAGGGGGAGGTACGGAACCTGACCCAGGTGTTTTCCCCCGACGTCCGTTATCTGGCGGTGATGGCCGAATTCTTCGATGTACGGGATCCTGCCGCCCAGTGGCGGGCCGTGGCGGCGCTCCCTTCGGGGAAGGCCCTCGAAGAGGCGACCTTCACCATCACCCTGGACGGGGTGCGAGTCGCCGTCCGGTTCGACTAGCGAGGTACGCATGTCACGCAACAGCCGTGTGCTGTGGAGCGAGGGCCTCTTCCTCGAGCCGCAGCATCTCCAGCAGCAGGAGCGTTTCGTCGAGGGCTATGTCGCCGGTCGACTGCTGGCCTATGGCAGCCATGCGTGGGGGCTCGAGACCCTCGAGCTCGATACCGAGCTGCTGGGTATCGGCAAGCTGGGGCTGCGTGCCGCCCGGGGGATCTTTCCCGATGGCACGCCGTTCGACATGCCCGGCAACGATCCCCTGCCGCCGCCTCGAGCGGTGTCGACCGATGAGCGGGACCAACTGGTGGTCCTGGCCCTGGCCCTGGATCGCGAGGGCGCCGTGGACGTCAGCCGTCAGGAGTCACCGCCCGGCCTCTATCGCTACCGGGCGGATATCCTGGAGGTCCGTGATCGGGTGCTGGACAGTTCGGTCTCCACCCCGGTGGAGGTGGGGCGTCTCGAGACCCGCCTCGCCCTAGCCGGCGAAACCCTCGATCAGTACGCCTGCATTCCGCTGTGTCGGGTGAGCGAGGTCCGCCCCGAGGGAGAGCTGGTGCTGGACGAGGCCTTCCTGCCGACGGTGCTGCGCTGTCGGGCGTCGGAACGCCTGCAGGGGTACCTGAACGAGTTGTGCGGCTTGCTGCAGCAACGGGCCGAGATGCTGGCGGGGCGTGTCACGGCGAGCGGTCAGGGGGGCGCCGGGGAGATCGCCGACTTCCTCATGCTGCAGGTCGTCAATCGACACCTGCCGGTCGCCAACCATTTCGCCGCTTCCACCCATGTGTCGCCGGAGGCGTTCTATCGCTTTGCCATCGCCCTGGCCGGGGAACTGGCGACCCTGACCCGGGAAGAGCGCCTGCCCCCGGAGATCGAGCCCTACCGTCATGCTGACCAGCGCTCCTCCTTCGAGAGCGTGATGGGTATCCTGCGTGCCGAGTTCCGCACCGTTCGGGAGTTGCCGGCGGTGCAGGTTCCCCTGGAGAAGAGCGGGGCCCATGGCGTCTGGGTGGCCAGAGTCCAGGAGCCGGCGCTGTTTCGCCGGGCCAGCTTCGTGCTGTCGGTGGGCGCCGCCATCGCCTCCGAGGAGGTGAGAGCCTACTTTCCGGCCCACGCCAAGGTGGCCCCAGTGGAGCGCATCGCCGAACTGGTCAACAATAACCTGCCCGGCATTCGCCTGGTGCCCATGCCGACGGCGCCGCGGCAGATCCCGCAGCTCTCCTCGCGGGTCTACTTTGAGCTCGACAGCACCCACCCCCTGTGGGAGGCGCTGACCGACTCGGGGGGCATGGCGGTGCATGTCGCCGGACAGTATCCCGACCTGAAGATGGACCTCTGGGCGATTCGCGGAGGTAGGCATGAACGGTGACCGCCCCACGCCGCCCCCCGGCTCCGGCGATCGCACCATCATTCGGCCGACCCCGGGAGGGCGAGCGGCGCCTTCCCCCCCGGGGGGAGGGCGCCCGCCTCCACTCTCCGGCGGCGTCGGCGAGGGCGCGCCGGCCCTGACGGCGTTCGGTCTCACCGCCCTCAATCCCCTGGTGGAGGCGGCGATGCCGCTGCTGATGCTGTGCTGCGGCCTGCGCGGCACCCGGGATCACGCGGATGTCGCCACCCTGCATGCGGAGACCGTGCGTCAGGTACAGGCCTTCGAACAGACGGCGGCCGAGCGCGGCGCCGCCCAGGAATCCATCCTGGCGGCGCGCTATACCCTCTGCACTTTCATCGATGAAGTGGTCATGAATACCCCCTGGGGAGCCAATAGCCTGTGGCCCGGCCGCGCCTTGCTGTTGACCTTCCATCGTGACAGTGCCGGTGGCGAGAAGGTGTTCCAGATGATCGAGCGCGTGCTGACCGATCGCCAGCCGCGGCGTGATCTGGTGGAGTTCTTCCATGTCTGTCTGGCCCTGGGGTTGCAGGGGCAGTATCGGGTCACCACGGGGGGAGAGGCCCGGCTCGCCGAGCTGCGCGAACGGCTCTATGGACGAATCCGGCAATGGCGGGAGTCGCCGCCGGACGAGCTGTCGCCGGCCTGGCGGGGGGTCGAGGACCGCCGCCACCGCCTGGTCCGGACCCTGCCGGCCTGGGTCTGCGTCGTGCTGGTGCTGGTGCTCGGCAGTGCGGTCTACTTCACCCTGAACAATGCCTTGAATCGTGCCTCGGCGCCGGTCATCGCGCAGCTCAACGAGGTGCGTCAGGCCACCTTCGCGTCCCCGGTGGACCTGCCGGTGTCGGCGCCGGCGGTGCCGGTGGCCGAGCGTCCCCCGACCCTGGCCGAACTGCTCGAGGGGGTGGATCCCGAGCGCCTGCAGTTCGAAAGCGGCGAGGGGGGGCGGACCACCGTGGTGCTGTATGGCGAGGTATTCGCGTCGGCCAGTGCCGAGGTGACCGAGGAGTTTCGCCCCCTGCTGCGCCGCATCGGGGCCGCCCTCCAGGAGGTGCCGGGCAGCGTGCTGGTGGAGGGTCACAGCGACAACCTGCCGATCCGCTCCGCTCGCTTCCGCGACAACTATGAGCTCTCCCAGGCGCGGGCGGAGAGTGCGGCCCGACTGCTGCGCGAACCGCTCACCGATCCAGACCGTATCGATCATGCCGGTATCGGTGCGGATCGGCCTCGCCATCGTCCCCCGGATGATCCGGCCAACCGGGCCCTGAATCGCCGCATCGAGATCCAGCATCGTTCCCCGGGAGGTGGCCCGTGAAGGTCCTGCTCTCGTTGCTTCGGCGGCGGGCCTCCCTGGGCCTGGTGGGAGTGGTGCTGCTGGGGTTGCTGATCTGGTATGTCGGGCCCTATGTGGCGATCGGCGACCTCGTGCCCTTCCAGGCTCCCGGCCCTCGCCTGGGGGCCATCCTGGCCCTGTTCGGGGGCTGGGGAGTATTGCAGGCGTTGCGCTGGCGGCGGGTGAAGCGCGCCAGCGAGCGGCTGTGCGATGCCATCGTCGCCACGGCCGGCGCGGAGGATCGGCCCGGCGACGAGCTGGGGCGTCGCTTCGAGGAGGCGGTCGGCTTCCTGCGTGAATCCGGCAGGGGCCGGGACCTCTATCGGTTGCCCTGGTACGTGATCATCGGCCCCCCCGGCTCGGGCAAGACCACGGCGCTGCGCCACTCCGGGCTGACCTTCCCCCTCGACCAGAAGTACGGTCGAGACGCGCTACGTGGCGTCGGCGGCACGCGAAACTGTGACTGGTGGTTCACCGATGAGGCGGTGCTGCTGGATACCGCCGGGCGCTACTTCAGCCAGGATTCAGGGGCCGGCGCCGATGCCGCTGAATGGCGGGCCTTTCTCGAGCTGCTCTGCCAGTATCGCAAGCGTCGTCCCGTCAATGGCGTGCTGGTGGCGGTGAGCGCCACCGACCTGCTCGATCCCTCGCCCCAGGCCCGTGAGCGCCATGCCGACCGGGTACAGCGACGGCTCGACGAACTGCAGCGTCAGTTGGGGATCCAGGTGCCGGTCTACCTGATGATCACCAAGTGCGACCTGATCGCCGGCTTCGTGGAGTATTTCGATGACCTGGACCACGAAGGGCGGCTGCAGGTCTGGGGCATGACGCGCCCCGAGCCGGTGGCCGGTGGCCGCTTCACCGCTTGGGCCGACGAGGCGTATTCGCGGCTGCTGGAGCGACTCGATGCCCGCCTACTGGAGCGCCTGGTGGAAGAGCGGGAGCCCCAGCGGCGTGCCAGGCTGTTCGGTTTCCCCCGGCAGATGGCCGGCCTGCGGGAGAGCCTGCTGCAGTTCATCGCCGATACCTTCGAGGGCTCCGGCTACGATCGGCCGGTGATGCTGCGGGGGCTCTACTTCACCAGTGGTACCCAGGAAGGGACGCCCATCGATCGCATGATGGACAGCCTGGCCCGCGCCTACGGCATGCAGGTCTCGGGGGCCTCCCCCGTGGAGGCCGCCCCGGCCGGTCAGGGACGCAGCTATTTCATCCACCGCCTGCTCAAGTCGGTGATCTTTCCCGAATCGGGGCTGGCCGGCGTCAACTGGCGCCTGGAAGTGGGGCGGGCCCTGGCCCAGAACGCGGCCTACCTGCTGCTGCTCGGGGTGCTGGCGGTCGTCTCGGTGGGCTGGATGACCAGCTATCAATACAACCGCGGCTACTTGGCCGACGTGGAGGCCGCCCTGGCCGCCCATGGCGAGCTGGCCAGCCAGCCGATGCCCGGGGAGGCAGGGCTCGCGGAGGTGCTGCCGCGCCTGGACGCCCTGCGCGAGGTGGCGGCGGAGGCCAATCGCCATCGTGGGCGGGTTCCCGTCCTGATGGGGCTGGGGCTCTATCGTGGAGAGCCCGTGGGTCGAACCGCCGAGCAGGCCTATCTCCAGGGGGTGCGCGAACTGCTGGTGCCGCGGGTCGTGAATCTCATCGAGCGGCGCCTCTCCACCCCCAACGTTCCGCCCACCAATATCTATGCTTACCTCAAGGGCTATCTGATGCTGGCCGAGACCGGTCGCCTGAATCGCGACGAGCTCGAGGTCATCGTGCGCGATGCCCTGCTGGGCGAGTTTCCCCAGCAGCGGGCCATTGCCCAGGCGCTCTTCGAGCACTTCGGCGCCTATACCGACAGCGCTCGCTCCTTCCCCGCGGTCAGCGTCAACGATGAGCTGGTGGCCCGCAGCCGCGCCTCGCTGCGTCAGGCCTCCGTGCCGGCCCTGATGTTCCGCCGTCTGGAGACCCGCTTCGATCAGCGTCACGAGGCCTCCCTGCGTCTCGATGTGGAGGCCGGGCTCGGCAGTGACCTGGTGTTCCGTCGACGCAGCGGCACACCGCTCTCGGAGCCGATCCCGGCCCTCTACACCCGTGACGGTTTCGAACAGATCACCCGGCAGGAGGGAGGGGAGTTGGTGAGCCGTTTCCTCGAGGATCACTGGGTGTTCGGGGAGGCCACCCTGCCCAGCGGTCGTGCGGCCCACCTGAGGCTGGCCGAGGAATTCGTGCGCCATTATGAACAGGCCTATATCGACCACTGGGAGGAGCTGCTGGCGGATCTGGATCTGGTGCCCCTGCTGCAGGTGGACCAGGCGATCGATCTGCTGGCGGTGATCACCGGTCCGACCTCGCCGCTGCGGCGGCTGATGGAACTGGTCGCCAACCAGACCCGTTTTCCGGAGCCTGAACGTGACGACGAGACCCCGGCGGCAGGGCGCTTCGGGACCCTGCTGGGCTTCGTCGATCCCGGACGCGAGCAGGCGCCGGAGATCCACCCGGGCGCGCGCATCGATGCCCACTTCCGGGAGTTCCACCGCTTCGTGCTGGGGGAGAACGGCGAGCCCCCCATGTCGTCGCTGATCGCCCGCCTGACCCAGCTCTACAATGAGCTCAGCGCCCTGGGCGGTGGACTGGGGGACCGGGACTTCACGCAGTTCGGCGGCGAGACCCTGCGCCGCCTGAGCAGCGAAGCGGCCCGCTCGCCGGCCCCCTTCAGCGAATGGGTGGATGCCCTGGCCGGCTCCGGGCAGGAAGTCGCCATGCGCAACCTGCGCAGCCAGCTCAACCGGCGCTACCGCGACGCCGTGCTGCCCATCTGCCAGGAGCTGGCCCAAGGTCGTTATCCCTTCGAGCCCGGCAGTTCCCGGGACATTCCTCCCGGCGACTTCGCCCGGTTGTTCGGCCCGGGCGGGGTGATGGAGGCCTTCTTCCAGGAGAACCTCGCCAACCTGGTGGATGCCCCCGGCGGCCGCCTGCAGTGGCGCAGCGACGAGGCCGCACGTCTGGGCATTCCGAGCTCGGTCCTGGCCCAGTTCCAGCGGGCCAGGATGATCCGCGAGATGTTCTTCCTCGGCGGCGGTGGCCCCCAGGTGGCCTTCTCGATGACACCGCACTACCTGGACGCCCGGGCGCGGCAGTTCCAGTTCTTCCTCGGGGACCAGGTGCTGAGCTATCGCCATGGGCCGCCCCTGGCACGTCGCTTCGTCTGGCCCGGCGACGGCGGCCAGGAGACCCTCGTGATGTTCGAGGATCGCGGTGGACTCAGGCCCAATGTCGCCTATGAGGGTAGCTGGTCCTGGTTGCGGGCCCTGGATGCCGCCCAGCCGGCGGCACAGTCGGCCATCACCTACCTGGTCAGTTTCAATGTGGGGGGCTACTCCGCCCGGGTGCGTCTGGAGTTCGAGTCCTCGCGCAACCCGCTGAGCAGCAACGACTGGCGGCGCTTCCGCTGCGCCGGGGGGCTGTAGCGCCATGGCCGGGGGCATCGTCCTGGGCTTCCACGGCAAGCTGCCGTGTCGGGGCGACTTCGTCCGGCGGCGCGTGGCGGGCGACTTCCTGGCGGTCTGGGATCCCTGGCTGTCGCGCTGCCTGCACGACGCCCACCAGCGACTCGGCGAGGGCTGGCTGGATGCCTACCTGACCAGTCCGCTGTGGCGCTTCGCCCTCTCCGCCGGTGTCTGCGGAGAGACCCCGGCCACGGGGGTGTTGATGCCCAGCGTCGATGCGGTGGGTCGCTATTATCCGCTGACCCTGGTCGGCGGCTTGCCCGAGGGAAGTTCGCTGTTCGGTCTGGCGGTCCAGGAGGGCGGCTGGTTCGAAGAGCTCGAGGCCCTTGCCATGAGCGTGCTCGAGGAGGAGACGGCGCACGATCTCGAGCGGTTCGATGAGGCGGTGCGCGTCCATGGGGAGCGGCTGCACCCCTGGGTCGCCGATGACGCCAGCCAACTGCTGGCGCCGCTGCAGGGCCCCGCCTGCATCACCCTCGAGTCGCTGGGGCAACTGGTGCCCGCCCTGCTGGCGATGCAGCAGGCGTTGCTCGGCCACCGGCAGGGCTTCAGCCTGTGGTGGACGGAGGGCTCCCATCGCGTCCCCCCCTGTCTGCTGCTGCAGGCCGCCCTGCCGACACCGGATCGCTTCGCCGCCATGCTGGATGGCGAGTGGCAGCGGCATGGTTGGGAGCGACGTGCACTGCGCTGGCTGGCTCCCCGGGCAGTGGCGCCGGCCGCGCCCCTCCTGGGCCCGCCCCGCCTGCGTTCGGCGAGCGTCAGCCATGTCGGCAAGGTGCGCCGGGTGAACGAGGACGCCTGCCTGGACCGACCCGACCTGCACCTCTGGGCGGTGGCGGACGGGGTCGGGGGGCACGAGGCCGGCGACGAGGCCAGCCGCAACGTGATTGAGGGGGTGCTGCAGGTGCCTCCCGGGGGCGACCTGCAGAAACGGCTCAATGCCCTGCGCGAGCTGCTGGGGGTGGCCAATCGGCACCTCTGGCACGCGGCGCATCGGCCGGAGCGGCCGATGGTCAGTGCCAGTACGGTAGTGGTACTGCTGACCGGCGTCGGCGAGTGCGGCTGGCTGTGGGCGGGCGACAGTCGCCTCTATCGGCTGCGCGACGGCCAGCTGACCCAGTGCACCCGGGACCACAGCGTGGTGCAGGACCTGATCGAGCGCGGTGAGCTGGTGGCTGCCGAGGCTCACGGCCATCCCCAGGCCAACGTCATCACCCGGGCCGTGGGGGCCGCGGCGGAGTTGAAGCTGGAGAGTCGCTTCTCCGACCTGCGGTCGGGCGATCGTTTCCTGCTCTGCTCGGACGGTGTGCATGGTTTCGTCTCCTCGGCCGTCATCCACTCCGCCCTGAAGGCCGATTCCCCCCAGGCGGTGGTCGACACCCTGCTTCAGGCGGTGCTGGCAGGTGAGGCCCGGGACAACCTCACGGCGGTGGCCGTCTTCGTCGATGGGGATCGGGCGCAGTCTGACGGAGGGCGAGGATGAAGAAGCGGAAAGGGAGCCAGGCCGGCGACGAAGCCGACGAGCGTACCCGGTTGCCGGATGACGACACCCGGCGCAACGGGGAGGCCGCCTCCGACGATGCCACCCGGGTGGGGGGGGCGGACGCGGAAGCGACCCGCCTGGCCGGCGTCGGTGAAGGGCAAGGTGACGGGCGTGAAAGCGGCCATACCCGGAGCGGTGGCACCCGGTCCAACTGGTCGCGACCGGAGGCCTGGGGCGAGCCCTCCGCGGAGGCCTTCGGGCCGGGTTCGGTGATCAAGGAGCGCTTCGTGCTCGAGTCGTTGCTCGGCCAGGGGGGCATGGGCTCGGTCTACAAGGCCCGCGACCTGCGCAAGGAGGAGGCCCAGGACAGCCAGCCCCATGTGGCCCTGAAACTGCTCAGCGACGAGTTCCGCCAGCACCCCGATTCCCTGGTGGCGCTGCAGCGCGAGGCGAAGAAGGCGCAGCGACTCGCCCATCCCAATATCGTCACCGTCTATGACTTCGACCGGGACGGCACCCGGGTCTTTATGACCATGGAGTATCTCCAGGGCGAGCCCCTGGATGTGGTCATCCGGCGCCGCGGCTTCACCGGGGGGCTGCCTCGCAAAGAGGCGCTGCAGATCCTCGAGCGCCTGTCGCGTGGCCTGGCCTATGCCCATGAGCAGGGCATCGTCCATTCCGATCTCAAGCCCGGCAATGTCTTCCTGACCCGGGAAGGCAACGCCAAGATCCTCGACTTCGGCATCGCCAGGGCGGCGCGTGTGCAGGCCGGTACGGAGGGCGGCGAGCAGACCCGCTTCGACCCGGCCACCATCGGGGCCATCACCCCGGCCTATGCCAGTCCGCAGATGCTGGCCGGTGAGGTCCCGGAACCGGTAGACGACGTCTATGCGCTGGGCTGTATCGCCCATGAGTTGCTGACTGGCCGGCATCCCTACCTCGACGCCTCCGGACACAAGCTGCCGGCGGACGAGGCCGTCCGCCAGGGCATGAGGCCTCCGGTGCTGCATGGGCTCCCCAAGCGGGTGTCACGGGCCATCGCCCGCACCCTGGACTTCGAGCGGACGGCGCGCTTTGCCGATGCCGGCCAGTTCCTGCAGGCCATCCAGCCCCCCGCCAAGCTGCGTCGCAGCGTGATCGCCTCCCTGGGCGTGCTGGCAGTGGGGGCCCTGATCTCCTGGTGGCTGCTGATCCGCGAGAGCGACCTGCTGGTGACGCTGGACGACCTGCCGCCGAGCCTGGATGTTTCCCGGGAGCACATCCTGCAGGGCAACGAGTACCTGGAGGCGGGCGATATCCCCCAGGCGCACCGACACTTTACCCTGGCCTGGGAGCAGGCGGTGGAGCAAGAGGAGGTCGGCGGCCGCGATCGCAACCGCCTGCGCGTCCTGGTGGATCGGAGAACCGATGCGGTGATGGATCACTACCTGCGCGAGGCGCAGCGCGACGACCTGGACGAGTTCTCGCTGGAGCTGCTACGCATCAGCCTAGAGTCCCTGGCCCGTTCCGAGTTGGGAACCCGGAGAGATCGGCTCGACGCGGCCATCGAGGAGCTCAATGCCCGCCTGGCGGAGTAGCCGCCAGCTCTTCTTCCTGATGCTCCAGGTACCTGTCCAGCCTCTCGAGTAATGCCGGCCACGCCTCGCCCCAGCAGCAGTGATGGTCGAAGCCGTCGATCACCTCCACACGGGCATGGGGATCGTGATGGGCGGCCTCGCGCAGCAGGGCCACCGGGAGGACGTCATCCCGGGGGCCGATCAGGTGCCACTGCAGGATGCCGGCTCCCAGGGGGGGGACATCGTACAGGTGAAGGGACTCCTCCAGCGGCAAATAGCCGTGGTGACGGGTCCAGGCCGCGTGGTCCAGGTTGGCAGCGAGGGTGACCAGCGCCCGGATGTCCTCCCGGCGACCGGCCAGCAGCCGCGCCAGCAGGCCGCCACCGCTGTGGCCGATCAGCACCAGGCCCGCGATCTCCCGCTCCGCCACCAGACGGTCGAGGCCCCGATCCAGGGCATCGACCACGGTCTCGCTGTAGCGCGCCCCCGTCCAGAGCCGGGGCCGGCAGGCCGCATCCGGCGGGTGGTTCCCGTAGCAGGGCCGGTGCAGGAGCAGCCGTGGCCTGGGATCCCGATCCATCAGTTCGAGCATCAGGGGGCGGCGCGGGGTGGGGTCCCGGCTCGGGTAGCGGCCCCGTTCCCAGGGGGTGCCGTCGCCGGTCAGGTAGACGTGCCAGAGGCCCCCCGGCGAGGGTGCCTCGGAGGGCCGATAGGCGGTGAGCCGGAAGGGGGGCGCAGGAAGGTCCTTGATGGCATAGCCACCGGCCTCGGCGGCGGCATGGTAGCGCTGCGCGGGGCTGGAGCAAGCGGTGACAAGCACTATACTGAGCAGTAGGCCAGCGAGCCGTATCAGCCTGCCATGACCTGCTTGCCCGACACGGTAGCGACTTGCCGGAGCGGGAGGGGGGCCAACCATATGCAGGGGGAGTGCCGTGAATTCCTCTGATACTCTCGATCATAGCTCTGCCTTCAGGAAACGTCTTTCCTGTCTTTCCGTCGGTTGTGTGGCGGGGACCGCCCTGCTGCTCGCCGGCTGTGCCCCCAACGGAGCGACGGTGAGCCCGGAGCTCGCCGCTCGGGCCGCTTCGGTGGACGATTTCTACATCGTCGACTGCCTGCTGACGGGCCAGGTGAGACGCCTGGGGGGCGCTACCTTCCTCACGCCCCGTCGGGCGATCCGCACCACCGCCCAGGACTGCCGCATTCGTGGCGGGGAGTACGTCGCCTATGACCGCGCCGACTATCGTACGGCCTTGAGCGTCTGGCTGGAGTCTGCCGAGGCCGGCGATGCGGAAGCCCAGAACTATGTGGGCGAGATATTCGAGAAGGGCCTGGGGACGGAACCGGATTATGTCTCCGCCGCGGCCTGGTACCGACGGGCCGCCGACCAAGGCTATGCCCGGGCGAAGATCAATCTGGGGTTCCTCTACGAGCAGGGGTTGGGTGTCACCCAGGACCGGGCCCGGGCCCTGAACCTCTATCGACAGGCCTCCGGCGTGTCCGAGGATCCCCTGGTCTTTCGTTCCGACGTGACGGAGGAGATGGAGGCGCTGCGGGCACAGCTCGGCGCTCAGGTGGAGCAGGCCGAACGGCAGGCCGAGGCCCTCCAGCAGCAGCGTCAGCAACTGATTCGCGAGCGGGACGAGCTCCAGCGGCGCCTCTCCCAGGCGCAGGCCGCGGTCGGTACGGCCGACGCGGAGGCCGAGGCCGAGGCGCGGGCACTGGCCCAGCAGCTGGAGGAGGCCCGCGGCCGGGTCGAGGCCCTCGAGTCCCAGGCCCAGCGCACCAGCGAGGAGCGAGAAGCCCTGGTGGCCCAGATGAGCGAGCTGCAGGACGCGGACACGCCGCCCCGAGCCGCCCCCGAGCCCACCGTGACGCCTCCCGAGCCCGCCGAGGTGGACGAGCCCGCCGCCCCCGGACCGGCCAGCTTCGCCGGTATCGACTTCGGGCGCTACTACGCCCTGGTGATCGGCAATCAGGAATACCAGTTCCTGGATGACCTGGAGTCGCCGCTGACCGATGCCCAGCGCATCAGTCAACTGCTGCAGAATCGCTATGGCTTTCAGGTGATCTTCCTGCCCAATGCCGACCAGGTCCAGACACTGTCGGCCCTCAACGACCTCCACGAGCGGATCACCGAACGAGACAACCTGCTGATCTACTACGCCGGCCACGGCAACCGCTC
Source organism: Billgrantia campisalis (assembly GCF_022341425.1). Taxonomy (GTDB): domain Bacteria; phylum Pseudomonadota; class Gammaproteobacteria; order Pseudomonadales; family Halomonadaceae; genus Halomonas; species Halomonas campisalis. The sequence continues at coordinate 261,674 of NZ_JABFUC010000004.1, read as the reverse complement.
CGACCGTGAAGATGGCCGGCGACAGCGCAGCTACTGGCTGCCCGTGGATGCCGAGGCGGAACGCCTGGTGCGCTGGATCAACAATGCCGTCATCAGCGACCACCTCGATCGGATCCGCGCCCGTTCCATCTTGGTGCTCGCCGATTCGGTGTTTGCCAGCGGCATGGCATCGGGCGCCAGTTCCCTGTTGCTGGGCAGCGGCCAGCGTCGGCTCTCCGACGAAGAGATCCGAGCCGGTCTGCAGCGCCGTGCTCGCATCGTCATCTCCTCGGGAGGCGAGCGCCCGGTACCCGACCTGACCGACCGGCCCCACTCGCTCTTCTCCCGGTCGCTGATCGAGGTGCTGGAGGGCAACCAGGACGTGCTGCGCGAGAACATGCTGTTCGCCCAAGTGGCGGTCAATGTGCGCAGGCGTGCCTCTGAGGGCATCAGTCTGACGCCGGAAATGCGTCCGATCCGTGCCGCCGGTCACGAGGGCGGTGATTTCTATTTCGTTCCGACGGCGGCGCGGGGAGTGGCCTCCCGTTGAGGCGAATGGGAACACGCCTGCTGCTACCCTATCTTCAGGCCGCCAATGCCTGGAGAGGGCGCCGATGGACGACCTCACCGCGGATCTCTCGGCGAGCCGCGGACGCATCCTCGATACTCAGACCCTGGGCGACCAGGTCAGCCTCCAGGCCCTGGTCCGCCTGGCCGAGGTGCTCGACTACCCCTAGCCGCCTCAATGCCCAGACCGGCGGTGCCGGCGGCTACAGCTTGCGCTTCAGCCACTACGAGCCGGCCCCGGAGAACGTCCAGCGCCGTCTGACGGAGGCGTACCGTCCCCGCGAGGAGGCGGCTTAGCCCAGTGCAGGCGGCCGTCGGTGCCGCGGGAGAGTCGCGGGCAGGCCGCCGGGGAACGATCCGGGGCGTGGCGATTGAGGGTCTCGGCCAGCCAGTCGGCCTCGCCGGCCGTGGCGTGCTCGAGACGCAAGCGCCGGCGGCGCAGCGGTGTCAGCCAGAGGTCGAGCCACTCGCGTCGGTCGGGATGCCAGCGGCACCCCGCCAGTACGGCCAGCTCCGGGAAGTAGCCCGCGTGGCCACGGATCCCCTCGTAGTCGTTGATCAGGTCGCCGCAGCCGTAGAGGATCGGCCGGCCCCGGTAGCGCTCGAGTCCCTTGGGGTGGTGGGAAGAGTGGCCGTGGACCAGGTCGGCTCCGGCGTCGATCAGCCGGTGGGCCAGGCGGCGATGCTCGACGGGCACCGCATAGCCCCAGTTGCCGCCCCAGTGCACCGAGGCCACCACCAGGTCGCCGGGGCGTTTCTCGGCGACGATCGAGGCGGCGACGCTGGCGTCGTCGGCGTCCACCAGGTTGACGCCGGCCCCTGTGTCGGTGGCCTGCCAGTCCACCGGGATACCGCTGTCGGCGAGCCCCAGGCTCCACACCAGCAGCCGGCCGGCGCCGGGCAGCGGCAGCACGGCCGGGCGGCGTGCCGCCGCCGAGTTCTCGCCGGCGCCGGCATGGGCGATGCCCGCTGTATCCAGCGCGGCCAGGGTCTCGCGGAGTCCCGCCCGCTCCCAGTCCAGCACATGGTTATTGGCCAGGGTGCAGAGATCGATGCCCGCCGCCGTCAGGCAGTCGAGGTTGGCGGGATGCATGCGGTAGTGGATGCCCTTGCCGGGCCAGGGAACGGCGCTCTCGGTGATGGCGGTCTCCAGGTTGATCAGGCGCAGCGTAGCGGTGCGCAGCTCCTCGAGGCTGTCTCCCCAGGGGTAGGCGGGCTCGACGGGACTGGGAATGGGGCCGCTTTCCCGCTCCGCCAGACGCACATAGTCACGGGCGTCGCGCACGAAGGGTTCATAGAGCTCGGGAGCGCCCGGGTGAGGCAGGATCTGGTCGAGGCCGCGTCCCAGCATCACGTCACCGGCGAGCAGCAGGGTCAGGGCAGGATCGGCGGAGGAGGTGGCAACCTGGGGCATGGTGGGCCTCCTGGCAAGACGGCTCGGGCGTCGCGATGGCGTGGGATGCCTTACCTCGAGGATAGCGGAGGGGCGCCGGTTGATGGGCTGTGCTCAGCGTCGCGCTTGAGCGCTGCCACCAGTCGGCGCATCGGCGTCACATGGCTGCCGTGCCAGTAGACCTGGTGACAGCTATCGCACTGCAGGAAGTCGTCGACGTAGCGCTTGGTCAGCGGCTCGAGCCGCGCCTCGACCGCCGCCTTGGCGACCGGCTCCAGTCGGCCGTTGCAGCGCGTGCAGCGGGTGAAGGGAGCGAAGGCGTCGACCAGATCGAAGGCCGCGCAGACTTCCTTGAGCTGCTGCCAGGGGGCGTCGGCGCGAACGAAGTGGGCCAGGGCGATGCGTTTACGCTTGAGCAGGTTGCGGTCGCGGGTCAGCAGGATCCGTTGCTCTTGGTCGGCGCAGGCGGCCAGCTCGTCGTCGGCGTAGTCGTTGCGGTAGCGGCAGTCGAAGCCGAGCAGGCGCAGATAGCGGGCCAGACGACCGAGATGGGCATCGAGCACGAAGCGCGGCGGTGAGGGCGGTCGAGGGCGCAGGTGGTAGGCCGAGGCGACAGGGACCGACCAGGGATAGACGTCGACGCGCTCGCCGCCGTGCAGGATATGGCCGAACCCCACCGAGGCGCCGTCGACCAGGATAACATCGACCTCGGGATGCGGAACCCCCAGCGACTCGATGACATCCTTGATCGCCGCCCGGCGTGTGACGGCATACACCATCGGCCGGCCGCGACGCGCCGGCGCCAGGAAGTCGTTCAGCTCGGCATGGAAATGCACATCGGCGTTGGCCATGATTATCCGAATGTGGGAGGCACGCTGCCTGCTTCGCCAAGAGGGTTCCCTGTGAGTGTACTCCTTTGGCGGTGGCGTGCGCCTCAGGCCACCTCGCGCCGCCGCAGTCGCAGCATGCCGGTGGCGATGGCGGTGCCGACCAGGGTGATCACCATGCCGATCAGCACCTGCAGGCTGAGCACCTCGCCGAGCAGCAGGTAGCCCCAGAGCAGGGCGCTGACCGGCACCAGGAAGGTCACGGTGGAGGTGGCGGTAGCTCCGGCGCTGGAGATCAGCCCGAAATAGAGCAAGAAGGCCACGGTGGTGCTGAACACCGCCAGCGCCAGGCCGTTGGTCCAGGCCAGGCCGCTGATCGGCTCGCTGGGCCACAGCAGCAGGCCGGGAATCAGCAGGATCAGCGCCGACATGGCGGTGCTGCCCGCCGCCAGTACCCGCGTCGGCAGGTGGGACAGGTAGGTCTTGGAGTAGTTGCTGGCCACCCCGTAGCAGAAGGTGGCGCCGAGCACGGCGAGAATGAACCAGCCATCCCCGCCCAGGGCGAAGTCCAGCCGGTTGGCGGAGAGCACATAGACGCCGAAGAAGGCCAGGGCCAGCCCCAGGTACTGCTGGCGCTGCACCGGGGTGGCAAACAGCAGCGCCCCCAGCAGGGCGGTGAAGATCGGCGTGGTGGCGTTGATCAGCGAGGTGAAGCCCGCCTCGAGGCGCGTGGTGGCCAGCGCCAGCAGGGTGAAGGGCAGCACGTGGTTGACCAGGCCCAGCAGCAGCAGCGCGCCCTTGTGCTCCCAGACCAGCCGGAGATAGTGCACGCTGAGCAGCAGCGGAATCAGCAGCAGGGCCGCCAGACCCATGCGCACCAGGATCAGCGGCACGGGGCCGAACTCCGGCACCGCCACCCGCATGAAGATGAATGACATGCCCCACAGCGAGGAGAGCAGCAGCAGGCGCAGGGAATCGGCCGGTGTCATCCAGCCTCCTTGTGGTATCAGGGGATACTGCAGGTTACGGTCGAATTCACTGCAAGGGAAGGTATTGGCCTGAATTTATCGCGGTGACCGCGCTGCTTGACGATAACCCTTGTTGGCGTCAGCGTCGGTCCCGGTATTCCACCAACGACTCTTCGGTACGCAAGGAGCTCCTATGCATATCGGCATCCTCACCCTGGCCCTGTCCCTGCCCGGCTGCGGCTCGCTCAAGGAGAAGCGCCAGCGCATGGGCGGCCTGCACGAGCGGTTTGGCCGCAATCCCGCGGTCGCCGTCTGTGAGAGCGCCGACCATGATCGGCTGGACGCCAGCGAGTGGACCTTCGTGGTGGCGGCGATGTCGTCGCAGAGGGTCGAGTCGCTGTGCAGCGAGATCGAGGACAAGCTGCAGCGCACCGTCGACGGTCGGGTGGTCGGGGTGGCGCGGGAGTTTCTCTGAACCCGTCCAGGTCGTCGTCGCTGGCGGCGCTATCCCTGGGTATCCCGTGAGTATCACTTCGCGCCGGCCGGTGGTCCGGCAGGGTAATGGAATTTCCGGCGAAACTCGCCGGGGCTGAGCCGGGTGATCCGTTTGAAGACGCGCCGGAAGGCGGCCGCCTCCTCGTAGCCGACCCGCCAGCTGATGTCGTCCACCGGCTCGTCGGTGCTTTCGAGCAGGCGCTTGGCCTCCTCGACCCGCAGCTGTTGCAGATAGTGGACCGGCGAATAGCCGGTGGCCCGCTTGAAGCGGCGGTAGAAGGTCGGGCGTGGCAGGTGGCAGCGCTGGGCCAGATCGTCGACCGAGACATCCACGGTGTCGCGGGCGTGTAGCCACTCCTGGAGCTGTCGGATGGTGCCATCGCCATGGTCGGTGGGCGGGACGAAGGGCACGAAGGGTGCCTGGCTGCGGGAGTCCCAGTGGTAGAGGAGAAACTTGCCGATCTCCTGGGCAGCGGTCGGGCTGACATAGCGGGCAATCAGGAACAGGATCAGGTCCTGCCAGGAGCTGGCGGCGCCGGACATGACGAACTCGCCGCGCCGGCCCGTGACGATGAGCAGTTCCTCGACCCGTAGCCGGATTTCGGGGAAGTTCTGACGAAAGGTGGGGGCGAAGGCCCAGTGGGTGGTGGTATCCAGACCATCGAGCAGGCCGGTCTCAGCCAGTAGCAGGGCGCCGGCGCAGGCCGAGCAGAGGTCGGCGCCCTGATCGTGCATGCGCCGCAGCCAGGCCACCGTCTCCGGGTGTGTTCCGGTCACCCACGCCTGATTCTCGAACAGCATGGAGGCGGTAATGACGATATCGGTATCGTCCACCTCGCCGATGGCGCGGTGCACCTCGAGTGGCAGGCCACAGGCGCTGGGGAAGATCCCTCGCTTTGGGCCGACGATCTCGGCCTCGAACAGGCGCGTGGCGCCGCCCGCCGGTCGTGCCACCACGGCATCGGCCAGCACCAGGGTCTCGTAGAGGCCGTGAATCGGCGTGCCGGTGGACTCCGCCGGCAGCGCGAGCAAGCTGACCCGCCTGGGATACACGCTCATCGCCATGTTTTTCAGCCCCGCTGATCAGAATGGGCCGTTTTCGATCAGTCTGGCTCTGGCGAGGGGGGGGCGCAAGGCGGATCGTGGACAGCAGGAGGAAGGTGCAAGGCCAGACAGCGCCGGAATCCTGGACCACCCACCGTCAATGGCGAGGAGAAGATCATGTTTATCACCATCGAGCACCAGATCCATGACCCGGCCGGGTTTCAGCAGTGCGCCGAGCGGGCCTTTCCGTTGCCTGAGGCGCTCTATGTGCACCAGTTCCTGCCTGCCGAGGACTTGAGCCGTGCTGTTTGCCTCTACGAGGCACCCTCGATCGAGCGGCTGCGCGACTATCTGGACCCTATCCTGGGGGAGTCTAGCACCCAGCGCTACTTCCCGGTCGCCGAGGCGCACGCCATCGGGTTGCCGGCGCACCAGCTGGCCTGAGTCCCGGATCACACTGACAACCGAGTGACGCCTAGACTGAGCTGCCGATCATCAGCCAGCCGTCATCGTCCACGCTCAGCGGCACCGGGTCCAGGGCGCAGCCCTCACCGTGGCCGCTGAGCCCCTCGCCGGTTCGCGCCGAGAAGGTTGCGGCGTGGTTGGTGCAGCGGAGCTGCTCGCCGTCCTGGCTGAGAATGCGTTTGCCACGCTGGTCGAGGGGCAGGTACTGATGGGGGCAGGCGTTGACGTAGGCGCGCGGCCCATCGTCCACTGCGACCAGCAGCAGGGGGAAGTGGCCGTTTTCGCCTTCCACGTAGAGACAGCGGGTGCTGCCCGGGGGGAGGTCGGCCGCCTGGATCAGGCGTGTGCCGAGCGCGGGGGCGCTGCGATAGCGCTGCCATGCGGGTACCATGTCGTGCATCCTATTGCTGAAAGCGTGACGGTAGTGTCGCCAATCGCGGCCCGCTTGTCAGCGCTGACGGGATCGATGTGCTGGGCGACAGCACCCACGTAACGGAGTACAGGGGATTTCCGGTGAAGATCACGCAGCTCAATGTCTACCCGGTCAAGTCGCTGCGGGGTATCGCCCTGGAGCGGGCGGTGCTGGAGCCGCGTGGCCTGGCCTACGACCGCCAGTGGATGGTCGTCGACGATGCCGGCCGCTTCGTCACTCAGCGCCAGCTGCCGCGCATGGCGCAGGTCTCGGTGAGCCTCGAGGCCGACTCGCTGGTGCTGGAGCATCCCGAAGCGGAGTCGCTGGCGATCGAACTGGCGCGTAGCGACCGGCCGCGGTTGACCGCCTATGTATGGGACGATGCCTGCCAGGCTCTGGATGAAGGGGAAGAGGCAGCCGACTGGTTGACTGGCGTGCTGGGTGAGCTGCGTGGCAGCAGGCTGCGCCTGGTGCGCTTTGCAGCACCCCATCGGCGCCGGGTGGCCGATGATTTTCTGCGCCCCGGCGACGTCGCCCACACGGCCTTCGCCGACGGCTTTCCGTTTCTGGTCACCTCGGAGGCGTCACTGACGGCGCTCAACGAGGTGCTGAGGGCGAAGGGGCTGTCACCGGTGCCGATGAGCCGCTTTCGGCCCAATATCGTCGTGCAGGGGGCGCTGCCCTTTGCCGAGAACGGCTGGGATACGCTGTCCGCTGCGGCGGGGCATATTCGCCTGGGGATCCGAAAGCCCTGCCAGCGCTGCAAGATCACCACCGTGGATCAGCACAGCGGTGAGATCGCCGTGCCCGGTGAGCCGCTGCGCACCCTGGTGGCGATGAACACCGTGGCGGCGCCCGGTGGCTACTTCGGCCAGAACGCGATCCTGCTGGCCGGAGAGGGAGCGACGATGGCCCTGGGTGACAGCCTGCGGGCCCGCTGACCCTGGGTGAGCGCCGGTCGTTTGACGGCAAGTCGGGGCGCACGGACAGAAAAAGCCCGCCGGGTGGCGGGCAAGGCAAGGGAACTCACAGTCGCGCTGCAGGGCGAAAGCGTGAGTCCTTCGACTCTAGACCCTGCCCGGCGGTGGTGCTGTCAGCGCTGCCGGTGCCGCTATGTAAGCCTTTGACTACAAAGCACGGCTGCAGGGGGCCGGCATGCATTGCTGGGATGCGTCATCCTCGGCGCTATAGCGGGGACTCCTTTTTCTTTCGATCGGTGATGGCGGTCGGGCAGGCGAGTGGTGATGCGAGAGCTCCTCGAGAAGTATCAGGTCGTGGTCTATCTGGCGGCGATTATCGCCGGCCTGGCGGTGGGCACCGGCTCGCCCGATCGGGCCGCTGCAACGCAGAGCCTGCTGTGGCCGCTGCTGGGGGGGCTGCTCTATGTGACCTTCACCCAGGTGCCGCTGGTACGGCTGCGCCGGGCGCTGGTGAACACCCGCTTTCTCTCGGCGGCGGTGGTGGGCAATTTCGCGCTGATCCCGCTGCTGGTGTGGGGGCTGGTGCAGTGGCTGCCGGATGACCCGGCGCTGCGTCTTGGTGTGATGCTGGTGCTGCTGCTGCCCTGTACCGACTGGTTTCTCTCCTTTACCCATCTCGGTGGCGGCGACACGCCTACGGCGATCGCCTTCACGCCGGTGAGCCTGCTGCTGCAGCTCATCCTGCTGCCGGTCTACCTGTGGCTGTTGCTGGGCCAGGCGGCTCTGGTCGGCCTGATTCAGCGGGAGCTGCTGCTGGCCTTCGGCGGGCTGATCCTGCTGCCGCTGCTGCTGGCCTTTTTCACCGAGCGCTGGGCCAACGGTTGGCCCGGCCGGGCGCGGCTGATCGCCGGGCTGGGCTGGCTGCCGGTGCCGCTGCTGGCCGCGGTGCTGTTTACGGTGGCGGCGGGGCAGGTGGCTCAGGTCACGGCATCGGTGGCCCTGCTGCCCCGGCTGGCGCTGGTCTTCGTGGCCTTTCTGGTCGCGGCGGCGCTGCTGGCCCGGCTGCTGGCCTGGGCGTTTCGCCTGCCCGTGGCCCAGGGGCGTACGCTGGCCTTCAGCTTCGGCTCGCGCAACTCCTTCGTGGTGCTGCCGCTGGCGCTGGCCCTGCCGGTGGGCCTGGAGGCGGCGGTAGTGGTGGTGGTCTTCCAGTCGCTGGTCGAGCTGCTCGGCATGCTGCTCTTTCTGCACCTGGTGCCGAACCGGCTGTTCCCTGCTGCGCGGTCGCCATGATGCAGTGCAGTATATGCTAGGCTGGAGGATGGCCGTGGCGGTTCGCCGCTAGCCCATCGTGATCACGGAGGCTCAGTCGCATGACGCAGGAATCCCGGACGACACCCGAGCACTGTACGCCGCTGCCCGCTGCCGACGAGCGGCCCAACCCTGGCTACTACGCCACCCATGCGCTGGATCGCGCCTTCAAGGCCAACCTGGCCCGAATGACCGCGGGCATTACCCCCGCCGGGCTCGCCAGCGTCTACGTCGAGTGGCTGGCGCACCTGTCGCTTTCACCCGGTAAGCAGCTCGAGCTCGGCGAAAAGTTCGTGCGCAAGTCCACCCGCCTGGCCCAGTATGCCGGTCGCCTGGCCATGGATCCGGCGACCCCGGCCTGCATCGAGCCCATGCCCCAGGATCATCGCTTCAGCCATGACGCCTGGCAGCAGTGGCCCTATAACCTGATCCATCAGTCCTTCCTGCTGACCCAGCAGTGGTGGCACAACGCCACCACCGGGGTGGAGGGCGTGTCGCCGGCACGGGAGCAGGTAATCAACTTCGTCACGCGCCAGCTGCTCGATCACGCCTCGCCCTCCAATATCCCCTGGCTGAATCCCGAGGTGGCGCATGCCACGCTGGCCTCCGGTGGCTGGAACCTGGTCGATGGCTGGCAGAACTTCCTCGAGGACTGGGAGCGTGCCGTCTCCGGCAAGCCGCCGGCGGGGGCGGAGGTCTATCGGGTGGGCGAGAACCTGGCCGTCACCCCCGGCAAGGTGGTATATCGGAACCAGCTGATAGAGCTGGTCCAGTACGCGCCGACTACGCCGCGGGTTCAGGCCGAGCCGGTGCTGATCGTGCCGGCCTGGATCATGAAGTACTACGTGCTCGACCTGGCGCCCGGCAAGTCGCTGGTGGAGTACCTGGTGGACCAGGGCCATACGGTGTTCATGATCTCCTGGCGCAACCCCGGCTCGGAGGATCGCGACCTGGGCATGGACGACTATCGTCGGCTGGGCCCCATGGCGGCGCTGGAGGTGGTGACGGAGATCACCGGCAGCTCCCGCGTGCACGGGGTCGGCTACTGCCTGGGGGGCACCCTGCTCTCCATCGCCGCCGCCGCCATGGCCCGCGACGGCGACGAGCGTCTGGCCACCCTCACCACCCTGGCGACCCAGGTGGACTTCACCGAGGCCGGCGAACTCATGCTATTCATCGGCGAGAGCCAGGTCTCCTACCTGGAGAACATGATGTGGGACCAGGGCTACCTGGACGGCTTCCAGATGGCCGGCGCCTTTCAGATCCTGCGCTCCAACGATCTGGTCTGGTCACGGGTGGTGCACGACTACCTGCTGGGGCAGCGCCAGCCGATGAACGCGCTGATGGCCTGGAATGCCGATATCACCCGGTTGCCTTATCGCATGCACAGCGAATACCTGCGCCAGCTGTTTCTCAACAACGACCTGGCCAGCGGCCGCTACCAGGTCGATCACCGCCCGGTGGCGATCCAGGATATCCGCGCGCCGATCTTCGCCGTCGGTACCACCGCCGACCACGTGGCGCCCTGGCAGTCCGTCTACAAGGTGCACCTGCTGACGGACGCCGACGAGGTCACCTTCCTGCTCACCAGCGGCGGCCACAATGCCGGTATCGTCAGCGAACCCAGCCACCCGCGGCGCCGCTACCGGCTGCGCACCCAGCGCCAGGGCGAGCGCTATCTCGACCCCGATACCTGGCAGCAGAGCACCCCGGAGCGCTCGGGCTCCTGGTGGCCGGCCTGGCAACAGTGGCTGGTGGCCCACTCCAGCGGGGAGGAAGCCCCGCCGGCGCTTGGCAGCGAGCGCTATCCGCCGCTGGATGATGCCCCGGGGCGCTACGTGCGCATGCCCTGAGACACCCTCTGAGTGGGGCGGCGTCGATCCGGGGAACCTGACTATGCTGAGGAGAGTGTCCAGTTGCCGGCCGAGGAGCGGTCGCGAACGGGGCGGCATTCGAGACGGCAGCCAGAGTCGGGAGGGCAGCCATGACGCGTCATGCACGGCACCATCCAATCATCTATGTGCGCGGCTATGCCATGCGCGATACCCAGATCGAGAACACCATCAATACCCCCTACATGGGCTTCAACCTGGGGGCGACCCGGGTGCGTCAGGGGCCGGGCGGCGAGCTGCTGACGTTCATCTTCGAGTCGCCGGTGATCCGGCTGATGAAGGAGTACGGCTATCGCGACATCTATGAGCAGGGGGCGGTCCGTGAGGGGGAGCTGCCGCACAAGAGCCTGCTGATCCATCGCTACTACGAGGACGCCGAGGGCCGCGGCCAGCGACCGTCGATCATCGAGGCCGCCGAGGACCTGGCCGCGCGGATCCTGTGGTTGCGGGAACGCATCTGCGGCGACGATGCCGCGGCCCGGGAGGCGTTCAAGGTCTACCTGGTGGCCCACTCCATGGGCGGGCTGATCTGCCGCTGCCTGCTGCAGAACGAGACGGTGGGCAGCGATGAGGCCAGGGCCTGCGTCGACAAGGTGTTCACCTACGGCTCGCCCCACAATGGGATCGAGATGGCCGGCTTCAACGTGCCGTCCTTCTTGGGGATCTGGGACATCAACAACTTCAATCGGCAGCGCATCGCCGAGTATCTCCAGCTCACACCGCGCAACGGTCGGGTCAACCACCTGGACGGGCGCTTCCCTCCCGAGCGCTTCTTCTGTCTGGTGGGGACCAACCACCAGGATTACCAGGCGACGGGCCTGCGGGTCGGCGCGATGAGCGATGGCCTGGTGACGATCGACAACGCCTGGGTCGAGGCGGCGCCGCGGGTCTTCGCCTACCTCAGCCACAGCGGCCACGCCGGCATGGTCAACTCCGAAACCGGCTACCAGAACCTGGTGCGCTTCCTGTTCGGTGATGCCCTGATGAAGGGGCGCCTGGTGGTGGAGCACCTGCCGTTGCCGCCGTCGGTGGAGAAGGCCCGTGAGGACGGTGAGACGATCAAAGGCGGCTACCATTTCGAATGTGCCGTGACGCCGCGGCTGCACCCGCCGGTGGCCCTGTCGGACCGCCGGGTCGAGCACGGCTCGGCGGTCTTCCGCCGCTTCGATGAACTCTTCCATCCCGAGCGCAGCGGGCATGACCACGCTCGTCACCCAGTGCTCTTCTCGGTCTACCTGGACAGTGCCAAGATCACCGTCAGCCAGGGGCGGACCATGCTGCTGGTGGCCGATATCGCCGTGCGCAGCACAGAGTTCAAGGTTGCCGGGCGCTGGTTCGTGAGCCGCCGGGTGCCCGACGAGAACCTTTTCCGAGAGAAGGTGGTGATCCTGGCGACCGCCGCCTCGGACGGCTGGCGGCTGCGCTACATCATGGGCGACGAGGACTGGGGAGAGGGGCGCGGTCGCCCCGTCAAGCAGGACGAACAGGGCGCGAGCTACGTTCCACTGAGCAGCCGCAAGGGCTTCAGGGCCCGGCTCTATGTGGCCATTGAGGACTGGGGGTGAGGTGGGCACAGCGGAGCGCGCCGGTGGGCGATGATTGAGGGAGCGCGAGTTGATCGATGCCCACTCGGCCGGAGCCGAGTGGGCGCAGGGGGCTACAGGGTCATGAAGGGCTCGGCTTCACCGTTGCGGAACTGGTAGATGTGCCAATCTTCGCGTTTCGGCCCCGGCATGCCGGGAGTGCCGATGGGCATGCCGGCCAGGCCGATGCCGCGGGTATCCGGGCGCTCCTCGAAGAGCTTCTTGACCGCCTCGAAGGGAACATGCCCTTCGATGGCGTAGCCGCCCATCTGAATGGTGTGGCAGGAGCCGTGTCCGTAGGGCAGGCCGACGCGCTGCTTGATACGCCCCACCTCCACGTCGTCGACGAGCTTGACGCTGACCCCGAGCGCTTCGAGCTGGCGGGCGTACTCGTCGCAGCAGCCACATTCCGGGTTCTTGTACATGGTCGCCGAGTCGGGCAGGGCGGCCTGGGCGGTGCCGGTGCCCAGCAGCAGGGCGGCGGAGAACAGCAGGGTGGCGCGAAGATGATTCATGAGCGGGCCTCCGGAAGGTCGCGGAACGTGTGGCGTGACGTGAACAGGTACTTGGCGAGGGCGGCGATGCCGAGGCCGAGCAGGGTGAGCATGGCGATGGGCATGATGGAGCCCAGAAAGCCCATCTGGGCGAGGCAGGTGGACAGCATGGTGTCTCTCCTGATCAACGGGTGGGATCAACCGAGCGCCTAGGGTAAGCAGGGCGGCCGGGTCGCGGTGCGTTGGATCAGGCTCTGGGAGGGCGCCGAGGGGGCAGCGGGATCTGCGGGGATGCTGCCATGGCCAGAGAGTTGGCCTGGCGTTCCGGGCCCACCACGGGCAGTAGCGCCTGGCCCATGGCGGTGGTGCAGGTAGCGCAGGATGCGGCGTCATGGTCATGCTCGACACCGAGAGCGCCACTCGAATGGCCGTCATCCGACATGCGTTCAGCGGCGACGCCGCAATCGATCTGATGGTTCTGCGTGGCGCCGTGGCTCGACAGGGTGACCATGGCCAACAGCATCGCGAGCAGGACGGCCAGCCAGCGGCCTCCTGTGCCTTGCGTCAGCGATGTCCGGTCCAACCTGCCCATGGCGAAATCTCCACTGTCAGATCTTCATCTTGCCTTGGCGTGATAGGCCATGCATTGACCCAGCGCAAGGTGTGGCCCTGTCTCAGTCGTCTCGGTGGCGGCCATGGTAGCGATGCACCAGCAAGTGCATGCCCAGGCACAGCAGCATGGGGAGCAGCAGCAGCCAGGTGCCGGCGCCAAAGGGGTTGCCGCGCCACAGCACGCTGAGCACGGCCGCACCCATCAGCAGCAGGCAGACGATCATCAGCCAATGGTGGCCGGATTTTTCGGCAGCGCCGTGGTCGCCTGCCCGATGCGCGTCGCGGGCAGGCCTGTCGTCTTCGCGCTGTGGGCGCTGTTGCGGGGTGTGATGGGGAGTCATGAAGCCTCTCCTTCGGGTTGTACACGGGTGAAGCGCCGCTTGAGCAGCAGTGAATTACCGATTACCGAGAGTGAACTGGTGGTCATGGCGATGACACCGATCATGGGGTGTAGAAGCCCGATCGCGGCGATGGGGATGGCCGCCACGTTGTAGGCGCTGGCCCAGATCAGGTTCTGGACGATCTTGCCGAAGGTGGCCTGGGAGAGGTGCATGGCGTCGACCACGGCGGTGAGTTCGCCGCGCACCAGGGTCACGTCGGCGGCCTCGATGGCGACATCGGCCCCGGCGCCGATGGCGATGCCTACGTTGGCCTGGGTCAGCGCCGGGGCGTCGTTGATGCCGTCGCCGACCATGGCCACATGGTTGCCGTGCTTCTTCTGGAGGGCTCGGATGGCGTCGACCTTGCCCTCCGGCAGCACCCCGGCCTGGACCTCGTCGATGCCCACTTCTTGGGCCACGGCGCGGGCGGCCCGCTCGTTGTCGCCGGTGATCATCACCACGTGCAGGCCGAGTTCGTGCATGCCGCGGATGGCCTCGACCGACTCCTCCTTGAGGGTGTCGGCCACCGCCACCAGCCCCAGGGCGCGGCCGTCGGCGGCGACGATCACCACGGTGCGTCCCTTCTCCTCGAGTTCGCCCATGGCGTCATCCAGGGCCTCGAGGCCTTCCACGCTGGCTTCTTCCAGCAGGCGGCGATTGCCGATCAGCACGGACGCCTCGCCCACCTTGCCGGAGACGCCGCGGGCCCCGGTGGAGCGAAACTCGCTGACGTCGCTGGGCTTTACGCCCCGTTCGCGGACCCCCTCGACGATGGCGCGTGCGATGGGGTGCTCGGAGGCATTCTCGACGCTGGCGGCCAGGGTCAGCAGATGGGTTTCATCGGCACCCTCGGCGGCTACCACGTCGGTGAGCCTGGGCTCGCCGCGGGTAATGGTGCCGGTCTTGTCGAGCACCATCACCTTGACGTCCTTGAAGGTCTGAATCGCCTCGCCGGAGCGGATCAGGATGCCGCGCTCGGCGCCGATACCGGAGCCGACCATCAGCGCCGTGGGGGTGGCCAGGCCGAGGGCACAGGGACAGGCGATGACCAGCACGGCGATGGCCGCCAGTATCGCCAGTACCGGGGTGGCGGCCTCGGGATTGACCCAGGGCAGGAAGGCCGCGCCCCAGTCGAGGATCGGCCGCAGGGCGTCCGGGAACAGCGCCCAGGCGATGAGGCTGGCGAGCGATATTGCCAGTACCGCCGGCACGAAGCGGCCGGTCATGCGGTCGGCGAACTCCTGTATGGGTACCCGCGAGCCCTGGGCCTGGTCGATCAGGCGAACCACCTGGGCGAGAAAGGTATCCCCGCCGACGCGGGTCGCCTTGACCCGCAGTCGCCCCTCCTTGTTGATGGTGGCGCCGATCACGCTGTCGCCGGTGCTCTTGTAGACCGGGATCGACTCGCCGGTGGCGATGGACTCGTCGAGATGGCTTTCGCCTTCGACCACCTCGCCGTCGGTGGGGACCTTGTCGCCGGGGCGCACGATCATGATGTCGCCGGGGGCCAGTTCCTTCACCGGCACTTCGACTTCCTCGCCGTCGCGCTCCACCCGGGCCGTCTTGGCGCCCAGGGTCAGCAGGCGGCGGATGGCCTGGGAGGCGCGCCCCTTCGCCAGGGCTTCCAGGTAGCGCCCCAGCAGGTGGAAGGTCATGATGGTCGCCGCCATCTCGATGAACGATGTCATTGGAGTAATGAAGCCGACCAGGCCGATCAGGTAGGGCGGCAGACTGCCCATGGAGATCAGCACGTCCATGTTGAAGGTGCCGTTTCTCAGCGAGCGCCAGGTCGACTTGTGGGTGGCAATGCCGCCGAAGAGAAACACCACCGGAAACGCGAGCACGGCGATGATGGCCAGGTAGCCCGGGATCGGCTGCCAGAACATGTGCGGCATCATCAGCAGCATGATCAGGGTGGTGGGCACGGCGGCGATGATCAGCCGCTTGCGGGCCTGGCCGAGGTAGGCCGCCTCGATCTCGGCATCGCCCTCGCCGGTTTCCTGCTCCTCGGACTGCACCGCGGCCACGTCGTAGCCGGCGCCCTCGACCGCGCTCTTGAGCGCGTCGCCATCGGGGCCGTCGGCGGCGACGGTGACCGACACGCGGTGGCTGGCGATATTGGTATCGATCGACTCGATGCCTTCCAGGCGCTCGAGGGTCTTGCGCACGATGCCGGCGCAGTGGTCCGAGCCCATGCCCGGCACCGTCAGCCGAATCTGTTGCTTGCCGGTACCGCCACTGACCGCGGCCACGTCATAGCCGGCACCCTCCACGGCATCTTTCAGTGCCGGGCCATCGGGACCACCGTCGTTGATGGTCACACTGACATGGTGGTTGGCGATATTGGTCTGGATCTGATCCACGCCATCAAGGCGCTCGAGGGTCTTGCGCACGATCCCGGCACAGTGGTCGCTGCCCATGCCGGGAACGGTCAGGGTGATCGTTCTAGACGTGGTGTCGCGCATCGCGTGCCTCCTGCAGCTGTCGCCGAGTGGACGGCCAGGGTTGGCCGTCCGTCCAGTTACTTATTCACTGTCATCGCCAATCAGTGATGGGCGTCGTGGTCCTCGGGATCTACATCGGCGGGCGCCGCCTGGCGGAGCTGCTCGCGCTGCTCATCGGTCATGAGGTCATGCATGGCGTTACGCATGCGCACCATTTCCGCCACCATTTCGCCGTGGAGCTCGGCCATGCGGGCATGGCGTTGCTGCACGGCTTCCGGATCGGGGCGGTCCTGTTGCATCTCGGTCATCAGGTCATCGCGCAGGTTCATCATTCGCCCCATGCGCTCGAACTGGGCGGGGCGGTGTTCGTGCATCAGCTCGCGCATCTCGCTGCGCTGCTCGGGGTCGAGCATCGACATCATGCCCATGCCCTCTCCCATCATCGGGCAGGGCATCATGCCCCCACCCATCATGCCTTTCATCATGTCGGGGCCCATGCCGCCCATCATCCCTCCCATCATGCCGCCGGGGCCCATGCCGCCTTGGCTGCCGCCCATCATCCCTCCCATCATGCCGCCGGGGCCCATGCCGCCCTGGCTGCCGCCCATCATTCCTCCCATCATGCCGGAGCTTCTGTCTGGCTGATCGGTGCCCATCATGCCGCCCTGAGCCATGGCGAGGCCGCTGCCGCCGGCGGTGATTGCCAGGGCCAGGCCGATTGCCAACGCGTGCTTTTGAAGTCTCATGGTGTGTCTCCTGTGGGCAGGTTGCCCGATGATCGATGTGGAATACGCCCCAGCGCGAATATGGCTGGAGGCGCGTGGAACCATCGCGTGGACGCCTCGATGGCGCAGGGCGTTTGTGGATGGCGTCGCTCGATGTCAGGGGCGCAGGCGTTGCGTCAGCAGATACAGAGGAGGTTGCAAAACGTCGGGCAGGCCGCGAGGCATGCCGGTCACGGCCGGTACGGACGGTGGAGTCTCGGGGGGTGTGAAGCGGGGTGGGGTGGCGTCGTGATCGAGTTCCTGACGCTCGGCACGCAGTATGGCGTGGGATGTCGCCGGGGCGCCATGGCCGTGTTGGCAGTGCGGAAGCGTGCCGTCGAAGCTCTCTAAGGCCAGGGGGTGGTCGAACGCCGAATGGCCGCCGTGGCCGGGGGTGGTGAGATGGGCACTGGCGCTGCTGCCGAGCAGCAGCGCCAGCAACAGGCTCAGCAGTATGGCCAGCCCACAGCGCTGGCAGGCCGGGATATACCTCGGCCGGTGCTCGTGCTGTGTGGCATGGCTGGCCATGGGGTTCGGCTCCAGCGGCAGGGAAGTCTCTTTCACCATAGTGCAGATCAGCCGCATTTCCATTGATACAGGTCAAACGGCTGTTGCCTGTAAACCCTTGTGCTGCACGGATGTTTTCAGGATCGAAACAATGGGAATGGCCTGTCGTGGAGATGTCAATATCGAAAGCGGGGCACGCCGTGAGGGTGCGGCTTGAAATATGGAACAATCGATACTAAATTGCAGGCATGACACGTGGACGCCCCCTAGCATTCAGCCCCGATCAGGCCGTCATGGCCGCCATGCAGGTCTTCTGGGCCCGCGGCTACGATGCCGCCTCGACCCGGGACCTGCTGGCAGCCATGCAGATTTCCCGCAGCAGCCTGTACCAGGCCTTCGGCAACAAGGAGCAGCTGTTTCTGGAGGCCCTAGGGCGCTACCGGACAGGCCTGGTCGAGCGGCTGCAGCGCCGCCTCGATGAGGCGCCGACGGCGCTGGCCTTCTTCGAGGCGCTCTATCGCGACACCGCCCGGGAGGCCGAGAGTGAGCGGGCGGCGCTGGGCTGTCTGATCTTCAACTCCGCCACCGAGCTCGGTCAGCGCGGTGACAGGCCGGCCCGCGAGGCCTCCCTGAGCGTCGAGGTCATCACCGGGCTGTTTCATCAAGCGGTGGAGCGTGGCCAGGCAGAGGGGGACATCGCCGCCCATCGCGATGCCCGTGCCCTGGCGCTCTATCTCACGCTGGGGATGGCTGGGCTGCGGGCCATGCTCAAGGCCGGCACCGCTGCCACCGAGGCCGAACAGGCCGCCGAGCTGGTGTTGGCCACCTTACGCTGAATTTTTTTACCATATCTGGACCGTTCGTTCCGGATTTGGCGTTTCACCACCCAAGAGTCGTTTGATTCTCAGGAGGCATGACCCATGACCGCCGACTACAAGATTCAGCTAGCGCCCCAGACCCTCGACAATGCCGATGCCCAGGCCAAGCCGCTGCTCGAGCAGGCCAATGAGAAGCTGGGGTTCGTGCCCAACATGTATCAGGGGATGGCCAAGGCGCCCGGCGTGCTCGATACCTACCTGCATGGCTACGAGCTGTTCCGCCAGGACTCGGGCTTCACCCCCCCGCAGCAGGAGGTGGTCTTCCTGACCATCAGCCGGCTCAACGGCTGCGGCTACTGCATGTCGGCCCATAGCATGCTAGGCGAGAAGATGTCCCAGGTGCCGGCCGATGTGCTCGAGGCGATTCGCAACGACCAGCCGATTCCGGACATGCGGCTTGCCACCCTCAGTGAATTCACCCGGGTGATGTTCGAAACGCGGGGTAAGCCGAGCCGGGACGACGTCGCCGCCTTCTTGGAGGCTGGCTTCGAGGAGCCGCATATCCTGCAGATCGTGCTGGCGCTGGCGGCGAAGACGCTGAGCAACTACTCCAATCATCTCAATCATCCCGAGCTCGATGAGGCCTTCGCCGGCCATGCCTGGAACGGTTGAATTCGGCGGTTCTACTGCCTCTGGCCCCGCAAGTCACGACGCTCGGACGCCTTGCGAGACCTCAGAGGAGGTGACGCCGGTAGGGCTCGCCAAGTGCCGTTCCGGTGCTTGAGCAGGCCCAGCGGTGCCAGTGATCGCGGATGATAGGGATCTTGCCTCCGTCAGATGGCGGGCTGCCGGCCGCTGAGTGCCTTCGGTTGGGCGGTACGAGGTGTCCGGTCAGCGCTGCCGCCACCCTCGGCCGGCGGCAGGTCACGCGCTTCGCCAAAGGAGACCAGGCGGCGCTTCTCCTCGTCCCAGAGCGAGAGGCGCACCGCCCCCAGGCTTTGCCGCAGCGTCAGGCGGCCGATGCTCCGGAGCTCGGGGTGGTCACGGAGCACCTCGGGTAGGCGGTAGAAGGGGATGCGGCTGCAGAGGTGATGGACGTGATGCACCCCGATATTGGCGGTGAACCAGCGCAAGACAGCCGGCAGGTCATAGTAGGAGCTGCCGTGCAGCGCTGCCTCATGGAAGGTCCAGTCGTGGTCATGCTCCCAGAAGGTATCTTCGAACTGGTGCTGGACATAGAACAGCCAGACGCCGATCGACGCGGCGAGTACCATGATCGGTAGATGCACCAGCAGGAAGGGGCCGACGCCGACCAGCCCCATCATCGCGGCGACGACGACCACAATCGCCGCGTTGGTGCCCATGGTGCTAAGCCATGGCATCCATCCCCCGCGGATGAAGCCCAATGGCAGTCGATTATCCAGCAGGAAAAGGTACGCCGGCCCGAGACCGAACAATACCAGCGGGTGCCGGTACAGACGGTAGCGGAGCCGCTGTCCTCGCGGCAGGCTCTGGAATTCGCGCACGGTCAGGGTGTCGATGCCACCGAGACGCGGGCGATCCAGATTGCCGGAGTTCACATGATGGCGCGCATGGGTGTGGCGCCAGAAGTCGTAGGGCGTCAGGGTCACAACGCCGATGACCCGTCCCACCCAGTCGTTGACGCGCTTGGATCGGAAGAAAGCCCCGTGGCTGCAGTCATGCAGGATCATGAACAAGCGTACGAGAAAACCGGCGGCGGGCACGACGAGCAACAGGCCGAGCCAGTGGCCGGCGCTCAGGCTGGCCCATAGCAGTAGCCAGAGGGAGGCGAAGGGAATCACCGTGATGGTGATTTCCAGAACGCTGCGCGCGAGGCGTGGCTCGCGGTATCCGCCGAGTACGCGCATCAATGCCCGTGGTTCGGTGGTGATGTCGCCATTCGGCGCTTGGGGCTTCATGTTCAGGCTCCTGATGAGCCCGACACGCCATTCTTTGGTCTAGCGACCCAGCGGGATGCGTGCCTGGGTGTCTTGGTGCAGGGCGCTTCGATCCGCTCCCGCTTCGACAACGGATCCGAATCCCCCGAATCTTAAGGCTGGCGCCAGGCGCACACGATGTCTGTACGGTACCGAACAGAGGCTCGGGTTAGGCTGAAGGGCGGCCGTGACAAAAGCCAACAGTGTTCCCGCTCATGATGGGGGCGCTCCCCGGTACACTATCCGCATGATGGATGATCCCGTCGCGGTTCCGAGGGCCGCGGCAGAATGGAAGAGGCGAGTAACATGGCGATAGCGAGACTTAACCCCATTATGCCGGTGCCGGGCTCAAGGGGGGCGTGGAAGGCCCTGTCAGGGCTGCTGGCGGCCGGAGGCCTGCTCTTTTCGGCGGTGGCCCTGGCCGAGGAGGAGCCCGAGTGGCCGAAGGGCCACTTCCCGCTGCCTGAGGCAGGCAATGTGATCGGCGAGGTATATCGCGTCGAGGCAGGCGAGGAGGATACGCTGCTTGATATCGCCCGCGAGCACAACGTGGGCTATGAGGAGATCCGCAGCGCCAATCCTGACGTCAGCGTCTGGGTGCCCGGCGAGGGAACCGAGGTGGTGATACCGTCGAAATTCATCCTGCCCGACGCCGAGCGCACCGGCATCGTGATCAATATCGCCGAGCTGCGGCTCTACTACTACCCGGAAGTGGGTGAGGGCGAGACGCCGCGGGTGGAGACCTACCCCATCGGCATCGGTCGCGAGGGCTATGACACCCCGCTGGGCGTGACCAAGACCACCATGCGCCTGGAAGATCCGGCCTGGTATCCACCGCGCTCCATGCGCGAGGAGGCCGCCGAGCGCGGCGAGTCGGCGCCGCCGGTGGTGCCGCCGGGCCCTGATAACCCGCTGGGGCGCCACGCCATCCTGCTCGATATTCCCGGCTATCTGATCCACGGCACCAACGAGCCCGACGGTATCGGCATGCGCGCCAGCCGCGGCTGCATCCGCATGTTCCCCGAGGACATCGAGTCGGTGTTCCATAGCGTGCCGGTGGGCACCCAGGTCAATATCATCGACCAGCCGATCAAGGTCGGTTGGGACGAGGGGCAGCCGCTGGTGCAGGTCTTCGAGCCGCTGGAGGAGCAGGAGCACGGTATGTCGGCCCTGGTCGAGACCCTCGGTATGCTGAACCAGGGCAACTCCAACGGTGTGGCGTTCGATTATGAGCAGCTGCGCGAGCTGCTCGACCATCCCAACGGCCAGGTAGTGGCACTGGAGCCACCCCCGAAGCCGGAACCCGAGCCCAAAGAACCGATCGACGAGGGCGAGGGGCTTGGGCTGCTGGATGAACTGACCGTCTGACATCCCGGATCGCCAGTCACGCCGGCGCGTCGGACAGTCGGCCGGCAGTGGGCGGGGGCTCCCGGGGCGACTAGGCTGAAAGCAATGAAGGTGAGGCCGTTCGATGCGGCGCTCAGCGTATCCATGACCAGCACAGGGGATGCGAAATGTACCAGTCAATTCTCGTTCCGGTAGATGGTTCCGCCTTTGCCGAGAAGGCCTTGCGGGTGGCGCAGTACTTGGCGGGGGCGTCGGCCACGCTCTATCTGATACATGTGCAGCGGCCCCTCGACGATGTCGGCTTGCTGATCGGAGGCAGCGGCTTGCCGGTGAGCGAGGAGGTGATCCAGCGGCTGGTCAGCGAGCGCGAGTCGCAGGCGCGAGCGGTGCTCGAGAAGACGCGCTCGGCGGTGAGCCTTGACGGGGTGGAGGTCAAGGAGATCGTGGCGAAGGGGCAGGCGGCCGAGGCGATCATCGAGGAGGCCCGGGCGCTGGGCGTCGAGGCCATCGTGATGGGCAGTCGCGGGATGAGCGATCTGCAGGGCATGGTGACCGGCAGCGTTTCCCACCGGGTCAGCCACACCGCCGAGTGTACGGTCATCACGGTGCATTGAGGTCGATTGCTCGCCTGACGGCGTAGCAAAGCGTTAGCGCAGGCCGGCCCGCTCAGGTGCCGGCCTGCTGCTTTTAGTGTTGATGGCTGGCATGGTCACCGTGATCGCCCGCCAGCTCATGGCGGATATAGTGCACCACGGACCAGACCGCTTCGTCGTCCAGCTTGTCCAGGTAGCGCGGCATAGCGCTGGTGTGGCCGCCCTCCTTGATCAGCCAGGCATACTCCCCAGCGCCATGGGCGGCACCATGCAGGACTAGGTTGGTGGGGCTGGGATCGAAGCCGGCAATGGCCGCAGCGGGGCCGTCACCGGCGCCCTCCAGGCCGTGGCAGGCCGAGCAGTAGCGCTGATAGACCTGCTGGCCATAGGCGAGGGTCTCGGCATCGGGCTCCAGCGGGTTCACGCGCTCGACCCACTCCTGGGGAGCCTGCCAGCCGTGGCCGCCGTCGCCATGGGCATGATCATCGTCGCCATGGGCATGACCGTCGTCGCCATGGGCATGACCGTCGTCGCCATGGGCATGACCGTCGTCGCCATGGGCATGACCGTCGTTGCCGTGGGCGTGATCGCCGTCGCCGTCGCCGTGGACATGATCGCCGTCGCCGTGGGCATGATCGTCGTTGCCGTGGGCGTGATCGCCGTTGCCGTGGGCATGATCGTCGTCGCCATGGGCGTGATCGCCGTCGCCATGGGCGTGACCGTCGTCGCCATGGGCATGATTATCGTCGCCATGGGCATGACCGTCGTCGCCCTGGGCGTGATCGCTGTCGCCGTAGGCGTGACCGTCGTCGCCGTGGGCGTGATCGCTGTCGCCGTGGGCGTGACCGTCGTCGCCGTGAGCGTGACCGTCGTCGCCATGGGCATGGCTGTGGTCATCGTGGGCATGGCTATGGGAGTGCTCGCCCGGTGGTGGATCGGCTTGGCCGGGAGCGGCCAGCACGACCGCCAGGGTCAGGCTGCCGACGAGAAGGGCGGAAGAGCGAAGGGAAGCCGTCAGGGCACCTGCCTGGGCCTGCGCGCCGATGGGCCGCTTGCGGATTTTGATACGCATGGAAATCTCCTGATTACGATCGAAGCTCGGCGACGGCTGAGGGTCGCCACAGGGTCCGGGGTAATCAGGCGGCTCTGGGAGGGCGTTCGTGCAGGTCGTAGGGCGTCGGCGGTATGAAGCCCGGCCAGGCCAGCGGGGGGCGGTCGACGGCCGTGGTCGGCAGGGCGCCATCGACGTTTGCGGCACCGGCGAGGCAGTGGCTGGCACCCAGGCAGGGTGTCCAGCACTCATCAGGCGCGGTGTGCGTGGTGTGTTCACACGCTGCTTCGTCGGTCTCCACTTCCAGGCTCGTATGCACGCCGTGGGCAGTCCCGCCCGCAGCGTCGAGGCCGGCCAGCGTCAGCGTCCCCGCCGAGAGGGCGAGGATCAGGCATAGGCTGACCCACTGGAGAACGGCGCGACGCATAAGGGGCGCAAACCTCGAAACGATGGAAGACAGTACCTGGCCGATCATCGCTTCCATGGGGCAGCGGTGCAAGCCATCCGCAGGCCCGCACCGGCGAAAGGCGGCGGTTATCTGATCCGGGTCAGGCAATTCGCGGGTGTCGGCGGCGAGGCTAAAGGGCATGGGTGGATCTGACATGAGGCCAGCATCAGCGGCCCCGACGCCGACGGTTGCCGTTGGCTCGGCCAGCGTGAAATACTCGAGTCGTTGGTGTGCTCGGCATCCTGGGGATATGCATGCTTCGTTGCGCTGTGACATGGTTGCTCTGTGTGCTGTTGGCCGTCACTCTGGTGGCGCCGACCGGTCTCAAGGCTGCCAGTCATCATGCCGGTAGCCCTTGTGCCGTCGAGATCGACCCTCGGGAGGCGGCGGATCATATCCAGGAGCAGATGAAAGCGGACCTTGAGCCGCTGGGCTGTTGCTTGCCGTGCGGACACTGCGCCGCAATGCGGCTCGAGCCGAACCGCCTCACCAGCCTCTCTGCTGTGCCGCGATTCGCCCTGGTATCGTGCTGGCCGAATGCACCCAACGGACGCCTCGATCGCCCTCCTCGTGTTTGAACACTCTCCCTGACGATGCCGCTGGCCTATATGCCCAGCGGGCACTTCTGTATTGTTCAAATTACGAGGTTACTCCATGCAACGTCGCGATTTTCTGCGCTATTCCGCCTTGGGCGGACTGGCCCTCTCGGCCTCAGGACTCACTCATGCCATGGTCGCTCACCATGCCGGCCATGCTGCTCTGCTCGACCCTGCGGTTCTGCCCGAGGGAGACCCCCTGCAGTCGCTGCCCCGACTCACCAACCTGTCCGACCAGCCGGGCCAGTTCCGCAGTGTACTCACCCCAGCGCCACACGCGGTCGCCCTCGGCAGTGATCACCAGGCTCGCCTGTGGCTCTACAACCGGAAGGTGGCACCGCTGATAGAGGTCAGCGAAGGCGACGACTTCGACGTTACCCTGATCAACGAGCTGTCGCAGGAGACCACCGTGCACTGGCACGGTATTGCCGTGGCCAACGAACACGATGGGATGCCCAGCGATGCCGTGGCGCCGGGGGAGTCGCGTCGCTATCGACACAGCTTTGCCGACGGCAGTGCAGGACTGCACTGGTTTCATCCGCACCCCCATGGGGTGCTGGCTCGCCAGATCGCCCATGGCCTGGCCGGGGCGCTGCTGGTTCGCCCCCGTGAGGAAGTGGTGCCGCCTGAGGTGGAAGAGCGGCTGCTGATGGTCAGTGACCTGCGCTTGAGCGGTACCGGCGAGGTGACGCCACATACCGCCGAGGACTGGATGAATGGCCGTGAAGGCGAACTGCTGCTGGTCAACGGCCAGCGACGCCCGCGCTTGGATGTGGCACCGGGCACCACCCTGCGCCTGAGGCTGGTCAATGCCTGTGCCGGCCGCTATCTGCGCCTGCGGCTGGAAGAGCACACGCTTACCCTGATCGGTACCGATGGCGGCTTGCTCGAGCAACCACAGGCGCTGGACGAGCTGCTGCTGACCCCGGGCGAGCGGGCCGACCTGCTGGTGCGTATCAGCGAGCAGGGCGGTGAGCGCTTTCTGCTGGCCAGCCACCCCTACGAGCGAGGCTGGATGGGAGAGACGCCGCCTCACTTGGGGGAGGTGGCACCGCTTGTCGATATCCGAGTGCTCGAGGGTGAAGCGCAGCCGGCCGTGGCATTACCGTCTCGCCTGGCCACCATCGAGCCGTTGGGGGAGCCGGCGGTACGCCGGACGGTCGAGCTGACCGAGGTGATGCCCGGCATGGACCATGGCGATGCGATGGACCATGGCGATGCGATGGACCACGGTAACGATCACGGGATGGGCCATGGCGATGCAATGGACCACGGTAGCGATCACGGGATGGGCCACGGCGATGCAATGGACCACGGCGACGATCACGGCATGAAGCCTGACCATGACCGGGAAAGCGCGAGCGCCGATGGCCATCGTCCGCCGGTGGACTTTCTGATCAACGGCCGCGCTTTCGCCATGGGCGAGGTGCTGTTTGAGGGCCGGGCCGGCGAAGTCGAAGAGTGGGAGGTGTTCAACAACTCCCATATGGACCATCCCTTCCACGTGCACGGCACGCACTTCCAGGTGGTGGCCAGCCGTGAAGCCGACGCTGAATGGCAAGACTCGCCCTGGCTGGCCTGGAAGGACACCGTCAATCTGACACCCTACCAGCGTCTGAAACTTCGCCTGGTGTTCCGCGAACCCGGCGACTGGCTGTTCCACTGCCATATCATCGAGCACGAGGAGTTGGGCATGATGGCCGCGATCCGCGTGAGCTGAGGGCGTCTTCCCCTGGGGCGGCGTTGCGCACCGTCGCGTATGGCGCCGCTCCTTTCCTGAAGTGATGAGGACTCTTTTCATGATGAGTTACCGATGGCCGCTGCTCGTGGCCTTACTGCTGACGCTGCTACTGACCGGCTGTTCACGAGAACCGGAGGGCGTCACCTTGGATCAGCTGCGCCAGCAGACCCATATCCACGGATTGGCCTTCGATCGCACCGATAGCGAGCGGATCTGGCTGGCCACCCACCATGGCTTCCATGTCGTCGACGCTGATGGCAAGGCGCGCCAGGTGTCGCAGGAGCGGCATGATTTCATGGGCTTCACGCCCCATCCCGAACAGCCCGAGACCTTCTTTGCCAGCGGCCATCCGGCGAGAGGGGGTAACCTTGGCGTGATGGTCTCCCACGACGGCGGGCAGAGCTGGGAGCAGCGTTCGGCCGGCGTCGATGGGCCGGTGGACTTTCACCAGTTGACCGTCAGCGAGGCTGATCCGGATGTACTCTACGGGGCCTATCGTGGCCGGCTGCAAGGGAGTCGCGATGGTGGCCATGAGTGGCAGGTGCTGGGGGATGCGCCGGAAGGGTTGATCGGCCTGGCAGTATCGAGCCGTGATCCAGACCATCTCTACGCCGCCACCCAGACCGGTCTCCTAATGAGCCCCGACGGCGGCCAGCGCTGGCGGCAGGTGCATCCCGAACGGCGGCCGGTCAGCCTGGTGGTGATCAGCGGGGGCAAGCTCCATGCCTTCATGCTGGGCGTCGGCCTGCTGCGGGCCGAGGAGGTCAACCGCGCCTGGGAGGTGGTCCATCGAGGCTGGGAGGATCGCTACCTGACTCATCTGGCGGTGGATCCGTCCGACCCGGCGCATCTGGTAGCGGCAGATGACCAGGGGCGGTTGCTGCGAAGCACCGATGGCGGCAAGCAGTGGGCTTCGCTGTAGGTCCTGAGCCCGGATTGAGCCAATAGCCAGGATGCACGATACCCCAGTTAGAATCCGGGCTTTCATCCTCGATACGGGGTTTGCTCGGCGGGTGCGTTTGCATCAGCCGTTACTCAGTTCGTCGACTACCGATCTGTTTCGGAGCGATATCACGGATATGGCACCCTGACCACGGCAGTGCCGAGCGCTGAACATGAGTCCTGCCGTGGTCGTTTGTGAAAGCCGTTAATCGCTGGCGTCAAACGACAGTATGCCGGTCACGTCGGAGAAGGTCATGCGCATCTGCCAGGCGCCCGGCATGGGTAGCTCGGCGCTGGCGCGAAAGCTGTCGGGGCCGGTCTGGCGGGCCGTGACCTCGGTCTGCATGTCGTGCCCGGGCATGGTGAAGGTGATGGGAACCCGCATGGTCTGCCGGGGCGGGCTGCCGTCGGGCCCGCGCAGCCGGAAGGAGAGCCGCGCCTGTCGGTCGGCCTCGATCGCCAGGCTGCCTGATACCGCCCACTGGTGCACGGTGCCGGAAAAATGCACGCCGCCCTGTTCGGTGCCGGGCTCCGCCGGTATATGGCCATCGACCTGCAGGGTGGTTTCATTGCCCGCCATGAAGGGCATGGCGATCAGCACCGCCAGTACCAGCACAATGGGAATGCCCAGGCCCAGCGCTATGCGGCGGGCCGAACGGGTCGCGGGATCGGGGGCGGTGCAGGGACCGGTCATCGGTGGAGGCTCCGAAGTCAGGGCGGTCGAGCGTTAGGCTGACGGACAGGGGCATGATGCCATGCCGTCGCGGCGCTGTGGCAGAAGTCGCCAGGGTTATGATATCGGTCAAATCCTGCCCGGTGGGGCGGCCAAGCCGGCGGCGCTTCACTCGGGCAGCGGACTGACCAGCCCCAGCGCCACGCAGATACGCACCAACTCGGCGAGGTTGTTGGCGCCCAGCGCCTTCATGGCGCGCAGGCGGTAGATCTCCACGGTCTTGGCGCTGATCCCCAGCCGCCCGGCGATCTCGCGGCTCGTCATGCCCTCGGCTACGTGCACCAGAATCTGGCGCTCCTTGGGACGCAGGGCGGCGTAGCGGGCCTCGAGCGCCTCGCGCCGCCCTCTCGCCTCGCGCTGGCGCTGGTGTTCGGCCAGCGCCTGCTGCACGGTGTCGATCAGCTGCTGATGGTTGAACGGCTTCTCGATG
Source organism: Billgrantia campisalis (assembly GCF_022341425.1). Classification (GTDB taxonomy): domain Bacteria; phylum Pseudomonadota; class Gammaproteobacteria; order Pseudomonadales; family Halomonadaceae; genus Halomonas; species Halomonas campisalis. Next base: position 233,963 of record NZ_JABFUC010000004.1, on the reverse strand, counting down.
AAGTCGAAGGCGCCGGCCTTGAGTGCCGCCACCGCCATGGGCACGTCGCCATGGCCGGTCATGAAGATCACCGGAAGCTCATCTCCCCGCTCCCTCATCCGCTGCTGCACCTGCAGACCGGAGAGGCCGGGCATGCGCACGTCGAGCAGCACGGCGTCGAAGGCGTCGGGTGCCGCGGCGAGGAAGGCCTCGCCGTCGGCGAAGGCGCGGGTGGCCAGGCCCACGGAGTCGAGCAGCCAGGCGAGCGAGTCGCGCAGGGCGGCGTCGTCGTCGACCACCGCCACGCAGGGGGCGGCGTCGAACGGGTCTGAGAGGGCCTGGGCGTTGGTCACGGCTGGCTCCGAGGCGGTGCATGGCGGCTGGCTTCGGCCTGCAGTGTACCGGCAAAGGTGGCGCCACCGGAACCGCTGACCAGCTCCAGGCCGCCGCCCATGGCTTCCATCAGCGAGTGGCTGATGGCGAGCCCCATGCCCAGGCCCTCCTCGCGGGTGGAGTGGAAGGGCTCGAACAGGTGGGCGGCACGGCTTGCCGCGATGCCGGGGCCGCGGTCGCGGACCCGGAAGGTGACTTCCCGGGGGCCGCTGGAGCGGGCGTCGATCACTACCCGGTCGGCGCCGGGGTGGTCGCGGCTGGCCTCCAGGGCGTTGAGCAGCAGGTTGACCAGCACCTGCTCCAGCCCCACCGGGTCGGCGAGCACTCGGGGCAGGGTTTCGGGCAGCGCATGCTCCAGGGCGATACCGGCCTGCTGGTACTGCCATTCACACAGCCGGCAGGCGGCATCGACCACCTCGATCAGCGCCACCGGCCGCGGCCGGGTCTGGCCCTTGCGCACGAAGGTGCGGATATGGCGCAGCCGTTCGGCCAGGCGCTGGATCTGCTCGTTGATGCGCGACAGCGGCAGCGCCAGGTCGCCGGCGGGGCGGGTGGGGTCGGTGCGCAGCTGCATCAGCGCGCCGCTGGCGTAGTTGCCGATGGCGCCCAGGGGCTGGTTGAGCTCATGGGCGATATTGGAGGCCAGCTCGCCGGTGGTGGCCAGGCGATTGGCGTGGGCGATCTGCTCCTGATGGCGACGGGCCTGGGCCTCGGCGGCCTTGCGCAGGCCGATGTCGCGGTTGAGCAGCGACAGATGGTCCGGCGCGGCGCCGGGACCGCGGTGGGCCAGCACCACGCTGAGCACCGGAGCCGGGCCCCGGCTGCCCTGCATTTCCAGCTCGCCACTCCAGGAGCCGTAGCGGGCCACGGCGGGCAGTACGATCTCGCGCAGCACCGCCAGCGACTCCGGGGTGTAGGCTTGGGCCAGGCGGGCATCGTGGTCGTCCCGCGGCAGAGCGAGCAGCCGGCGGGCCGCCTCGTTGGAGTAGAAGAGTCGCTCCTCGCCGTCGACGAACAGCACATAGTCGGTGGTGGATTCCACCACCCGGGCCAGGCGCTCGCGATTGGCTTCGGCGCGGATGCGTCGACTCACGTCGCGGGACACGCAGAGGATGTCGAGCAGCTCGCCGGTGGCGGGGTCGCGGCGGGTGCGGCTGGTGGTTTCGAACCACACGTAGCGGCCGTCCTTGGCGCGAAAGCGATAGGTCTGCTGGTAGAAGCCGTCGTGGTAGTAGACCCGCGGCGACTTGTTGAGCAGGTCGGCCAGGTCCGCGGGGTGGAAGAGGTCGTAGGCGGAGACCCCGATCAGCTCATCGGGGGCATAGCCGAGCAGGCTGCGCGCTGCCTGGGAGGCGTAGAGGAAGGTGCCGTCCCGGGCATGGCGGGAGATCAGGTCGGTGGTGCTCTCGGCCAGCCATTGGTAGTGGCGCCGCTGGGCGTCGAGCTCGGCGTTTTGCGCTTCTAGCTCGGCATTTTGCGCTTCGAGCTCGGCCAGGCGCCGCCGTAGCCGTTCGTTGTCGTCGCGGCCTGCCATCAGCGCGGCGGGTCCACCCGGCCGCCCAGCGAGGCGTTGCGCCGGAACCAGCCGGCGATGCTGGCCCGCGGCCGGCCGGCGGGCAGCACCTCGTGGGGCACGCTCTCGGAGAGGAAGCAGGCGAAGGTGCCCGCCGCGGGGCGCACGCGCGCCACCTCGCGCTCGGGGGCTTGGGTATCGAAGATCACCATCTCGCCGCCGCCGTCGGCGGGCCAGTCCGGGTTGAGGTAGCCCACCGTGGAGACCACCCGGTTGGCGCGGCCACGGAAACTGTCCAGGTGGCGCCGGTAGCCGGCCCCGGGCGGGTAGTGGGCGAAGTGCGCCTCGTACTCGAACAGTCCCAGGAACAGCGTCTGGTTGAGCTCGCGCTGCAGCTCGGCCATTCCGCCCAGGTAGCGGCGCTGGGCGAGGCTTTCACGGTCGAGCCAGCGAATGGCGTCGCCGCGGATCTCACGCTCGAGGTGGTGCTCGCGGCCGCGCCCGATGCCGGCCGCCGTGAGGGCGTCGCGCTCGGCCATCGCCATTAGCTCGCGATAGAGCTCGTGGCACAGCTCGGGGTCGAGCATGCCGGGGCCCAGGTACCAGCCCTGTTCGACCAGGGCGTCGACCAGGTCGGGCAGGGCGCGGGGATCGAGAACGGGGCGGTCGCGTAGCGGGATCAGAGGCGTGGCTCCTGATGGGTACGTAAGCGGCTCACGGGGAGCGGGCCAGGGCCTCCCGGGCGCGCAGCTGGCGTTCGGAAAAATAGCACAGCCGGCCGTCCGGGGGCTCGCGGTGCAGGCTCACCGGGCGTCCGAAGCCTTCGGCGAGCAGCTCCACCAGCATCATCGAGGAGAGCCCCCAGATCACCTGGCCGGCGGTATGGTAGCTGGGCACGTAGTAGGGGCGGCCGTCGACCGGGATGACATCGGTGTGGTGACGGCGGTCCTCCAGAAACAGCGTCAGCGGCACCTCGAAGATGGTGTCGAGCTCGCCCAGGTCGGGCGCGAGCGGCAGGTCCGGGGGTATCAGGCCGACATAGGGGGTGACGCGAAGGCCGTGCAGCGAGACTACGTCCGAGAGCCGGCCGAGCAGCTCGACCCGGCTCGGGGGCAGGGCAATCTCCTCCTCGGACTCGCGCAGGGCGGTAAACAGCAGGTCGGGGTCGCCCTGCTCGCGCTTGCCGCCGGGAAAGGCCACCTGGCCGCCGTGGGTCGCAAGGTGGCTGGCGCGGCGGGTGAACAGCAGCGTCGGCTCGGGGCGGTCGACGATGGGCATCAGTACCGCGGCCTGGGGCAGGTCGATGACCATCCGCTGCGGGGCGTGCGCTTGCAGGCGTTCGCGAAGTTTCTCTAACATGGGGTTTCCATCGGGTTTGATTCCTTCTACCCGGCCGCCGTCATCGGCGTCAAGCCCGAAGCCGGGCGGTGTCGGCACCGCTCGTCAGCCTGCCAGGGAGCCCCATGAACTTCTGCAGCCACTGTGGCCATACCGTGCGTTTCGCCATTCCGGAAGGGGATGACCGGCCTCGCTATCTGTGCGAGGCCTGCGGGACCATCCACTATCAGAACCCACGCATCGTCGCCGGCACCCTGCCGGTCTGCGGCTCGCGGGTGCTGCTGTGCCGGCGCGCCATCGCCCCGCGCAAGGGGTTCTGGACCCTGCCGGCGGGCTTCATGGAGAACGCCGAGACCACCGTGGAGGCGGCCGCCCGCGAGACCCGCGAGGAGGCCTGCGCCGAGGTCGATATCCATGGGCTCTACACCCTGATCAACCTGCCGCACATCAACCAAGTCTACATGATCTTCCGCGCCGATCTGGTGGGGAGCTTCGCCGCCGGCCCGGAGAGTCTCGAAGTGGCGCTGTTCGAGGAGCACGAGATTCCCTGGGATGAGCTCGCCTTTCCCACCATCGAGCGCACCCTGCGCCATTTCTATAGCGACCGCGGCGAGGCACGCTTCCCGCTGCATATCAGCGATATCACCGCCGAGGACCGCGAGCGCTACTTCGGCAGCGCCTAAGCGCTCACCTCCCTCGGTCTGCCGGGCTCACAGGTCCTCCAGCTTCCAGACATCATAGGCCGGCTCCTCGTAGGGGTGGGCGGCCTTGAGCGCTGCCAGGGCCTCTCGGATCAGGCGATCCTCGCAGACCAACTCCACCTTGAGCTCCTCCACCCGCTCCAGGTCGCCGACCCGGCCGATATGAGGGTTGGCCCCGGCCAGGGGGCGGAATTGCCCGGTACCCGGGGTCTGGAAACAGCACGCCTCGTAGTCGCCGATGCGTCCGGCGCCGCTGGCGAACACCGCCTCCTTGACGGCCTCGGCGTCCTCCACGGGGACATAGAAGGCTAGTTTGTACATCGCGGTTCTCCTCTTGTTCGCTGCTGTATGACGCCCTGGGCCCTGTGGGAGCCGGGCGGCTCACGCTCAAGGTGCCAGAAGATCCGGTTCACCGCAGGCCGAGGCGATGAAGGCCCGGGTGTCGTCGCGCAGCCGGACCGCCTCCGCCCACCCCTCTGCCCTGGGGTACAGGGGGCTGCCCACACTGACGTTCACCCTGCCTGGGCGCGGCAGCCACTCGCTGCCGCGCAGCAGCGGTCGCGTGCCGCTCAGGGCGACCGGCAGCACCGGAGCGCCGGCCTGAGCCGCGGCGACGAAGGCACCCATATGGAAGGCCTTGAGGCCGGGTTGGCGGCTGAAGGTACCCTCCGGGAAGAAGGCCAGGGAATCGCCGGCCGCAAGGGCCGCGAACACCTGCTGGGTGTCGCGGGTCGCCTGGCGCGGGTCGAAGCGCTCCACGAACAGGGCTCCCATGCGGCGCAGCAGGAAGTGTACCGGTGCCTGACCCTTGAACTCCGCCTTGGCGAGGTAGCGAAAGCCGCGGGGCATCACGGCGATGAGCACCAGGGCGTCCAGGTAGCTGGCGTGATTGGCGACCAGCACGCAGGGGGATTCGCGGGGTAGGTGAGACAGGCCGCGGGCGTGGATGCGCAGGCCGGCAAGTCTCGCCACGGTACGTGCTATATACCGGGTCACCCGCCAGCGCCAGGCGAGCCGGGGCAGAGGGAGTGCGACCAGGCCGACCGCGACCAGGGCGACGGCGAAGAGGCTCCAGGCGTAGGCGCCGTAGAGCCAGCGGCCAACATGCTGCAGCCACCGCCGTGAGCGCATGACCCCGGCGCGAGCGGCCAGGGCCAGGGCCTGCCGCCATACCGGCGCGGCGGACTGCTCCAGGCGGCCGTTGCGGTAGCGCTCGGCGGTGGCCGCGCGGCGGATCTTGCCGCTGGAAGTCTTGAGCACGCTGTGCGGCGGTACCAGGCGAATGACGTCGGCGGGCAGGTCGAGGAGGGCCTGCGTGGTTTCGCCGATTGCCCGGGTGATCCGTTCACGCTGAGCGGCGTCGGTGACCCGGGTTTCGGCCACCACCACCAGCGCCTCGCTGCCGGTCTGCGGGTCCGGGTCGCCGAAGACCGCCACGCAGCCCTGGCGCACCCCGTCGAGGGCGCCGATCGCCTCCTCGAGGTCGTAGGGGTAGATATTGCGCCCGCCGCGCACCAGCATGTCCTTGATCCGGCCGCTGATATGGAGATCGCCATCGGCGAGGTAGCCGCGGTCGCCGGTGCGCAGCCAGTCGCCATGGAAGAGCGCGGCGGTGGCCTCGGAGCGGTGGAAATAGCCCGCCGTGGCCGAGGGGCCGCGAAACTCTATTTCACCGACATGGCGCTCCGGCAGCTCGCGTCCCTCGGGGTCGACGATGCGCAGCCGATAGCCAGGCAGGGGCGGGCCGCAGTTGACCACAACCTGGGCGGAGGCCCGGGACCGGGCCGGCCTGGCCACCTGAGTGGCGGCAAAGGTGTCGTGATCGATGTGGTCCAGCCGCAGCCCGCGGCCCGGCGGCGCAATGCACAGCCCCACCGCCGCCTCGGCCAGGCCGTAGACTGGCATCAGCGCCTCGCGGCGCAGCCCGCAGGGGGCCAGGCGCTCGGCGAACCGCTCCATGGTGCGGGGGCTAACCGGTTCGGCGCCGTTGAAGGCGACCCGCCAGCAGCTCAGGTCCAGTCCCTGGCCCCGCTCGGGTGTCAGGGCGCGCAGGCAGAGCTCGAAGCCGAAGTTGGGCCCCCCCGAGAGGGTGCCGCGGTGGCGGTCGATCAGCTCCAGCCAGCGCAGCGGGTGGCTCAGGAAGGCGAGCGGCGACATCACCACCAGGGGAATGCCGTAGTAGAGGCTGGAGAGCCAGGCGCCGATCAGGCCCATGTCGTGATACAGCGGCAGCCAGCTGACGAACACATCCTGGGGGGTGACCCGCCCGCGCTCGCCCATGGCGCGGATGTTGGCCATCAGCTGGGCATGGCTGAGCATGACCCCCTTGGGGTCGCCGGTGCTGCCGGACGTGTACTGCAACAGTGCCAGGCTCGCGGCGTTGGGTGTCTGACGGAGCATGCCGAGACCGGGGTCGGCCATCACCGTCGCCGAGAGCTCAGCGACGGTGACGATGGCCGACAGCTGCGGGGCCTCGGCGCGCAGCAGGCGGGCCACGCGCCGGGCCTGGGCAACGGTGATCAGACACTCCGCGCCGGCATTGCTCAGGATCCGACCGTGGCGGCGCAGGTGTTCCTCCAACTGGGCCGGGCGCGCGGGCGGGTAGATGGGTACCGGGACGCCGCCGGCGCGTAGGATGGCGATGAAGGCGACGAAGTAGTCCTGCCCGGTGGGCAGCATCAGGGCGACGCGGTCGCCGTGGCGCACCCCGCGCTGGGCCAGTGCGGCGGCCACCCGCTGTGCCTGCTCGTCCAGGTCGGCATAGCTCAGGGTCTCGGGGGTGTCGCTATCGCCGTAGATCAGCAGGTGGGGGCGCGTCGGCTGGTACGCCAGGTGCCAGTCGAGCGCCGCGTTCAAGGTGCCGGCGCCGGTGGGTTCGCCCGTCACCGGCGGTGTGTTTGTCAGCAATTGCCGGCTGTCCGCGGCGGGGCGCATTTCCCCCGGGGCATCGAGCAGTAGCGGCACCAGGTCCGCCGGGGTGTCGGCGGCCAACGCGGATTCGGGCAGGGTCACGGCGAAGTCACGCTCGAGGCGCAGCACCAGTTCCGCCCGGGCCAGGCTGTCGAAGCCCAGGTCCCGGTCCAGCCGCGACTGCGCCGTGGCGGGGTGGCTCGACGGTCGCTGCGGCTGGGTTTCACGTACCAGGTCATCGATGATCTCGAGCAGCCGCTGCTGCACCGCTTCGGCCCGTGCCTGGTGTTCGGTTCCTGACTGCTTCGCCACTGGCTATCCTTCGAAGAGTTGCTCGCCGAGGTTGCCCCCTCACTGTAGGCGCTCCCCCTCACTGTAGGCGCTCATTGCCGGGGTGTACTGTGAAGGTTGCCAACCCCTGGTTCGACCTGCTTCAGTCAACAGACAGCGTTGTCCGGACGGTGTTGCGGTCGCTGGCTTGCTGGGCGATCAAATGAAGGAGGTGGGATCATGGACGCCGAACTGCTGGCGTTGCTGGAGCGCGAGGGGATCAGGCCGCGCGGTGAGCCGCGTCCGCTGGGCGGTGGTGACATCGCCGCGGTCTTTCGGCTGGCGACCGATCGGGGCGGGGTGGTAGTGAAATCCGATGAGCCGTCGAGGCTGGCCGGTGAGGCGGATGGCCTGATGGCCCTGCGCGAGGCGGCGACCTCACTGGTGGTGCCCGAGGTGATGGCACAGGCGGGGCGCTGGCTGGTGATGGAGGCGCTGGAGAGCACGGCGCGCTCGACGGCCGATGAAGCACGACTCGGCGTGGGGCTTCGCCAGCTGCATGCCCGAGGGGCCGACCCCCATGGCTGGCCGCGGGACAACGCCTGCGGGCGCACGCCCCAGCCCAATGCACCGCTGGCCGACGGCCGCGACTTCCAGCGCCGGCGCCGATTGCTGCCGCTGGCGGCGGCCTGTCATGCGAAGGGGCTGCTGGATGATCGCCTGCGCGCTCGCCTCGAGGCGATTGCCGAGGGGCTCGAGGCGTGGCTGGTGGATGCCCCGGCCAGCCTGGTCCACGGCGATCTCTGGTCCGGCAACGTCCTGTTCACGCCACGTGGCCCCGCGCTCATCGACCCGGCGGTCTATCGCCACTATCCCGAGGTGGACCTGGCCATGCTGACGCTGTTCGGTTCACCCGGCGAGGCCTTCTTCGAGGCCTACTGGAACGGCGCGCCGCCCGCCGACTGGCCGCGTCGCGAGGCGCTGTTTCAGCTCTATCCGCTGCTCAACCACCTGCTGCTGTTCGGCGGGGCCTATCGCGGCGCCGTGGAGCGGACGGTGGCGCGCGTCGAGGCGGGATGAGCGCCGGGCGGGAACGCCGCCCCTCTGATGGCGGTCTCAGGGGTTTACTACTGTGCGCCGGCTGGCCGGCTGGCCGGCTGGCAAGGGGGGGGTATGAAGGCCTCGATGGGATGTCTGGTGCTCACCCTGGTGCTGCCGCTCGTGCCGTTGGCCCAGGCTGGCGCCGACGTAGGCGAGACGGCCGCAACAGGGGCGGGTGTCGACCGCGTGGTGATCACCCCCTTCGGTGATCACTTCGGCTATGTGCTGTTATCGCGTCCCGGCGACCCGCCCGTTACGCTGGTGATCCCCGTCCTACCGAGTCTCGCCCCATATCCAGCATGGCACTATCTAACATGGCCCTACGCCGCCGGGGGATACTGGGTACCGCTGGCGCCCATGCCGCCGCTGGCCCCCATGTCGCCCCTGGCCCCCATGTCGCCCCTGGCGCCGCCAGCCCCCGCGCCGCCGCGCTGGGCAGTGCCCTACCTTCCGGTCCCGGACGCCACGGGTCATGGCCAGCGCCACGGCGAGTGGCGCCATCCGGGCGTGCGCTACGAACGACATGCGGGAGGCACGGTGCTGCGCAGCCGCCCGCATCCCGGTGGCCGCGTGGTGACGCGCCCGGGAGAGACCATCACTCGCAGCCGCGCCCAGCCCGGTGAGCGGGTCGAGCGCCATGAGGGGGGCGTGATCATTCGCAGTCGTCCGCGCGGCGACTGAGGGGCCGGTGTCTGCCCCCGGTGATTCGCCGCGACAGGCTAACCGCGTAGCCACCGCCAGCCGCGTCGCCATAGCGGCAGGGCGGGGCGGTCGCGCGCCTCGGGTTGGCCCAGGGAGCGCTCCAGGAAGTCGGCGATGGGCGTCACCTGGCTGGGTCGGTCGAGCAGCGGGGCGTGACCGCAGCCGGGCACCTCCAAACTGACCAGGCCGGGCTGGGCCTCGGCCATGCGGGCCACGCTGTCGGCGTGCAGCAGCGGTGAACGCTCGCCGCGCACCACCATCAGCGGACAGCGGATCGCCCGCCAGTCGGCCCAGGTGTTGCGCGGGGTGTCATGGACGAATTGCTCGCCGATGCGCGGATCGAAGTGATAGGTCCAGCTGCCGTCGGGCAGCCGGCGGGCGCTGCCCAGCGCCAGCCGCCGCCAGGCCGCGTCGCTGTCGATCCCAAAGCCTACGTAGTGGCGCCTGAGCTCCGCCTCAAGCTCGGTAAAGCGGCTGAAGCGGTGCGGCATGCCGAAGTAGGTGGCCAACTGGGCCAGTCCCTCCGGGTTGAGTTCGGGCCCCACGTCGTTGAGTACCAGCCGCTCGATGCGTCCGGCGCTCTCGGCCTCGGCGGCCAGCAGCATGCCCAGCAGACCGCCCATGGAGGTGCCGATCCAGGCCGCCTTCTCCAGGCGAAAATGATCCAGCACAGCCAGGGCCACCGTCATGTAGCGGCGATACAGGTAGTCGCGAGAGGGCGACAGCGACCAGCTGGAGAGCCCGCGCCCGGGGGTGTCAGGCGCCAGCACCCGCCACTCGGGGCCAAGCTCCCGGGCCAGGTCGGCGAAGTCGCCACCGTGGCGGGCCAGGCCGTGCCAGGCCACCACCGTCCTGGGGGCGTCGGGATGCCAGATCCGCACCGCCACTTCCAGCTCCTCGATGCGTAGCAGTTCGAGTCTATCCATCTGAAGTATCCGTCCGTTCGGCTTGCTGCTTTGCAGCGTAGCCTGAATCGAAGACTTTTCCGAGCCTGGGATAGGCTGAATGCGTGTTCGCTCGGAGCGGCAGCGGGGGAGCCAAGCTCGCATACATACATGGATGTAGCTATAATCGCCGTGCGAAAAAATACCCCGTGTCACCCTCGAGCGTAGGCCCATCGTCGAGAGGTGGCGCGCCTGACGACACGATCTGCCGCGGAGACCCTGCATGCGCTTGTCACCCCCCGGGGGGACTTATCCCCTGAAACGGATCCTGGCGGTTGGCCTGCTGGCCCTGCTCATCGCTGGCTGCGAACCCAACGACGACGGCGGTGGTGCGCCCATGGGCGGCGGCGAGCGCCCGCCGCCTCCGGTGGTGGTGGTCGGCGTCGAGCCGCGCAGCGTGGAGGTGGTCGAGGAGTATGCGGCACGGGCGCGCGGTTCCCGCGAGGTGGAGGTGCGCGCCCGGGTCGAGGGCATCCTCGAGGAGCGTCTCTACACCGAAGGTCAGGTGGTCAGCCAGGGGGATGCCCTGTTTCGCATCGATCGCGAGCCCTATGCGATTGAGCTCAAGCGCGCCGAGGCGGAGCGGGCCAATGCCCAGGCCGAGCTGAACCAGGCCAACCGCGAATGGCGGCGGATCGCCACCCTGTTCGATCAGAACGCCGTCAGCGAGCGCGAGCGGGATAGCGCGCTCTCCGCCCGGGAGCTGGCGGAGGCGCGCCTGGCGCTGACCGAGGCCGGGGTGGCCAACGCCGAGCTCAACATGAGCTACACCGAGGTGCGCGCGCCTCTGGCCGGCCTGACCGGCCTGGAGAGCTTCCCCGAGGGCAGCCTGATCGAGCGCGGCACCCTGCTGACCAGCGTGACCCAGCAGGACCCGATTCACGTGCGCTTCTCGCTGCCGGAGCGCGACGCCGCCCTGCAGCGGACGGCGCGCCGGGCCATGGCCAATGCCGACGAAGAGGATCCCCGCGAGGCCTGGCTGACCCTGCCCGACGGCAGCGAGTATGGCGAGACCGGCCTGGTCGATTTCACCGCCAGCACCATCGACCCGCGCACCGGCAGCGTCTCGGCTCGGGCCGTCTTCCCCAATCCCGATGGCCTGGTGGTACCCGGCCAGTTCGTGCGCGTTCGCGTGCTGGTGCAGGAGCTCGACGATGTCTTCCTGGTGCCCCAGGAGGCGGTGGGCCAGGGACCCGAAGGGCCGCGACTCTTCGTGGTCGAGGAGGAGACCGCCCACGCCCGCAAGGTGGCGCTGGGCCCCATCGTCGACAACCGCCAGGTGGTGCTCTCGGGGCTCGAGGATGGCGACCGGATTATCGTCAGCGGGCTGGTCAACCTGCAGGACGGCATGTCCGTGCAGGCCAGCGAGGCGGCGTCCGCCGAGGAAGCCGCCAGTGACGAGACGGCCGCCGAGGCGTCGCCGGACGACGAGACCGCCGCTGACGAGGAGGCGTGATGCTCAGGTTCTTCATCGACCGGCCGATCTTCGCCTCGGTCATCTCCGTGATCATCGTGCTCGCCGGCCTCGCCGCGCTGCGCGCCCTGCCGGTGGAGCAGTACCTGGACGTGGTGCCGCCCCAGGTGGTGGTGCAGGCCGCCTATCCCGGCGCCAGCGCCGAGGTGATCGCCGAGGCGGTGGCGGCTCCCCTGGAGCAGGAGATCAACGGCGTCGACGACATGCTCTACATGGAGTCGACCTCCACCGATGCCGGCAGCCTGCAGATCACCGTCTCCTTCGAAATGGGCACCGACCCCGACCAGGCCGCCATCAACGTCAATAACCGCGTCCAGGCCGCCACCGCGCGCCTTCCCCAGCCGGTGCGCGACCAGGGGGTGCGCGTCGAGTCGCGCTCCAGCAACATCCTGATGGTGCCGGTGCTGTTCTCGCCGGACGGCAGCCGCGACGTGCTGTTCATGTCCAACTATGGGTTGCTCAACGTGCTCGATGAGCTGGTGCGTATCCCCGGGGTGGGCGACGCCTCGCTGTTCGGCGCCCAGGACTACTCCATGCGGATCTGGCTCAGCCCCGACAAGCTGGCCCAGTACGATCTGACGCCCAGCGACGTGGCGGCGGCGATCCGCGAGCAGAACGCCCAGTTCGCCGCCGGCAGCCTCGGCGCCGAGCCTTCGCCGGAAGGGCAAGCCTTCACCTTCACGGTGACCACCCGCGGCCAGCTCTCCGAGGCGGAGCAGTTCGAACAGATCATCCTGCGCGCCGATCAGGACGGCAGCACCCTGCGCCTGGGCGACGTGGCGCGAGCCGAGCTGGGCGCCCAGAGCTACGCCTTCTCGGCCACCTATAACGGCCAGGCCGCCGTGCCCATGGGGGTCTATCTGCAGCCCGGTGCCAATGCCCTGGAGACCGCCGCGGCGGTCCACGAGGCCCTGGAGGAGATGTCGGCGCGGTTCCCGGAGGGGCTCACCTACACGGTGCCCTACGACACCACCGAGTTCGTCGAGATCTCCATCCGCGAGGTGTTCATCACCCTGCTGATCGCCGTGGCGCTGGTGGTGGCGGTGACCTTCGTCTTCCTGCAGCACTGGCGCGCCACCCTGATCCCGGTGGCGGCGATCCCGGTGTCGCTGATCGGCACCTTCGCCGGCATGCTGGCCTTCGGCTTCTCGGTCAACCTGCTGACGCTGTTCGGCCTGGTGCTGGCCATCGGCATCGTGGTGGACAACGCCATCATCGTGCTGGAGAACGTCGACCGGCTGATCAACGAGAAGGGCATGAGGGCCCGCGAGGCCTCCATCGAGACCATGAAGCAGGTCGCCGGCGCGGTGGTGGCCTCGACCCTGGTGCTGGTGGCGGTGTTCGCCCCGGTGACCTTCCTCGGCGGGCTGACCGGCGAGCTCTACCGCCAGTTCGCGGTGACCATCGCCGTCTCGGTGGTGGTCTCCGGGGTGGTGGCCCTGACCCTGACCCCGGCGATGTGCGCGCTGCTGCTCGACAAGCAGTCGCACCGTGTGGCCAAACCCTTCCAGTGGTTCAACGCCGGCTTCGACCGTCTCACCGCCGCCTTCAGCTGGCTGGTCGGCAAGCTGCTGCGCCACGCGCTGATCGGCATCGTGCTGTTCGTCGGGGTGATTGCCGCGACCCTGTTCGCCATGTCGCGCCTGCCCCCGGGGCTGGTGCCCCAGGAGGACCAGGGGGTGGCGCTGGTGATGTATCAGCTGCCCCAGGTGTCGGCGCTGCCGCGCACCGAAGCGGTGCGCGACCAGGTCTCGGCCATGCTGCTGGAGCTGGACGAGGTGGACGAGTTCACCTCCTTCGCCGGTTTCGACATCGTGGCCGGAGCGCTGCGCACCAACGTCGGGGTGGGCTTCGCCAACCTGGCCGACTGGAGCGAGCGCGAAGGCCCCGGCCAGGACGCCCAGTCGCTCACCGGGCGGATCATGGGCATGGGCGGCGGCATTCCCGAGGCTTTCGTGATCGCCTTCACCCCGCCGCCGATCATGGGCCTGTCGCTGACCGGCGGCGTGGAGGGCTACTTGCAGGTGCGCGGCGATGCCACCACCCAGGAAATCGCCGAGCTTGCCGGACGGCTGGCGGCCGCCGCCAACGAGCGCCCCGAGCTGACCAACGCCCGTACCACCCTGGATACCTCCATGCCGAGCTACCGGGCCGAGGTGGACCGCGAGAAGGCGCGCGCCATGGGCGTGCCGATCAACGAGGTCTTCGCCAGCATGCAGAGCACCTTCGGTTCGATGTACGTGAACGACTTCACCCTGGCGGGGCGTAACTGGCAGGTGAACTTGCAGTCGGAGGGCGAGTTCCGCAGCAAGCCGGAGGATCTCAACAAGGTCTTCGTGCGCTCCGGCAGCGGCGAGATGATCCCGCTCTCCTCGCTGGTGACCCTGACCCGAGAGTCCGGGGCGGACATCCTCAACCGCTACAACGTCTATTCGGCCGCCAAGTTCCTCGCCGATGCCTCGCCGGGCTTCACCACCGGCCAGGCCAAGGCCGCCATGGAAGCGGTGGCCGCCGAGGTGCTGGAGGACGGCAACGTGATGCTGGGTTGGACCGGCGAGGCCTACCAGCTCGACGCCGCGGCCGGTGCCGGTGGCCTGGCCTTCGGCCTGGGCATGCTGATGGTGTTCTTGATCCTGGCGGCCCAGTACGAGCGCTGGTCGCTGCCGCTGGCGGTGGCCACGGCGGTGCCCTTCGGGGTGCTGGGGGCGGCGCTTGCCGCCCTGCTGCGCGGCTTCCCCAACGACATCTACTTCCAGGTGGGGCTGCTGGTGCTGATCGGCCTGGCGGCCAAGAACGCCATCCTGATCGTGGAGTTCGCCGCCCAGAACCGCCGCGAGGGGAAAAGCTCCAGCGAGGCGGCCCTGGCCGCGGCCCAGCAGCGCTTCCGCGCCATCCTGATGACCGCCCTGACCTTCATCATCGGCACCCTGCCGCTGGTGTTTGCCACCGGCGCCGGGGCCAACAGCCGCCAGGAGATCGGCACCGTGGTGGTGGGCGGCATGATCCTGGCGAGCTCGCTGGCGCTGATCTTCGTGCCGCTGGCCTACAAGCTGCTGGAGGATCTGACCACTTGGCGCCGCGAGCGCCAGGCGGCCAGGCAGCGCAGGGAGGTGCCCCATGCGTAAGGCCGCGCCGCTGCTGCTCGCCGCGGAGCTGGCGCTCTCCGAGGCGATGCGCGACCGCCTGACCGCCACCGCCACGCTGTTCAAGGCGCTGGGCGGCGGCTGGCAAGTCACGGGCTGAGGCGCCCCAGGGAAACCGGGCCGGAGGCCGGCCTGAACCGATACGAAGGGAGGTAACGTCATGGCGACCCGAATCACCGCCACCCGGCGGGACGACGCTGTCCTGGTACTGCAGATCAGCTGCCCGGAGCGGCGCAACATCCTCGATGAGGCGAGCTATGCGCAGCTGATCGAGGGGCTCGACAGGGCCGAGGCGGACGAGGGTGTCAGGGTGCTGGTCATCACCGGCACCGAGAACTGCTTCACGGCGGGCAACGATCTGGCCAACTACCGGGCCCTGGCCGAGGCCGACAGCGTGGCGGCGATCACCTTCCTGCGCCGCCTGCACGCCTTCCGCAAACCGGCCATCGCCGCCGCCGAGGGGATCGCCCTGGGCCTGGGCACCTCGATACTGCTGCACTGCGACTTCGCCTACGCGGGCAACTCGACCAAGTTCTCCCTGCCGTTCACCCACTTCGCCTTAAGCCCCCTGGGGGCCACCACCTATCTGCTGCCGCGGCTGGCCGGCAGCAAGGCGGCCAGCCAGATGCTGATGCTGGGGCAAGCCTTCAGCGCTACGGAGGCGAGGGAAATGGGCATGGTGACCGACACCGCGCCGGACGGCCGAGCCCTGGAGCAGGCCTTCGACTGCGCCGCCCGCCTGCTGGCCAAGCCGTTCGAGGCGCTGCTGGCCACCAAGGCACTGATGCGGGAAGGGCAGACCGCGGCGATCGACGACGCCCTGGACCGGGAAGAGCAGGCGCTGCTGGCGCGCTGTCGCTCGCCCGAGGCCCAGCGCGCCATCGACGACTTCTTTGCTCGCAAGCGCCACCGCTAGATCTGTCGGGCCGGGCGTCAGTCCCGGCGGCTGAAGAGCCGCAGCTGGGTCTCCACCAGCTCGCTGCCGCGCTCGACGATGGAGAACTGGTCCTGCTTGCGTAGCCAGTCGTGGAAGAGGCCGCCCAGCATGGCCTGGAAGAGTCGGGCGGCCAGCTCGGGGCCGAGATCGTCCCGCAGCTGCCCGCGCTCGGCGGCGGCCGTGAAGTACTCGATCAAGGCGCCGCAGGACTCCTCGGCCATCTCCTCCTGCAGGGCCAGGGGGTCGATGTCGCCGAACACCTCGCAGTGATGGACCAGGATGGCGTAGACCCGCTGGTAGCGGGGCCGTTCGAGGCGCTGGAAGCCCTGCAGGCAGGCCAGGCGCACCGCTTCCAGGGGGCTTTCGCCGAGATCCGGGGCGTCGATCTCCTCGACCAGTTCCTGGAAGGGCATGCGCACCCGGTTGAGCATGGCCCGGAACAGGTCGGCCTTGTTCTTGAAGTGCCAGTAGACGGCCCCGCGGGTCATGCCGGCGTGGCGGGCGATCTGCTCCAGGGAGGTGCGGGCCACGCCCTTGTCGAGGAACACGGCCTCGGCGGCGTCGAGCAGTGCCTCGCGGGTGGCGGCGGCTTCGGCTTTGGTCTTGCGGGCCATCGGGTCCAGGGTATCCAGAGGGTGATGGGGCCTATTCT
Organism: Billgrantia campisalis; assembly: GCF_022341425.1. GTDB lineage: Bacteria > Pseudomonadota > Gammaproteobacteria > Pseudomonadales > Halomonadaceae > Halomonas > Halomonas campisalis. Next base: position 217,906 of record NZ_JABFUC010000004.1, on the reverse strand, counting down.
ACCCGAGTCAAACGGCGCTTACATTCATTTGTGTATGGAAAGGGGCAACCCTCGTGATTTGCCCGCTGCCCGGGTATAACCTAGGGGAACACCGTCTTGCGACAGGAAGCCCCTATGGCCCGCGCGCCCTTCGAACTCGCCGGCATCCGCGTGATGCCGGGCAGCCGTACCCAGATCGACGTGCCGGTGGCGCGGCTCTACACCCACGCGCCGCTGCACATTCCCGTGGAAGTGGCCCATGGCCGCCAGGCCGGGCCGACGCTGCTGGTGTGTGGCGGTATCCATGGTGACGAGATCAACGGCGTGGAGATCGTGCGCCGCCTGCTGCGCTCCAAGCAGATCCAGGGCCTGCGCGGCACCCTGATCGCGGTGCCCATCGTCAACGTCTTCGGCTTCGTGCAGCATACCCGCTACCTGCCCGACAGGCGCGATCTCAACCGCTGCTTTCCCGGCAGCGAGGCGGGCTCGCTGGGTGGACGGGTGGCGGCACTGTTCCGCGAACAGATCGTCGATCACGCCAGCCACATCATCGACCTGCATACCGGCGCCATCCACCGCACCAACCTGCCGCAGATTCGCGCCCAGCTGAGCCCCGGCGGCGAGACCGAGCGCATGGCCAACGCCTTCGGTGCCCCGGTGATCCTCAACGCCGAGCTGCGCGAGGGCAGCCTACGCCACTATGCCCAGACTCGCGGTATCCCGGTGCTCACCTACGAGGCCGGCGAGGCGCTGCGCTTCGACGAGTGGGCGATCACCCCGGGCGTGCGCGGCGTGCTGCGGGTGATGCGCCGGCTGGGTATGCTCACCGGTGAGCATCGCCGCCGCCAGCCGCCGGCGGCGGAAGTGGCCAATGGCTCGAGCTGGGCGCGGGCGCCCATCGACGGCATCCTGCGCCCCAAGGTGCGGCTCGGCGCGCGCGTGGCGAAGGGCGAGGTGCTGGGCAAGGTGGCCGACCCCTTCGGTAACGCCGAAGAGGCCGTCACGTCCATGGCCGACGGTATCGTCATCGGCATGAGCCGGCTGCCGCTGGCCAACGAAGGGGAGGCGCTGTTCCATGTCGCCCGCTTCGATGCGATCGAAGAAGCCGAGAACGCCGTGGAGGGCTTTCATTCCAGCCTGGCGCCGCCCGACCCGCTCTACTGAGTTCAGGCGGTCTCGGCCACCGGCGTGGTGTCGGGCACCAGGCTCAGCGCATCGTCGAAGACGCGCAGGCAGGCGCCGTCGAGGTGACCGTTCTCGGAGAGGTGGCGGCGGAAGCGACGTCCCCCCGGCTGGCCCTGGAAGAGGCCCAGCAGGTGGCGGGTGATATGGTTGAGCTTGGCGCCCTCGTCCAGACGCCGGGCGATATAGGGGCGGAAGGCCCGGGCTGCGGCGTGGCGGCTGGCCGCCGGCCCCCGCTCGCCGTAGAGCGCCTCGTCCACGCCGGCCAGCAGCCAGGGGTTCTGGTAGGCCTCGCGGCCGATCATCACGCTATCGACGTGGTCGAGCTGGGCGCAGCACGCCTCGAGCGTCTTGATGCCGCCGTTGATGCCGATATGCAGCTCGGGGCGGTTCGCCTTGAGCCGGTGCACTCGGGGGTAGTTGAGCGGCGGAATCTCGCGGTTCTCCTTGGGGGAGAGGCCCTGCAGCCACGCCTTACGGGCGTGCACGATGAACACCTCGCAGCCGGCGTCGGCCACCGTGGCGATGAAGCGCTCGAGGTCGGCATCCTCGTCCTGGTCGTCGATACCGATGCGGCACTTGACGGTGACCGGGATCGACACCGCCTCGCGCATGGCGCGCACGGCGGCGGCGACCTTGTCCGGGTGGGCCATCAGGCAGGCGCCGATCAGGTTGTTCTGCACCCGGTCGCTCGGGCAGCCCACGTTGAGGTTGACCTCGTCATAGCCCCAGGCCTCGGCGATCGCCGCGCACTCGGCCAGCTCGCCGGCATCGCTGCCGCCCAGCTGCAGGGCCAGCGGATGCTCCACCGCATCGAAGCCCAGAAAGCGCTCCCGCGGGCTGCCGTGCAGGATGGCCCCGGTGGTCACCATCTCGGTGTAGAGCAGCGCCCGGCGAGTCAGGGTGCGGGCGAAGGCGCGGTAGTCGCGGGTCGTCCAATCCATCATCGGCGCGACGGAGAAGGTTCGTTCGAGCTGGGGCATCGGGTATCACGGGGTTGTTCGGGGAGGCGATCATTGTAACAGGCACTGTCACGGGTTGCCGCACCGGCGGCCAGGGCGGGACAGATCGTGTACCTTCACCACGAACCCTACGCGACAGGGAGATCGCCATGTCATATGACCTGACCGACCATCAGCTGGAGCTGCTGGCTCGCGTGCTGCAGCATGGCGGGGTGCTCTCCTCGCCCTTCGGTCACTCCGACGAGGACAGCCTGCTGCCGGCGCTGCACGAGGAAATCGCGGCCCTGGAGGAGGCGGGCCTGATCACGGTGACACCACATGCCGGTTCGGGGCAGGGCGAGACCCTGACGCTGACCGAGGAGGGCTATGCGGCCCTCGACATCACCTGACGGGCCCGGGGAGGGTTTCGGCCGGGTGCCATCGACGAGGCCGGCATGTGCTATGAAGAGGGGCAGGGCGGTGCCGCATCGGCACTGTCGATAACGTCGCTGCGACGGGAGGCATGACCATGACGGATCGCAAGGCGGTACTGGAAGGGCTGCGTGACGAGCTGATCGAACGAATCGATCGATACCGGGCCCACAAGGAGCGCCGCGGCGGGGCGCTCGACAAGGATATCGAGGAGCAGGCCGTCGAGGTACAGAACGACGACGTGGTGGATGGCCTTGAGCGTGAGGCCGAAGAGGAGCTCGCTCAGGTGATGCGCGCCCTGGCCAGGCTCGAGGCGGGGGAGGGGGATGACTGCGAACGCTGCGGCGAGCCGATCGATCCGCGCCGTCTCCAGGCGCTGCCCTATACCACCGTCTGCGTGGACTGTGCCGAGCCGTGAGCGGTGCCTGGAGTGACATTGCCCCAGCCACTTCCCTCTTCCACAGCGTCGTGCCGGCTCCTGTCCCCGCACCGCTGAGCGGCCGTGGAATACACCGCTGACTCATCGCGTCGTTGCGGTGGGGCGAACCGTTGGCTGCGATGGTAGTCTAGAAGGCCATCGAGCGGTTTGGAGGAGTCCATGAAGGCTAGGCGTCGACTGACCTGGATAGCGCTAGTTGCCCTGCTGGCACTGGCGGGCTGCGGAGGCAACGACGGTGATTCGCCCGACACGGAGGTGACGAACGGAGAGCAGGAGGCCGAGGCTGTCGAGGAGTCCGCTGAGCCGGCGCCCGAGCCGGAGGTGGCACCGTTCGATGTGCCGGTGATGATCACCGCCTCGGCGTCGCTGCAAAGCGACCGCCGGCTGGTGGTGCAGGGTGAGACCAACCTGCCGGAAGGGGCGCGGCTGCTGATCGTGGTGGAGCGAGAGCTGAGCGGTGTCCGCTGGCAGTCGCGCACCAATGTCGAAGAGGGGCGCTTCATGGTGGGCCCGCTGGGGCCGGGCAGCGGCTTGCCCGACGGTGGCTACACCATTACCGTCAATCTGCCCGAAGCCAGCGTGCAGCCGGTCAGCGTGCGTGAGCGCATCGGCGATCAGGGCGAGCACCTGAGCGGGCCGCTGGTACAGGAGTCACGCCATGGGCTGGGGCAGGTGGCAAGCTATACGCGACGCTACCTGATCGGCAGCGAGCCGCGCCGCACCACCGACCGGGTCGAGGTGCTGGAAGTCGAGTGAACCGAACCCGCAAGGCCGGCGGTCAGCCGGCCTCCGGACGCCAGCGCACCAGCAGCTTGCCGACCAGGCGGTCGGTCTGCTCCAGGGGCTGGTTCTGGCGCGACAGTGACGACTCGCCGCTGGCCAGCAGCTCACCGTTTGCCCCTTGCGTCAGCGCGCTGATGAACAGGCCATCCTGCCCCTCGATCAGATAGCGCCCGGGGCCTTCGAAGGCAGTCGTGGGGCAGATGGCGGCGAGATCCCCGTCGGCCAGAAACTCGAAGCGCTCGCCGGGTCCCGGGGTGACCAGGTAGCACTCGCCAGGCCAGTCCGTGCCTGCTGGCAGCAGGTGGCCGTGCAGGGTCACGCGGTGGGCGGCGGGGTCGAGCCAGGGGAGGGGCGGCCGACCCAGCAGCAATAGCGGGGACGGTGGCGTGGCGTAATCCCCTTCCAGCAGTCGACTCAGCGGACAGCCGAGCGCCTCGGCCAATGCCACCAGGCGCTCATGGCCGATCTGCTTGATCGCTCCCGACTCCCAGTACGAGATCGTGACATCGGATACACCGACCTTGCGGGCCAGTGCAGCCTTGTTGAGGTTGGCCTGTAGTCGTAGTTGTTTGATGCGTGGGCCGAGTGAATTCATCTCAACATCCTGGCGATAGTGGGAAATGCACGGATACTCAATCATCCCCGTAAGTTGTGCAAATAATGCCTGTCAACGATGAAATAACATATGCGTTGACGATGATTTAGCATCCGGCCTCGAGATAGGTGGGGCGTCCCCGCAGCCGCTGGCGCCTTGCTCGGCTCGCGCTGATCCATTGCGATCGTGATCGGAAGTCGATCATCCATGTGGTCGCGCCGGAAGGGCATGCCGCTGGCAGGAAGTCGCTTCGAAGAGAGAGGAGAGTGTGGCTCCTCCCCGTCTTTTATTGACCGCGGATGGCCAGGTTGATTTCCTGCGGCGGCTGCCCGCGCGGGGTCAGGTGCGTATAATGCCGGCAAGCTCACTCCCTAATGGATAAGGACGACATGACCGTACGTACTCGCATTGCGCCGTCACCCACCGGCGACCCCCATGTGGGCACCGCCTATATCGCCCTGTTCAACCTCTGCTTTGCCCGTCAGCATGGTGGCCAGTTCGTGCTGCGCATCGAGGACACCGACCGCGTTCGCTCCACCGTCGAGTCCGAGCAGATGATTCTCGACTCGCTGCGCTGGCTGGGCCTGGAGTGGGACGAAGGCCCCGACGTCGGCGGCCCTCACGGCCCCTACCGGCAGAGCGAACGGGGCGATATCTATGCCGAGTACGCGCGCCAGCTGCTTAGCGGCGGCCATGCCTTCAAGTGCTATCGCACCAGCGAGGAGCTCGATGAGTTGCGCGAGGCGCGCAAGGCTGCCGGGATGCATCTGGCGCTCAAACCGTCCGACCTGGCCCTGCCGGCCGATGAGCAGGCGAGGCGCGAGCGCGAGGGCTGGCCGCATGTGGTGCGCATGAAGGTGCCGGCCACCGGTACCTGCGTGATCAACGACATGCTGCGTGGCCCCATCGAGGTGGACTGGGCCCAGGTGGATGCGCAGATCCTGCTCAAGTCGGATGGCATGCCCACCTATCACCTGGCCAACGTGGTGGATGACCATCTGATGGGCATCACCCATGTACTGCGCGGTGAGGAGTGGATCAATTCCGCCCCCAAGCATCAGCTGCTCTATGAGTACTTCGGCTGGGAAATGCCGGTGCTTTGCCACATGCCGCTGCTGCGCAATCCCGACAAGTCGAAGCTCTCCAAGCGCAAGAACCCCACCTCGATCAACTACTATCGGCGCATGGGGTACTTGCCCCAGGCGGTGACCAACTACCTGGGGCGGATGGGCTGGTCGATGCCCGACGAGCGCGAAAAGTTCAGCCTCGACGAGATGATGGCCCATTTCGACATACAGCGGGTCTCGCTGGGCGGCCCGGTGTTCGATCTGGAGAAGCTGACCTGGCTCAACGGGCTCTACATCCGCGAGGACCTGGACGATCAGGCCTTTCTCAAGGCGTTGATGGAGTGGGCCTTCAACGACGAGTACGTCGGCCAGATCCTGCCTCAGGTGCGCACCCGCGTGGAGACGCTCTCCCAGGTGGCACCGCTGGCCGGCCACTTCTTCTCGGGGCTGCCGGCGATCACCGAGGAGAGCTTCGATGGCGTCAAGCTGGGCCGTGAGGATCTGCTCAGGTTGCTGCAGTTCCTGGTGTGGCGCTTCGAGGCCGTTCCCGCCTGGCACAAGGAGGTGCTGCTCAGCGAGGTCAAGGCGCTGGCCGGCCACTTCGACCTCAAGATGAAGGATTTCCTGGCGCCTGTCTTCATCGCCATCACCGGCTCCACAGCGAGCACCTCGGTCATGGACGCCATGGCGATCCTCGGCTCCGACATGACCCGGGCGCGACTGCGTCACGCCATCGAGGTGCTGGGCGGTGTCTCCAAGAAGCAGGCCAAACGCTTCGAGAAGGAGTTCCGCGAGCTCGCCTGAGCGGGGCGCAGGCGCTTGACAGTGGCGGGGCGAATCAGTAACATACGCCCCGTCTTCACGAGACATGTGGGGCCTTAGCTCAGCTGGGAGAGCGCGACACTGGCAGTGTCGAGGTCAGCGGTTCGATCCCGCTAGGCTCCACCATTTCCCGTCTTGCGTGACGCTGCGTCCCATTCGTCTAGTGGTCTAGGACACCGCCCTTTCACGGCGGGAACAGGGGTTCGAACCCCCTATGGGACGCCACTTCATTCTTCGCGGCTGTCGCGTCATGACGTCAGCGCGAACCCCGAGACGCCGATGGCGTCTTTTTTTGTCGCCGCATCGCGTCTCGCGGTGGGCGCCTCCGGCGCGTGAAAAGTCCATTGAAGCGCCGATTTTTCACCGCTTGGCGCTTGACTTGTCCACTCGTTCATCGTTGCTCAGCCTGCTCCCCATGGTGCCGGGGCTAACTCGCCGTGATGGCTGGGTTTTCTCATAATCCCTTAATATTCAATAACTTAAAACTGGTCAAAAAATAAACAATCTAAGGGGAGGCCGCTGACCATGGCGATTTGACGGCCTTTTCGTGCGGTTGTGAACAGGTTTATCCACAGAATGTGTGGAAAACGCGAATCAGCCCTGAATGTGGGTAAGTGGTCGCCTGTCGGCGACCGGGTGCCGGCGACCGGTGTGGGCGGGCAACGTGGGCGACCGGCGCCGGCAACTCGGCTTCAGGAATCGCTGGCGCGCAGTCGCCTGAGCAGCGAGGAGGTGTCCCAGCGACCGCCCCCCATGGCCTGAACGTCGGCATAGAACTGGTCGACCAGGGCGGTGACGGGCAGTCGGGCCTGGAGGCGGCGAGCCTGCTCCAGGCAGATCCCCAGGTCCTTGCGCATCCAGTCCACCGCGAAGCCGTGCTCGTACTCATCCGCGATCATGGTCTTGTGCCGGTTCTCCATCTGCCAGGAGCCGGCCGCGCCCTTGGCGATGACGTCGACCACCCGCTGGCGGTCGAGACCGGCCTGCTCGGCGAAGTGGAGCCCCTCGGCCAGGCCCTGGACCAGGCCGGCGATGCAGATCTGGTTGACCATCTTGGTGAGCTGGCCGCTGCCGGCGGGTCCCATCAGGGTGACCGCCTGGGCGTAGTGGCTCAGTATCGGCTCGGCGGCGGCGAAATCGGCATCGTCGCCGCCACACATGATGGTCAGGGCGCCGTTCTCGGCCCCCTGCTGGCCGCCGGAGACCGGGGCGTCGAGGAAGCCGACGCCGCGCTCGCGGCAGGCCGCGTCGAGGGCTTCGGCGAGGCCTGCCGAGGCGGTGGTGTGGTCCACCAGCAGGCTGCCCACGGCCATGCCGGAAAGGGCTCCATGCTCGCCCGTGGTGACCTGGCGCACGTCGTCGTCGTTGCCCACGCAGACCAGCACCAGGTCGGCGCCCGTGGCGGCCGCCTGCGGGGTGTCGTGGTGGCTGCCGCCGTGCTCGGCGACCCAGGCGGCAGCCTTGGCGGCGGTGCGGTTGTAGACGCGCACCGTGAGCCCGGCGCGGGCCAGGTGCCCGGCCATGGGGTAGCCCATCACGCCCAGGCCGATAAAGGCGACCGTCGAGATTCTCTGGCTCATCCTGCTTTCCCTCTTGTGTTGTTGGGCTGTCGAACGTTGAGCTGTCGGGTGTTGGAGTGCTGTGGTATCCAAGACGCAGAAAGCCGCCCAAGGGCGGCTTTCCGGTTGCGCGGCGGACGGGGCCGCCCCCCTGCCAGATTACTTGGTGGGGTAGTCGCGCTGGGGGTGGCCGGTGTAGAGCTGGCGCGGGCGACCGATCTTGTAGCTGTCGCTGACCATCTCGTGCCAGTGGGAGATCCAGCCGATGGTGCGCGACACGGCGAAGATCACCGTGAACATGTTGGTCGGAATGCCCATCGCCTTGAGGATGATGCCGGAGTAGAAATCGACGTTGGGATAGAGCTTGCGCTCGATGAAGTACTCGTCCTCCAGGGCGATCTGCTCCAGGCGCTTGGCGATCTTGAGCTGCGGGTCGTCGGCCATGCCCAGCTCGGCCAGCACCTCGTCGCAGGTCTCCTTCATCACCTTGGCGCGCGGGTCGAAGTTGCGATAGACCCGGTGGCCGAAGCCCATCAGCTTGAACGGGTCGTCCTTGTCCTTGGCGCGGTCGACAAAGCGCTGGATGTTCTCCTCGGACTCGTCGCCGATCTCGTCGAGCATCTTCAGCACCGCCTCGTTGGCGCCGCCGTGGGCCGGGCCCCACAGGGCGGCGATGCCGGCGCTGATACAGGCGAAGGGGTTGGCGCCGGTGGAGCCCGCCAGGCGCACCGTGGAGGTGGAGGCGTTCTGCTCGTGGTCGGCGTGCAGCATGAAGATGCGGTCCATGGCCTTGGCATAGACCGGGTTGACCTTGTACTCCTCGCACGGGGTGCTGAACATCATGTAGAGGAAGTTCTCTGCATAGTTCAGGTCGTTGCGCGGGTAGTTGAACGGCTGCCCGACGTTGTACTTGTAGGACATGGCCGCGATGGTGGGCATCTTGGCGATCAGGCGGATCGCGCTGATCACGCGGTCCTCCTCCTGGGTAATGTCCATGTGGTCGTGATAGAAGGCTGCCAGGCCGCCGACCACGCCACACAGGATCGACATCGGGTGGGCGTCGCGCCGGAAGCCCTTGAAGAAGTTGTTGATCTGGTCGTGGACCATGGTGTGGTTGCGGACCCGCGACTCGAAATCGGCGTACTGCTCATCGTTGGGCAGCTCGCCGAACAGCAGCGTGTAGCAGAGTTCGACGAAGTTGGATTCCTTGGCCAACTGGTCGATGGGGTAGCCACGGTGCAGCAGTACGCCCTTGCCGCCATCGATGAAGGTGATGGCGGACTGGCAGGAGGAGGTGGCCATGAAGCCGGGGTCGTAGGTGAAGAGGCCCTCGGCGCCCAGGCCGCGAACGTCGATCACGTCCGGGCCCAGAGCGCCTGAATAGATCGGCAGCTCGATCGTCTTGTCCAGGCCGTCTACCGTCAGCGTCGCTTTCCTGTCAGCCATGAAAGGCCTCCTCTCGAGTTCGTTGTGGGACGTAAAGTCGGCATTTCGCTGAATACGCCGGCGAAAAGGTCCGCCCACTATAGAAGCGTTCCCGGGATTGTCAATTAGCCCATGGTGCGTCGCTTGTTGTGCACGTGGATTTCTAATGTATAGCTTTTTGTACAAGTAATGGTGCCATGCGGCATGAAGCTCCCGGATGGCGGCTCATGCCCGGCATCCGCTTGCCATGCCGGGGAAATCGACCGCGGTGGCGGGGTTGCACCATGGTCGAGTACCGCCGGTGTTCATTTGTCACCGGGAGTTCATGTCCCTATAATCCACTCCGCGCGACTGGCAGGTACTCGTTGTCATGCCCGTCCCGGCAGCGGCGAGCCCCCTACCTCAAACCACCGCTCGCTTCGGCCAGCTGAACCGGCCGAGGAGCGAGCCAAGAGAGTGTGTATAGAGCCGTGAATAGCAAACGACCCGTCAATCTCGATCTCACCACGATACAGTTCCCACTTCCCGCCCTGACGTCGATCGCTCATCGCATCACCGGCGTCATCCTCTTTATCGGACTCATCTTCGCCTTCTGGGCCCTCGACAAGTCGCTCTCCTCGCCGGCCGGCTTTGCCGCGGTAAGCGATGCGCTGGCTAACAACGTCCTGGCCAAGCTGATCGCCTGGGGCCTGCTGTCGGCGCTGGCCTTTCACTTCGTGGCCGGCATCAAGCACCTGCTGATGGACGCCGATATCGGCGTGACCCTCGAAGGTGGTGTCAAGAAGGCGCAGATCACCGTGGTGGTGAGTGCGGTCCTGATCATTCTCGCGGGAGTCTGGGTATGGTAACCAATATCACCAATCTGGGTCGAAGCGGCCTGTCCGACTGGCTGATCCAGCGGGTCTCGGCGGTCATCCTCGCCCTCTATACGCTGTTCATCGTTCTCTATCTGCTCTTCAACCCGGGGCTCGACTACGCCACCTGGAGCGGTCTGTTCGCCCAGACCTGGATGCGCATCTTCTCCCTGCTGGCGCTGCTCTCCATTGCCGCCCATGCCTGGGTCGGCCTGTGGACCGTTACCACCGATTATCTCAAGTCGACCGGCGTGCGCGTCGGCGCCCAGATCGTCATCATCCTGGCCATCTTCGTGTTTCTGGTCTGGGGCATTCAAGTTCTGTGGGGAGCCTGATACATGTCAACCATGCGTAGTCTGACGTTCGACGCCATCATCATCGGCGGTGGCGGCTCCGGCCTGCGTGCCGCGCTCGAGCTGGCCAAGTCCGGCAAGAAGACCGCGGTGCTGTCCAAGGTCTTCCCGACCCGCTCGCACACCGTCTCCGCCCAGGGCGGTATCACCTGCGCCATCGCCTCCGCGGATCCCAACGATGATTGGCGCTGGCACATGTATGACACCGTCAAGGGCGGCGACTACATCACCGACCAGGATGCCGCCGAGTACATGTGCTCAGAAGGCCCCAAGGCGGTCTTCGAGCTCGAGCACATGGGCCTGCCGTTCTCGCGCTTCGACAACGGGCGTATCTACCAGCGTCCGTTCGGCGGTCAGTCCAAGAACTTCGGTGAGGGCGGCCAGGCGGCGCGCACCTGTGCGGCGGCGGATCGCACCGGCCATGCCCTGCTGCACACCCTCTATCAGAACAACCTGAAGAACAACACCACCTTCCTCAACGAGTGGTTCGCTGTCGATCTGGTCAAGAACGCCAACGGCGATGTGGTCGGCTGTATCGCCATGTGCATCGAGACCGGCGAAGTGGTGCACGTCAAGTCCAAGGCCACCGTCATGGCCACCGGCGGGGCGGGTCGTATCTACGCCTCCACCACCAACGCCCTGATCAATACCGGTGACGGCATCGGCATGGCGCTGCGCGCCGGCTTCCCGATGCAGGACATGGAGATGTGGCAGTTCCATCCCACCGGCATCTACGGGGCGGGCGTGCTGGTCACCGAGGGTTGCCGTGGCGAAGGCGGTTACCTGGTCAACAAGGACGGCGAGCGGTTCATGGAGCGCTACGCGCCCAACGCCAAGGACCTGGCCGGCCGCGACGTGGTGGCGCGCTCCATGGTCATGGAGATCCTCGAGGGTCGCGGCTGCGGCGAGCATGGCGATCACGTCTATCTCAAGCTCGACCACCTGGGCGAGGAGGTGCTCAACAAGCGCCTGCCGGGCATCAGCGAGCTCTCCAAGATCTTCGCTCACGCCGACCCGACCGAAGCGCCGATCCCGGTGGTGCCGACCTGCCACTACATGATGGGCGGCATTCCCACCAACGTTCACGGTCAGGCGATCATGCAGGATGCCGACGGCAACGACCAGATCGTCAACGGCCTGTTCGCCTGTGGCGAAGCGGCCTGCGTGTCGGTCCACGGCGCCAACCGCCTGGGCGGCAACTCGCTGCTCGACCTGGTGGTGTTCGGCCGGGCGGCCGGCATATTCATCGAGGGCGCGCTCAACGAGGGCATCGACTACCTCGACGCCTCCGAGTCCGACATCGAGTCTGCCATGAAGCGCATCAACCGCTGGGACGAGTCCAGCGGCGGCGAGTCGGTGGCCGATCTCAAGGCCGAGCTGCAGGGCATCATGCAGAACGCCTTCGGCGTGTTCCGTCAGGAGGACAACATGCAGGAGGGCGTCAAGCAGCTGGCCGACCTGCGCGGACGCATCGCCAACGCCCACCTGGTCGACAAATCCGGCGCCTTCAATACCGCCCGGGTCGAGGCGCTCGAGCTCGACAACCTGATGGAGGTGGCCGAGGCGACCGCCATCGCCGCCCTGGAGCGCAAGGAGAGCCGTGGCGCCCACTCCCGCTACGACTACCCGGACCGTGACGACGTCAACTGGCTGAAGCACTCCATGTACTTCCCGGCCGAGAAGAAAGTCGGCAAGCGCGACGTGAACTTCAAGCCGAAGACCGTCGACACCTTCGAGCCGAAAGTCCGTACCTACTAAGGGGAGTCACGATGTCCATGCTTCAGGTATCCATCTACCGCTACAATCCGGAAACCGACTCCGCGCCCTACATGCAGGAGTACCAGGTGGACACGCAGGGCCGCGACCTGATGGTCCTCAACGTGTTGGAAATGCTCAAAGCCCAGGACACCACCCTGGCCTACCGTCGCAGCTGCCGCGAGGGCGTGTGCGGCTCCGACGGCATGAACATGAACGGCAAGAACGGCCTGGCCTGCATCACCTCGCTCTCCCAGGTGGTCAAGGACAACAAGCTCACGCTGCGTCCGCTGCCCGGCTTGCCGGTGGTGCGCGACCTGGCGGTCGACATGGGGCTGTTCTACAAGCAGTACGAGCGCATCCAGCCGTACCTGCAGAACGACGAGCCGGCGCCGGCCATCGAGCGGCTGCAGTCGCCCGAGGAGCGCGACAAGCTCGACGGGCTCTACGAGTGCATCCTGTGTGCCTGCTGCTCGACCTCCTGTCCGTCGTTCTGGTGGAACCCGGAGAGGTTTGTCGGCCCCGCCGGGCTGCTGCAGTCCTACCGCTTCCTGGCCGATTCCCGCGATACCGCGACCCAGGAGCGTCTGGCCGAGCTGGAGGATCCGTTCAGCGTGTTCCGCTGCCGCGGCATCATGAACTGCGTGGCGGTCTGCCCCAAGGGGCTCAATCCCACCCGGGCGATCGGCAAGATCCGCGAGATGCTGCTGGCCAATGCCACTTAAATCGTGGCCAAGGGCTTGCTATCATGGCCGCCGGCCTGCGGCCGCGACACAGCGTCGCGGCCGGTAGCAGCGCAGGACAAGAGCCGGTGCCCCAGGTGCCGGCTCTTGACCATGGGATTCAGGGTTTCCGGCCTGGCGGCCGGAGCCGCCGGAGATAAGACGCCCTTCCGGCAGGGCACCACCCAGGCCGCCGCGGCTGGGCCGTGACGGCGCCGATCACACCCCCATCAGTGCAGGGTGACCGAGAGATGCAACAAGGCATAATGGAGTTGATGTGGAACAGCTCCCACGTGAGCGGCAGCAACGTTCACTATGTGGAAGCGCTCTACGAGCAATACCTCGCCGACCCCGGTTCCGTCCCCGACGAGTGGCGAACCTACTTCGACCAGCTGCCGAGTCCGGAAGGCGGCTCCTCCCACGATGTTCCTCTGAGTCCCGTACGCGAACAGTTTCACAAGCTGGCTCGCGCACGCCGGACCTCCCTGCAGGTAGCCGCTGCCGACAGCGGGGAAAACAAGAAGCAGGTCAAGGTGTTGCAGTTGATCAACGCCTACCGCTTCCGGGGCCACCAGAAGGCCAAGATCGACCCGCTCGATCTTCGTGCCCAGAACCCCGTTCCCGACCTCGACCTCTCCTTCCATCAGCTCTCCAAGGCCGACCTGGACACCGAATTCCAGACCGGCTCCTTCTTCCTGGGGATGGACAAGGCGCCGCTGCGCGAGATCATCGACGCCCTCGAGCAGACCTACTGCCGCTCCATCGGCTGCGAGGTCATGCACATCGTCGACACCGAGGAGAAGCGCTGGCTGCAGCAGCGCTTCGAGTCGGTACGCAGCGCCCCCAAGTACAGCGATGAGGTGCGCAAGCACCTGCTGGAGCGCCTCACCGCCGCCGAGGGGCTGGAGAACTACCTGGCCTCCAAGTACCCGGGGACCAAGCGTTTCGGCCTGGAGGGGGGCGAGGCCTTCATCCCGATGATGGACGAGCTGATCCAGCGCGGCGGCGGCTACGGGGTCAAGGAGGTGGTGATCGGCATGGCCCACCGCGGCCGTCTCAACCTGCTGGTCAATATCCTCGGCAAGAACCCCTCCGAGCTGATCGACGAGTTCGATGGCAAGAAGCTGGTCGAGCGCGGCTCCGGCGACGTCAAGTATCACCAGGGCTTCAGCTCCAACGTGATGACGCCGGGCGGCGAGGTGCACCTGGCGCTGGCCTTCAATCCCTCCCACCTGGAGATCGTCTCCCCGGTGGTCGAGGGGTCGGTGCGCGCCCGCCAGGACCGTCGCGGCGACGCCAGCGGCGACAAGGTGCTGCCGATCAACATCCATGGCGATGCGGCCTTCGCCGGTCAGGGCGTGGTCATGGAGACTTTCCAGATGTCCCAGACCCGCGCCTACAAGACCGGTGGCACCATCCACGTGGTGATCAATAACCAGGTCGGTTTCACCACCTCGCATCCGCAGGACACCCGCTCCACCGAGTACTGCACCGACATTGCCAAGATGGTTCAGGCGCCGATCTTCCACGTCAACGGCGACGACCCGGAAGCGGTCCTGCATGCCACCCAAGTGGCACTGGACTACCGCCAGCAGTTCAAGAAGGACGTGGTCATCGACCTGGTTTGCTACCGCCGCCGCGGCCACAACGAGGCCGACGAGCCCTCCGGCACCCAGCCGATGATGTACCGCAAGATCAAGGAGCACCCCTCCGCCCGGACCCTCTATGCCCAGCGTCTGGTGGAGCAGGGCGTCCTCACCGAGGAGGCGGCCAAGGCGCTGATCGAGACCTATCGCGAGGATCTGCTGGCAGGCAATCACGTGGCCAACGCCCTGGTGCAGCAGCCCAATACCTCGCTGTTCGTCGACTGGAAGCCTTACATCGGCCACGAGTGGACCGGCTATGCCGATACCCGCGTCGAGATGAAGCGTCTGCAGCGCCTGGCCGCCCGGATGTGCGAGATCCCCGACGGGGTCGGGGTGCAGCGTCAGGTGGCCAAGATCTACGAGGATCGCCGCAAGATGCAGGCCGGCGGCCTGGCGCTGAACTGGGGCTTCGCCGAGACTTTGGCCTACGCCACTCTGCTCGACGAGGGCCACCCGGTTCGCATCACCGGCCAGGACGTGGGCCGCGGGACCTTCTCCCACCGCCATGCGGTGGTGCACAACCAGAAGGACGGCAGCGTCTATGTGCCGCTGCAGCACATGGCCGACGGCCAGCCGAATTTCACCATCCACGACTCCTTCCTGTCGGAAGAAGCGGTGCTGGCCTTCGAATACGGCTATGCCACCACGGCGCCCAACGACCTGGTGATCTGGGAGGCGCAGTTCGGGGACTTCTTCAACGGTGCCCAGGTGGTGGTCGACCAGTTCATCTCCTCCGGCGAGACCAAGTGGGAGCGGCTGTGCGGGCTGACCATGCTGCTGCCCCACGGCTACGAGGGCCAGGGGCCGGAGCACTCTTCGGCGCGCCTGGAGCGCTTCCTGCAGCTGTGCGCCGAGCACAACATGCAGATCTGCGTGCCCACCACGCCGGCTCAGATCTTCCATCTGCTGCGGCGCCAGGTGATCCGCAAGCTGAGAAAGCCCCTGGTGGTGATGTCGCCCAAGAGCCTGCTGCGCCACAAGGAGGCGGTCTCCAGCCTCGACGACCTGGCCAACGGCAACTTCCAGATGGTGCTGCCCGACCAGGCCAAGCTTGAAGCCGAACAGGTCGAGCGGGTCATCCTGTGCGCCGGCAAGGTTTACTACGACCTGGCGGCCTGGCGCCAGGAGAACGGCCGCAACGACACCGCCATCCTGCGTATCGAGCAGCTCTATCCCTTCCCCAAGGAGGAGCTCTTCGAGGCGCTCAAGGACTACGTCAACCTCGAGACGCTGGTCTGGTGTCAGGAAGAGCCGCTCAACCAGGGGGCCTGGTATCCGAGCCAGCACCACATGCGCGCCGTCGCCGACATGCTCAAGAATGGACTGGGTGGCCAGCTGAAGTTTGCCGGTCGTCCGGCCTCGGCGGCGCCAGCCTGCGGCTACATGTCCGTGCACACCGAACAGCAGCGACAGCTGGTGGAAGACGCCTTCAACCTCTAGGGCCTTCTGCTGGGACGAGAGAGAACATACAAGGGAAACGACATGGCTACCGAGATCAAAGCGCCCACCTTTCCGGAGTCCGTTGCCGAAGGCACCGTGGCGGCATGGCACAAGAAGCCGGGCGACAGCGTCGAGCGCGATGAGCTGATCGTCGAGATCGAGACCGACAAGGTGGTGCTCGAGGTGCTGGCGCCCGAGGCCGGGACCCTCTCCGAGGTGACGGTCGAGGAGGGCGACACCGTGGAGTCCGAGCAGGTGCTGGGCAAGATCGGGGAAGGTAAGGCCAAGGGCGGCGAGAAGAAAAACGACAGCAAGGCCGCCCCGAATGCCGACAAGCAGAGCGACGCCAAGGCCGATAAGCCGGCCGGCGGTGGCAAGACCCACGAGGTGAAGGCGCCGACCTTCCCCGAGTCGATCCAGGAAGGCACCGTGGCCACCTGGCACAAGCAGGTCGGCGAGGCGGTCAAGCGCGACGAGGTGCTGGCCGATATCGAGACCGACAAGGTGGTGCTCGAGGTGGTGGCGCCGGCGGATGGCGCCCTTGCCGAGATCAAGGCCGAGGAGGGCAGCCAGGTCGAGTCCGAGGCGGTGCTGGCGACCTTCACCGAAGGCTCGGGTGGCGAGGCGAAGGCGCCCGCCGCGGCGGCCTCCGCCGACGACGGCGCCAGCGACGAGCAGGTGGGCGATAAGATCCTCGCGCCGGCCGCGCGCAAGCTGGTGGCCGAGCACGACCTCGACGTCAGCAAGATCGAGGGGACCGGCAAGGGCGGTCGCATCCTCAAGGAGGACGTGCAGAAGGCGGTCAAGGACGGCAGTGCCAAGAAGAGCGCCAAGCCGGCCGGCAAGGCCCAGCCGGCTGCCGCCGCGGCGCCGGCCGTGGAGGGCGAGCGTCCCGAGAAGCGGGTGCCGATGAGCCGCCTGCGCCAGACCATCGCCAAGCGACTGGTTCAGGCTCAGCAGACCGCCGCCATGCTCACCACCTACAACGAGGTGGACATGGGCGCGGTGATGGATCTGCGTGCCCAGTACAAGGACACCTTCCTCAAATCGCACGACGTCAAGCTCGGTTTCATGGGCTTCTTCGTCAAGGCGGCCTCCGAGGCGCTCAAGCGCTTCCCCGATGTCAACGCCTCCATCGACGGCACCGATATCGTCTATCACGGCTATCAGGACATCGGCGTGGCGGTCTCCACCGACCGCGGCCTGGTGGTGCCGGTGCTGCGCGATACCGACAGCATGAAGATCGCCGATGTCGAGAAGGGCATCGTCGATTTCGGCAAGCGCGCACGCGAAGGCAAGCTCGGCATCGACGAGATGCAGGGTGGCACCTTCACCATTACAAACGGGGGAATCTTCGGCTCGCTGATGTCGACGCCGATCATCAACCCGCCGCAGACGGCCATCCTGGGGATGCACAAGATCCAGGAACGACCCATGGCAGTGAACGGCAAGGTCGAAATCCGTCCGATGATGTACCTGGCAGTCTCCTATGACCACCGCATGATCGATGGCAAGGACGCGGTGCAGTTCCTGGTGACCATCAAGGAACTGCTGGAAGACCCGGCCCGACTGCTGCTGGACATCTGAGCGACGCCCGACCCAACGGACTCAAACGCGAACCGATCAAGGAAAACCACATGGCCGATAAATATGATGTGATCGTCATCGGCGCGGGCCCCGGCGGCTACGTGGCCGCCATCCGTGCCGCCCAGCTGGGCCTGAAGACCGCCTGTGTCGAGAAGTGGATCGGCAAGGAAGGCAAGGTCGTCTTCGGCGGCACCTGCCTCAACGTGGGCTGTATCCCGTCCAAGGCGCTGCTCGAGGCCTCCCACAAGTTCGTCGAGGCCAAGCACGATTTCGCTGATATGGGCATCCAGGCCGGTGACGTCAGCATGGACGTCAAGAAGATGATGGCCCGCAAGGACAAGATCGTGAAGAACCTCACCGGCGGCATTGCCGGGCTGTTCAAGGCCAACGGCGTGACCGGCATCGAGGGCACCGGCAAGGTGGTCGGCGCGAAGCAGGTCGAGGTCACCGATCAGGACGGCAAGGCGACCACCTATGAGGCCGACAACATCGTCATCGCCGCCGGCTCGGTGCCCGTCGAGATCCCGCCGACCCCGCTGACCGAGGGCCTGATCGTCGACTCCACCGGCGCGCTGGAATTCCAGGAGGCGCCGAAGCGTCTGGGCGTGATCGGCGCCGGCGTCATCGGCCTGGAGCTGGGCAGCGTGTGGAGCCGCCTGGGCTCCGAGGTCACGGTGCTCGAGGCCATGGACAGCTTCCTGCCGATGGTCGACACCGCCATCGCCAAGGAGACCCAGAAGCTGCTCAAGAAGCAGGGCCTGGACATCAAGCTGGGCGCCCGGGTCACCGGCTCCGAGGTCAAGGGCGAGGAAGTCCTGGTCAAGTACAGCGACGCCGCCGGCGACCAGGAGATGACCTTCGACAAGCTGATCGTCTGCGTGGGCCGCAAGCCCTACACCCAGGGCGTGATCGCCGACGGCGTGGGGGTCGGCCTGGACGAGCGCGGTTTCATCCATGTCGACGACCAGTGCCGCACCAGCGTGCCGGGCGTCTATGCCATCGGCGACTGCGTGCGGGGCCAGATGCTGGCCCACAAGGCTTCCGAGGAAGGCATCATGGTGGCCGACATCATCGCCGGCCATAAGGCGGAGATGAACTATGACGCCATCCCCTGCGTGATCTATACCTTCCCTGAGGTGGCGTGGGTCGGTCTGACCGAGCA
Source organism: Billgrantia campisalis (assembly GCF_022341425.1). GTDB lineage: Bacteria > Pseudomonadota > Gammaproteobacteria > Pseudomonadales > Halomonadaceae > Halomonas > Halomonas campisalis. The sequence continues at coordinate 199,163 of NZ_JABFUC010000004.1, read as the reverse complement.
GGACGCCAAGGCCAAGGGCATCGAGGTCAAGACCGGCAGCTTCCCGTTCGCGGCCAGCGGCCGCGCCATGGCCAACAACGCCACCGAGGGCCAGGCCAAGATCATCGCCGATGCCGAGACCGATCGGGTGCTGGGCATGCACATCGTCGGCCAGCACGCCGGCGAGATGATCGCCCAGGGCGTGATCGCGCTGGAGTTCGGCTCCAGCGCCGAGGACCTGGCGCTGACCTGCTACGCTCACCCGACCATGTCGGAAGCCGTGCACGAGGCGGCGCTGGCGGTGGACGGCCACGCCATCCACATGGCCAACCGCAAGAAGCGCAAGTAAGCCAGCCCGCAGTATCGCTACAACAAGCGCCACCCCCGCGGTGGCGCGTCGTACCCGGCGATGTATCGGGTACGAACGGGGGCGACCCGAACCAGTCCGCCACAGGCGGCGTTTCGCGGTTGCCGTTCGAGTCACATGCAACCAATGGCATGAATCGATGAACCTTCACGAGTATCAGGGCAAACAGCTGTTTGCCGACTATGGTCTGCCGGTATCCAAGGGCTTCGCCGTCGACACCCCCGAGGAAGCGGCGGAAGCCTGCAAGAAGATCGGTGGCGACATGTGGGTCGTCAAGGCCCAGGTGCACGCTGGCGGCCGCGGCAAGGCCGGCGGCGTCAAGCTGATCAAGAGCCCGGAGGAGGCCAAGGCCTTCGCCGAGCAGTGGCTGGGCAAGAACCTGGTGACCTTCCAGACCGACGAGAACGGTCAGCCGGTCGCCAAGATCCTGGTCGAGAACTGCACCGACATCGCCAACGAGCTCTACCTGGGTGCCGTGGTCGACCGCACCACCCGCCGCGTGGTCTTCATGGCCTCCACCGAAGGCGGCGTGGAGATCGAGAAGGTCGCCGAGGAAACCCCCGAGAAGATCCTCAAGGCCGAGATCGACCCGCTGGTCGGCGCCCAGCCCTACCAGGCCCGTGAACTGGCCTTCGCCCTGGGCCTGAAGGGCGACCAGGTGAAGCAGTTCACCAAGATTTTCCTGGGGCTCTCCCGCCTGTTCCACGAGAAGGACCTGGCGCTGCTGGAGATCAACCCGCTGGTGATCACCGATGAAGGCAACCTGCACTGCCTCGACGCCAAGCTGGGCCTGGACGGCAACGCCCTCTATCGCCATCCGGACCTGCAGGCCATGCGCGACCCGTCCCAGGAAGACGAGCGCGAAGCCGAAGCCGCCGAATGGGACCTCAACTACGTGGCCCTGGAAGGCAACATCGGCTGCATGGTCAACGGCGCCGGCCTGGCCATGGGCACCATGGACATCATCAAGCTCAATGGCGGCCTGCCGGCCAACTTCCTCGACGTGGGCGGCGGTGCCACCAAGGAGCGCGTGGCGGAAGCCTTCAAGCTGATCCTCTCCGACGATTCCGTGAAGGCCGTGCTGGTCAACATCTTCGGCGGTATCGTGCGCTGCGACATGATCGCCGAAGGCATCATCGGGGCCGTCGAGCAGGTCGGCGTCAACGTACCGGTGGTGGTGCGTCTGGAGGGTAACAACGCCGAGCTGGGTGCCGAGAAGCTGGCCTCCAGCGGTCTGAACATCATCGCTGCTACCAGCCTGACTGACGCGGCACAGCAGGTCGTCAAAGCGGCGGAGGGCAAGTAATGAGCATCCTGATCGACAAGAACACCAAGGTCATCTGCCAGGGCTTCACCGGTGGCCAGGGGACCTTCCACTCCGAGCAGGCGCTCGCCTACGGCACCCAGATGGTCGGCGGCGTGACGCCGGGCAAGGGCGGCCAGGAGCACCTGGGCCTGCCGGTGTTCAACACCGTCAAGGAAGCGGTCGAGAAGACCGGCGCCGAGGCCAGCGTGATCTATGTGCCGGCCCCGTTCTGCAAGGACTCGATCCTGGAAGCCGCCAACGCCGGCATCAAGCTGATCGTGTGCATCACCGAGGGCATTCCGACCCTGGACATGCTGCAGGCCAAGGTGAAGTGCGACGAGCTGGGCGTGCGCCTGATCGGCCCCAACTGCCCCGGGGTGATCACCCCGGGCGAGTGCAAGATCGGCATCATGCCGGGGCACATCCACCAGCCGGGCCGTGTCGGTATCGTCTCGCGCTCCGGCACCCTGACCTATGAAGCGGTCAAGCAGACCACCGATCACGGCTTCGGCCAGTCCACCTGCGTGGGCATTGGCGGCGACCCGATCCCGGGCTCCAACTTCATCGACATCCTGGAGATGTTCGAGCAGGATCCCAAGACCGAAGCGATCGTGATGATCGGCGAGATCGGCGGCACCGCCGAAGAAGAGGCCGCCGCCTACATCAAGGCCAATGTCTCTAAGCCGGTGGTCTCCTATATCGCCGGTGTGACCGCCCCTCCGGGCAAGCGCATGGGCCACGCCGGGGCGATCATCTCCGGTGGCAAGGGCACCGCGGACGAGAAGTTCGCCGCCCTGGAAGACGCCGGTGTGCGCACCGTGCGCTCCCTGGCTGAGATCGGCGATGCGCTGAAGGAAGTGACCGGCTGGTAAGCCGCGCGCTTCTCGCAGGCAACAGAAAGGGCACCTTCGGGTGCCCTTTTGCGGCTCTGCGTCATTGGGTATGGAATTCGCCCCTTGAGCTGGGCCTGGATATGCCGGCCACGCCGGCAGGAGGCATGGCAGGGATGGCTCCCAGATTCTGACCCTCGGCCTGGGAGCGGAAGCGCCCTGGACGCTCAAGGACCCGCACCGGGATACGTCCGTGTCACTCCACCGCCTGGGCCTCCATTATGAGGCGTATCGGGGTGTCCGCTCCAATGGGACCACTTCATTATTCACCCTTGCGGGCGCATCATGCCCCACCTAAGGTTAAAGGATGAGTCTCTATGCGCCGACTGAAGCGTCAAGGAGCGCAGGCTTGTCAAGGTAAAGCTCAGTGGCAGAACGGGGTTTACAGATAGTGGGGAGCCTGTTGACTGGGCTCGCACACCCGGTTGGCTGGTAACGGCTTCTAACCGAACGCAGACATTTTCGAAGCCAAGGCGGCAGTTACCCCCTCCCCTGCGACAGGTCTCGCCATGCGGAGGAGTGCCCATGTATCCGAACCGGACCCGCTCCGCCAGGCGAGTGTTTCAAGCCGCACTCCTTCCCTTCTGGCTCATGTTGACGATGCTGCTCTTGGGCCTCGTCTATGTCCATTGGTTGGTGGTCCAGTGGGGCGCTCAGAGCCTGTGGGTCAGCAACCTGCTGTTCCAACTGCCCTTGATCCCGGCAGCCTTGCTGGCATGGTACGTCGTCGCCTCTCATCAGCAGGGCAAGCGCCGCGCTTGGGCCTTCGTGGCGCTGGCGGTGACCGCCTATCTGGTCGCGTCTTTCATCTGGTGGTACCTGCAAGAGTCCGTGGACGTCCCACCCTTTCCCTCGCTGGCGGACGCTCTCTATCTCCTGTACACCCCTTTCCTGGTGTTGGCCTTCCTTTTCTTTCCTCACGGGCCCTATCGTCCGGTGGAGGCGCTACGCCTGGGGCTGGACATCGCCATCATCGTCGCCGCGGCGGCTGTCTTCTCCTGGTATTTCCTGCTCGCGCCCACCATCCTCGCCTTCCCCGACCAGCCACTGGCCCTGGCCGTCGCCCTGGCCTATCCCGTGATGGACCTGGTGCTGTTGAGCCTGGTGTTGCTGATGGTGTTGCGCCAACCCCGAGGCGAACCGCTCAAGCAGGAAACCCTGTACCTGGGCGGCGGCATGGTCCTGATGGGCATGGCCGATTCCTTCTACTTCTTCGGCGTGGTGGAGGGGACCTTTACTAACAGCAGCTGGTACAACGCGGGCTTCATCGGCAGCAATATCCTGGTTGCCTTGGCGGCGTACACCAGCCTTTCTGGCCGCTCGGCTTTCGAATGGCGAAAGCCGGGGTGGCAATGGCCGCGGCTCTATCTTCCCTATGCCGCCGTGCTGGCCAGCTACACCCTGATGCTGTTTCGCGCCTCGGAGGGGGATGGCTTGGCCAGCATCGGCGTGCAATGGGGAGCGGCCATCGTCACCCTGCTGGTGATTGCCCGCCAGATCGTGACCTTCGCGGAGAACGACCGGCTAAACAGGGAACTCCAGGCCAATTCACGCCGACTCGAAGAGGCCAAGGACAAGGCGGAAGCCGCCAACCGTGCCAAGAGCACCTTTCTCTCCGTCATGAGCCACGAGCTGCGCACCCCCCTCAACGCCGTGCTCGGCTATGCGCAGATCCTGTTGCAGGACAAGGCATTGTCCGAGCGCCAGGTCCTCGGCCTGTCCACCATCCGGAGCAGCGGCCAGCACCTGCTGACGCTGATCAATGACGTCCTCGACCTGGCCAAGGTGGAGGCGGGGAGGCTCGAGTTGGTCCCCGGGCCGGTTCAATTACCCGACTTCCTCGTCGCGATCGGCGACATGATTCGTGTCCGGGCCGAGGAAAAGAGCCTGCTGTATCAGCAGGAAACGAGTCCGGACCTGCCCCAGGCCGTCACCGTCGATGAAAGACGCCTGCGTCAGGTCCTGCTGAATCTGCTGGGCAATGCGGTCAAGTTCACCGACCGTGGCCAGGTCACCCTACGCCTGCTCCTGCGAGGCCAAGACGAGGACGAGGTCCGCCTGCGTTTCGAGGTGGAGGATAGCGGGGTGGGCCTGACCCCGGATCAACGGGAGCGTATCTTCCTGCCCTTTGAGCAGGTGGGCGATTTGACCCGGCGAGCCGGCGGTACCGGGCTAGGGTTGCCGATCAGCTGCCAGCTCGTGCGCCAGATGGGCGGCGACATCCAGGTCGAGAGCGAGCCGGGCCGGGGCAGCCGCTTCTGGTTCGAATTGCGGCTGCCACTGGCCGATGCGCGGCCGGCGCAGCAGGCCCAACACCGGGTCATTGGCTATGAGGGGGCGGCCCGCCGCATCCTGGTGGTGGACGATGTGGCGGCGAACCGCGCGCTGTTACAGGCGCTATTGGGCGAACTGGGTTTCGAGGTCCTGATGGCCGAGAACGGCGAGGAGGGGCTGCGCCTGGCTGCCGAAAGCCCGCCCGATCTCATCCTAATGGACCGGGTGATGCCGGTCATGGACGGGCTGGCCGCCACCCGCAAGGCCCGCGCTCTGCCCGCCCTGGAAACCGTCCCCATCATCATGGTCTCCGCCGCCACCACCCAGGACGATCGGACGGATGCCTTCGCGGCAGGCGCCAATGCTTTCGTGACCAAGCCCATCGATCTCCAGGAGGTGTTGCAGTCGATCGGGACCTTACTGGACCTCGTCTGGCGCTATGACAGCGTGCCGGACGAGCCCGCGAGCGAGTCGAGGGCTGCGTCCGCCACCTTGATACCGCCCTCACGGGTAACCCTGGAGGCGCTGCACCGGCTGGCACTGGCCGGCAACCTGCGCGAGTTGCACCAGCGCGCCGGCCAGCTGGCCGCAGGCGACCCTCGTCACCGACCGTTCGCCGAGCGGCTCATGCGGCTGGCGGACGACTTCCGGTCCAGGGCGGTACTCAAGCTGATCGAGACCCATCTCGGCGAGAAGGCACAGCCATGAAGGATGTCGGCGGCACGCCCAGTCACACCATCCTCGTCGTCGACGACATGCCGGCGAACCTGCGGCTGGTGGTGGGGCTGTTGCAGGCCAACGGTTTCTTGGCCGTGGTGGCCGAAGATGGCGAGGAGAGCGTGCAGCGGGCCGACTATGTCCGGCCCGACCTGATCCTACTCGACGTGAAGCTGCCAGGGATCGACGGCTTCGAGGTCTGCCGTCGACTGAAGGCCAACCCACACACCAGCGACATCCCCGTCATCTTCATGACGGTGCTGGATGACGAGCACGACAAGGTAACGGGCTTTGCCGTCGGCGGCGTCGACTACGTCACCAAGCCCTTCCATCCCGCCGAGTTGATCGCCCGGGTACGGGCCCACCTGGCGCTACGCACGACGCAGCAGCTGACCGAGCAGAATCAACGGCTGCAACGGGAAATCAGGAAACGGGAAGAGGCCGAGTCCAGGTTACAGTTTCAGGCCACCCACGATGCCCTGACCGGCTTGCCCAATCGCCACTTGCTGCTGGACCGCCTGGAGCAGGCCATCGCCTCTGCCCAGCGCGATGGCCAATGTTTCGTCGTCTGCCTCATCGACCTCGACCGCTTCAAGAGAATCAATGACGGCTTCGGCCACGCAGCGGGCGACAAGCTGCTCAAGATCCTGGCCGGCCGTCTCTCGGCCTGCTTGCGCAAGTCGGATACCGCCGCCCGCTTGGCGGGGGATGAATTCGTGTTGCTGTTGCGCTACCAGGGGACGATACCGCAGGCCCAGTCGACCATCCAACGCGTGGCGGCTGCCATCGCCCAACCCGTCCGGCTGGGTGCCCACAGAGAGATCACCGTCACTTGTAGCCTCGGTTGCAGTGCCTTTCCGAGCGACGCCACCCGTGCCGACGACCTGCTCAGGTTCGCCGATTGCGCGATGTATCGGGCCAAGGAAGTCGGGCGTGACAACCTGCAGCTCTACAACGCCGACCTGCGCTGCAGCCTCGAGGAACGGCTCTGGCTCGAAGGCGAACTCCAACGCGCCGTCGCCGAGGAAGCGTTCACCTTGCACTATCAGCCGCAGGTGGATATCAACAGCGGCAAGATCTGCGGCATGGAGGCGCTGCTTCGCTGGTACATCCCGGAACGCGGCTATATTGCCCCGAGCCGCTTCATCCCGGTGGCGGAGGAAGTCGGCCTGATCGGGGTGATCGGCGAATGGGCGTTACGGCAGGCCTGTCTGCAGAACAAGGCCTGGCAGCAGGCCGGACTGCCCCGGATGCGGGTAGCGGTGAACCTGTCGGGGCACCAGCTCACCCGGGGTGACATCGAGACCGTCGTCGAACGCACCCTGACGGAGACCGGGCTCGATCCTGCCTGGCTCGAACTGGAACTGACCGAAGGCATTTCCATGGGCGATCCGGAGCACGTCATCAATGTCATGACGCGGCTCAAGGCCATGGGGGTGTCCCTGGCGATAGACGACTTCGGCACCGGCTATTCCAATTTGCAGTACCTCAAGCGGTTTCCGGTGGACCGACTCAAGCTGGATGGCAGCTTCGTGCGGGAAATGACCGACTGTCCACGCACTCTCGCGATCGTTGACGCCATCATCGCCATGAGTCACCGACTGGACTTGAAGGTAGTGGCCGAAATGGTCGAAACCGCGGAGCAGGTGCGCCTGCTCGCCGACCACGAATGCGACCAGGCGCAAGGCTACTACTTCAGTGCGGCGTTGCCCGCCGAGCAATTCACGGTCTTGCTACAGGCCGGTTCGGTACTGGTGTAAGTCGCGTACCCGGCGCCGGTGTGACCGCCCCTCCGGGCAAGCGTATGGGCCACGCCGGGGCGATCATCTCCGGCGGCAAGGGCACCGTGGACGAGAAGTTCGCCGCCCTGGAAGACGCCGGTGTGCGCACCGTGCGCTCCCTGGCCGAGATCGGCGATGCGCTGAAGGAAGTGACCGGCTGGTAACTCCCCGCCGCGTTACCGCACCGCCAAGCAAAGAGCACCTTCGGGTGCTCTTTGTGTTGGTGCGTCTAGGAGTCTGTCGGGCTTGACCAATCGTAGCGAGAGATTCGGGTTTCGAGACAAGTTTATCGATCTGTTGAGGCGAATAGCGAGCTCTTTAACGAAACAGAACGAATGAAATTGGCCGAAAATCCGGATTTCGCAGTAGATTAGCGTTAAGTCCGACAGGCTCCTAGCGGCGGCCTCAGCCTGCCGCCAGCCAGCGGTTGCGGCCCTGGCGCTTGGCTTGCAGCAGGGCCTCGTCGGCGCGCTGGAGGGTGCGCTCGTAGTCTTCCGGCGGGCGGTGCTGGGCGACCCCGACGCTGGCCGTGATTCGTATGCGAACGCCGTCCTGACGGATGTCCAGATGGCGCATGCGGTTGCACAGGCGGCTCATCAGGGGCTCGGCCTGCTCGAGGGTGGTCTCCGGCAGGATCACCAGGAATTCCTCGCCGCCCCAGCGGCCGCAGTGGTCGCTGGTCCGCAGGGTAGACTGCAGGGTATCGGCGAGCTGCGTCAGGGCGCGGTCACCGACGTCATGGCCAAAGCGGTCGTTGATGCGCTTGAAGTGGTCGATGTCGAGCATCGCCAGGGTGAAGGGGCGCTGATATCGTTCGCTGGTGCCGATCAGCCGCTCCAGATGCTCGTGCAGCAGGCGCCGGTTGGCCAGCCCGGTGAGCGGGTCGTGGTGCGACTCATTGCGCAGGGCCTCGTTGCGCTCGCTGAGCAGCAACTGGTAGCGGTCGGCAATGCGTGACAGCTTGCGCTGGCGGTGCAGCTGGCGCTCCAGCTCGTGGCGGGTGGCATGCAGGTCCTGCTGCGCCGTGTGCTGGAAGCCGTCGGCGATGCCGATCAGCCGATCGAGGCGCCGGCTCTGTTCGCGGTGCCGGGCGAGCAGCTGGCTGAGCGCCGCGTGCAGCGGGTGATCGCGGTGGGCCGGGTCGGCAAGCAGCTCGGCGATCTCCTCGAGCAGCCGCTCGTCGGTGCCGTTCATGCCGACACCCGCACGGCGGTGATGGCGAAGTCGAAGGTGCAGTCCTCCTTGAACTCTTCGGCCAGCTCGGCGATGCGCTCGTTGCGTTCGTCGTAGCGCCAGACCACCCGGACCTGGCGTCCCGCCTGGTGGGCCTCCTCGAGGATGTCGAAGATATCCATCATCGCCTTCACCGAGCTGGTGTTGAGATAGAGCAACTCCAGGTCGAGCGCCAGGGAGTGGGAGGCCTCGGCCAGGAAGCGTTCCGTCCAGTCGATGACCTGGGTGAAAAGCTCGTAGGAGTTCTCCGGGTAGGAGTCTCCCTGCATGCTGAGTCGTCCTGCCTGCCAGCTGGCCTGGATCGCCGGGGTGGACTGGCTACCAGGAATAGTCAGATCGTGAGTCATGGGCATCGATGTCGGATTAGATGGTAGCCGTCAGGCTAAAGAAGCCCTGGCCGGAAGGCAACGCTTGGAGTGCGGGTTCCAGCGGCCGGGTCGATTTGCGGGCCATATCGAGCAGGCCAAGGCCCGCGCCGCTGGCGGCCTGTTCATCCCGCGGTCGGCGCAGCTGCTGCTTGTAGGCGCGCTTGAGCTCGCCGGCATCGAGGCGCGCCAAATCGTTGACGACCTCGACCAGGCGTCGTCCATCGTCCATCTCGACGAGATTGCCGGCGGATACGAGATAGTGGCCGGCATCGTCGCGGGCGACGGCGATGGTGGCGGTGGCCTGCTCCTCGGTATAGTCGCGGGAACGCGCATAGTGGCGGATGTTCTGGGTCATCTCGATATAGACCGCGAACACGTCCATGGCCGACGAAGGCGAGGTCGGCTGGCCGTTGAGGTAGTTACGCAGGGCATTGCCGATCTCTTCGATCAGGCTGCGCGAGATGGGGCCGTTGAAGCAGAGCATGATCTGCTGTTGCAGGTAGCTCTCGCGCAGGGTCAACAGGTCCATGACATCTCCTCGGTCGCTTAACTGGCAGCGGGGGCGCCCGTCTGCCTCTCGGTGGTGGGGGGAGGGTCGAAGCGAAAGCACAGCAGGGTAATATCGTCCCGCTGCGGGTGCTCGCCGCGATAGTCATCCAGCTCCGCCTCGAAGGCGGCCGCCTGCGCCGCAAGCTCCACCCGGGCATGGTGCACTATCATCGCCTCGAAGCGCCGGTTGCCGAAGCCGAAGCCGTGCTCGCCCCCCGCCTGGTCGAGAAAACCGTCGGTGCACAGGGTGTAGGTCCAACCGCGCCTGAGGGGCAGTGTCTGGTTGAGGAAGGGCTCGGGGCGCTTGTGGCCAAGGGCGCGCTTGCCCCCCGGATAGACCTCCAGCCGTTCGCCGTCGCTGGCATAGAGCGCCAGTTTGGCACCGGCGAACGTCAGGTGGTCGCGCCGGGGGTCGACCCATACCAGGGCGGCATCCATATTGGTGGCGATGGAGCGGGGCAGGGTGTCCCGGTGCAGGGTGGCGCGGTTCTGGCGATCCATCTCGGCAAGGATGGCGGCCGGGTCATGCGGGCCGACCAGCAGGATGGCGTGATCGACGATGGCGCGGGCCAGCATGGTCATCAGCGAACCGGGCACGCCGTGACCGGCGCAGTCGATCACCCCCATCAGGTAGCCCTGCTCGGTCGCGCGGAAGACATAGAAGTCGCCGCCCACCTGATCCCGCGGCCGCCATACCACCGCATGCCGGTCGGCCAGGTGGTGGTCGAGCTGGCGGCTCGGCAGGATGGCGCGCTGGATGATGCTGGCATACTCCAGCGAGGCATCCACCTGGCGGCGGGCGCGGCGCATCTCCTCGTTGGCCTGCTCGAGGTCCCGGGTCCGCTGACGGACCTTCTCCTCGAGCCGCTGGGTATGGTCGGCCACCTGGTCGGCCATGTCGGAGAAGGCGCGCGACAGTGCACCGATTTCGTCGGACCGGCCGGTGGGCAGCCGCGTGGCATAGTCCCCCGCAGCGATGGCCTTCGCGGAGAGCTGCAGCCGTCCCAGGGGGGAGAGGATCAGACGATCGGTGGCGTAGGCGAAGACCGCCATCAGCAGCGCGAGTACCAGGCCGAGCCCGGCGACCAGCGGCCAGAACCAGCGGCTGTCGAGCACCGGTGCGGCCTGTAGGTCCAGGGCGGTGACCAGGAACCACTGAAGCTCGGGAATATAGCCGACGGAGAGCAGGCGCGGCTCGCCTTCCAGCTCCACGTCCAGGGCGATGATGTGGCCGGGGCGACGCATGGCGTCATGCATGGCGCTGCGGAGCCCTTCGCGCTGCTCGGGGGGCACCAGTGACTGAAGGCGTTGGCCGTTTTCGGCCTCGAGGGGGCTGCTGCCGGAGCTGAGTGCGATGCGGGTCTGGTCGGGGTGGGCCTGCAGGGCGCCGCGTGAGTCGATGATCATCGGCGTCAGCCCGGGGGCGCTGTCGCGGATGAAACGGTTGAGGAACTGGCCGAGCTCGATGCCACCCCCGGCCAGCCCCAGTGTCTCGCCGTTGTCGCGCACCTTGACGTTGATCCAGATCATCGCTTGCTCGAGCGTCTGGTCGACATTGACGTTGATGTTGTAGGTCGAGGTGCTCGACATGGTATCGAAGTACCAGCTATCGCCAGGGGTGTCGGGCGACAGCCGGTAGCTCGGGGCCAGGTCGCCATTGGGTGGCGCATCGCCGAAATAATAGTCCCCGGTGGCATCGTCGATTACGAAGTAGGCGTTGCTGCCGAACTGCTGGCGGTAGCCTTCCGCCTCGGTCATGAAGCGTTCGCGGCGCTGCGGATCCGCAGGGTCGCGCAGCCACTCGCGGGTCACCACAGAGCCTGCGAAGCGACGCGAGAGGGCCAGTTCGCGGGAGACGGGGGCGACGATGCGCTGCATCTGCAGCAGGGTATATTGTTCGGCGTAGGCGCTGGCGAAGTGGCGTCGGACCTCTTCGACGGCCTGCCAGCCGATCAGCAGGGCCGGGATCAGGGCGATCAGGCAGGCCAGCAGCAGCGTCAGGGTGGATTTGCCGCGAAGCCCCAAGCGTTTGGCCATTTCCTTGCGTCCCCTGCGATGCTCCCGATGGCGCCGATGCTGGCGCTTGTGTCCCGATGGTTGCGATACCGCTCAACGATGGCACAGTCGCCTGCGTGTGGCGAGCCCGCCTGCCAACGCACAGATCACCGGGCCTGAAACGCCAACGGCGACCCTCGGGTCGCCGTTGGTTGTCGCCATGCCGCCGCCCGTCAGTGGGCGGGGCGGGCCACCAGCGAGCGGGTCGCTTCGCGGGCCTCGATCAGGGCCACGCGAATCGGGTCGCCCAGCTTGAAGCGCTCCTCGCCTTCCACCTGGATGCGCCCCTCCTTGTCGTCGATGGCCACCTTGTCGCGGTCATTGTGGATCATCGGCGCGGGGATGAAGGCGGTGGCGCCATTGGCGGTCAGGCGCACCCGCATGCCGCCGCGGTTGATGGCGATGATCTCCGCGTCGAAGGTTTCCTGCTTCTGTGCCGCGCCGGTCAGGTAGCGCACATAGAGCCAGTCCTTGACGTCGCGCTCGGCCATGCGGTTGAGGCGGCGACGCTCGGTGAGCTGCTCGGTGAGCTGCTGGCTCGCCTCGGCGGGCGCCTGTTCGCCCTTGAGCACACGCTTGATCAGGCGATGGTTGACCATGTCGCCGTACTTGCGGATCGGCGAGGTCCAGGTGGCGTAGGCGGCCAGCCCCAGGCCGAAGTGGGGGCCGGGCTTCGCCGACATGCTGGTGAAGCCCTGGAAACGGCGCAGGCGGGCATCCAGCCAGGCGTCGTCGCGGCTCTCCAGGGCGCGCTTGAGCTCCTTGTAGCGGGGCAGCTCGGAGAGCGCCTCGAGTTCGACCTCGACCTCTTGGGCGGTGAGGAACTCGTGGGCGGCCTCGGCCTTTTCCGGCTCGAAGGCGCGGTGGACATTGAAGATGCCGTGCCCGACCTTCTCCGCCAGCAGGTCGGCGCAGCAGGCGTTGGCGGCGATCATCGACTCCTCGATCATGCGGTTGGCGATGCGCCGCTCCTCGGTGCGGATATCCAGCACGTTGCCGGCGTCGTCCAGGTCGAAGACGTAGTCGGGACGGTCCTTGAACACCAGGGCGTGCTCGGCGCGCCAGGCGCTGCGCGCCTCGGTGAGGTCGCGCAGGGCCTTGAGCTGCTCGCCGATGGCCGCCTCGGGGGCCCAGTCGCCCTGGCCCTCGAGCCAGTCGGAGACGCGATCGTAGGCCAGCTTGGCGTGAGACCGCGCGGTGGCGGCAAAGAAGCGGTAGTCGCCCAGGCTGCCGTCGGCCTCGACCTCCAGGGTGCAGGCCAGCACCGGACGGTCCCGGCCCTCCCACAGCGAGCAGAGGTCGTCGGCCAGCTGCTCGGGCAGCATGGTGACGTTCTGCCCCGGCAGGTAAACGGTGAAGGCGCGGGTGCGTGCCTCGAGATCCGCCGCATGGCCCTCCTCGACGTAGGCGGTGGGGTCGGCGATGGCCACGGTCAGCCGCCAGCCACCCTCGGCGCGCGGCTCGATGCGCAGGGCATCGTCCATGTCGCGGGTCTTCTCGCCGTCGATGGTGAAGAAAGGCTCGGCGGTCAGGTCCTCGCGGGTGAGGCCCTCGTCGCGCAGCGGCCAGTCGTCGCCGGCGTCGGGGCACTCCTGCTCCAGGGCGTGGCGCGCCAGGGTCACCCGCCACGGCACGGCCGGGTCGTCTGTCTTGGCGACCAGCTCATCGATCTGGGCGAAGAAGCCGCGATCGTTCTCCTTGAGCGGATGGCGCACCAGGCGCGAAACGACCCAGTCGCCGTCGCCGATGCTCGCTTCGTCGAGGCTGTTCTTGATCCGCGACTTGAGCACGTTCTTGATCGAGGGGTGGTCGGGGACCACCGCCAGGCGACCGTCACGCTTCTGGACCCGGGCGATGAACCGCGAAAGCCCGGCTTCCAGCAGGGTATCGGGCTCCACGGAAGTCTTGTCGCCGTTGTCGTGGATGATGGCCTGGACGCGGTCGCCGTGCAGCACCTGCTTCATGGCCGGGGGCGGCACGAAGTAGGACTGACCGTCATCGGTCTCGAGGAAGCCGAAACCCTTGTCGGTGGCCTTGATCACGCCCTCGGCGCGGGGGACGGTCTTGCGGATATCTTGCTTGAGCTGGGCGAGCAGCGGATTGTTCTGCAGCATGGTCACGAACGTGTGGCGGGATAAGAGGGCCACTATACGGATTCCCGCCCGTGGCGCCAATCGCGGCTACCCTGAAGTTCACTTTGGCCCTGGTTTCTCAAGGGCCTGCGCCGCTCTCCCTCCTGATATTCCACCAAGGTCGTAGTGAAGTGGTATTTTATTGGTATCAGTATGTGTCTATAGTGGTATTTAATTGGTATTGCTACTACCCCCCGGCAGGGAGAGACCCATGGACCCTCGCTTTACCCAGCTGCGCCTCGACCCCCAGGGCGCGACCCCCCTCTACCAGCAGCTGGCCCGTCAGCTCGAGCAGGCCATCGAGACCGGCGCCTGGCAGGCCGGCGAGGCACTGCCCTCGGAGCGCAACCTGGCCGAGAGCCTGGCGGTGTCGCGGATCACCGCCCGCAAGGCCCTGGATCGCCTGGCGGAGCTGGGGTTGATCCGCCGCAGCCACGGCTCCGGAACCTTTATTACCCCGCGACTCAACCAGTCCCTGTCGCGGCTCTCCAGCTTTACCGAGCTGCTCACCCAGCGCGGCTTCACCCCCAGCTCCCACTGGCTGGAGCGCCGCCTGGCCAACCCCAGCGTGGAGGAAGGCATGCGCCTGGGACTGGGTGCCGATGCCCGGGTGGCGCGCCTCAAGCGCCTGCGCCTGGCCGACGGGGTGGTGATGGCGGTGGAGGAGAGCTGCCTGCCGGCGGCGGTGCTGCCCGACCCCGGGGCGGTGGAGACCTCCCTCTACGCGGTGCTGGAGGCCAGCGGCAAGCGGGTGGCCCGGGCCCTGCAGCATGTCACCGCCATCAATGCTGACGCCGAGCTGGCCGCACTCGCCGAGGTGCCGGAGGGTCAGGCGCTGCTCAAGGTGACCCGTTTGGGCTATCTCGCCGACGGCACCCCGGCGGAGCTCACCGTCACCTACTGCCGCACCGACTACTACGACTTTATGGTCGAGCTGACCCGCTAGGAGGCCTTATGCCATTCGGCAATATCCTGACCCCCGAGGGCTGGCGCCTGGGGGAGATTCATTGGGAGGCGGGGCGCATCACGCGCCTGACCGGCGAGCCGGTGGATCCCGATAGCAACGACCATCCGCGGCTGCTGCCCGGCTTTATCGACCTGCATGTGCATGGCGGCGGCGGCGCCGACACCATGGAGGGGGGCGAGGCGCTCGCCACCCTGGCGCGCACCCATGTGCGCTTCGGCACCACCCGCTTGCTGGCTACCACCATGACCGCCCCGGACGCCGAGATTCGCCGGGTGCTGGGCGAGATCGCCGCCTATATGGCCGACCCCGACCCTCGGGCCGCCGGGGTAGTGGGGGTGCATCTGGAGGGGCCCTATATCAATCCCGGCAAGCTCGGCGCCCAGCCGGCCCATGCCCGCAGCGGCTTGATCGAGGAGGTGGACGCACTTTGCGCCCTGGCGCCGATCCGCCTGGTCACCCTGGCCCCGGAGCTGGCCGGCCACCAGGCGTTGATTCGCCACCTCAGCGAGCGCGGCGTGCGGGTCCAGCTGGGCCACACCTTGGGCAGCTACGAGGAGGGGGTCGAGGCCCTGACCCACGGTGCCTGTGGCTTCACCCATCTGTTCAATGCCATGACCGGCCTGCACCACCGCAAGCCGGGCATGGTCGGCGCGGCCCTGGCCCACGCCCAGTACGCCGAACTGATTCCCGACCTGCTGCATGTGCATCCGGGCGCCATCCGCACCGCCCTACGCTGCATCCCCAAGCTTTATGCGGTCACCGACTCCACCGCCGCCGCCGGCATGCCCGACGGCGACTACCGGCTGGGCGAGCAGACCGTCACCAAGTGCCTGGGCGGCGTGCGCCTGGCCGACGGCACCCTGGCCGGCAGCACCCTGACCATGGATCAGGCGCTGCGCAACTTCGTCGGCCTGGGCCTCTCCCTGGCCGAGGCCTCGGATCGCCTGTCGCGCTTCCCCGCCGATTTCCTCGGCGAGGACGAGATCGGGCGCCTGGCCGAGGGCGCCCTGGCCGACCTGGTGGTCCTCGATGCCCAACTCCAACTCCAAGCGGTCTTCGTCGAGGGCCGCCCTGTCTATGGAAACCTCCCAGGAGCCCCGTCATGTCCCTGATGCTCGAAGAAGCCCGTAACGCCCCGGAGCGCATCCGCGGCCAACTGCAGCGCAACCAGGCCCTGCTCGCCGACCTGGGCGAGCGGCTGCGCCTCGCCGAGCCCGCGGCGGCGGTCACCGTGGCCCGGGGCAGTTCCGATCATGCCGCCAGCTACTTCGCCTACCAGTGCATGAAGCGCCGCGGCATCCCGGTGGCCTCGCTGCCGCCGTCGCTGACCACCCTGGCCCAGGCCCCCTGGCGGTTGACCGGCCAGCTGGCCCTGGCGGTCTCCCAGTCGGGGCAGAGCCCCGACCTGGTGGCCACCCAGCAGGCGCTGGCCGCCGCCGGGGCCCGCACCCTGGCCCTGGTCAATACCCCCCAGTCGCCCCTGGGCACGGCCAGCGACACCGAGATCCCCCTCTATGCCGGGGAGGAGAAGAGCGTGGCCGCCACCAAGAGCTACCTGGCCAGCCTCTCCGCCATGGCCCAGCTGATCGGCCACTGGCAGGAGGATCGCGGCCTGCTCAGTGCCCTGGATCAACTGCCCGAGCGGCTGACCCGGGCCCTGGCGATGGACTGGTCACCGGCCATCGAGGCCCTGGCGGGCGCCGACAAGCTGATGGTGATCGGCCGCGGCGCCGGCCTCGCCGTGGCCCAGGAGGCGGCGCTGAAGTTCAAGGAGACCTGCGCCATCCAGGCCGAGTCCTTCAGCGGCGCCGAGGTGCGCCACGGTCCCATGGCGCTGATCGGCCCCGACTACCCGGTACTGGTGTTCGCCCCCCCGGGGCCGGAGCAGGCCGGGCTGCTGGAGCTGGCCGAATGGCTCGAGGGCGTCGGCGCCCGGGTGCTGCTGGCCGCCGATGAGGGCGTGGCGAGGCGCCAGCTGACCCTGGTGGATGCCGGCCACGAGGCCCTGCAGCCGCTCTCGGTGATCCAGAGCTTCTACGTCATGGTGGCCGGCCTGGCGGCGTCCCGGGGCAGCGACCCGGATCGCCCCCGGCACCTCAACAAGGTCACCTGCACCCTGTAACGCCTAACAATAATTCTGGGAGTCCTCCCATGTCCGATTCCAGCCAATCCCTGACCCTGCTGGCCCCCGTGGCGGGGCTGGTGGTGCCCCTCGCCGCGGTGCCCGACCCGGTCTTCGCCGGCCTGGCCCTGGGGGAGGGCATCGCCCTCGATCCCCTGGGCGAGTGCCTGCATGCCCCCTGCGACGGCGAGGTGGTGCAGTGCGCCCGCACCCACCACGCCCTGACCCTGAAAACCGACGCCGAGGTGGAGCTGCTGCTCCACCTGGGCTTGGATACCGTGGCGCTCCAGGGCCAGGGCATCGAACCCCTGGTGGGCGTGGGCGACCGGGTGCGCGCCGGCGATCCGCTGTGCCGCTTCGATGCCGATGCCCTGGCCCGGGGCGCCAGTGCCCTGATCACCCCCTTGGTGATCACCGAGGCCGCCGGCTGGCGGCTGCTGCCCTCGGCGCGCGCCGAGGGCGAGCGGGTCGCCTGCGGCGATCCCCTGCTGGTGCTGATCCCCGCCGGGGTCGAGTCGGCCGAGGAGAGTGCCACGGGTCCCCTGGCCGAGCGGTGCCTGACCCTGGCCCTGGCGGCGGGCCTGCATGCCCGCCCCGCGGCGCGCCTGCGGGCCATCGCCCGGGAGCATGGCGTTGGTCTGACGCTGCAGCAGGAGCCGGCAACCGACGGCGCCGAGAGCCCCAGCGCCAGTGCCGAGAGCTTAAGCGCCCTGATGAACCTGGGCCTCACCCAGGGCACGGCCCTGCGCCTTACCGCCCGGGGCGACAACGCCGAGGCGGCCCTGGACGCCGCCGAGGTGCTGCTGACCACCCCCGAGGCCGAGGAGCACGCCGCCCCCCCGCCCCAGGCGGTGCCGGGCGAGGCCTTGGGGGAAGCATTAGGGGAGGGCGAGCTGGCCGGCCTGGTGGCCAGCCCCGGCCTGGCCCTGGGCCCCCTGGTCGCCTATCGGCCGCCGCTGCCCGCCGTGCCCCATGACGGCGCGGGCGAGGCCGTGGAGGCGCCGCGCCTGAACGCGGCGTTGGCCCGGGTCGCCGAGGCCCTGGACGCGGCCGAGGCCCAGGCCAGGCGTCAGGGCCAGGAAGCCGAGGCGGAGATCTTCGCCGCCCATGGCGCCTGGCTGGCGGACCCGGACCTGCTAGCGGCAGCACAGGAACGCATCCGCGCCGGGCGCGGCGCCGGCCAGGCCTGGCGGGAGGCCCTGGACGCCGAGGCCGCGCGCCTCGAGGCCACCGGCAATGCCCTGCTGGCCGCCCGGGTCGCCGACCTGCGCGACCTGCAGCGGCGGGTGATGGCGGAACTTAGCGACGCGGCGGAGCCCGGTCTGCCCGACATCCCCGAAGGCGCCCTGCTGGTGGCCGAGGAACTGACTCCCTCGGAACTGGTGGCCGTGGCCGCCCGACGTCCCGCCGGGCTCTGCCTGGCCGGCGGCGGTACCACGTCTCATGTGGCCATCCTGGCCCGGGCCCGGGGCATCCCCTGCCTGGTGGCCCTGGGGCCGGCCCTGCTGGCGGCAGTCGACGGCTCCCCGGGCGAGCGCGCCATCCTGGATGCCGAGCGCGGTCGCCTGGTCCCGGCGCCGAGCGAGGCCCAGCGGGCCGAGGTGGCGGAGCGCATCGAGGCCCGCCGCCGCGAGGCGGACGCGGCGCGGGCGGCGGCCTTCGGGCCGGCCATCACCCGGGACGGTCGCGAGGTCGAGGTGTGCGCCAATATCGGCGGCGCCGAGGAGGCCCGCCTGGCCGCGGAGGTCGGCGCCGACGGCGTGGGCCTGCTGCGCAGCGAATTCCTCTTCCTGGCGCGCGATAGCGCCCCCGACGAGGCCACCCAGCGCGGCGAATACCAGGCCGCCTTGGATGCCCTGGGCGGCAAGCCGGTGATTATCCGCACCCTGGATATCGGCGCCGACAAGCAGCTCCCCTATCTGCGCCTGCCGGCGGTGCCCAACCCGGCGCTGGGCGTGCGCGGCGCCCGCCTCTGGGCCAGTCACCCCGAGCTGCTGGAGACCCAACTCAGGGCCCTGCTCGGCGTCACGCCACTGGACACCCTGCATATCATGCTGCCCATGGTCAGCGAGGCCGGCGAGCTGCGCCGGGTGCGCGAGCGCCTGGAGGCCATCGCCTCCGAGCTGGGCCTCGCCGCGCGGCCGCGCCTCGGGGCCATGATCGAGGTGCCCAGTGCCGCCCTCTGTGCGGCGAGCCTTGCCGCCGAGGCGGACTTCCTCTCCATCGGCACCAACGACCTGACCCAGTACACCCTGGCCATGGATCGGGAGGACCCGGCCCTGACCGCCCGGGCCGATGTGCTGCACCCGGCGGTGCTGCGGCTGATCCAGGCCACGGTGGACGGCGCCGCCGGGCGCTGCCCGGTGGGGGTGTGCGGTGCCGCCGCCAGCGATGCCCTGGCCGCCCCCCTGCTGGTGGCGCTGGGCGTCGACGAACTCTCCGTGGAGCCGGCCCGGGTGCCGGCGGTGAAGGCCGTCCTGCGGCGCCTGGACGCCGCCGCCCTGGCCGCCGAGCTGCCCGAACTGCTGACCCTGGACGATGCCACCGCGGTGCGCGAACGCCTTAATGCGTGGCTGGCCCGGGCCGACGCGACCCCCGACACAACAACGACAACGACCCTCGAGAGGTGCTGAGATGTCTTCCATGACCCTGGGACCCCGCCTGATGGGCGGACTACAGCGGCTCGGCCGCTCCCTGATGCTGCCCATCGCGGTGCTGCCCATCGCCGGCCTGCTGCTGCGCCTGGGCCAACCCGACCTGCTGGATATCGCCTTTATCGCCAGTGCCGGCGAGGCGATCTTCGCCAACCTGGCGCTGATCTTCGCCATCGGCCTGGCGGTGGGCTTCGCCGACGACAACAACGGCGCCGCCGGCCTGGCCGGGGTGATCGGCTACCTGGTGCTGGATGCGGTGCTCACCGCCCTCAATCCCGAGATCAATATGGGGGTGCTGGCCGGCATCATCATCGGCTGCGTGGCGGGGCTGCTCTACAACCGCTACAAGGCGATCCAGTTGCCCGAGTACCTGGCCTTCTTCGGCGGGCGGCGCTTCGTGCCCATCGCCACGGGCCTGGCCGCCGTGGCTCTGGGGGTCGCCTTCGGGGTGGTCTGGCCGCCCATCCAGCACGGCATCGACGCCCTCGGCCAGTGGCTGATCGACGCCGGCGAGCTGGGGCTCTTCGTCTACGGGGTGCTCAATCGCCTGTTGATCGTCACCGGCCTGCACCATGTGCTCAACAGCCTCGTATGGTTCGTCTTCGGCAGCTTCGAGGCCGCCTCCGGGGTGGTGGCCAGCGGCGACCTCAACCGCTTCTTCGCCGGCGATCCCGCCGCGGGGCGTTTCATGGCGGGCTTCTTCCCGGTGATGATGTTCGGCCTGCCGGCGGCGGCACTCGCCATGTACCACGCCGCGCCCAAGGGGCGTCGTGCCCAGGTGGGTGGCCTCTTGCTGTCCCTGGCGCTGACCGCCTTCCTGACCGGGGTCACCGAGCCCATCGAGTTCACCTTCATGTTCCTGGCGCCGCTGCTCTACGGCCTGCATGCCGTGCTGACCGGTGTCTCCATGGCGTTGCTGCACTGGCTCGACGTCAAGCTCGGCTTCACCTTCTCCGCCGGCGCCTTCGACTTCGCGCTCTCCTATGGCCTCTCCACCAATGGCTGGCTGATGCTGCCGGTGGGTTTGGCCTACTTCGCCCTCTACTACACGGTGTTCCGCTGGGCCATCCTGCGCTTCGACCTGCCCACCCCGGGCCGCGAACCGGAGAGCGCGGCACCCGCCGCGACCCAGGCCGCCGCCGGCGAGCGTGGTCCGGCCTTCGTCACCGCCCTGGGCGGGGCGGGCAACCTCGCCAGCGTCGGTGCCTGCACCACCCGGCTGCGCCTGGTGCTGGAGAACCCCGAGGTTATCGATGAGGCGGCCCTCAAGGCGCTGGGCTCCCGGGGTATCCTGCGCCTCCAGGGCGGTGGCCTGCAGGTGATCCTGGGCCCGATCGCGGATGGGGTGGCGGATGAGATCCGCGCCGCCATGGCCGCCGAGGGCACGGTGCCCGCTGCCGCGTCCGCGAAGGTGCCGGCGTCCGAGTCGTCCGGCGAGCCGGCCGAGGCTCTCGATCCCCAGGCGCGCCAGGCCTGGCACCGGGCCCTGGGGGGCGCGGCCAATCTGCGCAGCGCCACCGCGGTGGCCGCCACCCGGCTGCGCCTGGAGCTGGCCGATACCGAGGCCCTGGACGAGGCGGCCCTGAGCGACCTCGGTGCCCGGGCGGTACAGCGCCTGGAGCAGGGCGTGATCCATGTGCTGCTGGGCGAACGGGCCGCCGCCGTGGCCCGAGGGCTGGGCAACGCCTAAGCTAGCCATCGTGCCCCCAGGACCGGCCCCGATCACTCGGGGCCGGTCCTGTCGTCTCGACGCCGACCCCCGGCGCCCCTTAGCGATTCTCTCTGTAATAGCCTGCCTAGCTTGTAGCGGCTAGGAGTTCCCGGGGTGAATCGGTTAAGCTGGGGTGCCCTGACTCCGGGAGCGCCCCATGACCCCACGCCTGATCGTCTCCGACCTCGACGGCACCCTGCTGGGGGCCGATCACGACCTGGATCCGGCAACCATCGATACCCTGCGGGCCCTGGCCGAGCGGGGGCACCACCTAGCCTTCGCCTCGGGACGGCATTTCCGCGATATGCTGGCGTTTCGCGACCGGCTCAGGGTGCCGATTCATATCATCAGCACCAACGGCGCCTACCTGCACGGCCCCGAAGGTGACCTGCTGGCCGCACGCCATCTCGATAGCGAGCTGGCCCGGGAGCTGATTGCCCTGGAGCGCCCCTCCAGCGTGCGGCTCAATCTTTACCATGAGCACGAATGGCTGATTGATGCCCCCGACCCGGGCCTGCTGGCCATGCATGCCCATACCGGGTTCGGCTACCGGGTCGCTGAGCCCGGTGAGCTGGCCAGCGAGGGGGTGGGGAAGGTGCTCTATATCGGCGAGCCCCAGCGGCTGGCCGGGCTCGAGGCCCGGGTTCGCGAGCAGCACGGCGAGCGACTGCATGTGACCTATTCGACGGTGAACTCGCTGGAGATCATGGCCGGCGGGGTCAACAAGGGCACTGCACTGGCCTCGCTGCTTGATGCCCTGGGGCTCGGGCCCGAGGCCTGTCTGGCCTTCGGCGACAACCTCAACGACACCGAGATGCTGGCGCTGGCCGGTGAGGCCCATGTGATGGCCAATGCCCATCCCGACCTTCCCGGGCGCGTGCCCCACGCACGCCGTATCGGCCACCATGCCGAGGTGGGCGTGGCCGCGTCGCTGCGGAAACGGTTCGAAATATAAGGCCTGTGGTCGGTTGCTACCTTGGTCGCAGATGGCTTGCCGGGATGACCGCACTTGACCATCATCGAAGCCCGATAGCGACAACAATCACGGGCGCTGCCGCGACACCGCCCCTTGCCATCGGAATACGATGACGACGACGCCTGCCACCCTGATCGTGGTCGACGACGACCCCGAGATCCGCGAACTGCTGGCCGACTACCTCGGTCGCCACGGCTACCGTGCCCTGGTCGCGGAGGATGCCGAGGCGCTGCATCGCCTGCTGGCTCACGAGATCCCCGATCTGCTTATCGTCGATATCATGCTGCCCGGCGATGACGGCTTCACCATCTGCCGCGACGTACGCCGGGACAGCCAGGTCCCGATCATCATGCTGACCGCCAGCGCCGACGAGACCGATCGCATTCTGGGCCTGGAGCTCGGGGCGGACGATTACCTCGGCAAGCCGTTCAATCCCCGGGAGCTGCTGGCGCGTATCAAGGCGGTACTGCGTCGTGTGCGGGGCAACCAGCAGTCTCAGGACCCGGCACGCGCGCGGCTGGTCAGCTTCGGCGGCTGGCGTCTGGATCGCATGACCCGGGAATTGATCGATCAACAGGAGCTACGTACACCGCTCTCCGGTGCCGATTTCCAGCTGTTGCAGGTCTTTCTCGAACGCCCCGAACAGGTGCTCTCCCGGGACGCCCTGTTCGAACTGACCCGTGGGCGGCCAGCGCCGCCGCTGGATCGCTCCATCGACGTGCATGTCTGCCGGTTGCGCCAGCGGCTCGGTGAAGATGCCCAGCACCATCAGTTGATCCGCACCGTGAGAGGGGCGGGCTATGTGCTCACCGCCCGGGTCGAAGCGCTGTCGTGAGAGATACCCGCTGGCAGCGGTGGCGGCGGTGCCTGGCCCGTGGCCTGCCCGGGACGCTGCGCGGTCGCTTCGTGCTGATCATGATCATCGGTGTGCTCGCCGCCCAGCTCTCCAGCTACGCCGTTTGGACCTCCCAGGTACGCTCCAGCCAGCTTGAGCAGCTCGACGAGCTGTCGCAAAATGTCGCCTACAGCGTGGCTTCGACCATGCGCTTCTTCCGCTCGCTGCCCTTCGAGTATCGCCATATCGTGCTCGACCAGTTGCGCAACATGGGCGGTACTCGCTTCTTCGTCAGCGTCAACGAGCGCCGTATTCCCGTCGAGGACATCGGCTCGGGGGAGGAGAAGGCGCTGGTGGTCGGCAACTTTCGCAGCATTCTTGAGCGCGAGCTCAGCATCGATGACGTGCTGGTGGAGTTCTCCCGGGCGGAGACCCTGCGGGTCTACAACAACGAGGTGTTGCTGCACGACCTGCCGCCGCGCTGGGGTCAGCACAGCCTGCTGATGGAGCCGCTCTCTCCTCCGATCCTGGTGGTACAGCTGGAGCTCGAGCCCGGCACCTGGCTCTACGTGGCGACCCTGCTGCCGGTGGCGGACCTGTTCAATGAGTATCGCTGGCTCTCCGGCGAGCGCCTGCTCGCCGGGCTGATGGTGCTGCTGACGGTGATCGGGCTCTCGCTGCTGGGCATCCGCGGCGTCACCCGGCCGCTGGCCCGTCTCTCCCGGGCGGCACGTCAGCTGGGCGACGACCTGGATGCACCGCCGCTGCGCGAGAGCGGCCCCAGGGAGGTGATGGCCACGGCGATGGCCTTCAACCGCATGCAGGAGCGCATCCGGGCGCAGGTCGACGAGCGCGAGCGGCTCTTCTCGGCCATTTCACACGATCTCAAGACCCCCATCACCCGTATGCGGCTGAGGGCCGAGATGCTCGACGATCCGCTGCAGCGCGAGCGCTTCTGCGCCTCCCTCGATGAGCTCGACCTGCTGGTCAAGGGGGCGCTGGCGTCGGTCAAGGGCTTTGACCTGCATGAGCCGGTCGAGGAGATCGATCCCGGCCACGTTCTCGAAGAGCTGGCAGAGGGGCTGCGCCTGCAGGGAGGGGAGGTGTCGATCCAGGGGCAGGCTAAACCGCTGGCCGTCAAGCCGCTGGCGTTCAAGCGCTGTCTGGCCAACCTGCTGGAGAATGCCGTCTTCTATGGACGGCGAGCCGAGGTATTGCTGGAAGACGGTGCCAGCCGCCTGGCGATCACCATTCGCGATCATGGGCCGGGCATCCCCGAGGGGCAGCGCGAGCGCGTTTTCTCGCCTTTCGTCCGGCTCGAGCCCTCCCGCAGCCGCAATACCGGCGGCAGCGGCCTGGGGCTGGGTATCGCCCGGCATATCGCCCGCGCCCTGGGTGGTGATATCGGCCTTGATAACCACCCCGAGGGCGGGCTGCGGGTGCGTGTGACGCTGCCCCGGATGCAGGATATTACCGGGCTGTAATATTTCATCAATACGATGCCAATACTTCGCAGGACTAGGTAACCCCTCCTGTTGCGCTGCCTGGGGTAGCGTGTCGTTATCCGGTGCCACGCCGGAGCCATAACAACACGAGGAGACACGCCATGCCTTCCTGCAAGTCGAACGATTGCACCAGTAGCCGTTTTGACCAAGCCCGTATGAGCCAGGCCCGCTGGAAAAAGACACCGTTCACCAGGGCCGGTCTCGCCCTGGCCACGGCCCTGGCCGCTTCCGTGTCCCTGACCAGCGCCCATGCCGCCGGTGAAGTGGAAGTGCTGCACTGGTGGACCTCCGGTGGCGAGGCCCGGGCCGCCAACGTGCTCAAGGATCTGATGGAGGCCGAGGGGTACGGCTGGCAGGATTTCGCCGTCGCCGGTGGTGGCGGCGAGACGGCCATGACGGTACTCAAGTCCCGGGCCATGTCCGGCAATCCGCCCTCGGCGGCCCAGATCAAGGGGCCGGAGATCCAGGAGTGGGGCGAGCTGGGCCTGCTCGGTACCCTCGACGACGTCGCCGAGGCAGAGGGGTGGGACCAGCTGCTGCCCGCAACGGTGGCCGATATCATGCGCTACGATGGCCAGTACGTGGCCGTGCCGGTCAACGTCCACCGGGTCAACTGGCTATGGGCCAACCCGGACGTGCTCGAACAGGCCGGTGTCGAGATGCCCACCACCCTGGATGAGCTGTTCGTCGCCGGGGAGGCAATCCGCGAGGCGGGCTTCATTCCGCTGGCCCACGGCGGGCAGGCCTGGCAGGACGCCACGGTGTTCGAGACCGTGCTGCTGGCGACGGGAGGGGTGGAATTCTTCCAGCGGGCCCTGGTGGATCTCGATCCCGAGGCCCTGGGCAGCGAGCAGATGGTCGAGGCGCTGGAGACCTTCAAGCGCCTGCGCGGGCTGATGGACGACGACATGTCCGGGCGTGACTGGAACATCGCCACCTCCATGGTCATCAACGGCGATGCCGCCATGCAATTGATGGGCGACTGGGCCAAGGGCGAGTTCACCGCTGCCGAGCTTACCGCCGGCGAGGATTATCTCTGCGCCGCCGCGCCGGGTACCGTCGACGCCTTCACCTTCAACATCGACAGCCTGGCGATGTTCCGCGTCGAGGGCGAAGCGCACGAGGCGCAACAGGCCCTGGCACGGCTGGTGCTGGAGCCCACTTTCCAGGAGGCCTTCAACCTGGCCAAGGGCTCGATACCCGCGCGGCCCGACCTGGACATGAGCGAGTTCGATGTCTGCGCCCGGCAGTCCCTGGCGGACTTCCAGCGTACTGCCGACGAGGGCGGCCTGGTGCCCAGCATGGCCCACGGCATGGCCGTGCGCGCCGACGTGCAGGGGGCGATCTTCGACGTCGTGACCAACTACTTCAATGCCCGCGACATGGAGGCCGAGCAGGCCGCCCAGCGCATGGTGAACGCGGCGCAAGCGGCGCTCTGAGCCGCCGCTTTCCCGGAATCTGCCGGGCTCGATGCCCATCGAGCCCGGCCGGCTGTCAGGCGACGCTTTCGTTCACGCCCGAGGTATTTTCCCATGACCATCGTTTCCCACGCCCAGGAGCGCCCCGCGCGCCCCGCGGCACGGCGTACCGCTGCCGCACACCTGCAGGATTGGCTGCCGCGGCTGGTGCTGGCGCCCTCCATCGCCATCACCCTGTTCTTCGTCTATGGCTTCATGCTCTGGACCTTCGTGCTTTCACTGACCAGCTCGCGGATGTTGCCGAGCTACGACTTCGTCGGCTTCGCCCAGTATGCGCGGCTGATGGCCAACGACCGCTGGTGGGTCGCGTCCACCAACCTGGTGATCTTCGGCGGCCTGTTCGTGGCGATCTGCCTGGTCATCGGGGTGGTGCTCGCCATCCTGCTCGACCAGCGTATCCGTCAGGAGGGGGCGCTGCGAACCCTCTATCTCTATCCCATGGCGCTGTCGTTCATCGTCACCGGGGTGGTGTGGAAATGGCTGCTCAACCCCGGGCTCGGTATCCAGGCCATGGTGCGCAGTTGGGGCTTCGAGAGCTTCACCTTCAACTGGATCGTTGATCCCGACATGGCGATCTACACCCTGGTACTGGCCGCCGTGTGGCAGGCGTCCGGCTTCGTCATGGCGCTGTTCCTGGCCGGCCTGCGCGGTATCGACGACAGCATCATCAAGGCCGCCCAGCTCGATGGCGCCAGCCTGCCGCGTGTCTATCTGCGGGTGATCCTGCCCTGCCTGCGCCCGGTGGTGTTCAGCGCGGTGATGATCCTGTCGCACATCGCCATCAAGAGCTTCGATCTGGTGGTGGCCCTGACCGGTGGCGGACCCGGCTATGCCACCGACCTGCCGGCCACCTTCATGTACACCCATGCCTTCACCCGGGCACAGATCGGGTTGGGGTCCGCCAGCGCCATGCTGATGTTGGGCGGTGTGCTGGCGATCCTGATTCCCTATCTCTACTCCGAGCTGAGGAGTCGCAAACATGGATAACGTGATTCGGCGCCGCACGCCTGGGGCCCGCCTGGGCCGGGCGGCGGTCTATGCTGTATTGCTGCTCGCCGCGCTCTTCTACCTGCTGCCGCTGGTGGTCATGTTGATCACCTCGTTCAAGCCGCTCCATGAGATCAGCCCCGGCACCCTGCTGTCGCTGCCCCAATCGCCCACCGTGGAGCCCTGGATCAAGGCCTGGGGCGAGGCCTGCACCGGCATGCGCTGCGAAGGGGTGGGGGGGTACTTCTGGAACTCCATTGCCATCGTGGTGCCCGCGGTGCTGATCTCCACGGTAGTGGGGGCGCTCAACGGCTACGCCCTGACCAAGTGGCGCTTCAGGGGCTCGGAGCTGCTCTTCGCCCTGATGCTGTTCGGCTGCTTCATTCCCTTCCAGGTGGTGCTGCTGCCCATGGCCCAGACCCTGGGCTGGCTGGGGCTGTCGAGTTCCCGGGCGGGGCTGATCCTGGTGCATGTGATCTTCGGCATCGCCTTCACCACGCTGTTCTTCCGCAATTTCTACGTGGCGGTGCCCACCGAGCTGGTCTCGGCGGCCAAGCTCGACGGTGCCGGCTTCTTCCGCATCTTCTGGCGCATCCTGCTGCCGGTCTCGGCGCCCATCATCGTGGTCTCGGTGATCTGGCAGTTCACCCAGATCTGGAACGACTTTCTGTTTGGAGTGGCGTTCTCGGCTCACGATACCCAGCCGGTGACGGTGGCACTCAACAATCTGGTCAACACCTCTACCGGTACCCGCGAGTACAACGTCGACATGGCGGCGGCCATGATTGCTGCCTTGCCCACGCTGATCGTCTACGTGCTGGCCGGCAAGTACTTCGTCCGCGGCCTGACCGCCGGTTCGGTAAAAGGCTGAGCATCTGAATAACAAGAGGTTAATGACATGGCAGCTCTGGAAATCCATAACGTCTGCAAGGAATTCGGCGGTGAGCGCGTGCTCAAGAATGTCAGCCTGGCGATCGATTCGGGCGAGTTCCTGATCCTGGTCGGCCCATCGGGCTGTGGCAAGTCGACCCTGATGAATGCCATCGCCGGACTGGAGCCGGTCACCTCCGGCGAGATCCGCATCGCCGACGAGGACGTGACCTGGCAGACCCCGGCCGAGCGCGACATCGCCATGGTGTTCCAGTCCTATGCGCTCTATCCCAGCATGACCGTGCGCGGCAACATCAGCTTTGGCCTGGAGATGCGCAAGGTGCCCAAGGCCGAGCGCGAGGCTGCCGTGGAACGGGTCGCCGACCTGCTGCAGATATCGCACCTGCTCGACCGCAAGCCCTCGCAGCTCTCCGGCGGGCAGCGCCAGCGGGTGGCCATGGGGCGCGCCCTGGCCCGGGAGCCGAAGGTCTATCTCTTCGACGAGCCGCTCTCCAACCTGGATGCCAAGCTGCGGGTGGACATGCGCACCGAGATCAAGAAACTCCACCAGCGCCTGGGGACCACCATCGTCTACGTCACCCACGACCAGATCGAGGCCATGACCCTGGCCGATCGCATCGCGGTGATGCGCGACGGCAATATCCTGCAGCTGGGCACCCCCGATGAAGTGTATAACGATCCGGTGGATATCTTCGTGGCGGGCTTCATGGGCTCGCCGTCGATGAACTTCATCACGGCCTCCCTGGAGGGCGGGCCAGGGGACTACCGCCTGCGCATCGTGACCCGGGGGGAGGAGGCGCTGCTGCTGCCCTGGCCTGCTGTGAGGGAAACCCCGGCCATGGCCGAGCAGGTCGGGCGTCCCGTCATCCTGGGGCTGCGGCCGGAGCACTTCAGCGAGGAGGATGCACGACTCGGCGGCATGGACGAGGGCACGCCGGTTTCGGCCAGGGTCAGCGTGGTCGAGCCCACCGGCGCCGATATCCTGCTTCGGCTGCCGCTGGGGGATAGCGAGGTGACAGCCCGGGTCGGGCCCAAGTGCACGGTCGTACCCGGGGAGCGCCTGAATCTGCGCGTCGACATGGGGCGCGCGGTGCTCTTCGACAGCCAGACCGAGCAGCGTCTGGCCTGAGGGGCCTAGTCTTGGTCGCGGTCGGCCTCGGCATGCGCTGAGCGTACCGTGATCACGGCACAGTCGGCGGTGTGAGCCACCTTGTGGGAGACGCTGCCGACCACGATCCCGGAGAGGTCGCTCAGGCCCCGGCTGCCCATGACGATGGCCTCGGCGCCGCGACGCCGGGCCTCGCCGAGGATCGCTCGGGTAGGCTCGCCCTGGACAATGTCCGTCTCGATCCGGGAGACCCCCTCTGCTCGGGCAGTCTCGGCGGCACGGGCCAGCACCCGCTGTCCGATCCGCTCCCACTCCTCCTGGGACGTCTCGAGGGTCACGGGCCCGATATCCCAGACCAGGGTGGTCTCATAGACGAGTGGCTCGGGCACATGGACCAGCCACAGGGTACCCTGTGGCTGAGACAGCAGCCGACAGGCCACGCTGAGGGCCGTCTTGGCGTGCTGCGAGCCATCGATGGGCACCAGTATCGATTGAAACATCACAGGCCTCCTGGCTATCGCGTCGCCCGGGGAGCCGCCCCTCCGGCTTCCCGGGCAGGTGGGCCCGGCTCAGCGCACGGTGATCACCGAGCAACTGGCGGCGTGACTGACCTTGTGGGAGACGCTGCCCACCACGAAGCCCTTCAAATCGCTGAGGCCGCGGCTGCCCATGACGATGGCGTCGACGCCGCGCTTGCGCGCCTCGCTGATGATGGTGCGGGCCGGATCCCCCTGGCCGATGACCGTCTCGACCTTGCTGGCGCCCTGCTGGCGGGCGGCCTCGGCGGCCTTCTCGACCACCTGCTTGCCGACGTCGTTGCGCTCCTCGCGGGAGGCCTCGATGGCGATGGCCCCGATGCCCCACACCAGGGTAGTTTCGTGGGAGAGCTCCTCGGGGATGTGCAGCAGATGCAGGGTCGCATCGGCCTGTTTGGCCAGCTGGCAGGCC
Organism: Billgrantia campisalis; assembly: GCF_022341425.1. Lineage (GTDB taxonomy): Bacteria > Pseudomonadota > Gammaproteobacteria > Pseudomonadales > Halomonadaceae > Halomonas > Halomonas campisalis. The sequence continues at coordinate 169,330 of NZ_JABFUC010000004.1, read as the reverse complement.
ACCGAAAGCGCCTTCTGGGCGTGTTCGGAGCCGTCGACGGGAACCAGGATGGAGTTGAACATGGGCATTGTCCTGTTGCGCTATGTGGGTTGGTTGATGTTCCTTCGAGCCTAGCCCCTTGGGAAGGCGCTGTCATGACCCGCGTCAAGGATCGCGTGGCTCGGGGGAGGCTTCCTTCGTGTCCAGGCGGCGCAGCTGCTGCCAGAGTTCGCCGCGCAGGTCGGCGATGCGCGGCGCATCGCCGGTCTCGAAGTCGAGGGGACGGGTCAGGCGCTGGGTCTTCAGGCCCAGGCGGGCGCTGAGCAGGCCGATGCCGAGCCCCTGGCCGGCGCGGGTCGACAGGCGCCCGGCGAGGTTGAGCGAGAGCAGCTCCATGCCCGCCTCGCTGGCCATTTCGGTGGCCCCGGCGAAGGCCATGTTGTAGAGCACGCTGCGCAGCAGGCGCAGGCGGCTGGCATAGCCCAGCTCCAGGCCGTAGAGGCGGCACAGGCGGTCGATCATCGCCAGGTTGCGCCAGGCCACCAGCGCCATGTCGACCAGCGTCAGGGGACTGACCGCCACCATCACCGCGGTCTCGCCGGACATCCGCGAGATCAGCCGGCGTGCCTCCCGGTCGCGGGGGGCGAGCAGGTGGTGGGCCAGCAGCAGGCGCAGGTCTTCTCCCGAGTGGTGCGGCTGGCGCGCGGCGAGGAAGGCTTGCCAGTGGGGATGGTCGTCGTCCAGCTCCAGCTGGCGCTTGAGACGCACGGCCAGCGCGAAGGCCTCCCCCGGGTCGGTCGTCGGCAGCCCGGCCAGCTGCTCGCGGAGCCGAGCGTGACGGTGCAGCCGCCGCAGTCGCCAGCCTTCGCGCAGCAGGGCGCCGCCGCCCAGGGCGATGGCGGCGAGTCCCAGCAGGCTCCACCCGCCGGCCAGCCAGTCGCCGCCGCTGAGGGCGGCGGGCAGACGCAGGGCCAGCTCCACCGTGCCCAGTGTCAGGCCGCCGCCGAGCAGGGCCACCAGCCCCCAGCGACGCTTGCGCGGTCGGCCGAGGCCGGCTTCCAGGACCTGCTCGGCAGCGCCACCGGGGACCTCCTGCACGGGTCGGGTAGGCAGGTCGGCGGCGAAGTCACAGCGGGGCCGCGGGGTGTCGCCAGGCGCCTCGGGCGCAGGCTCCTCCAGGGTGAAGCGGCGCCCCGGGCGCGGGTCGCGGGAGGGTGGGGGCTGGGGGTCGCTCATCGCAGCTTGTCTCCGATCAGCCAGTCCAGGGCCGCATCCAGGCGGATATGCGGCAGGGCGCCGTCCTCGCGGGGGGCGGGGCGAAAGGCACGGAAGTCGAAGCCCTGGCGGGCCCAGAACTCGGCCTCGGGCAGGCGAGCGGGCACCTCGCCGGGAAACACCAGCACCTCCTCGCCCTCCAGGGTGGTGCCGCGCAGCGCCGGCGAGCGCTGGCTCTGGTGCACCACTTCGCGAGCCTCGGTGGTGCGGATCGCCGCCAGCGACAGCGCCTTGACCGGCACGTTGGCATAGCGCAGGTCCTTGAGCGGCTCGGCCAGCAGCGCCTCGAGCAGCTCGGTCAGGGCGGTGTGCTGCTCGGGAGTGACATGATCGGCCTTGGTGGCGGCGATGGCCAGGCGGTCGATGCGCGGGGCAAACAGGCGTGACAGCAGGCTGCGTTTGCCGTAGTCGAAGCTCTGCATCAGGGTGCCCAGCGCCTGACCGAGGTCCTCGAAGCGTTCCGGGCCGGCATTGAGCGCGCCGAGCACGTCCACCAGCACGATCTGGCGGTCGAAGCGGCGGAAATGGTCGCGATAGAAGGGGCGGACGATATGCTGCTGATAGTGGCGAAAGCGCGCGGCCAGGGTGGCGTAGACACTCTCGGCGGGCAGCCGGGCCAGCTCGGTGTCATCGGCCTCGAGGATCGCCGGCAGCGGGAAGAACTGCAGCACCGGGGCGCCGTCCAGATCGCCGGGCAGCAGGAAGCGCCCCGGCTGCAGGTTGGCGAAGCCGGCTTCCCGAGCCGCCTGCAGGCTCTCGGCGTAGCGCTGGGCGACCTCGGCGAGCCTCGCTTCATCGGCCTCGGCGGCGGGGTCGAGCTCGGCGGCGGCGGCCTGCCAGTCGGCCAGCAGGGCGCGCCGCTGTTGCCCGGCGCTGGCCAGCATGGCGCGGCTCCAGCTCGGGTAGTCATGGCCCAGCAGGGGCAGGTCGAGCAGCCACTCGCCGGGATAGTCGAAGAGGTCCAGGGCGAGTTCGGCGGTGTCGCCGCGCAGCAGGCCGCGACGCGCCGGGCGGTAGCGGATCGACAGGCGCAGCTCGCTGATGCCGCGAGTGGGAGCCGGCCAGCGCGGCGGGTCGGCGTCGAGCGCGGCCATGGCCTGGTCGTAGGGGAAGCGCGGCACACCCAGGTCCGGTTGGCTGACTCGGCGGGCGCCGAGCAGCCGGCCCTGGCGGGCCGCCGGCATCAGGTCCAGGCGCGCCTCGAGGCCGGCGTGGCGCAGCTGGTTGACCAGCGAGGTGAGAAAGGCGGTCTTGCCGGAGCGCGACAGGCCGGTGACCGCCAGGCGCAGCTGGCGGTCGCGACCGCGCTCGAGCAGGTTGGTCAACTCGCGGGTCAGCGGCTGGCGCATGGCGCTTGTCCTGAGCGGGGCAGAGGGGGTGGCATGGCGTCAGCCGGCCGCCAGCATCTGATAGAGCAGCGGGGTCGCGGCGACCCCGAAGCCGCCGGCTGCCAGGGCGTAGCCCGGCCAGCGCCGGCTCATGCGCTGGGCCAGGGTCAGGCCGATGAGGCAGATGACAAGCCCGGTTAAGTTGAAGAGAAAGATGGCCATTTCCAACAGTTCTTGGAGGGGCATGCCGGCTCCTGCGCTGCGTTGGGCTATAGGGTCTGGGAAACCGCTGTTAAGCTCATGATATCAGGATGCTCGACCGTATCCGACCGCGATTGCAAGGAGCCAGGATCATGCCCAAGACACTGCCGACCGCCGCTGAGCCGCTCGACTTCTGGTTCCAGGAGCTGGAGCCAGCACAGTGGTTTCGCAAGGATGCCGTCCTCGACGCCCGTATCCGCGAGCGTTTTCTGGACGTGCATCGCGCCGCGGCGGCGGGGGAGCTGTGGCAGTGGCGCGGCTCCCCCGCGGGGCGGCTCGCCGAGATTCTGGTGCTCGACCAGTTCTCCCGCAATCTCTTCCGCGATAGCCCCGATGCCTTTGCCCAGGACGCCATGGCGCTGGTGCTGGCCCAGGAGGCCGTGGCGCAAGGGGCCGATCGCGAGCTGGACGTGGCGCAGCGGGTGTTTCTCTATATGCCCTATATGCACAGCGAGTCGCTGCGCATCCATGACGAGGCACTGCATTTGTTCGACCAGCCGGGCATGGAGGAGAACCTTCGCTTCGAACACCGCCACCGCGATATCCTGCTGCGCTTCGGCCGCTACCCGCACCGCAACGCCATCCTCGGGCGCGACTCGACGCCTGAGGAGGTGGTGTTCCTTGCCCAGCCCGGCTCCAGCTTCTAAGCATTGCCCCCAAGTGCCTGGTCGACACCCGAAACGGCTTTACCCGGGAGCGAGCGCCGGGCACCATCGGGTTGATCCCCTTTTCGTCGACACAAGGAGCGCACCATGGGATTGATAGCCTGGCTGATCATCGGAGGCCTGGCCGGCTGGGTCGCCGGCCATATCATGCGCGGCGGCGGCTTCGGGCTGTTCGGCAATATCGGGGTGGGGATCGTCGGTGCGGTGGTCGGCGGCTTCTTGTTCAGCCTGCTGGGGCTGCAGGCGGGCAACTTCCTCGGCTCCCTGGTCACCGCCATTGTCGGCGCCGTGCTGCTGCTGTGGGTGATCAGCAAGGTGCGGGAAGCGTAGCGCCGCTTCCCTGGTGGATCGTCTGAGCGACGCTGTGCGCCTCTCACCGCCGGGGGGGCGGTGAAAGGCGCAGTGGTTCTACGATCCAAGCCTAGAAGGTGTAGGAGACCCCCAGCACCGCCACCGGGTAGAACGGCAGCCGGTCAGCCTCGTCCTTCAGGCGCTGGCCGCGGTCTTGCTGCCGACCAGCTCCTTGAGGCACGTCTCGACGATGGCCAGGCCCTCTTCCAGCACCTCGTCCTCGATGGTCACCGGCATCAGGAAGCGGATGGTGTTGCCGTAGAGTCCACAGGAGAGCAGGATCAGCCCCTTCTCGCGCGCCTTCTTGCACAGCGCGCCGGCCAGGTCGGCATCCGGCGTGTGGTTGGCCTTGTCGGACACCAGGTCGATGGCGGCCATGGCGCCCATGTTGCGGCCGTTGTCGACGCAGTCGAAGTCCTGCTGCCACTGGGCGAAGCGTTTGGCCAGCTTGTCGCCCAGCGCCTGGCTCTTGCCGAGAATATCCTCTTCCTCAAACACCTCGAGCACCGCCAGGGCCGCTGCACAAGCGGTGGGGCTGCCGGTGTAGGTGCCGCCCAGCGAGTTGGGGCCGGAGGCGTCCATGTGCTTGTCGGTTCCGACCACCGCGGAGATCGGCATGCCGTCGGCCATGCTCTTGGCCATGGCGATGATGTCCGGCTCCACGCCGCTGTGCTCGATGGCGAACAGCTTGCCGGTACGCCCGAAGCCGGACTGCACCTCGTCGACGATCATCAGCATGCCGTGCTCGTCGCAGATCTCGCGGATCGCCTTGAGAAAGCTCGCCGGCGCCGGGTAGAAACCGCCCTCGCCGAGCACCGGCTCGAGCACGATGGCCGCGGTGTCCTTGGGGTTGGCATCGGTCTTGAGCGCCATCTTCAGGCCGCGCAGGGCCTCGTCCTCGCTGACCCCGTGGTAGGGCACCGGGTAGGGGGCGCGGAAGACGTTGCCGGGCATGCTGCCGAAGTCGGTGGCATAGGGGGCGACCTTGCCGTTCATGGCCATGGTCATGAAGGTGCGGCCGTGGTAGCCGCCGTCGAAGCAGATAACATTGTTCTTGCCGGTGGCGGCGCGGGCCACCTTGACCGCGTTCTCCAGCGCCTCGGCGCCGGAGTTGGCCAGCATCACCTTGGCGTGTCCGCGCACCGGGGTGACCTGACTGAGCTTCTCGGCCACCTTCACGTAGCCCTCATAGGGCATCACCGTCTGACAGGTGTGCATGAGCTTGTCCAGCTGGGCCTTGACCGCCTCGACCACCTTGGGATGGCGATGGCCGATGTTGAGCACGCCGATACCGCCAGCGAAGTCGATGATGCGGTTGCCGTCGGCGTCCCAGATCAGGGCGTTCTCGGCGCGGTCGGCAAACTGGGTGGCCGGGCTGGCCGCGCCGCTGGCGACATAGCGCTGCTTGAGTTCGTTGAGCTGTGCGTTGTTCATGATATCTCCTTGAATAAAGCGATTGGCGACCTGTCAGAGTCCGCCGACACAGACGTATTCTAGTTCACTAAATTCATCCAGGCCGTGGTTCGACCCATCGGCCTGGGCGGCGCTTTCGGCTACACTAGGCGCCGTTTCCTTGGGTGTGGCAGGGCCATGCCCCTTTTCCTGTGGCTGAACGTCGAGGTGAGCCTTGATCGATCCCCTGAAAGCCTGGTGGGCCCAGCAGCTGGTGCTGTGTGACTGGGCCTTCGAGCCCGAACCCCTGGCAGTCGAAGCCGATGCGGCAGCCAACCGGCTGGCGGCGCTGGGCGTGGCCGATCGCGGCGAGCTCGGCTGGCGGCTGGTCGAGGCCTTCGGGACGGGCAGCGCAGACCCCGCGGGCCTGCTGGCGGCGCTGGAACTGGTGGCGCTGGCCGGCGCCGCCGGCTGGCTGCCGGAGCGACAGGTGCATGACTGGGCGCTGCGGCTGACCGATGAAATCACCTCCGGCTACCGCGACCTGGATGCCTGGCTCGAGGCTTTGCTCCATGCGCGCAGTGCCGTGGGCTGGGTGCACGGCGACGATGGTTTCGGCGATGCCTGCGAGGCGCTGGCCGTGCTCGAGCACGAAGAAGCAGGGGTCACCTGGGAGCGTATCGCCGAGTGGGTGGCCCTGCAGCGCCATGACCTTCACCTGTGGCCCGAGGCGAGCGGTGAGCGGGCCTGGCGACTGCGCGCCGCCTTCGCCCCGGTGATCGCGCTGCCCGCGGGGCCCGGCGACTGGCCCGAGGTGGAGGTCTGGCTGCGCGAGATGTGGCAGATCGAGGGTCGTGATGACCTGCTGTGCAGCCTGCTTTGGCTGGCCGGCCAGGGGGATCGCCAGGGCTGGGACCTCGATGCGACCCGGCTGCTGGACGCCGACGGCGCCGCTCGGCGGGCGTGGTTCGATGCCCTGGAGGGGCCGGATCAGTCCTATGGGCAGGTAATGCTGACCTTCCTTGAACGGGGCGAGCCGCTGGAGTGGGCGGCCTGGGACTGGCTGCGGCTGATCGACCTGGCCTGGGCCGGCGCCTGCGCGGGATGGCTGAGCGAGGGCGAGGCACGGGATTTTGCCACCCACGGCGCGGATCTGATCCAGCGTCGCTACAGCGACTGGCTGGCGCTGGTGCGCGCCTACCAGCGCGGGCGCAGTCTCTTCGAGGGGCGCAACCGGCTCGCCGAGCTGGAGGTCGACTGGCGGCTGCTGCTGCATTCGCCGGTCAGCCCCTGGCGAGTGGCCCTGCAGGATCTGCTCGGCCAGGAGGAGCGCGAGGCGTCGCGTCTGGCCATGGCCGAGTGGCGCCGTTCGCCGCGTCACTGGGTGCTGGCACTGGCCTCGGTACGCGAGCCTGAACTGGCCACCCGCCAGGGCCCGGAGGCGCCGGTGCCCCCCGAGCGACGCGACGACGCCTTGCGCTATCTGGACGAGACCCTGGAGCTGCATGCCGACGAGGGCGTCGAGTCGCTGGCCCGCTACTGGTTGCCGGCCCAGGCCCATCATCTCAACCAGCTGGCGGCGGATGCCGCCCACGGGGCCCTGCCCCAGGCCGAGACCCCCTTTGGCCGCCCCGACAAGGCTGATCGGGAACGCCTCGCCGCGCTGCGTCACGCCAGCCGACATGCGGCGACCATCCACATGGCCGAGAAGTACGCCTTCTATCTGCAGATGGCCATGGACAGCCAGGCCTTCGACGCCGCCGCACTGGAGGCCCTCGCCGACGCCCTGCGTGGCACCCTGAGCCGCTTTTATCCCGATGCGCGCCGCCTGCTGGAGGCCTGGGCCCAGTGGGAGGCGCTGCTCCCCGAGGCCGAGCATCCGCCGCTGGTGACCGAGATCCGCTGGCATCTCGAGGATCCCGGCAGCCCCTTCCACTGGCTGGACTGGCGGGCCGGCGAGTGGCAGGAGCCCGGGCCGCGTCCCACCCTGTCGCGTTTTACCGCAATGGCGCTGGTCGGACCGCTCAACAGTCCGGTCTGGAGCGAACCCCACCAGGAAAGCGAGCGCGAGGCGGCGTCGATCCGCGACTGGGTCGACGGCCACTACGGTTTCCAGGGCCGGGGGGAGCTCGTGGAGTTCCTCGATTTCCTGCTCGAGGTGGGGGATCGCCAGGACTACCAGGTCAACTATGCCCCCTACACCCTCAACGGCCAGCGGCTCGCCGCGGAGATCGCCATCCTCGAATCCGGCGACTGCAGCGAGGAGGATCGCAACCACCTGCTGCGGCTTCAGCGGGTGCGCGACAACGAGGATGGCTGCAACGAACTCGACATGACCGCCTGGGACCTGGCCCAAGCGGTGGACCTGGCGATCGCCGGGCGTCAGCTGGGCTGGCTGGATGCCGCGGCCTTCAGCGCGGTGCTGGATCGCGCCTACGCCCTGGCGGCAGCGCACTATGGCGGCTGGGAGGCCTATGCCCGGGGGCTGTATGCCGGCTTCTCGTTCTTCATGGGTGAAACCCCCGAGCGCGAAGGTTTCCTGGCCGGCTTCCGCCAGGCGCTGGTGGCCTGGCTGTCCGGGGCCCCGCCGCTGGCTGGCCCCTGGGCGAGCCTGGATTTCCCCGGTGCCCGGCCGCGCCACTGGGCGCCGATGCATATTGATACCCTGCCCGGGGATACGCGCACCCTGCATTAGTCACTCGCCTCACCGGATAATCTGAATTATATTCAGCAGGTTTGCTGATACGGGGCTCCTCATGGGGCCCTTCGCCACCGGCTAGCCGCTGACAGGCTGCTGTGGCAGTGGTTCGGGCCAAGCCGGCACCACTGCCACAGCGACCCTCTGAAGGCCGATGATGCAGGCGCTGCTTGCGCGCGGCCGAGTGCGGCTCAGGGAATGAGGTTCTCACCAAGATGGCTGCTAACCGATTGTACCGGGCGGTCCCGATCGTCTTGTCGCTGGCCCTGCTGGCCGGCTGTGCCGGCAGCTCGCAACCCTTGCTGCAGGCGTCGGGCGACTATTTCGCCCGCACCCTGCCGGGGCTACCGGCGTCCTGGCGTCCCATGATGTCGCCGGTGGACAACCCTATCGTGGAGGCCAATGGCCTGCACCGTCCGCCTCCCTCGCTGATCCGCCAGGCGCTGCTGGCTCAGCACCAGCGCTGGTCGGGCACCCCCTATCGGCTGGGCGGCACCGGCGAGCGGGGGATCGACTGCTCCGCCCTGGTGCAGAACGTCTTTCGCGATACCTTCCGGCTCGACCTGCCGCGCTCCACCGGGGAGCAGGTGCAGCAGGGCGAGGCGGTATCGCGCGACGAGCTGCAGGTCGGCGACCTGGTCTTCTTCCGTCCTCCCGGCCCCTATGATCATGTCGGCATCTACGTCGGCGAAGGCTACTTCCTGCACGCCTCCACCTCCCAGGGGGTGATGCTCTCCACCCTGGATAACGCCTACTGGCAACGCCATTACTGGCAGGCGCGCCGTGCCCTGGCGCCGGCCATGCTGGCCCAGCGGGTCGCGCTGGTGGGCGAGGGATAGGGCTTACAGCGACTGGCGGTGGTCGATCACGAAGTCGACGAAGGCACGCTCGGCCCGTGACAGGTAGGCGTCCTTGGCCCAGGCCAGCGAGAGCGCCAGCCAGGTGGGCGGGTCGAAGGAGACCGCCGCCAGCTCCGGCTCATCCACCACGCGCCGCAGAAAGGTGGTGATGCCGAAGCCCTGGCGAACGATCGCCTTGGTCAGCGGAATGAGGTTCGACTGGAAGGCGACGTTGGCCGCCAATCCGGTCTGGCGCGCCAGACCCTCGACGAACTCCCGGTGGAAATAGCCGTCCTGGAAGAGCACCAACGGCTCGGCGAAGAACTCCTCGGGGCTTACCCCGTCGCGTCCCGCGAAGGGGTGGTCCACTGGCACGCAGACCACCATCTCCTCGTGTACCAGCCGCCGCCGCTCCATCTGGCGGCTCTGGTCGTCATCGATCACCACGCCCAGGTCCAGTTCGCCCGCGGCGATCATCCGCTGCAGCCGCCGGGCCCCAGCCTCCACCACGGTCAGGCGAATGCCGGGGTGGCGCGCCTTGAAGCCCATCAGCAGCGGCGGGAAGTAGTAGGAGCCAAGCATCGAGGGAATGCCGATACGCACCTCGCCCTTGACCAGGCCGTGCAACTCGCGCATGGCCAGATGAGCGGCATCGGCCCGTTCCAGCAGGTCGCGGGCATGCCCGAGCAGGGCCTGCCCCTCGGGGGTCAGGCTGATGCGTCGCTCGTGACGGTGGAAGAGGGTCAGCTCCAGGCGGCGCTCCAGGTTGGCAATGGTCTGGCTGATCGCCGACTGGGCCACGTGCAACTCTCGGGCGGCGGCGCTGAAGCCGCCCCGCTCGGCCACCGTGGTGAAGACGCGCAGCGTGCGCAGGTCGAACGGCAGGGACATGGCGCACCATAAGTAGAATAGATGGAAGTCATCTGGTTATTCTGTTTGGCTTATTATTCTGCCCGCGCGATCATGCCTTGCCAAGTGGAGGGCAACATGATCGAAGCACATACTCGCGCCTGGTGGCGCGCCACCCTGGCCTTGTGCCTGGGTTCCTTTCTGGTATTCATCAATCTCTATGCACCCCAGCCGCTGCTGCCGGCGCTGCGCGAGGTGTACGGAGTCTCGACCCTGGGCGTGAGCCTGATCATGTCGGTGTCGACCCTGGCCCTGGCGGGCGCGTTGCTGGTCTTCGGGCCGCTGTCGGATGCCATCGGCCGCGGTGCCATCATGCGTATCACCCTGCTGGCGACCGGGCTCTGCTCGTTGGCCCTGGCCTTCGCCCCCAACTTCGAGAGCCTCTTGGCGCTGCGCCTGGTGCAGGGGTTTTTGCTCGGTGGGCTGCCCGCGGTGGCGATCGCCTGGATGGGGGATGAATTCGACCGTCCTGCGCTGCTCTCGGCGGTGGGGCTCTATATCGGCGCGAACAGCCTGGGCGGTATCAGCGGGCGGCTAATCGGCGGCGGGGCAGGGGAGCTGGGTGGTGCCGGCGCGGGCTTTCTTTCCGTGGGGCTGATCACCCTGGTCGGCGTCGCCCTGTTCTGGAAGCTGCTGCCCAAGGCCCGGGCCTTCACGCCGCGGCGCTTCGAGCTGCGCGGGGCGCTGGCCGACCTTGGCGGGCACCTGCGCGATCCGCTGCTGCTGGCCGCCTACCTGCTGGGCGGCATCAATTTCCTGATCTTCATCAACCAGTACAGCTACATCACCTTCCGTCTGGCCGAGGCGCCTTTCGGCCTGGGGACCCGCTGGCTGGGGTTGATCTTCCTGACCTATCTGGGAGGCACCCTGGGCTCGACGATTTCCGGGCGACTCGCCGCCCGGATAGGGCAGCCGGCGTGCATGATGCTGGGGGTTCTGATCCTCATGGGGGGCACCCTGATCACCCTGTCGGCATCGCTTGGCTGGATCCTGTTCGGGCTGACCGTCAACGCCTTCGGCTTCTTTCTCGCCCACTCCATGGCCTCCAGCTGGGTGAGTCGCCACGCCCAGCGGGCGCGGGGCAGCGCCTCGGCGCTCTACCTGGTGTTCTACTACCTGGGGGCGAGCCTCGGCAGCGCCTGGCTGGAGCCGTTCTGGCAGCGCGGCGGCTGGCCCGGGGTGGCGCTGGGCTCCTGGCTGCTGCTGGGCGTGACCCTGGGCATCGCCGCCTGGCTATGGCACGGCGAGCGGTCCATGACCCGTGCGCAGACCGCTTAGGGAAGGCCGCGTGTTCAGCAATACATCAGTGTTTCACTAGTCCAGCCCGCCGGCCTCGTCGCCCCACACCTCTTCCAGTCGCCGCTCGCGGCCGCAGGCCGCCTTGTAGTACTGGTAGCGCACGGGATTCTTGCGGTAGTAGTCCTGGTGGTACTCCTCGGCCGGGTAGAAGGCCTCGAAGGGGCTGATCTCGGTGGCGATATCGCGTTCGAAGCGCTCGGCATGGGCATCGCGTGTCGCTTCGGCCAGGGCGCGTTCGTCGTCGCTGGTGTAGAAGATCGCGCTGCGATAGGCCTCGCCGGCGTCGCAGAACTGGCGATTCACCGCGAAGGGGTCGATATTGCGCCAGAAGACGTGGAGCAGCGTCGCATAGTCGACTCGCTCGGGGTCGTACTCCACCTTGACCACCTCGGCGTGCCCGGTGCCGCCCGCCACGACCTGATTGTAGCTGGGGTTCTCCAGGTGCCCGCCGCTAAAGCCGGAGGTGGTGGCCATCACGCCGGGGACCCGATCGAAGGCCTCCTCGACGCACCAGAAGCAGCCGCCGCCGAAGATGGCCTGGGCGGGGGCGTCGATATCGTCTGCCGCGGCGGTAGCCGTCAGCCCCAGCGAGAGCAGCAGGCCGATGCGCCAGGATGACCGTAACATGGGCACTCCTCATGGTTCAGGGGGGATAGCTTGGATGGGGCCAAGCGGCAGGGGTTCCCCTGCACCGGGCGGCGGCTCGCGGAAAACGGCGGTTCGCCGCCCCGCCAGGGCTGTAATGTCAGGGCAGTGCTGTAAGGTGACTGCTGTAAGGATTGTAGCAGGGAGCCGACGCAAGGGGACCTTAACGACCGGGCGCCCAAGACACGGCGCCCAACAAGGGAGTGTATCTGGTGAACAAGCGACGTTTGATGCTGGCGGCGATCATTGCCCTGGCGGTAGCGGTTTTCTTCCTCAGCGGCGCCGACCAGGCGCTGACCCTGGACAACCTCAAGGCGGAGCAGGCCAGTTTCCAGGCCTGGCTGTCCGAGGAACCGGTCACGGTGATCGGCGGCTTCTTCGCCATCTACGTGGTGATGGCGGCGCTCTCGCTGCCCGGTGCCACCCTGATGACGGTGCTGGGCGGCGCGCTGTTCGGGCTGGGCTGGGGCCTGGTGATCATCTCCTTCGCCAGCACCCTGGGGGCCACCCTGGCCGCGCTGATTGCCCGTACCCTGGCGCGCGGGCCGCTGGAGCGGCGTTTCGCTCCCCAGCTCGAGCGGATCAATGCCGGCATCCGGCGGGAAGGCGCCTTCTACCTTTTTACCATGCGGCTGATTCCGCTGTTTCCGTTCTTCGTCATCAACCTGGTGCTGGGCCTGACGCGCATGCGCCTGTGGACCTTCTACTGGGTCAGCCAGGTGGGGATGCTGCCCGGCACCGCGGTGTTCGTGAACGCCGGTCGCGAACTGGGCAACCTGGAGTCGCTCTCCGGGATTCTCTCGCCGGGGTTGATCGGCTCCTTCGTACTGATCGGGCTGTTTCCCTGGCTGGCGCGGGCGGGGGTGGCGCTGGCCAAACGCCGTCGGTTGGCCCAGCGCTATGCGCGACCCGACGCCTTCGAGCATGACATCGTGGTGATCGGCGGCGGCTCGGCGGGGCTGGTGGCCAGCTATATCGCCGCGGCCGTGAAGGCGAAGGTCGCGCTGGTCGAGCGCGACCGGCTGGGGGGGGACTGTCTCAATACGGGCTGCGTGCCCTCCAAGGCGTTGATCCGCGCCGCCCGCGCCGCCAGCGAGGTGCGTCGGGCATCGCGCTACGGCGTGCAGGCCGGCGAGCCGGTGATCGACTTCGCCGCGGTGATGGGCCACGTGCACGGCGCCATCCGCCAGGTGGAGCCCCACGACAGCCGCGAGCGTTACGAAGGCCTGGGGGTGGAGGTGGTCGCCGGGGAGGCCCGCCTCGAGGATCCTTGGCGGGTGCGTGTCACCGGAGAGCAGGGTGAGCGTGTGCTCACTACCCGCCATGTGATCATCGCCAGCGGGGCGCGTCCCCGTGTGCCCGACCTCCCGGGACTTGACGATATCGAGGTGCTGACCTCGGACAACCTGTGGCGGCTCGATAGCCTCCCCGAGCGCCTGGTGGTGCTGGGAGGCGGCCCCATCGGCTGCGAGCTGGGACAGAGTTTCGCCCGTCTGGGTAGCCGGGTCAGCCTGGTGCAGCGCAGCGCCCAGCTGCTGCCCAGAGAAGACGAGGAGGCGGCCGAAGCGCTGCGGAGCGGCCTGGAAGCCGAGGGGCTGTCGCTGTGGCTGGGCACCCGTGCGCTGCGGGTCGAGGCCGGCGCGGGTGGGGCCGGTGAACTGGTGGTGGAGCGGCCTGGCCCCGGCGGTGAGCCCGCGGAGGAGCGACTGGCGTTCGACCGCCTGCTGGTGGCGGTGGGGCGCCAGGCCAATGTCTCGGGCATGGGGCTGGAGGCGCTGGGCGTCGAGACCCGCGACGATGGCACCCTGGCGGTGGACGAGACGCTGCAGAGTGTGCTGCCCAATGTCTGGGCCTGCGGCGACGTGGCCGGCCCCTTCCAGCTGACCCACGCCAGCGCCCACCAGGCCTGGCACGCCACGGTCAACGCCCTGTTCGGCGAGCTCAAGCGCTTCCGGGTGAGCTATCGGGCGCTGCCGGCGGTGACCTACTGCGACCCGGAGGTAGCCCGGGTGGGACTCAATGAGCGCGAGGCAAGGGAGCGAGGCGTCGACTACGAAGTGACCCGCTATGCCCTGGCCGAGCTCGACCGGGCGATTGCCGACGGGCAGACCGAGGGTTTCGTCAAGGTGCTGACGGTGCCCGGCAAGGACCGCATCCTGGGCGCCACCATCGTCGGCCACGGTGCCGGTGAGATGCTGGCCGAGTTCACCCTGGCCATGACCCACGGTATCGGCCTCAACAAGCTGCTGGGTACCGTGCATCCCTACCCGACCTGGTCCGAGGCGGTGAAGGCCACTGCCGGCGTCTGGAAGAATGCCCACAAGCCGGAGCGTGTGCTGGGCTGGCTGGCGCACTACTTTGCCTGGCGCCGTCGGGGGCGGCGACAGCGCCGAAGTCGGCCGCAGGAGTCGACAGCCCGGAGCTGAGTCGAGCGGGCAAGCGCAAGCAAAAGGGGCAGCCTGATGGCTGCCCCTTCGGTGTGCGGTGGCGCTGGCGTCTCAGTGCCGGGTGCCGCCGGCTCAGTGCTCGACGCCGCCTTCACCGTGCACGTGGCCGTGCTCGATCTCTTCCTGGCTGGCTTCGCGCACCTCGGCGATCTCGACGTCGAAGTTGAGCTTCTGGCCGGCCAGCGGATGGTTGCCGTCGACGGTGACGGTATCGCCTTCGACCTGGGTCACGGTGACCATCAGCGGGCCGCCCTGGGTCTGGGCCTGGAACTGCATGCCCGGCTCCACGGACTCGACGCCCTGGAAGGCATCGCGCGGCACTTGCTGTACCAGCTGGGCCTGCACTTCGCCGTAGCCTTCTTCCGGTGACACGGCGATATTGAGTTTCTCGCCCGCTTCGTGGCCCTCGAGCTCTTTTTCGAGGCCCGGAATGATGTTGCCGGCGCCGTGGAGGTAGGTCAGCGGCTGGCGGCCTTCCGAGCTGTCCAGCACTTCACCTGCGTCGTTGGTCAGGGTGTAGTGGAACGCGACAACGGAATTCTGCGCAATCTGCATTGATAAACCTTTCGGTGAGTGCATGTAAGAAAACATGGTAACGTGCCGCCCCGGGGCCTGTCAGGGGGATGCGACAATTTTCAGGATATCCGCGGCTGGTCCTGAGAGATATTCACGCCTTTTGGCGCGGTTGCGCCACCGGTGGCCTGCGGCTACCCTAGCGTGATTCGTTTTCTTGCGTTGCTTCCCTCAACCCTTCCATGGAGAGTCCCATGATCGAGATTGTGCTTTGGCTGATCGCTTTCGCCGCAATCGTGTTCTTCTGCTATAGCCGCTGGGAGAGCAGTGTCAGTCGCGGCGTCGACAAGATGCTGCCGGCGGTGATGAAGTCCCACGGCGACAACCGGCTGGTATGGAGTCTGGCGCTGGGCGTGCTGGGTGCCACCACCCTGGTGCGGCCTGTCGACATCCTGCTGACCGTGATTCTGATCGGCATCGTCGCGCTGGTTGGCAAGAAGCTGGCCGGCTGGGCGATGGATCGGGCCAACTTCCACTGAGCCGCTTCGCGAGCTCAGGCCGGTTCCGGCGACAACCAGTTCCGGCAACAATCAAGAGGCCCGCGGCAATGCCGCGGGCCTCTTGATGTCTAGCTGGTTTCTGGCTGCGTGTCAGGCTCCAGCGCTCAGTAGGGGGCCACGGTGAGGCTGGCGCCGCTGCCGATCATGCGCACCCGCTGGCCAGTCTGGAACTGGCGGTCGGCCTTCTGGACCACCACGATGTTCTGGCCGTCGTCGCGGCGAATCTCCATCTCCCAGGCGCGCACGCGGTTGGCGGACTCCTCGATGGCACTGCCGGCCACGGCGCCACCAATGACGCCGGCGGCGGTGGCCAGCTGGCGACCCGAGCCACCGCCCACCTGACTGCCCAGCAGGCCGCCGATCACCGCGCCGCCGCCGGTGCCGATGGCACCGCCCAGGCGACTGTCGGCCTGGATCTGGACCTGGCGCAGGGCCGTGATGGTGCCGAAGGTGACCTGTTGGCCGGTCTGGGCCTGGCTGCTGCGGTAGACATCGCCGCCCAAGGGGGCGGTGTTGGCACAGCCGGCCAGGGTGAGCAAGCCAACGGCCAGCACGGGAAGAAGACGCTTCATGAAAACCTCCTGGATCACGGGGCCGATGCTTCCCTCATGCGGGAGGCATCGGTATCACATTACGGAACGCTGTTTGTAAATCAGCTTAACCAGTCATGTAGCGTTTGACCAGCCTGCGGCGTTTGGGTGCCCCCAGTGTAGCGCTCAAGCCGACAAACAATGTGCAAGCTGACCCGACACAAAAAAGGGGAGGCTTGCGCCTCCCCAAGGGTTCCAGTCGTTTTACCGCTACGCCATATCAGCCAAACTGATTCATGGTGTTGTCCTTGCCGCCGGCCTTGAGTGCCGCTTCGCCGTGGAAGAACTCCTTGTGGTCGTCGCCGATGTTGGAGCCGGCCATGTCCTGGTGCTTGACGGTGGCGATGCCCTCGCGGATCTCGCGGCGCTGCACGCCCGCCACGTAGGCCAGCATGCCCTCGTCGCCGAAGTAGCCCTTGGCCAGGTTGTCGGTGGACAGGGCCGCGGTGTGGTAGGTCGGCAGGGTGATGAGGTGGTGGAAGATGCCGGCTTCACGAGCGGCGTCGCGCTGGAAGTTACGGGTCCACTCGTCGGCCAGCTTGCCAAGCTCGGTGTCGTCGTACTCGGCGCTCATCAGGCTGGCGCGGTCGTAGGCGGAGACATCCTTGCCTTCGGCCTCCCAGGCATCGAACACCTGCTGGCGGAAATTCAGGGTCCAGTTGAAGGAGGGTGAGTTGTTGTAGACCAGCTTGGCGTCCGGGCAGACCTCGCGGATGCGGTTGACCATGGCGGCGATCTGACCGACGTGGGGCTTCTCGGTCTCGATCCACAGCAGGTCGGCGCCGTTCTGCAGGCTGGTGATGCAGTCCAGCACCACGCGGTCCTCGCCGGTGCCCGGCTTGAACTGGTAGAGGCCGGAAGCCAGGCGCTTGACCTTGACCAGCTTGCCGTTCTGCTTGATCACCACGTCGCCGTTGTCGATGTCGGAGGCGCTATCGATCTCGTCGCCGTCGAGGAAGCTGTTGTACTGGTCGCCCAGGTCGCCCGGCTCGTTGGTCACGGCGATCTTCTGGGTCAGGCCGGCGCCCAGGGAGTCGGTGCGGGCGACGATGACGCCATCGTCAACGCCCAGCTCCAGGAAGGCATAGCGCACGGCGTTGATTTTGGCCAGGAAGTCCTCGTGGGGCACGGTAACCTTGCCGTCCTGGTGGCCGCACTGCTTCTCGTCGGAAACCTGGTTCTCGATCTGGATGCAGCAGGCGCCGGCTTCGATCATCTTCTTGGCCAGCAGGTAGGTGGCCTCGGCGTTGCCGAAACCGGCGTCGATGTCGGCGATGATCGGCACCACATGGGTCTCGTGGTTGTCGATCTTGGCGATCAGTTCTTCCGCCTTGGCCGTGTCACCCGCCTTCTGGGCCTCTTCCAGGTCGCGGAACAGGTGGTTCAGTTCCCAGGCGTCGGCCTGACGCAGGAAGGTGTAGAGCTCCTCGATCAGGCTCGGCACGGTGGTCTTCTCGTGCATGGACTGGTCGGGCAGCGGGCCGAACTCGGAGCGCAGGGCGGCGACCATCCAGCCGGAGAGGTAGAGGTAGCGGCGCTTGGTGTTGCCGAAGTGCTTCTTGATGGAGATCATCTTCTGCTGGCCGATGAAGCCGTGCCAGCAGCCCAGCGACTGGGTGTACTGGGCAGTGTCGGCGTCATAGGCGGCCATGTCGTTACGCATGATCTTGGCGGTGTACTTGGCGATGTCCAGGCCGGTCTTGAAGCGGTTCTGGGCACGCAAGCGGGCGGCGTTCTCGGGGCTGATGTCGGCCCACTTGCCCTGCTGGGCTTCACGCAGTTGAGCCAGTGCCTTGATATCGTCTTTGTATGACATGGAACCATCCTTCCGATCAGAGGTGTAGTCGTCAGCCTTGGACCGCCGCGCTTGCGGCGCACTGCTGGCCTGTCGGTCGCCTGCGGCATTGTCGGGCGTCTCGCCGTTCATGCTGCGCCTGCGAAGTGATACCAGATTCAACCACTGCGGCGAGGAAGTCTCTACGGCCTTGGTCGAACCAGTGTCGATATCAAAACGTTCGCTGTGTGTCGTGTCCTGCAGATCACCGAACGATCGTTTTAATCTCGTCTTGTGTCCACTATGCCCCATGGCCATGGGCTTCAACAATTGACACTTGGGGGGAGAAAGAGTTGTAGCTCGACTACAGAGTCATCGTGGCGGGGTATGATTCTGTAGTCGATTTTCGTTGGAAGATGGGAACTCGAGCGGGGTTAGTGGGTTAGGAGAAGTCGCATGTTGCGATGCACAATGCCGGCGTCGAGAAACGCCTCGCCGAAGGCCTGGAAGCCCAGGCGCTCGTAGAAGACCAGGGCATGGGTCTGGGCGGCGAGCTCCACGGCGTCGTGCCCGTGGCGGCGGGCCGCCTCGATGGCGGCCCGCATCAGCGCCGCGCCGATGCCGTGGCCGCGTGCCTCGGCCAGCACCGCGACGCGGCCGATATGGGCATCGGGCAGCAGCCGGGCGGTGCCCACCGGCCGGCCGTCGAGGAGCGCCAGGAAATGGGTGCAGGCGTCGTCGCGGCCGTCCCACTCCTCCTCCAGCGGCACTCGTTGCTCCTCGATAAAGACGACCCGGCGGATCTCGGTGGCGATATCGCCGAGTTCGGTCCAGCTCCCCTCAAGAATCTCCAGTTCGGTTTTTGTCATCTCTCGCCTCTCGCTACTCATCAAACTCTTCATCCCAGGCCAGGCTGCCGGCGTCGAGCAGCATGGCGAGCCGTTCGGCGGCGCCCTCGTGGGCCAGCAGCTCGGCATCGAGTGGCGCGTCCGAGGCCACGAGTTGCGCCAGCGGCAGGGGGCACTCGACGCCGTCGCCGTCGACGAACAGCGTCGCCCGCTGGGCATCGAGGGCCCGCCAGGCGAAGCGTGAACCGGGCGTTCTGATCAGTTCGGCGCCGTCCTGTAGTTCAGCGACAAGCGCGTCGGGCTCGGTGGGCGTCTCGCTTGGCACCAGCTGGTCGACATACTTGGGCTGGGTCATCACCCGGCCGAACCACTGGGCCAGCTGGGCGGGGTCGTCGAGGGTCTCGAGGATCAGCGCGCGCATCCGTGCCACGGCGGCGTCGTCGAGCTCGCCGGGGTCGGCCGGCGGGGCCATGCCGGCGTCGGCATAGCGCTTCGATGCCGGCAGCTGCTCGCCCAGGTAGTCGGCAAAGGAGGTGATCGCCTCGTCGGCGGAGGGGGCGCGAAAGCCCACCGAGAGGGTCAGGCAGTCGTCGGACTGGCTGACGCCGTGGTGGGCCCAGCCGGGGGGCAGGTAGAGCATATCGCCCGGTTCGAGTACCCAGTCGTCGTCGCCTTCGACCTCGAAACGCTCGAGGATACGCAGGTCGATGCCGGGGATGATCGGGGCGTCGTCGGCGACCTTGCCGCCCAGCTGCCAGCGCCGCGTGCCGCTGCCCTGCAGCAGGAAGACGTCGTACTGGTCGACGTGGGGGCCGACGCTGCCGCCGGGCGGGGCGTAGCTGATCATGATGTCGTCGAGGCGCCAGCGGGGCAGGAAGGCGAAGTGCTCGAGCAGCTCGGCCACCTCGGGCACATAGTGGTCCACGGCCTGCACCAGCAGGGTCCAGTCCCGTTCGGGCAGCTTGGCGAAGGTGCGCTCGTCGAAGGGGCCGTGGCGCACCTGCCAGGGGCCGTCCTTGCCGTGCTCCTCCACCAGGCGGGCCTCGACGCCCTCCTCGCAGGCGAGTCCGGCCAGCTCGTCGGGGTCCAGCGGGCTCTCGAAGTCCGGGAAGGCGCCGCGGATCAGCAGCGGCCGGCGCTGCCAGACGTCGCGCAGGAACTCGGCGGCGGTCAGGCCCCCGAGTAGGGTGAGGGGAGTATCGGGAGACATGGGCACCATTTCGTTTCGGACTGTTAAGGCTTCGCGCTGCGGCTTCGCGTCGTGGCTTCGAGTCGCGGCTGTTCCGGCGACAGAGCTTCGCGGAGGCGCTGTGAACCCCTCCCTGGGCGCTACCTTCGCCATCCATGGCGAAGGACCTCCGCTACGCTCTGTCCCCGGCGCCGCTTACCATACTGGCAGCTTCCAGCTTAAAGTTTTCTGGCCTGCTCGGCGGCGTTGCCGACATAGGTCGCCGGGCTGAGTGCCTTGAGCTCGTCTTTCACGTCGGCCGGCAGCTCGAGGGTGTCGATAAAGGCGGCAAAGCCGGCCTGGTCGATGCGCTTGCCGCGGGTCAGCTCCTTGAGCTTCTCGTAGGGCTTCTCGATGCCGTAGCGGCGCATCACCGTCTGGATCGGCTCGGCGAGCACCTCCCAGCTGGCGTCCAGGTCCTCGGCGATGCGTGCCGGGTTGGCCTCGAGCTTGCCGATGCCCTTGAGCGAGGCCTCATAGGCGATCAGGCCGTAGGCCAGGCCGACGCCCAGGTTGCGCAGCACCGTGGAGTCGGTGAGGTCGCGCTGCCAGCGCGAGATCGGCAGCTTCTGGGCCAGGTGGCCGAGGATGGCGTTGGCCAGCCCCAGGTTACCCTCGGAGTTCTCGAAATCGATGGGGTTGACCTTGTGGGGCATGGTCGAGGAGCCGATCTCGCCGGCCACGGTCTTCTGCTTGAAGTAGCCCAGCGAGATATAGCCCCAGACGTCGCGGTCGAAGTCGATCAGGATGGTGTTGAAGCGGCACACTGCATCGAACAGCTCGGCGATGTAGTCGTGGGGCTCGATCTGGGTGGTGTAGGGATTGAAGGTGAGTCCCAGGCCCTCGACGAAGGTGCGGGCGTTGCCCTCCCAGTCCACCTCCGGGTAGGTGGCGAGATGCGCATTGTAGTTGCCCACCGCGCCGTTGATCTTGCCCAGGATCTCGACGCCCTCGATCTGCTTGAGCTGGCGGCGCAGGCGGTAGGCGACGTTGGCCATCTCCTTGCCCAAGGTGGTGGGGCTCGCCGTCTGGCCGTGGGTGCGCGAGAGCATCGGCAGGTCGGCGTGCTCGAGTGCCAGCGCGGCGATGGCGTCGGCCACCCGCTGCATGGTGGGCAGCAGGCTCTTCAGGCCGTCGGTGAGCATCACACCGTGGGAGAGGTTGTTGATGTCTTCGCTGGTGCAGGCGAAGTGCACGAACTCGGTGATGGCGTGCAGCTCCGGCTGCGCCTCGATCTTCTCCTTGAGGAAGTACTCCACCGCCTTGACATCGTGGTTGGTGGTGCGCTCGATGGTCTTGATGCGCTCGGCGTCTTCCAGGGAGAAGTCGCGGATCAGCGCCTCGAGGAAGGCGGTGGCCTCGGCGGAGAGCGGCGGCACCTCGGTGACGCCGGCCAGCTCGGCCAGGCGCTGCAGCCAGCGAACCTCGACGATGACCCGGGCGCGGATCAGGCCGAACTCGCTGAAGTGTTCGCGCAGCGACTCGGCCTTGGCGGCGTAACGGCCGTCGACGGGGGAGAGGGCAGTCAAGGTGGAGAAGGGCAGGGGAGCGGCTTGCATGATCGAATGTCCGGTACGGTGTGAGAGTGGGCAGTGGTGAGGGTCAGCCGAGCTGGTCCAGGGCTTTCTTCAGGGCGCCGCGCTGGAACACCAGCTTCCAGCGTCGACCGCCCTGCTGGTGCCACAGCAGCGCGAAGCGGATGCCGGCGAGCAGGATGGCGCGCACCCGCTCGGGCATCATGCGGCTTTGCAGCAGCGAGGGGTCGCCCTGCACCACGATACGGGTCTTGAAGGTGGAGAGGGTCTCCTGATAGGCCTCGCCGAGGCTGGCGATGACGTTCTCGTGGGTGGCGTCGAAGTGCTCGGCCTGGCCCTGGATGCGCGTCAGCCGCTGCCCCAGGCCGGCCATCATCTCGTCATTGCTGCGTAGCTTGTTCATCAGCAGCAGCAGCGAGAAGCCGTAGCGCAGCACCACCGGGTTGGCCTGCTTGCGACCCACCACGGCCTCGAGCACCTCGAGGCCGCGGCGCAGGTTGTTGGGGTGGCCGCCGTAGATCGCCTCGAAGCTTTCGGGGTTGGTGTCCAGGGTGGCGTGGATCAGGGTTTCCCAGGCACGCGAGTCGACCTGGCCGGTGCGGGCCAGCTCGTCGACCAGGCTGGCGGCCTGGAAGACTCCGGCCAGCGCCAGGGCCTGGCGGGCGGTCGGGGAGTCCGGCACGCGGTGGATCGGGGTTGCGGTCATGCGGCGCACTCCTTGGCATTCCAGGTGTCGCGAATCACTCCGCCGCCGAGGCAGATCTCGCCATCGTAGAGCACCAGCGACTGGCCGGGGGTGACGGCGCGCTGGGGCTCATCGAACACCACCTCCACGCCGCCATCCTCCCGTGTGTTAACCGTGCAGGGCACGTCAGACTGGCGATAGCGGGTCTTGGCCGTCAGGCGGCCTTCAGTGGTGGGCGGTTCGCCGGCCACCCAATCCATGGCCTCGGTGGCCAGGCTGTCGGTATACAGCAGCGGGTGGTGCTTGCCCTGCACGGCGATCAGCACGTTGCGCTCGAGGTCCTTGGCGGCCACGTACCAGGGCGCCTCGGAGTGGTTGGGCAGGCCGCCGATGCCGAGCCCCTGGCGCTGGCCCAGGGTGTAGTACATCAGCCCCATATGTTCGCCGATCACTTCGCCGTCCGGGGTCTCGATCACCCCCGGCTGGGCCGGCAGGTACTGCTGCAGGAAATCGCGGAAGCGCCGCTCGCCGATAAAGCAGATGCCGGTGGAATCCTTCTTGCGGGCGGTGATCAGATCGTGGCGCTCGGCGATGGCCCGCACCTCGGATTTTTCCAGTTCGCCCACCGGGAAGAGGGTGCGGGCGATGGCGGCCTCGGGCACGGCGTGCAGGAAGTAGCTCTGGTCCTTGTTGGCATCGCGGCCCTTGAGCAGCCGCGGGCGGGTCTCGCCGTCGAGGCGCCCGAGCGCCTCGCCCTGGCGCACATAGTGCCCGGTGGCGATCTTCTCGGCACCGAGCATCTCGGCGTACTCCAGGAACACCTTGAACTTGATCTCGCGGTTGCAAAGGATGTCCGGATTGGGCGTACGCCCTGCCTGGTACTCGGCCAGGAAGTGCTCGAAGACGTTGTCCCAGTACTCGGCGGCGAAATTGGCGGTATGCAGCTTGATGCCGAGCTTCTCGCACACGGCCTGGGCGTCGGCCAGGTCGGCCTTGGCGGTGCAGTACTCGGTGCCATCGTCCTCGTCCCAGTTCTTCATGAACAGGCCCTCGACATCGAAGCCCTGCTCCAGCAGCAGCAGGGCGGAGACGGAGGAGTCGACGCCGCCGGACATGCCGACGATCACCTTGCCTGGGGTGGCGGTCATGGGTGCTCTCGGATTGAGTGGGTCGCAAATGGGCGGGGATTATACCTTATCTTGCCGGGAGGCTTCGACCATCGACCGCCACGGGCGGCAGCGACAAGGACGTAAAGCGTATTGACCGGCCGGCCAGTTAGCACTAAATTGCCAGCATGAAAAAACCAGCGACGACACGAGATCCCGAACAGACCCGGCTGCGCATCATGGAGGCGGCAACGGACCTGTTCGTGGAGCGGGGTTTCTCCAGCGTGACCATGAGCCAGCTGGCGACTGCCGCCGGAGTGACGAAGAGCCTGATCCACCACCACTTCGGCAGCAAGGAGAGGCTCTGGGAAGCGGTCAAGGAACACGCCTTTGGGCACTACTTCAGTGCCCAGATGGCGATGCTCGAAGAGGCCGGGGAGCCCGATGCCGGGCTGCTGCGGGCTTCCGTGGAAGCCTACTTCCACTACCTGAAGGCCAACCCGAAGGCCGTACGGCTCTTCGCCTGGACACACCTGGAGGGTGACACCAGCTGCGGCGACATGGATGCCCAACTGATGGGGGCAGGAGCCGAAAGGGTGCGACAGGCGCAGCAGCGCGGTCTGCTGCGAGCCGACGTCAATCCGACCCACATCGTGGCGACCTTCGTCATGGCCTGCACCCAGTGGTTCGAGGCCGAGTGCCATCACGAACACTGGCCGGGCATGGGCAGCGACGAGGAGTTCCTGACCGATTTCCTGAAGATCTTCATGGAGGGCGTCGTGCCCCGGGAGTGATTTTTTTCGCCAATAACTGACTGGTCGGCCAGTTTGTTAGAGGGTCGCAAGATTAGAGGGTCACAAGATGAGGCACCGTCGAAAAGTGAGCCTGGCGATGGCAGTGCTGGGGCTGTTGGCGCTGCTGGGAGGCTGCGACAGGGCGCCGGCCAACAGCCAGGCGGCAAATCCAGCGGTCGATGCCCGGGCCGCCGTGCGCGTCAGCCAGGTGCGGCACAGCGCCGCCGAAGAGCGACCGCGCTTCCCCGGTGTCGTGCGCGCGAGGGAGCGGGTGTCGCCGGCTTTCCTGCATGCCGGGGTGCTCAGTGAACGGCTCGTGGCGCGCGGTCAGCGCGTCGAGGAGGGCGAGCCCCTGGCTCGCCTGCATAACCCCGCCCTGGAGCCTGCCCTGGCCGGAGCCGAGGGGCGGGTGAGGGAACTCGATGCCCATCTCGCCAGGCTGGGCAGGGATGTGGAGCGGGCCCGGGCGCTGCGCGAACGGAACCTGGTTGCCCAGGAGGAGCTGGATCGGCTGGTGTCGGAACGGGAGGCCACCGTCCAGGCCAGGGAGCAGGCGATGGCCTCCCGGGCCGATGCCCGGGCCCAGGTCGACGAGATGACGCTGCAGGCTCCCTTCGCGGCCGACGTGGCCGATCTGTTCGTGGAACCGGGTGACTTCGTGGCTGCCGGCGAGCCGGTGCTGGCGCTGTCCGGTGTCGATGGCGTGGAAGTGGCGATTCGCGTCCCTGTGATGCTCGGTGCCCGGTTGGCCCCAGGGATGGAGACTCAGGTATCGCCGGTACTGCAGGAAGGCCGTTTCCCGGGGCGG
The DNA here is from genome assembly GCF_022341425.1 of Billgrantia campisalis. Lineage (GTDB taxonomy): Bacteria > Pseudomonadota > Gammaproteobacteria > Pseudomonadales > Halomonadaceae > Halomonas > Halomonas campisalis. The sequence goes on along the minus strand of NZ_JABFUC010000004.1, from coordinate 144,801 downwards.
ATCAGCAGTGTGGGGAGAGCCGATACGGCGCTGGTGCCAGTGGTGGTCGCACTCGATTCGACTTCGAGACTGTCCCCCGGGGAGTCGGTGCAGGTATACCTCTCCGTGCCCATGACGCCATCGCTGCAGGTGCCGCTCGCGGCGGTGCAGGACCCCGGGGGGCATGCGCCCTATGTGCTGGCGCTCACGGATGACGAGACCGTGCGGCGGGTTCCGGTGGCGCCGGGCCGGCTGGAGAACGGCTGGGTGACCGTCTCGGCTCCGCTCTCTGCCGGCGACCGGGTGGTGGTGGCGGGCCAGGGGCGCCTTCAGCAGGGCGATAGCGTGCGGGTATTGCCATGAAGTGGCTGCACGCGACGTTGCACGTCAAGCGCCTGGTGTTGACCGTGACGGCGCTGCTGGCGCTGATCGGGCTGGCCGCCTGGCTGACCATGGATCGTCAGGAGGATCCCTTCTTTCCCTACCGCTTCGGCCAGGTGCTGGTGCCCTATCCCGGCGCGGAGCCGGAGCAGGTCGAGCGTCTGGTACTCAATGCGCTGGAGGAGGAGCTGGCCCAGGTCGAGGAGGTCAACGAACTCATCGGCACGGCGCGGCTGGGGGTGGCGCATGTCAACATCGAGATGCACGAGCATGTCTATGACACCGACGCCGCCTGGGAGCAGATCCGTATTGCAGTGAATCGGGCCTCGCGAAAGTTTCCCAGCGGGGTGGGGGAGGCCGAGATCAGCGACCGGGACTCCGACGCCCATGGCATCGTGCTGTCGGTGACCGGCTCCAGTGATCTGCTTGAGTTGCGCGAGGCGGCCGAGCGGCTGAGGCGGGATCTGTTCCGGCTCAAGGAGGTTGCGCGCATCGATCTGCTCGCCGACCCCGGGCAGCAGGTCACCGTCAGTTGGGACGATGCACTGGCGGAGCTGACCGGGCTCGATGCCCGGGCACTGGGCGATCAACTGGCCGCCCGCAACCTGACTGCCGCGGGAGGGAACCTCTCCAGCGGCGGCCGCTCGGTGGTACTCGACCCTGTGACGGAGTTCGGCAGCCTCGAGGATCTGGCCATGACGCCGATTCGTACGCGGCGTGGCGACGTCATTCCGTTGGGCGAGCTGGCCGATGTGCGCCTGTCGCCACGGGAGCCCGCCACCGAGCGCATCTGGCATGACGGTGAGCCTGCCGTGGCACTGGGGATCATTCTTTCCAACGAACGGGTCAATGCGGTCCGTTTCGGCGAATCCCTCCGTAGCCTGCTCGACGAGGTGCGTCCCGCCTATGCGCCGCTGCAGATCCAGGAGATGTTCTATCAACCCCGCTGGGTGGAGCAGCGCCTGGCCGAACTCGGCTTCTCGCTGCTACTGGGCATTTCCATTCTCGGCGTCCTGCTGTTCCTGACCATGGGCCTGAGGCTGGGGTTCGCGGTGATGCTGATCGTGCCGCTGGTGACCTTCTCGGCCCTGGCCATCTATGCCATGGGGGGCGGCATCCTGCACCAGATCGCCGTGGCCGGCATGGTGATTGCGCTGGGTATGCTGGTGGACAACGCCATCGTCATGGTGGAGAACCTGCAGTGGCATCGCGACCAGGGGCTCTCGGCGGCGGAGGCCGTGTCGCGTTCGGTACGGGAGCTCGCCGCGCCGCTGCTGGCGGCAACTGGTACCACCCTGGCCGCCTTCGTACCGCTGCTGCTCTCCAGCGGCAATACCGCCGACTTCACCCGGGCGATTCCAGTGATGGTGATGCTGACCCTGGTGGTCAGCTATCTCTATGCCGTCTTCGTCACCCCCGTTTTCGCCGCCGCCATTCTCAAGCCCGGCGGCTCACGGCGGCGCAGCCTGTCAGGCGCCGGCAGGCGGATCGGGCGCTTCGCCGTGCACTGGCCCGGGAGCATACTCGCCGGTGCCGTGGTCCTGCTGGTGGGAGCGCTGGCCATGGTGCCACTGCTCAACCATGACTTCTTTCCCGATACCGACCGCAACCAGCTGGTCATCGACCTGCACTTCGCCGAAGGTACACACCTCGATTACACCGCCCATGAGGCGAGCGCTCTGGCCGCGGACCTGCGTGAGCAGCCTGCGGTGACCGCTGTCCACCTCTTTGCCGGCTTCAGCGGTCCGCGGTTCTATTACAACCTGGTCGAGCAGCCGCGTCAGGCGCACCTGGCGCGGCTGGTGGTCGAGGCGGAGCATGCCGACGATCTGGCTCCTCTGATGGCCTGGGTGCGGGCCGTTACCCCGGAGCGGCTGCCACAGGCCGATGTGGTAGCGCGACGGCTAGGGCAGGGGCCGCCCGTCACGGCCCCCGTGGAGATCCGCGTCTTCGCCGAAGAGCGCAGCCGGCTCGCCGAAGGCACCGAACGCATCCTGGCGCTGGTGCGCGACACCGAGGGCGCGCGGGATGCGCGCCATACCCTGGGCGAAGGGCTGCCCACGCTGCGGCTGGAAGTGGACGATGCCCGTGCCGGCGAGTTCGGCCTGTCGCGGCGGGAGGTCGCCATGGCGGTGGCGGGTGCCAGCCGCGGCATCGAGGTGAGTACCTGGCGCGCCGAGCGCGAACCCGCGGCGCTGCTGATTCGCTCGCCGGAGGGCGAGCGCTTCCCGCTTTCCGCCCTCGAAGGGCTGCGCCTGACGGCGAACAGCGGCGACTCGGTGCCGCTCGGCGAGGTCGCCGCCTTGCGTACGACCTGGCAGCCGGCAGTGATCCAGCATTACGGCTTGCGCCGCATGACCACCGTGCTGGCCGAGGTGGCGGATGGCCAGACCTATGCCAGTGTGCTGGACAGGCTCGAGCCGCGCCTGTCCGGACTCGAGCTACCCGAGGGCGTGACCTACGCGGTGGGTGGGGCGGCCGAGTCGGCGGGGGATGCCAATACGGCGCTGTTCCAGACCCTGCCGTTCGGCATCCTGCTGCTGGTCGTCTTCCTGCTGGCGCAGTTCAACTCCTTCCGCCAGCTGGGCATCGTATTGACCACCGTGCCGCTGGCGGCCATCGGCGTGATCCCCGGCCTGTGGCTGACCGGGCAGCCGTTCGGCTTCACCGCCATGCTGGGCGTCGTCGCCCTGGTGGGGATCGTGGTCAACAATGCCATCGTGCTGATCGACCTGATGAATACCAATCGCAGGCAGGGCATGCCGCTGAATGATGCGGTCGTCGGGGCGGTCGTTCGGCGCACTCGGCCGGTGCTGCTCACCACCGCCACCACCGTTGCCGGCCTGGTACCCCTGACCCTGACGCAGTCGACGCTGTGGCCGCCGATGGCCTGGGCGATCATCTCAGGGCTTCTCGCCTCGACTCTGCTGACCCTACTGGTGATCCCGGCGCTCTATCGGCTGGTCATGAAATGGTAAGCGTAGCCGCCCTTGCCGCTATCCCTCGTGGATCGTGTCCATGGGGTAGAAGCGCCCGGCCTGGGCGTCGCGGATGCGGCGCAGTACCAGCGGGCTTCTCAGGCGCCCCGCGCGCTCCAGTCCCTCGAGTTCCTCCAGGGTGAGCCAGTGCACGGCCTGGATCGCCGGGTCGAGCGGGCTGCCCAGGTGGGCCAGGGCCATGCCGTAGAAGCCGTGGCTGTGGAAGGTGATGCCGCTCGGGGCGGAATACACGTACAGGCCCAGGTAGTGGGACAGGCCGGCTCGCCAGGCGGTCTCCTCGCGCAGCTCGCGCAGGGCGGCGTCCTGGATGCGCTCGCCGGGCTCCAGGTGGCCGGCGGGCTGGTTGAACAGCGTTTCGGGGCCGCCACGGTCCTCCTCCACCGTCAGGAAGGCCCCGGCGCGCTCGATCACGCTGGCGACGGTGACACGAGGCGTCCAGCGGCTCATCGCTTGCCTCCCCGGGCGGCCGGTTTGCGGCGCGGCGCGCGGGGTTTGCCGGGCTTGCCGCGGGGCGAGGGGGACGGGGCGTGCAGGGTCTCCCGGCGCCACTGCCCGGGAGCCAGGCCGTCGAGTCGCCAGGGGCCGATGGCGACCCGCACCAGGCGCAGGGTGGGGTGGCCGACATGGGCGGTCATCCGCCTGACCTGGCGGTTGCGTCCCTCGCTGAGGGTGAGCTCCAGCCAGGTGGTCACCGGATGGCGCCTGGGGTCCAGGGGTGGGTCACGCTCGGGCAGGCCGCTCGCCTCGAGGCGGCGCACCTTGGCCGGGCGGGTGAGGCCGTCCTTCAGCTCGACGCCACGGCGCAGCGACTCCAGGGCGGCGTCGCTGGGCGTGCCCTCCACCAGCACCCGGTAGGTCTTGGGCTGCTTGTGGCGCGGGTCGCTGATGCGATGGATCAGCGCGCCGTCATCGGTGAGCAGCAATAGCCCCTCGGAGTCGTAGTCGAGGCGGCCGGCGGCGTAGATGCCGGGCACGTCGATGACGTCGGCCAGGGTGGCGCGCCGTTCACCGTCACCCGCCCCGTCAGCCTCGGCCGGGCGATCGGTGAACTGGGAGAGCATGCGGTAGGGCTTGTGCAGCAGGTAGAGGAAGCTCATTCGACGAAAGTCTTGCTACCATAGATTGTCGACAAATATTGGGGCAAGCCTACTCCGATTGTCGTGCTGAATGCTATACTCCGCGCTCCACTGAACAGACCAGACAGGGGAGTTCTCAATGGGGTTCCAGAAAATTGTCGTCCCGGAAGGCGGCGAGAAAATTACCGTCAACGCCGACAACACCCTGAACGTGCCGAACGAGCCGATCATCCCGTTCATCGAGGGTGATGGCATTGGCGTCGACGTGACGCCGGCGATGAAGATCGCCATCGATTCCGCCGTTCAGAAAGCCTACAACGGCGAGCGCAAGATCCACTGGATGGAAGTCTATGCCGGCGAAAAGGCCACCCAGGTCTATGACGCCGATACCTGGCTCCCGGAAGAGACCCTGGAAGCGGTCCAGGACTACGTCGTCTCCATCAAGGGCCCGCTGACCACGCCGGTGGGCGGTGGCATCCGCTCCCTGAACGTGGCCCTGCGCCAGAAGCTCGACCTCTACGTCTGTCAGCGTCCGGTGCGCTGGTTCGAGGGCGTGCCGAGCCCGGTCAAGAAGCCCGCCGACGTGGACATGGTCATCTTCCGCGAGAACTCCGAGGACATCTACGCCGGTATCGAGTGGAAGGCGGGGACCCCGGAAGCCGACAAGGTGATCAAGTTCTTCCGCGAAGAGATGGGTGTCACCAACATTCGCTTCCCGGAAAACTGCGGTATCGGTGTCAAGCCGGTCTCCGTGGAGGGCACCAAGCGTCTGGTGCGCCAGGCCCTGCAGTACGCCGTGGATAACGACCGCGCCTCGGTGACCCTGGTGCACAAGGGCAACATCATGAAGTTCACCGAGGGCTCCTTCAAGGATTGGGGCTATGAGCTGGCCAAAGAGGAGTTCGGTGCCGAGCTGCTCGACGGCGGCCCCTGGATGACCTTCAAGAACCCCAAGACCGGCAAGGAGATCGTGGTCAAGGACGTCATCGCCGACGCCATGCTGCAGCAGATCCTGCTGCGCCCGGCCGAGTACGACGTTATTGCCACCCTGAACCTCAACGGCGACTACCTCTCCGACGCCCTGGCGGCGGAAGTGGGCGGCATCGGCATCGCGCCGGGCGCCAACCTCTCCGACGCCGTGGCCATGTTCGAGGCGACTCACGGCACCGCGCCGAAGTACGCCGGCCAGGACAAGGTCAACCCCGGCTCGCTGATCCTCTCCGCCGAGATGATGCTGCGTCACATGGGCTGGGTCGAGGCCGCCGACCTGGTGCTCAAGGGCATGGAGAAGGCAATCTCCAAGGGCGAGGTCACCTATGACTTCCACCGCCTGATGGACGATGCCAAACTGCTCAAGTGCTCCGAGTTCGGTCAGGCCGTCGCCGACAACATGTAAGCGGTCCGGCGCTGCCCGGGGCCCTCGTCCGCATGGCGGGCGGGGGCCCTTTGCGTGTTGACCATGAACCCTGCCGGCCTGGCGGCGTCCAACCTGAGTCTAGGCGCCTAAGCACAGCCGGCTTGTCGAGATGGTGTGTGGCTTTTATGTTCAAGAGAGACGTACCCGGCGGGCGGTGGAGAGTTGGCGTGATCGCCGGCATGACCCGGCCGCGGCAACCGGAGGAAGAGGACGACGGCGACCTGGCCGTACAGTCGTCGGAGCCTGAGTTGGCTCGTCCACCGATGTACAAGGTGGTGCTGCATAACGACGATTTCACGCCCATGGAGTTCGTGGTGGAGGTGTTGCAGACCTTCTTCCACATGGACAGCGAGACCGCCGTTCAGGTCATGCTGACGGTGCATACCCAGGGCAAGGCGACCTGTGGCGTCTTTACCCGCGATATTGCGGAAACCAAAAGCCATCAGGTCAATCAATATGCGAGAGAGTGTCAGCACCCGCTGCTGTGTGACATCGAAGCGGCGGACTGACTCCCGGTGGTTGTCGAGACGGGATCTGAATGGCAGTCGTTGAGGACCAGACTTGCAACGGCGGCGATTGTGCCCGATGTTGATGATGCCGGACCTTGAAAGATCCGACGCAAGCCCTAAGCGGCGAGAAGGGGACTGCCATGCTGAGCAAAGAACTTGAACTGACCCTGAACACGGCGTTTACCGTGGCCCGCTCCAAGCGCCACGAGTTCATGACCGTGGAGCACCTGCTGCTGGCGCTGCTGGACAATGCCTCTGCAGCGGATGTGCTGCGGGCCTGTGGGGCCAACCTCGACAAGCTGCGGTCCGACCTGCAGGATTTCATCAACTCCACCACACCGTTGATTCCCGAGGATCAGGGCGACCGGGAAACCCAGCCGACCCTGGGCTTCCAGCGCGTCCTGCAGCGGGCTGTGTTCCATGTGCAGTCCTCGGGCAAGAGCGAAGTGACCGGGGCCAACGTGCTGGTGGCGATCTTCTCCGAACAGGAGAGCCAGGCGGTCTACTTCCTCAAGCAGCAGAACGTGGCGCGTGTCGATGCCGTCAACTACATCGCCCACGGCATCTCCAAGGTGTCCGGCCACGGCCAGGCGCCCTCGGCGTCACCCTCCGAGTCCGAGGAGGCCGAAGAGGGCGGCGGCGAATCCAGCGCCAACCCGCTCACCGGCTATGCCACCAACCTCAACGAGCAGGCGCGGCTGGGCAAGATCGATCCGCTGATCGGCCGCGAGCACGAGCTCGAACGCGTCATCCAGATCCTGGCCCGGCGGCGCAAGAACAACCCGCTGCTGGTCGGCGAGGCGGGGGTGGGCAAGACCGCCATCGCCGAGGGGCTGGCCAAGCGCGTCGTCGAAGAGGACGTGCCCGAGGTAATCAGCGACGCTGTGGTCTACGCCCTGGACATGGGCGCGCTGCTGGCCGGCACCAAGTATCGCGGCGATTTCGAGAAGCGCTTGAAGAGCCTGCTCGCCGAGCTCAAGAAGCAGCCCAATGCGGTCCTCTTCATCGACGAGATCCACACGGTGATCGGCGCCGGGGCGGCCTCCGGTGGCGTCATGGATGCCTCCAACCTGCTCAAGCCGCTGCTCTCCTCCGGTGAACTGCGCTGCATCGGTTCCACCACCTTCCAGGAGTTCCGCGGCATCTTCGAGAAGGACCGGGCGCTGGCGCGCCGCTTCCAGAAGGTTGATGTCATGGCGCCCTCGGTGGAGGACACCATCCGTATCCTCAAGGGGCTGCGCTCGCGCTTCGAGGAGCATCACCGCCTCAAGTACACCGACGGCGCCCTGGAGAGTGCCGCCCGGCTGGCCGATCGCTACATCAACGATCGCCACCTGCCGGACAAGGCTATCGACGTGATCGACGAGGCCGGTGCTCACCAGCGGCTGCTGCCGCCGGAGGTGCGGGTCGAGACCATCGACATCGATCAGGTCGAGGCGGTGGTGGCCTCCATTGCGCGGATTCCGCCGAAGAGCGTCTCCAGCTCCGACCGCAAGCTGCTCGAGAACCTCGATCGCGACCTCAAGATGCTGGTGTTCGGTCAGGATGAAGCCATCGACAGCCTGTCGGCAGCGATCAAGCTGTCACGGGCGGGGCTCAAGTCGCCGGACAAGCCGGTGGGCAGCTTCCTGTTCGCCGGGCCCACCGGGGTGGGCAAGACCGAGGTGGCCCGCCAACTGGCGCGGATCATGGGCATCGAGCTGGTGCGCTTCGACATGTCCGAGTACATGGAGCGCCACACGGTATCGCGGCTGATCGGTGCCCCGCCGGGCTATGTCGGCTACGACCAGGGCGGGCTGCTCACCGAGGCGATCACCAAGCAGCCCCACTGTGTGCTGCTGCTCGATGAGGTGGAGAAGGCCCATCCGGAAGTCTTCAACCTGCTGCTGCAGGTGATGGACCACGGTCGCCTGACCGACAACAACGGCCGGGAGGCGGACTTCCGTCACGTGATCGTGATCATGACCTCCAACGCCGGTGCCGAACAGCAGGCGCGTCGCTCCATCGGCTTCCAGACCCAGGATCACTCCACCGATGCCATGGAGGTGATTCGCAAGACCTTCTCGCCGGAGTTCCGCAACCGCCTGGACGGGATCATCCAGTTCCACTCCCTGCCCACCGCGGTGGTGCGCAGCGTCGTCGACAAGTTCCTGGTGGAGCTTCAGGCGCAGCTCGACGAGAAGCGGGTCCAACTGGACGTGGACATGGCGGCGCGGGACTGGCTGGCCGAGAAGGGCTACGACCCGGACATGGGCGCGCGTCCCATGGCGCGGCTGATCCAGGACCGGCTCAAGAAGCCGCTGGCCGAACTGATCCTGTTCGGCGAGCTCTCCGAGCATGGCGGGGTGGTACACGTCACCGTGGAGGAGGGCGAGCTGCACCTCTCGACCGAAGTGGAGCTGGCCGAGCCCTAAAGCGGCGTATGGCTGGCAAGGCACGACCCACAGCGCCCTGTCGAACGACGGGGCGTTGTCTTGTGTGCCGCTGCGAAATGTCAGAGGGGGCGTCAAGCGCCGGCCGGGGAGGGCGGCTCAGCGCGAGCGGTAGACGATACGGCCCTTGGTCAGGTCGTAGGGGGTCAGTTCGACCTTGACCTTGTCGCCGGTAAGAATGCGGATGTAGTTCTTGCGCATCTTGCCCGAGATATGGGCCGTGACCACGTGGCCGTTTTCCAGCTCGACGCGGAAGGTGGTGTTGGGAAGGGTGTCGACGACCACGCCTTCCATTTCGATATGGTCTTCGCGTGCCATATAGGCGGTTCCTCGCTGATGATGACAATGTTCCGGGCTTGTCTAGCAGGGGTGTCCAGCGCGCCAATCGCCGGTACAGGGCCCATGCCAACAGGATAGCGCGGTATTGTGCCGCAAGCGGGGCTCCAAGGCAAAGATGCCCTTGCGTCCCGGGTGTCCAGCGTGGTTCATCGAGGGGATCACAGCGGGATGGAGCGCCGCCAGTGTCGCCCGTCGAGAATCTCCAGCGGTTGGAAATTCTCCTTGTAGGCCATCTTGCGACACTCCCGGATCCAGTAGCCCAGGTAGACGTGGGGCAGGCCCAGCCGGCGCGCCTGCTCCACCAGGCAGAGCACGGCGAAGGTGCCCAATGAGCGTCGGTTCCACTCGGGGGCCGGGTCGAAGAAGGTGTAGATCGCCGAGAGGCCGTGTTCCAGCCGGTCGAAGGCGGCGACTGCCAGCAGCCGTTCGCCCAGGCGGAACTCCATCAGCCGCGAGTAGGGTTCGTCCAGGGTCAGGAAGGTGCGGTACTGCTCATGGCTCGGCGGATACATGTCGCCGTCGACGTGCCGAGTGCGGATATAGCGGTCGTACAGGGCGTAGTGTTCCGGGTCGAACAGCGCGGGGCGCTCGATCAGACGCAGGTCGGCGTTGCGCCTGGCCACGCGCCGCTGGACGCGGCTTGGCGTGAAGTCGGCCACCGGCAGGCGTACCGAGAGACAGGCGCTGCAGCCCTCGCAGTGCGGGCGGTAGAGATGCCGGCCGCTGCGCCGGAAGCCGAGCAGCGCCAGGGCATCATAGACCCCTTGGCCGTGGGATTCCTGGGGGTCGAGAAACAGGGTCGTGGCCTCGCGTCCTTCCAGATAGCTGCAGGCATGGGGCACGGTCAGAAAGAAACGCAGGTCCCTGACCGGCTGATGAGGCGTATTGCTACTCACGGGCGTCCGCCTCCTGGTCGGTTGTGGTTTGAGCGGTTGCCGATCATGGCGCGTCCACGGCTGCCTCTGCGGGGAGCGGCCAGTCGGGGAGCGGATGGCCAGCGTGCCGCAGCGTGGTGGTCGTCAGACATCCTTCAAGATAGTTGATGAAGTCGCTGCGGGCGATGTCCCGAGCGCCCAGGCTGGCCAGGTGGCGGGTGTGCATCTGGCAGTCGATCAACCGGCCATTGCCGGCCTGCATGGCGCGCACCAGGTGGACCAGCGCGACCTTGGAAGCGTCGCGGGCGCTGGAGAACATCGACTCGCCGAAAAAGGCGCCCCCCATGGCCACGCCGTAGAGGCCACCTACCAGCTGCTCCTCCCGCCACACTTCCACCGAGCGGGCGAAGCCGAGTTCGTGCAGGGCGACATAGGCGTGACGCATCGCCGGGGTGATCCAGGTGCCGGGCTGGCCGGCCCGCGGCGCGGCGCAGGCGTCGACGACCGTCCCGAAGGCGCGATTGAAGGTGGCCGCGAAGCCAGCGTTGCGCAGCCGCTTGGCCAGGCTGCGGCTGACGTGCAGCTCGTCGGGCAGCAGTACCATGCGCGGGTCAGGGCTCCACCACAGGATCGGCTGGTCGTCGCTGTACCAGGGGAAGATGCCGCGCCGATAGGCGGCCAACAGCCACGCCGGCGTCAGGTCGCCGCCGGCGGCCAGCAGGCCATCGGGGTCCCGCAGTGCCTGCGAGACGGGCGGGAAGCGCACCGGGTGTTCGGGTAGCCAGGGCAGCATGCGGAGGCTCCAGAAAAGTCCCTATTCTGACGCCGACGATGGCGGGGCTCAAGCGGTCGGAATGGGCTCTGTGCCGGGGCTGCCTGGCCCGGTATGATGGGCGGCTGAGACGATTTCTGGATGACGAATGCTTCTGACAGCGTCGCCCGCTGGCGGCGCGAGGGGGTGGGTGATTTGAGTGCGAAGGAAAAGCGTGCGCCGCGGCGTGCGACGGCGGAGAACGCCCGGCAGACGGCACAGCGTATGGGGCTTCGGCTCCAGGGGGCGGCCCGCGAAGGCGTGGTGATCGTGCTGCTGGCGGCCTGCGTCTTCCTGCTGCTGGCGCTGTTTAGCTACCAGGCCGCCGATCCTGGCTGGTCCCACCGCGGGCCCGAGACCGATGTGGCCAACTGGATGGGCCCCATCGGTGCCTGGCTGGCCGACGTGCTCTATTCGCTGTTCGGTGCCAGCGCCCTGTGGTGGCCGGGCATGCTGGGCTTTGCCGGCTGGTGGCTGATCCGTTCGCGTCGGGTGCGCTTCGAATGGGATGCCACGGCGGTGGCCGTGCGCCTCGGTGGGCTGGTGCTGCTGCTGCTGGGCACCACCACCCTGGGGGCGCTGCACTTCTACCATCCCGATAGCGTGCTGCCCTACTCATCCGGGGGCATCCTCGGCGAGGGGCTGGTGGGCGCGCTGGTGCCGCTGGTGGGACCCGGCGGCACCGGCCTGCTAGCCCTGGCCGCCATGCTGTGCGGCTTTCCGCTATTCAGCGGGCTGTCCTGGCTCAGCGTCATGGACGAGCTGGGCCATCGCGCCCTGCGCCTGTGGGGCTGGTTCGCCGTGCCCTTCGGTTTGGCCCGCGAGCGCCGCGAGGCCAGGCAGGCCGAGGCGCCGGACGACAAAGCCGAGGTCGGGGAGAGCCTCGATGGCGGTGAGTATGAGCCGCCGCCGCAGCGCGGCTGGCGCAGGCTGCTGAGTTGGCGACGCGGCGAGGCGATGTCGAGCCCCGCTGCTGGCGCGGCGCGCTTCGAGCCCGGCTTCGGCGACGACGGCAAGACCGAGATCCCCTGGGACGTGCCCGAGCGCACGCCCTCCGCCAAGCGGCCGGAAGCCGCCTATACCGCCCAGCAGGACGCCGCAGGCGCGGCCGCCTCGGAGTCGGCTGGCCGGGCGCCGCTCTCCAGTGCGCCGCGCTCCCCCGAGCCGCCGCCCGCGTCACCGCTGAGCGCTCGCCGCGACGAGCCGGAGACCCCGTCGGCAGCGATGCCGCTGAGCGCCAAGGAGCCCGAGGCGGGCGCTCCCGGCGACGAGGAGCCGGCCCGTGAATCCGCTCAGGCGAGGCCCGCGACGGAACCCCTCGTCGCCGATCGAGATGGCGCGCCGCAGGACGCTGAGTCGGATGATGCCGGGGAAGCGCAGGAGGCGCCCTGGCGGGCGGAGGCCGCCGCGCTCTTCTCGCCTCCCGAGCCGGCGGTGCCCGATGAGCCCGAGGCGGTGCCGACACCGGCTGAGCCACCCCGCACATCGCGCCGCGAGCCCGGCCTTGGCGACTGGCACCCGACGGAACCGGCGGAGGGTGGGCAGCGTGAGCCGCGGCTGAGCTGGGACGCTGTCGCCGATGCGACCGAGGAGGAGCGAGCGGAAACGGCCGCTGCCTCGACGCAGCTGCCGGAGCGGGAGGCACCCGAGTCGGGTGCGCCGGAAGGGCCGTCGCACCGATTCGAGGCCGCCGATCAGGCGGCGGGCCTGCGCGAGTGGCGCACCCAGGGGAGCGAGCCGGAGGTGGATTCCCCCCGGGTTGCCTCCGCCGAGCAGGGGCGAGCCGCGGCGGCCGAGCCGGAGGGTCCGGCGCTGTGGACCGTGGAGCACCTGCAGAGCCAGCGCCCCCAGCTCGACGACCTGCCCGAGCCGGATGGCGAGCTGCCCAGCCTGCGGCTGCTAACGCCCCCGGAGCCCCACCAGCGCAACTACACCGATGCCCAGCTGGCCGAGATGGCCGAGCTGTTGGAGACCCGGCTGCGCGAGTATGGCGTCAAGGCCGAGGTGGTCAACACCTGGCCGGGGCCGGTGATCACGCGTTTCGAGATCAAGCCCGCCGCCGGGGTGAAGGTCTCCAAGATCAGCAACCTGGCCAAGGACCTGGCCCGCTCGCTGATGGTCAAGAGCGTGCGTGTCGTCGAGGTGATCCCGGGGCGCCCCACGGTGGGCATCGAGATCCCCAACCCGCACCGCGCCATGATCCGCCTGCGCGAGGTGATCGACTCCGACCGCTACCAGCACGAGGCTTCGGCGCTGACCCTGGCCCTGGGCCAGGACATCGGCGGCGGGGCGGTGGTGGCCAACCTGGGCAAGATGCCCCACCTGCTGGTGGCCGGCACCACCGGTTCGGGCAAGTCGGTGGGGGTCAACGCCATGCTGATCTCGATGCTGCTCAAGGCCACGCCCGACGAGCTGCGCCTGATCATGGTCGACCCCAAGATGCTTGAGCTCTCCGTCTACGACGGCATTCCACACCTGCTGGCGCCGGTGGTCACCGACATGAAGGAGGCCGCCAACGCCTTGCGCTGGTGCGTGGCCGAGATGGAGCGGCGCTACAAGCTGATGGCCGCCATGGGCGTGCGCAACATCGCCGGCTTCAATGCCAAGCTCGACGAGGCCGAGCAGGCCGGCGCCCAGGTGGCCGACCCGCTGTGGGAGCCGCAGCCCTGGGAGATGCACCAGACCCCGCCGGTGCTGGAGAAGCTGCCCTACATCGTGGTGGTGATCGACGAGTTCGCCGACATGTTCATGATCGTTGGCAAGAAGGTCGAGGAGCTGATCGCCCGCCTGGCCCAGAAGGCGCGGGCCGCCGGCATCCACCTGATACTGGCCACCCAGCGCCCCTCGGTGGACGTGGTCACCGGCCTCATCAAGGCCAACATCCCCACGCGGATGGCCTTCCAGGTCTCCTCCCGGGTCGACTCGCGCACCATCCTCGACCAGGGCGGCGCCGAGAACCTGCTGGGCCACGGCGACATGCTCTACCTGCCGGCCGGGTCGGGCCTGCCGACCCGGGTCCATGGCGCCTTCGTCGACGACGACGAGGTGCACCGGGTAGTGGAGGACTGGAAGCGCCGTGGCGAACCGGACTACATCGAGGAGATCCTCTCCGGCGGTGTCTCCGCCGAGGCGCTGACCGGCCTGGAGGCCGAGGGCAGCGACGGCGGCGACGCCGAACAGGACGCCCTCTACGACGAAGCCGTGCAGTTCGTCACCGAATCCCGCCGGGCCTCGATCTCGGCGGTGCAGCGCCGCTTCAAGATCGGCTACAACCGCGCCGCGCGGCTGGTCGAGGCCATGGAGATGGCCGGGGTGGTCTCCACCATGGGCACCAACGGCGCGCGTGAGGTGCTGGCGCCGCCGCCGGTGGGCGATTGAGTGACCAACCGTGCAGCAACGATGAAAGCGCCGGCGGTCATGCAACGCCCCGCTGCCGGCCCGGTCAGAGTGACAGGACGCCACATTGGACCCGTTCAGGGAGTATGACCCCATGACAGTAAAGAAGACCCTTGCCGCCCTTGCCGTGTCAGCCCTGCTGCCGGTGACCGCCCTGGCCAGCGACGGTGCCGAGCGCCTGACCCGCATGCTCGAGCCGCTGCAGACCTACGAGGCGAACTTCGCCCAGCGGATCCTCGACGGCAGCGGCGAGCGCCTGCAGGAGGCCAGCGGCCAGATGTGGCTGTCGCGGCCGGGCAAGTTCCGCTGGGAAGTCGCTGCTCCCTACCAGCAGGTGGTCGTGTCCGACGGCGCTGACGTCTATCTCTACGACCCCGACCTGGAGCAGGTCACCGTGCAGGCGCTGGACCATCGCGTCACCCATACGCCGGCCCTGCTGCTGTCCGGCAGCGTCGGCGACTTGACCGACAGCTATGCGGTGTCGCGCCGCCAGCAGGGCAGCGCCGAGACCTTCACCCTGGTGCCGAAGGCCGCCGACACCCTCTTCGAGGAGCTGGAGATGACCTTCCGCGGCGAACGTCTCAGCGTGTTGATGATGACCGACAGCACCGGCCAGCGCACCGCCATCGAGTTTCGCGACGTGCAGATGAACGCGTTCATCGACGACAGTCGCTTCGCCTTCGAGATTCCCGAGGGCACCGATGTGATTCGCGATACGCATTAAGGCCTTCGGCCAGGAGCAAGGTTCCTCGCCCCTCGCCCCTCACCCCTAGGCGTCGCCGTCCCCATCCGCCTCGGCGTCGAGCTGGGCCCGCCAGGCCATCATCTGGCCATAGCGTTTCTCCTGGCCATGGTCGCTGGGCTCGTAGAAGCTGGCCCGCGGCAGGCCGTCCGGCCAGCAGTCATGGTCGCTGCCGGCCGGGTAGCCGTGGGGTTCGCTGTGGGCATAGCGATAGCCCTGGCCATGGCCCAGCGAGGCCATCAGCTTGGTTGGCGCATTGCGCAGGTAAGTGGGCACTTCCACGCTCGGCTGGGCCGCCACATAGGCCTGGGCCGCCTTCCAGGCACGTTCCACGGCGTTGCTCTTGGGCGCCACGGCCAGGTGGATCGCCGCATGGGCGATGGCGCGCTGGCCCTCATAATCCCCCAGGCGTCGGTAGGCCTCCCAGGCGGCCATCACCAGCGGCAGGGCGCGCGGGTCGGCGTTGCCGACGTCTTCCGAGGCGATCGCCGCCAGCCGTCGCACCACGTCCAGCGGGTCGCCGCCGCCCTGCACGAAACGGGCGATGTAGAGCAGGGCGGCGTCGGGACGCGAGGAGCGCACCGACTTGTGAATCGCCGAGAGCAGGTCGTAGTAGTAGTCCCCCTGCTTGTCGAAGGCGCTGGTCCGGTGGCTCAGGGCGGCCTCCAGGGCTTCCGGCGGCAGGCGCTCGCCGCCATCCTCGGCGACGGTGAAATCGCAGGCGTTCTCCAGCAGGCCCAGGGCACGACGGGCGTCTCCCGCCGCGGCGTGGGCCATGCGCTCGAGCAGTTCCTCCGTCACGGCGATGCGTCGTGCCCCCAGCCCGCGCTCGCCGTCCGTCAGCGCCTGGCGCATCACCTGGATCAGTTCCTGCTCGGAGAGGGGGGCGAGCACATGGACCGGGGCCCGGGAGAGCAGCGCCGAGTTGACCTCGAAGGAGGGGTTCTCGGTGGTGGCGCCGATCAGCGTCAGCAGTCCCGACTCCACGTGGGGCAGCAGGGCGTCCTGCTGGCTCTTGTTGAGCCGGTGGATCTCGTCGAGAAACATCAGGGTCGCCTGGCCCTGGTCGCGGGCGACGCCCGCCCGGGCCGCCGCCTCACGGATGTCCTTGACCCCGGCCATCACCGCCGACAACCGCTCCAGGCGGGAGCCGGACTCCGTTGCCAGGATCTCGGCCAGGGTGGTCTTGCCCACCCCCGGCGGCCCCCACAGGATCATCGAGCGGACGGTGCCGGTCTCGACCATCCGGCGCAGGGGTTTGCCGGGCCCCACCAGCGCCTGCTGGCCCACATAGTCATCCAGGCGGCGGGGGCGCATCCGGTAGGCCAGGGGGGCCGCGTCGCGGCGCGCCTCACCGAACAGGTCCATCATGATCTCCTTGCAGCGGTGGTGTCGGGGTGGTCAAATCAGGTTAGGCTCTTGATGGCAATACGACCTTGGGCGATGTGCGGTGTCGCTCCATAGGCGCTAGGGTGTAACAGCACCGGAGCCGGGTACGACGCCGGCAGCTGAAGGTGTCACAATGAACCCGTAACCGTGGCGCGTATCCAACCACTATACGCTCGCCCATCCGATGGAATGAGGAGGCTTCGACATGCCCATGCTGACCCAACTGCGTCGGGATCATGCCAACATGGCGCGCATGTTGCACGTCCTTCAGCTCAAGCAGAAGGCGCTGGCGGCCGGCGATCGCCCCAACTTTCAACTGGTTCGGGAGGTGGTCGACTATATCCTTGACTATATGGAGGGCTTCACCGTTCCTCTGGAACGGATCTGTACCGAGCGCCTGCAGACCCTGGCGCCCGAGAGCAATGATCTCACCGAGCGCCTCGGCAACGACTACCAGGCGCTGCGCACTCGGCTCAAGCGGCTGTCCAACGACCTCGACATGATCCTCATGGATGCGGTGGTTCCCATGGACCGCTTTGCCGAGGATCTGAAGGCCTATCTGGATGCCCATCGCGCCTACCTGCGCGATGAGCGTGAGCTGCTCTTCCCGCTGATTCGCGAACACTTCGACGATCAGGACCTCGAGCGTCTGGCCGAGGCTCTGCCCGACGGGGCCACAGCGGCGCTGGAGCGCCTGCAGGAGGCCTACCCCGAGCTCTATGCCGAACTGAGAGAGGCGCCCGTGCCCGCCACCTGACGGGCGCGGTGGTCATCGGCGTGTTTCCGTTGCCGGCGTAGCTGGTAGAATGGGCGGCTCACTGCCGCGGAGCGACCCTGCATGACCGTCCATTTGCCATGCCCGGCCCGATACTGATCTTCGACTCCGGCGTTGGCGGCCTCTCGGTGGTGGCGCCGCTGCGCCAGCGGCTGCCCGGCGTGGGGCTGGTCTATGCCTGCGACAACGCCATGCTGCCCTATGGCATTCGTCCGGATGGCTGGCTGGTGGCGCGTATCCTGGCGGTGTGCGAGGCGGCGGTGGCCGCCAGCCGCTGCGGCGTGCTGGTGGTGGCCTGTAATACCGCCAGCACCCTGGCGCTGGATGCCCTGCGGGCTCGGCTGAGCGTGCCGGTGGTGGGAACGGTGCCGGCTATCAAGCCAGCCGCCCGCATGAGTCGCAGCCGTCATATCGGCCTGCTGGCCACCAGCGCCACCGTGGCTAGGCCCTACACCGAGCGGCTGATCCAGGAGTTCGCCGCCGACTGCCGGGTGACCCGCGTCGCCGCGGATGCGCTGGTGGGGCAGGCCGAGCGGCTGGTGGTCGGCGAGCCCCCGGACCGCGCGATCATTCGCGAGGCCACGGCGCCGCTCTGGGACGCCCCGGACCTGGATACCGTGGTGCTCGGCTGCACCCATTTTCCCCTGCTGCGCACCCAGATCGCCGAGGCGGCGCCGCGCCCGGTGACCCTGGTCGACTCCGGCGAGGCCATCGCCCGGCGGGCCGCCCGGCTGGCGGTCGACCCACCGCCGAGCCAGGGCCGCGACCCGAGCTTCGCCACCGCCCCCGATGCCCGCCTGGCCCGGGCGCTGTCCCACTATGCCTTCGATGAGCCGGGCCTGCTGGCCGTCGGCTGATTTCCGATTTCCCCTGCACCGCACACGACAGGAGATGCCGTGTCCCTTCCCGTTGTCGAACCCGGCCGATATGACCAGCAGCTCGCCGCCAAGCGCGAGCGAATGATCCAGCAGTTTGCGCGCTTCGCGCCGCCGCCGCTTGAGGTCTTCGCCTCGCCTGCGACCCACTACCGCCAGCGCTGCGAGTTCCGTGTCTGGCATGAAGGGGACGACCTCTTCTATGCGATGTTCGAGGTCGACCCCGAGGACCCCAAGCGCAAGCACGTCATTCGCCTGGACCAGTATCCCGTGGCGAGCCGGGCGATCAATGAGCTGATGCCGCGCCTGCGCGAGGCGCTGCTCGAGAGCCAGGTGCTGCGGCGCCGGCTGTTTCAGGTCGAGTTTCTCACCACCCTGTCGGGCGAGACGCTGGTGACGCTGATCTACCACCGACCGCTGGACGACGCCTGGGAAGTCGCGGCCCGCGAGCTCCAGGCGCGCCTGGGTATCATGATCATCGGCCGTTCGCGCAAGCAGCGCCTGGTGCTCGAGCGTGATCATGTGTGGGAGCGGCTCGAGGTGGAGGGGCGCGAGTTTCGCTACCAGCAGGTGGAGAACAGCTTCACCCAGCCCAATGCCGAGATCTGCCGCGCCATGCTGGCCTGGGCCCGGGAGGTGACGCGTCACAGCCAGGGCGGCGACTTGGTGGAGCTCTACTGCGGCAACGGCAACTTCACCGTCGCGCTCGCCGAGAACTTTCGCCGCGTGCTGGCCACCGAGATCTCGCGCACCTCGGTGGCCAGCGCCCGAGAGAACCTGGCGGCCAACGGCATCGACAACGTGCGGGTGGCGCGGATGTCCGCCGAAGAGTTTGCCGCTGCGCTGAAGGGCGACAAGGGCGGTCGCCGGGTGGCGGAGATGGCGCTTGGCGATCACGACTTTTCCACCGTGCTGGTCGACCCGCCAAGGGCCGGTCTCGACGAATCGAGCTGCCGTCAACTGAGCGAGTATCGCCGTATCGTCTATATTTCATGCAACCCCGACACCTTGGCGGGCAACCTGGAGATACTCTGTCGGACCCATGAGGTGACGCGCTTCGCCCTGTTCGACCAGTTTCCCTGGACGCACCACTGCGAGTGCGGCGTGCTGCTGGAGCGGCGAGCCGACTAAGCGGCTCCCCGCTTCCCCCGGAAAGGCAGCGCAAACCGTCGGAATCGGCCTTATGCCGGCAAAGTCAAGGCCCGCGGCCGCAGACCATGATGCGGAAGCGACATGCTCCATGAGAAGGCTGGCAAGTCGATAGGGTGAGGATCGGGGCTGCAGTAAGCTGACATCAGGCGGCCACATGGCCGCGCTGACTTTTTCCCAGGGCCGCAAGCGTCGGCCCCAGGCAGCCGAGGTGTAGGGATGCATTACGAAACGATCGAAGCGGGCAGACAGGATATTCTCAAGCAGCTCCGGGAGCGCCTGTTCAGTCGCCTGGACGAGAAGCGGGCCGAGGCCGTGGACGCTTTCGCCCGCTATTTCTATGCCACGGTACCGCTGGAGGACCTCGCCGACCGCAGGCTCGACGACCTCTACGGCGCCACGCTTTCGGTCTGGCATTTCATCCAGCACCACGACCCGGCCGAGCCCAAGGTGCGTGTCTTCAATCCCGATTTCGAGGAGCACGGCTGGCAGTCGACCCACACCTTCGTCGCCGTGCTCCACGAGGACATGTCCTTTCTCGTCGACTCGGTGCGCATCGAGCTCAACCGGCGCGGGTTGACCGTGCATGCTATCCACAATGCGGTACTCGCCGTGGAGCGGGGGGGCGATCACACCCTGAAGCGGGTTGTCTCGCCGCGGGAGGCCGATGCTCCCCAGGCCCGCGAGTCGCTGATCGCCATCGAGATCGACCGCCACACGGATATCAGCGTGCTGGAAACGCTGGAGGACGCCCTGAGCGAGGTGCTCGAGGACGTGCGCACGGCGGTGAACGACTATGTGCCGATGTGTGAACGCGTTCAGGACGCCATTGCCGAGCTCAAGGAGTGCTGCCCCGAGCAGGTCGACCCGGCGGATCACGAGGAGGCCATCGCCTTTCTCGAGTGGCTGGTGCGCGACAACTTCACCTTCCTGGGCTATGACGAGTACGTCATCGAATCCGACGCCAACGGTGACCGCCTGACCAAGGTCGCCGGCAGCGAGCTGGGGGTCTTTCGCCTGGACCAGCCGCGCTACCAGGAGCGCATTCGCACCGAGCTCGGCGTCGAGGGGAATCGCTTCGTGCTGGTGCCCCAGCTGCTCTCCTTTGCCAAGAGCGCCCACCATGCCCGGGTGCACCGTCCTACCTATCCGGACTACATCTCCATCGACCGCTACGACGACAAGGGGCGCGTCATCGGGGAGCGGCGCTTTTTGGGGCTGTTCACCTCGACCGTCTACAATGAGTCGCCGCGCCACATTCCGCTGCTGCGCCGCAAGCTCAAGGCGGTGATGGATATCGCCGGTTTCAATCCCAAGGGGCACAACGGCAAGCAGCTGCTGCAGATCCTCGAGGTCTACCCCCGCGACGATATCTTCCAGATCGACACCGAGGAGCTGGCCAAGACGGCGCTGGGCATCCTCGATATTCGCGAGCGGCGCCGGGTGCGCCTGTTCATCCGCACCGACATCTCCGGGCGCTTCCACTCCTGCCTGGTGTTCGTGCCGCGGGATGTCTTCTCCACCGACCTGCGCCTGCGTATCCAGCGCCTGCTGTGCGAGGAGCTCAACGCCTCCTTCGGCGACTTCAACACCTACCTTTCCGAGTCGGTGTTGGCGCGCATTCAGTTCATCCTGCGCTTCAGCGAGGATGGCCCCCGCGACTTCGACATCAAGCGCCTCGAGGCCAAGGTGGCGCAGCTGGCGCGTAGCTGGCGCGACGAACTCCAGGCCGCCATGATCGAGGGCTTCGGCGAGGAGCAGGCCAATATCCTGATGGACCGTTTCCGCGACGCCTTCCCGGCCAGCTACCGTGACGATTTCGGCGCCCGGACCGCGGTGTTCGACCTGCAGCACATGGGGGAGCTGGATCGCGGCGAGCCCCTGGCGCTGACCCTCTATCGCCTGGTGGAAGAGGAGGGCAGCGGCGTCAACCTCAAGCTGTTCCACCGCGACCAGCCGATTCCGCTCTCCGACGTGCTGCCGATGATGGAGAACCTTGGGCTGCGGGTGATCGGCGAGCGACCCTACGAGATCGACACCCCGGATGTTCGCTACTGGATCCACGACTTCGACCTGGAGCACCACACCAGCATCGAGGTCAGCCTGCAGGAGATGCGCGAGCCCTTCATCGAGGCCTTCCGTCGCATCTGGGCCGGTGAGGCCGACAACGATGCCTTCAACCGCCTGGTGATCGTGGCCAACCTGGACTGGCGCGAAGTGGCCATGCTGCGCACCTATGCGCGCTACCTGAAGCAGATCCGCTTCGGCATGTCCCAGGACTATATCGCCGCCACCCTGGCCAACCATCCCGACATCACCCGTGACCTGGTGCGACTGTTCGCGCTGCGCTTCGATCCCAATCGACGCCCCGACGAGGATGAGCTCGACGCCTGCGTGGAGCGCATCATTCGCGGGCTGGACGGCGTGGCCAGCCTCAACGATGACCAGCTGCTGCGTCGCTACATGGAGCTGATCCAGGCCACATTGCGCACCAACTACTATCAGCCCGCCCGGGATGGGCGGGTCAAGGACTACATCGCCTACAAGCTCGACCCCAACCGGGTCACCGGTATGCCCAAGCCGCGTCCTGCTTACGAGATATTCGTCTGCTCCCCCCGGGTGGAGGGCGTCCACCTGCGCGGCGGCAAGGTGGCCCGCGGGGGCCTGCGCTGGTCGGACCGCCACGAAGACTACCGCACCGAGGTGCTGGGGCTGGTCAAGGCGCAGCAGGTCAAGAATGCGGTGATCGTGCCGGTGGGCGCCAAGGGGGGCTTCGTCTGCAAGCGCATGCCCGAGGGGGCCGACCGCGATACGCTTCAGCGCGAGGGTATCGCCTGCTACAAGACCTTCATCCGCGCCCTGCTGGATGTCACCGATAACCTGGTGGGCGGCGAGGTGGTGCCGCCGAAGAACGTGGTACGCCACGACGACGACGACGCCTACCTGGTGGTGGCCGCCGACAAGGGCACGGCGACCTTCTCGGATATTGCCAACGAGATCTCTGCCGAGTATGGGCACTGGCTGAGGGATGCCTTCGCCTCGGGCGGGGCCAACGGCTACGACCACAAGAAGATGGGGATCACCGCCCGCGGGGCCTGGGAGTCGGTCAAGCGTCATTTCCGCGGTCTGGGGCTCAATACCCAGGAGGAGGAGTTCAGCGTGATCGGCATCGGCGACATGGGCGGCGATGTCTTCGGCAACGGCATGCTGCTCTCCGACAAGATCCGCCTGGTGGGGGCCTTCAACCATCTGCATATCTTCGTTGACCCCGACCCGGATACGGCGGCCACCTTTGCCGAGCGCCAGCGCCTGTTCGACCTGCCGCGCTCGAGCTGGGAGGACTTCGATGCCTCCCTGATCTCCGAGGGGGGCGGGGTCTTCAAGCGCAGCGCCAAGTCGATTCCCATCTCCCAGGAGATGAAGGCGGTGTTCGGCATCGAGGAGGAGCGGCTGTCGCCCAACGACCTGATTCGCGCCATGCTGCGCTCCCGGGTCGACCTGCTGTGGAACGGCGGCATCGGCACCTACGTCAAGGGCAGCAGCGAGTCCGACACCGAGGTCGGCGACAAGGCCAACGATGCCCTGCGCATCAACGGCCGCGAGCTGAACTGCCGGGTGGTCGGCGAGGGCGGCAACCTGGGGCTGACCCAGGTCGGGCGCATGGAGGCCGCCGCCAAGGGCGTCCGCGTCAATACCGACTTCATCGACAACGCCGGCGGGGTCAACTGCTCCGACCACGAGGTCAATATCAAGATCCTCATCGATGAGATCGTCAAGCGCGGCGACATGACCGATAAGCAGCGCAACCAGCTGCTGGCGGACATGACCGAGGAGGTCGCCGATCTGGTGATCCTGGACAACTATCGCCAGACCCAGGCGTTGGATCTCTCCGAGATTCTCTCCCGCCACGGGATCGGGCCCTACCGCCGCTTCATCAGCGAGCTCGAGGCGGCCGGCCAGATCGACCGCGAGCTGGAGTTCCTGCCGGCGGACGAGGAGCTGCAGGAGCGGGCCGGCAACGAACAGGGCATGACCCTGCCGGAACTGTCGGTGCTGATCTCCTACGCCAAGAGCGTGCTCAAGGGGGAGGTGCTGGCCTCCGACGTGCCCGACGATCCCTATATTCAGCAGTACCTGGAGCGCATCTTCCCGCCGGTGCTGGTCGAGCGCTTCAAGGAGGAGATGTACGACCACCGCCTGAAGCGTGAGATCGTCACCACCCAGGTGGCCAACGATCTTGTCGACCACATGGGGGTGGTGTACGTGCGCCGCCTGATCGACTCCACCGGCGCGGGGCGTGCCGAAATCGCCCGCGCCTATATCATCGCCCGCGACAGCTTCCAGCTGGCTGATACCTGGGAGCGGATCGAGTCCCTGGACAATCAGGTGCCGTGCCAGGTGCAGTACGGCATGATGCTCGACCTGATGCGCCTGATCCGCCGCGCCACGCGCTGGTTCCTGCGCCAGCGCCTGGGACTTTCGACGCGGGATGCCATCGAGTACTTCGCGCCGCGGGTGGCGCAGCTTCAGGAGAGCATCGGTGAGCTGGTGCGCGGCGAGGAGCGTGAGGGCTGGGAGGCCAAGCGCCGCGAGCTGATCGAGGCCGGGGTGCCGGAAGAGCTGGCCGCCACCGTGGCCGGTGCCGGCAGCCTGTATGGGGCGCTGGGCGTCATCCAGGCGGCGCGGCAGACCGACGAGAAGCCGCAGCGGGTCGCCGAGATCTTCTACGAAATCGGCCACCGTCTCGAGCTGCCGTGGATGATCCAGCAGGTCACCAACCTCAAGGTGCGCGACAGCTGGCAGGCCCAGGCCCGTGAAACCTTCCGCGACGACATCGATCGCCAGCAGCTGGCGCTAACCGTCAGCGTGCTCAAGACCGAGGACGGCCGTGAGCCGGACGAGCGGGTCCAGCACTGGCTGGAAGCGCACAGCGCACTGCACGAGCGCTGGTGCCGCCTGGTCTCGGAGGTGCGCAGCGGCAGCCAGGCCAGCTTCCCGCTGTTCGCGGTGGCGGTGCGCGAACTGGTCGACCTCGCCGAGAGCAACGGCGAGAACTGAGCGCACACCCCCAGGGCGACACCGGCCCTGTCCGCAGGGCCGGTGATCGTCGCTAGCGTCCCACTCACCCCGCTGACCCCGCCCAAGTGGCGGGGTCCATCGTGGTGTGCCGACGGCGGTGCTATAATCCCGCTCCGCCGACGGCGATACCGCCGTGCTTACCGGCCCGCCTCCCCCTACGACCTGCCGCCAGGAGCTGCTGATGTATTCGCTTGCCCGCTCGATCCTGTTTCGTCTCGATGCCGAAACCGCCCACGGGATGGCGCTTCGCGCGCTGGATGCGGCACACCGACTGAGCCTGGCGGCCCGCCTGGGCGGCGGCCGCGTCGAGGACCCGGTGGAGCTGATGGGCCTGCGTTTCCCCAACCGGGTGGGGCTGGCCGCAGGCCTGGACAAGAATGCCGACCACCTGGAGGCCCTGGGGGCGCTGGGTTTCGGCTTCGTCGAGGTCGGCACCGTGACGCCCAGGCCCCAGGACGGCAACCCGCGCCCGCGGCTGTTTCGCATCCCGCAGCAGGGCGCCATCATCAACCGCATGGGGTTCAACAATGCCGGCGTGGATCACCTGGTCGAGCGGGTCCGCAAGCGTCGCTATGACGGTATCGTCGGCATCAACATCGGCAAGAATCTCACCACGCCGGTGGAACGGGCCGTGGAGGACTACCTGCACTGCCTGGAGAAGGTGCATGCCCACGCCGACTACGTGACCGTCAACATCTCCTCGCCCAACACCCCGGGGCTGCGCAACCTGCAGTTCGGCGAGCATCTCGACGCCCTGCTGGGGGCCCTGAGGGAGGCGGGGAGCCGCCTGGATGCCGCCGCGGGGCGGCGGGTGCCGCTGGCGGTCAAGATCGCCCCCGACATGACCCCCGAGGAGGTCGGCCTGGTGGCCGAGAGTATCGTCAGCAGCGAGATGGACGCGGTGATCGCCACCAACACCACCGTGTCTCGTGAGGCGGTGGCCGGACTCCCCCACGCCGACGAGCAGGGCGGGCTCTCGGGGCGGCCGGTGTTCGAGCCGTCCAATGCGGTGATCCGCGAGCTGCGCCGCCACCTGCCCAGGCTACCGATCATCGGGGTGGGCGGCATCGACAGCGGCGAGGCGGCGGTGGCCAAGCGCCGGGCGGGTGCGGACCTGGTGCAGCTCTATTCGGGCTTCATCTATCGTGGGCCGGCGCTGGTCGGCGAGTGCGCGCGGGCGCTGAAGGCCGCGGGAGGCTGAGCGTCAAAGCGTGAAGAACCAAACGGTAAAGAACCAAAAAGAAAGCCCGTGAGCGGATCACGGGCTTGGTGTCATGTCCGCCGCGGCTGCGGCGGCAGTGGACGGTCGATTGGGTGGGTAGAGGGTTATATCACCATGGGGTTCTTGTGAATGCCGGAGACGCCGGTCATGCCGGCCCATTGATCTCCGCGACCTTCACGCCAACCGCTCATCCAGTATTCGCGAATATTGACATCCTGACTGGGACAGTCGTCGCGGGAGCGCCCTGATACACCGGCCTTGTAGCCATGAAGATAAGCGCGCTGAAAGCGATCACGTTTCTGTCTTTTCATCGGATGACCTCTTATGAAGGTACCAATTTGGCTGAAACGACATGTCTCAACCCGTCATTACCACGCTCCGGGGCCATTGCCAAGTCAATGGCAGAGCGAATGGGAGCGAACCCGGGGGCCGCTGACAGAACGCATGCGTCTATAGAGTAGCTACTCACCCTATTCTTAGCTCATTATGGGCAGCATTGTCGACTTATGTTTCGTCATAAGATCGACGCAAAATTGCAACCTGAGGAATATGTCCGGCCAAGCGCCGGCACCACTGCCATGACCGAGTCACCCCAAACTGCATTACGCCTGCTGGCCAGCTGCCCCAAGGGGCTGGAAGAGCTACTGGCCGACGAGCTCCGCACCCTGGGCGCGGAGCCGGTCAAGACCACCGTTGCCGGCGTACACTGTCGCGCCGAACTGGCGGCTGCCTACCGGGCCTGCCTGTGGTCGCGCCTGGCCAACCGTATCGTGCTCTGCCTGGCCCGGGAGGAGGGCATCGAGTCCCCCGAGGCGCTGCGTCAGGTGGTGTCGCGGGTGCCGTGGACCCAGCATCTGCATCCGGGTGCCACCCTGGCGGTGGATTTCCACGGCCGCAGCGAGCAGATTCGCCATACGCGCTTCGGCGCGCAGCTGGTCAAGGATGGCGTGGTCGATGCGCTGCAGGTGGCGGGTCAGCCGCGGCCGAGCGTCGATCTCAAGCAGCCGGACCTGCGCCTCTACGCTCACCTGCATCGCGGCCGGCTGACCCTTGGGGTGGATCTGTCCGGCGACAGCCTGCACCGCCGGGGCTACCGTCGCGACGTCGGCCACGCGCCGCTCAAGGAGAACCTGGCGGCGGCGCTGCTGATCCGCGCCGGCTGGCCCCAGCGGCTGCGGGCAGGGGAGGCCCTGGTGGACCCGCTGTGCGGGGCCGGCACGCTGCTGATCGAGGCCGCGCTGATGGCCGCCGACATGGCGCCCAATCTGCCCAGGGAGCGCTTCGGCTTTCACGGCTGGGCGGGCCACGACGAGCCGCTGTGGCGTGAGCTTAAGCGCGAGGCCGAGGCACGCGCCGGCATCGGCCGCAAGCGCTGCCGGGCGAGGCTGTTCGGCGTCGACCAGAGCCCCCCGGCGCTGGCGGCGGCCAGGGCCAACGCCATGCGCGCCGGCATTCCCGCCTTGATCGAGTTCCACGGCGCTTCGCTTGGCCAGCTGCAGCGGCCGGAGGCGCTGGACGACGCGGCTCGCGGCCTGGTGATCACCAACCCCCCTTACGGCGAGCGGCTGGGCGAGCTACCGGAGCTGGTGAGCCTCTACGCCGAGCTGGGGGCGGGGGTGCGGCGGGCCTTTCCCGGCTGGCGCCTGGCGGTGTTCACCGCCAACCCGGACCTGGGCCATCGCCTGGGGCTGCGCGCCGACAAGCAGTATTCGCTCAAGAATGGTCCCTTGGACGCGCGGCTGCTGCTGATGGACGTGCCCGACACCGCCTCCGCCGAGGGTGCCGCCGCGTCCTCTGAGGCAGCGGCGGGGCGCGGAGCGCCGGCGTACGGCGAAGGGGCCCAGATGTTCGCCAACCGCCTGCGCAAGAATCGCAAGCGGCTGAAGAAATGGCTGAAGCAGTCCGGGGAGAGCTGCTACCGGCTGTATGATGCCGACATGCCCGAGTACGCCTTGGCCATCGATGTCTACGACGGGCGGGTCCACGTCCAGGAGTATGCGCCCCCGCGCTCGGTGAATGCCGCCCAGGCCCAGAAGCGGCTCTTCGACGCCCTCTCGGTGATCCCCGAGGCGCTGGATGTCGAGGCCTCGGCCATCGTCATCAAGCGGCGCGAGCGAAAGCAGGGCAAGGAGCAGTACCAGAAACAGGGCGCGCGCGGCGAGCGTTTCGAGGTGCGCGAGGGGCGCGCGCGGCTCTGGGTCAATCTGCACGATTACCTGGATACCGGCCTGTTCCTCGACCACCGGCCGGTGCGGCGGCGGCTGGCCGAGATGGCGCCCGGCAAGCGCTTTCTCAACCTCTTCTGCTATACCGCCACCGCCACGGTGCAGGCGGCGCTGGGCAGCGAGGCCGAGGGCGGGGCCAGCGAGAGCGTCAGCGTGGATCTCTCCAACACCTACCTGGAGTGGGCGCGCGATAACTTCGCCTTGAACGGCCTGGACCCTGCGCGCCATCGGGTGGTGCGCGACGACTGCCTGCGCTGGCTGGAAACGGCACGGGCCCAGTTCGACCTGATCTTTCTCGACCCCCCGACCTTCTCCAACTCCAAGAAGATGGACACCACCCTGGACGTTCAGCGCGACCATCCGCGGCTGGTCGACCTGGCCATGGCACGCCTGGCGCCGGGCGGCACTCTGGTGTTCTCCAACAACCAGCGTCGGTTCCGGCTGGACGCCGACCTGGCCGAGCGCTTTGCGGTGGAGGATATCTCGGCGCGGACTTTCGACCCGGATTTTCTTCGCCGGCCCGATATCCACCACGTTTTCCTGATTCGCCACCGGGAGGGGGAATGATCGAGCTGAGACTCTATACCACCCTGGGCTGCCATCTCTGTGAGCGGCTCGAGGCGCTGCTGGCGACTCTATGCGCGTGCGAATACCGCCTCGAGCGCATCGAGATCAGCGAGGATGACGTCCTGGTCGAGCGCTACGGGGTGCGGATTCCGGTGCTGGTGGACGAGGCGGGCGACGAGCTGGACCTGGGGTTCGAACCGGCCCGGCTGGCCGACTGGCTGGACGCGCGCGGCCGGCTCGATGCGGCGGCCTGGCAGCGGCTGCAGGCGGGGGAGCCGCCGCGCTCGCCGCCGGCTCGCCCCGAGTCGCGGGGCGGGCGACGCTACCTGGGATGATCAGCCGTTACCCAGCAGCGACAACTGATGGACCGCCGCCTGGCCCTCGGTGCTTTCGTCCTCTACCTCCAGCACCTTGCGCAGGCCCCGCGAGGCCTGGATGGTGGTTTCGTCGGCGAGCCACATCAGGGCCTGGTCATGATCGTCGGCCAGCTGGTGCTTCAGCCCACCGAACTGGGTACCGATCTGCCCCCAGGCGCGGCTGAAGATCCAGTCGCCGAACATGTCCTGGTGAATATGCACCAGCACATAGTCATGGTCACTCTCCCAGCGGACGATCACATTCTCTCCCGGTCATCGGTATCAAGTGGCTGACGCGCCTGCCGATATTGTAAAGACTTCGTGGCGCCCGACAAGCATCAGCTGAGCGGGCGCTTGCGTTGAGGCACCACATTTCCCAGAGGGTCGGGCTGGGATACGCTGCGGTCTGTGGAGGCGGGGTGTGATGGCACGGGAATTCGAGATGCGGGCATGAGGATGGGCTTCGGGCTGACGGCCAGGCTGGCGGCACTGACGGCGCTGTTGACGCTGGTGATTCTGGGGACCATCGCCATGGCGTTGATGTCGTTTGCGGAATACCGCAAGGAGTTGTCGGAGCTGTCCGGTCAGCATACCCGGGCGCTGATGACCGCTAGCCAACTGATTCAGCAGAGCGAGAGCATGGTCGGCAGCGGTGCCATGTTGCTGCTCGCCGATGACCATTTGACACGTCGCCAGGCCATGTTCGAGATCAACGATCGCAAGGAGTGGATCGGACGGCTGGTCGACGAGCTGACGGATATGCGCCCCGCCGACGGCAATTTCGCCGAGATCAATCGTGCACGAGACCAGCTGGTCGAGAGCCTGGAGCAACTGGATGGCCTGGTTCAGCAGCGCATCGACCTTAGCCAGCGGCTGCGCGAGGCCCATGATCCGCAAGGCGTCGACCGGCTTCAGCAGATCGAGGCACAGATCGCCTACCTGATCCGCGCCCACCGCTCGCTGTCCCAGGCGCTAGGCGTGGCGGTCGGCTATCACGTTAGTCGCATTCGTACGGAAATTCGCGGATCGGCCGACAGCCTGAGTGATGATATCCGGCACCGCGAGCGGGTGCTCAAGGGCTTCGTACTGGTGACCTTATTGGTCCTCATCGCATTGGTGCTGCATATCAATCGCTCGGTAGTGCAGCGGATCGTACAGCTGCAGAAGGTCATCAGCAGCGAGCGCCCCTCGCCGGATGACCTGGTCGTCGATGGACGTGATGAGATTGCCCGCATGACGGGCTCGATTCAGCGCTATGTGCAGCGTATCAACCACAATGAAGAGCGCATCCTGGCCATGAACCGCGAACTGGACTTTCTGGCCACCCATGACGCCCTGACCCAGCTCAACAATCGCCACTATTTCGAACGAGCGCTCAATGAGCGGCGCAGCGAGATGCAGCGCAGCCACTACTGCGCGGTGATGATCGATATCGACCGCTTCAAGGTGATCAATGATGTCCATGGCCACGATGCCGGTGATCGGGTAATCCGCTATGTGGCCGACTGTCTCCGGGAGGGCTTGCCGGAAACGGCGCTGATCGCCCGCTACGGGGGCGAAGAGTTCGTGGCGCTGGCATTCGACATGACGGCCCCGGAGCTCGAGTCGCTGCTGGAGGCCATTCGTCAGCGGCTCGAGAGCACCGCCATTGATGCCAATGGTGAATCCATTGTCGTCACTGCCAGTTTCGGCCTGGCGCAGAAGATTCCCGATACCGAGTTCCAGGTCTGTCTCAAAGCGGCCGATGAGGCCCTCTATGAAGCCAAGCGCCAGGGGCGCAACCGGGTCGTGACGCGCCGCATGAGGGCGGCTGACCTAGGAGAGTCTTCCGATGCGTAATCGAATCAAGCGGTTGATCGTCATGGCAGCACTGCTGCTGGCTTGTCCGGGGGCATTGCTGGCCCAGGAAGCGCTGCGGGTCGAGCTTCAGCTGGAGCCGCCACACCTGGATCCGACGCGAACGGCCTCGGGGACTACGGCCGAGGCTACCCATCTCAATATTTTCCAGGGACTTACCCGTATCGACCGGCACGGTGAGGTGCAGCCGGCGCTGGCCAAAGCCTGGGACGTCGCCGAGGATGGTCTCAGCTACCGTTTCGTCCTTCGTGAAGGGGTGCAGTTTCACGATGGTCAGCCCTTCGATGCCGAGGTGGCGGCCTACAGCCTGCGGCGGCTGCTCGACGAGCGGGATGAGAACCCTCAGCGGCACCTGTTCCAGGCGCTGGAGGAGGTCGTGGTGCTCTCTCCCCTGGAGCTCAGCCTGACGCTCAGCCGGCCCGACGTTCTCCTGCCGTTTCGTCTGGGGCTTTCCGCGGCGGTCATGGTGCATCCGGTCTCGGTGCATACCAATACCACTCAGCCGATCGGTACCGGCCCCTATGCGTTCGTCGCCTGGAAGCGGTCGAAGGGAGTGCATCTGCGCGCGTTCGACGGCTATTGGGGCGAGTCGCCGGCGATTGAGGAGGTGCTGTTCACCTTCACGCCGAACCGCCTGGAGCTCGAGAGTGGTCTGGCGGAAGGATTGATCGACCTCTACCCCGATGCCAGCAGCCTAATGGCGCATATGCTTTTCACGCAGCGCGTCGACTATGTGATTCAGGATGGTATCAGCGAGGGTCAGGTGATTGTCGCCATCAATCATGGCCGCGAGCCGTTCGGCGACCGGCGCGTCAGGCGGGCCATCAGCCACGCCATCGATAAGCCAGCGCTGCTCGCTATCTATCCGACCGCTTCGCCGCCGCTGATCGGCAGCCACTTCTCGCCGCGCCACCCGGCCTACGTGGACCTTAGCGATCGCTATCCCTACGACCAGGCGCGTGCCAGGGCGCTGCTGGAAGCGGCAGGTCACGGCGAGGGGTTGCATGTCACCATCGCGGTACCGCCGACTCAGTATGCCGAGCGTTCGTCGCTGTATATCGCTTCAGACCTCGAGGCCGTCGGGATCGGAGTGGAGCTGCAGCGGATCACCTGGGGCGAGTGGATCGAGCGGGTCTTCACCGAGCACGACTACGATCTGACCATCGTCGCCCATGTGGAGCCGTTCGACATCGACATCTATGCCCGTGACGACTACTACTTCAACTTCCACAGCCCCGCGTTTCAGGCGCTATGGGCACGCATCGAGGCCGAACAGGACCCGGCCCGGCGGAATCGGCTGCTGGAAGAGGCGCAGCGCTACCTGGCCGATGAGGCCGTCAATGTCTTTCTGTTCATGAAGCCCCAGCAGGCGATACGCAAGGCTGGCCTGCAGGGCGTATGGGGCGATGCACCGATTCCGGCGGTGGTGCTGGAAGAGCTTTACTGGGAGTGAGCATGCGAATCATCGTGGATGCCAACGTACCGGCAGCGGAGACGTGCTTTGGGGCGCTGGGGGAGGTGGTGCGCCTGCCGGGGCGCGAGATCGACGCCGCGGTGGTGCGCCATGCCGACGCCCTGGTAGTGCGCTCGATCACCCGTGTCGATGAGGCGCTGGTGGCCGGCTCACGGCTGCGCTTCGTGGGCACCTGCACCATCGGCACGGATCATGTCGACCAGGCGGCCCTGGCCCGCCACGGCATCGCCTTCGCCAGCGCCCCGGGCTGCAACGCCGAGGCGGTGGTCGACTATGTGCTGGTCAGCCTGCTGACCCTGGCCGAGCGCCAGGGCTGGCTGCTCGGCAAGCGGCGTATCGGTATCGTCGGGGTCGGCAACGTGGGCGGCCGGCTGCTGAGCAGGCTCTCCGCCCTGGGCATCGAGTGCCTGGCCTGCGACCCGCCCCGGGCCGAGCGGGAGGCCGCACCCGACGGGGCCAAGGCGTTCAGCGACCTGGATACGTTGATCGATGAATGCGACGTGCTCTGCCTGCATACCCCGCTGACCCGGGAAGGGCCCCATGCCACCCACCACCTGCTCGGCGCGCAGCGCATCGCCGAGCTGGCGCCGGGCACGGTGCTGCTCAACGCCGGCCGCGGTCCCTGCGTGGACGGCCTGGCGCTGCGGCAGCGCCTGGCGGGCCAGGGCGATATCGCCGCGGTGCTGGACGTCTGGGAGCGTGAACCCGGCATCGATGCGGCGCTGCGCGACCTGGCGACGCTGGCCACCCCGCATATCGCCGGCTACAGCCTGGACGGCAAGCTGCGCGGCACCCATCAGATCTACAACGCACTCTCTCACCACCTGGGCCAGCCGGCGCAACTGGCGCTGTCCGAGCTGCTGCCGGCGCCGCCCGTGGCGCGCCTGGAGCTGGGCGAGGGGATCGCCCCCGAGGAGGCCCTGAGGCTCTGCGCACGGGCGGTCTACGACGTGCGCCGCGACCATGACAGCCTGCGCCGCGAGGCCGGGCGCCAGGGCATCGCGAAGGGCTTCGACGCCTGCCGGGCCGACTACCCGCTGCGCCGGGAGTTCGTCACCCTGGCGGTTGGCCTGCATGGAAAGGCCCGCGAGCTGGCGCCGCTGCTGAGGGCCGCCGGCTTTGCGGTGAGCGAGCCGTAGCGACCCTCTCAGCTGCCTGCCGACCCAACGCAGCGGGCCCGCCAAATGGCGGGCCCGCTGCGGTTGCGTTGATCGAACCGAAGGGTGTGGATCAGCGGTAGGCGGCTTCCTTCAGTGCGCGGATGCGATCATCCAGCGGCGGATGGCTGGCGAACAGCCGCTCCATCAGCGACTTGGTCTGGCCCTTGGTGATGGCCATGGCGCGCAGGGTGTCGGGCATCTGGTCGGGCATTTCGGTCTCGGCCTTGAGGCGGGCCAGGGCGTTGATCATGGCCCCGGAGCCGGCGAGCTGCGCGCCGGCGGCGTCGGCGCGGTACTCCCGGAAGCGCGAGAACCAGGCGACGATGGCCGAAGCGATGATGCCGAACACGATCTCGGCGACGATCACCACCGCGAAGTAGCCCATGAAGCCGAGCCCCGCGCCGTCGCTGCGGCTCTTGAGGAACTGGTCCACCAGGTGAGCGACCACCCGGGCGAAGAACATCACGAAGGTGTTCACCACCCCCTGGATCAGCGCCAGGGTCACCATGTCGCCGTTGGCCACGTGGCCGATCTCGTGGGCCAGCACCGCGCGCACCTCCTCGGGGCGCATGCGGTTGAGCAGCCCGGCGGAGACCGCCACCAGGGCGTCGTTGCGGTTCCAGCCGGTGGCGAAGGCGTTGGACTGCTGGGCCGGGAAGATACCCACCTCCGGCGTCTTGATGCCGGCCTGGCGGGAGAGCTCTTCCACGGTATCGACCAGCCACTTCTCGGTGGCATTCGACGGCGTCTCGATGATCACCGTGCCGGTGGCGCGCTTGGCCATCCACTTGGAGATGAACAGCGAGATCATCGACCCGGCCATGCCGACGATGAAGCAGAAAATCAGCAGGGCGTTGAAGTTGATGCCCTGGCCGCGCAGGTAGCCTTCCACTCCCAACAGGCGCAGGGTAATGCTGGCGACGATAATGACGCCCAGGTTGGTGCCCAGAAAGAGCAGGATTCGCAGCATGGTTCGGGTTCTCCCAATGTCATCGTAAGGGGGCGGCGCTGCGCTGGGCGCAGCGTCCAAAAGCTGTTGCTTAGATACGGTCTGGGTCGCCGGGTTTCAAGCCGGACGCTTGGCCGCGGCTATTGCCGGTAGCGCGACAGGAAACGCGCAAAGCGATCCAGGGCATCCCCCAGCTGGTCAGCCCAGGGCAGGGTGACGATGCGCACGTGATCGGGCTCGGGCCAGTTGAAAGCGGTGCCCTGCACCAGCAGGATCTTCTCCTGCAGCAGCAGGTCGAGCACCATCTGCTGGTCGTCCTGGATATTGAACACCTTGGGGTCGAGCCGCGGGAAGGCGTAGAGCGCGCCCTTGGCCTTGGTGCACGACACCCCGGGAATGGCGTTGAGTTTTTCAAAGGTAATGTCGCGCTGGGCCAGCAGGCGCCCGCCGGGCAGGATCAGGTCGTTGATCGACTGATAGCCGCCCAGCGCGGTCTGGATGGCGTGCTGGGCCGGCACGTTGGCACACAGCCGCATCGAGGCCAGCATGTTGATGCCCTGGATGAAGTCGGAAGCGCGCTGCATGGCGACGCTGCCGGAGAGTGTCATCCAGCCGGAACGGAAGCCGGCGCAGCGGTAGCTCTTCGACAGGCCGTTCATGGTCACCACCAGCTGGTCCTCGTCGGCCAGCGCCCCGGTGGAGACATGCTCGGTGTCGTCGTAGAGGATCTTGTCGTAGATCTCGTCGGAGAACACCACCAGGTCGTGCTGGCGGGCGATCTCCAGCAGCTCGCGCACCACCTCGGGCGGGTAGACGGCGCCGGTGGGGTTGTTGGGGTTGATGATCACGATGGCCCGGGTGTGGCCGGTGACCTTGGCGCGAATGTCGTCCAGGTCCGGCGCCCAGTCGGCCTGCTCGTCGCAGCGGTAGTGCACGGCATGGCCGCCGGAGAGATTGGCGGCGGCGGTCCACAGTGGATAGTCCGGGGCGGGGATCAGTACCTCGTCGCCGTCGTTGAGCAGCGCCTGCAGCGCCATCACGATCAGCTCGGACACCCCGTTGCCGATGAAGATGTCCTCGATACCGACGCCGGGAATCTCCTTGCGCTGGCACTCCTGCATGATCGCCTTGCGCGCCGAGTAGAGCCCCTTGGAGTCGCAGTAGCCCTGGGCCGTGGGCAGGTTGCGCATCACGTCCTGGAGGATCTCCTCCGGCGCCTCGAAGCCGAATGGTGCTGGGTTGCCGATGTTCAGCTTCAAAATGCGCTGGCCTTCGTCTTCCAGCCGCTTGGCGTGCTCGAGCACCGGGCCGCGGATGTCGTAGCAGACGTTGTCGAGCTTGTGCGATTTCCTGAAAAGGGCGGGCGTGTCCATGGCGTATCCGAATTCCAGTGGTGTCCAGTGGCCGCCCGACGCGGGGCGACTCGGGTGATTATGCGGGCTCGCTGCCCGGGCCGCCACGGTTGTCGGGGGCGACGGCCTCGTCGAGTGCTTCCGGTGCCACCGGCGGCGGAATGTCGGCCGGCGTTTCCAGCGTCAGGCGGCCGAGCTTGCCGTCGCGCAGCTCGTGCAGCAGCACCTCGGCGCCGCGGTGCAGGTCCACCTCGCCGCCGGGGCGCAGGCCGCCGCGCTTGGCGGCGATCTCGGTAAGGATGGCATGCCCGTCGAAGCCGGCCAGCGCCAGCAGATCGGGGCGTTGGGGGCCATCGGCCTCGACCCGCTCCGCCTCGGGATGGGCCGTGTAAGGGGGCAGCGCCCTAAGCTTGTAGCGTCCCTTGAGCGCCTCGGGGTAGCGCTTGGCCAGCTCGGCGGCGGTGACCACGCCGACGTCGATATAGTCGATGGCGGTATCGCGAATGGCGCCGCTGGCCGCCAGGCGATAGGCGCTGGCCTGATCCTCGATCTTCGGCCACAGCACCCCGGGGGTGTCGGTCAGCGCCACCCGGCCGCCGATGCGCACCTTCTGCTGGCGCTTGGTCACCGCCGGTTCGTTGCCGGTCTTGGCCAGGGTGCGTCCGGCCAAGCCGTTGATCAGCGTCGATTTACCGACGTTGGGAATGCCCATGACCATGACCCGCACATCGCGGTCGGCCCGCACGGCGCCCGCCAGCTCGTGGCACAGCTTGGGAATGCGCTTGAGTTCGCGGGCGTTGGTGGTGGTGATGGCGAGCGCGCGGGTGTCGGGCTGGGCGTCGAAGTGGGCGACCCACTCGCGGGTGCGCTCGGGATCGGCCAGGTCGGCCCGCGAGAGGATCTTGAGCACCGGCTTGTGGCGGGTCAGGGTCGCCAGCATGGGGTTGGCGCTGGAGTAGGGCAGGCGGGCGTCGAGCACCTCGATCGCCACGTCGATCTCCGGCAGCGCCTCCTGAATCTGCCGGCGCGCCTTGTTCATGTGTCCCGGGTACCAGCCGAGCATCGAGCCTCTCCTGCCTAAAAGAAACGGCCGCCCACTATACCAGAGGGCGGCCATTTCAGGGCAGACAGGGGCCGCTATTCGCCGGGATGGAAGCTGATGGCCACCGAGTTGATGCAGTAGCGCAGGCCGGTGGTGTCGGGCGGCCCGTCGGGGAAGACATGGCCCAGGTGGGCGTTGCAGTGGGAACAGACGACCTCGGTGCGCTGCATGCCGTGAGTATCGTCGAGGTGCTCTTCCACTGCCGACTTGCCCAAGGGCCGGTCGAAGCTCGGCCAGCCGCAGCCGGCATCGAACTTGTGCTCGTTCTCGAACAGCGGGGCATTGCAGCACACGCAGTGGTAGATGCCGTGCTCGTCGCTGACCCGGTAGTTCCCGCTGTAGGGGGGCTCGGTGCCTTTCTCGCGGGTGACGCGATACTGCTCCGGGGTGAGCTGGGCCCGCCACTCGGCGTCGCTCTTCTCGATTTTCTTGCGCATGGCGTCTCTCCTGCTGCGTGCTTTCCGTTATGTGTGTCCATCAGACATCGAATGTCCCCGTCATTTCCAGTCCCAAGGCGTTCACGGGTGAGTGTTGACAGCTCCCGGAGCCTTGAGTAACATTCGCGCCACTTCGTTGAGGCGAGACGGCTGCGTCCCATTCGTCTAGTGGTCTAGGACACCGCCCTTTCACGGCGGGAACAGGGGTTCGAACCCCCTATGGGACGCCAATCGCTTCATCAGAGTACCGGAATGCGGGAATAGCTCAGTGGTAGAGCATCGCCTTGCCAAGGCGAGGGTCGGGAGTTCGAATCTCCTTTCCCGCTCCAATGCGTCCCATTCGTCTAGTGGTCTAGGACACCGCCCTTTCACGGCGGGAACAGGGGTTCGAACCCCCTATGGGACGCCACGCTTCCGGTTGCATCCGCAATAGCGGTTGCGATATTGATAGCATAGACTGTCGTGCATGCGGGAATAGCTCAGTGGTAGAGCATCGCCTTGCCAAGGCGAGGGTCGGGAGTTCGAATCTCCTTTCCCGCTCCAAACGCGACACGTTTTTTGCGTCCCATTCGTCTAGTGGCCTAGGACACCGCCCTTTCACGGCGGGAACAGGGGTTCGAACCCCCTATGGGACGCCACCTCGATTTGCATCGAAAAGCGGGAATAGCTCAGTGGTAGAGCATCGCCTTGCCAAGGCGAGGGTCGGGAGTTCGAATCTCCTTTCCCGCTCCAGTTTCCTCCAGCCTTATCAATGCCAAGGCTCGGCCCCCTTAACACATGATTTCGATGACCTTGCCAACCGGCGAGGGCGTGCTGCGTTTTTTCCCGGCGCGACTTGAAAAATTCCTTTGCGCCCTAATGTCTTGTGTCGCTCCCCGATCCCAATGCAAGGATGTCTCATGGCCGAACCGGCGCTGTCGATCCGTGGCCTGACCAAGGTGTACCGCAACGGTTTTCACGCCCTCAAGGGCATTGACCTCGATGTCGAGCAGGGCGACTTCTTCGCCTTGCTGGGCCCCAACGGTGCCGGCAAGTCCACCACCCTGGGGGTGGTCTGTTCGCTGGTGCAGAAGAGCGCCGGCAAGGTGTCGATCTTCGGGATCGATACCGACCGCGACTTCGCCCGCGCCAAGTACCACCTGGGCGTGGTGCCCCAGGAATTCAACTTCAACCAGTTCGAGAAGGTCATCGATATCGTGCTCGCCCAGGCGGGCTACTACGGCATGTCGCGCCGCGAGGCGCTGCCGCGGGCCGAGCGGCTGCTCAAGGACCTTGGCCTGTGGGACAAGCGCCGCGGCAGCGCGCGCATGCTCTCCGGCGGCATGAAGCGCCGGCTGATGATCGCCCGTGCGCTGATGCACCGCCCCAAGCTGCTGATTCTGGATGAGCCGACGGCGGGGGTGGACATCGAGCTGCGCCGCAGCATGTGGGACTACATGCGCCGCATCAACCGCGAGGAGGGCACCACCATCATCCTGACCACCCACTACCTGGAAGAGGCCGAGAGCCTGTGCCGCAACGTGGCGATCATCAATCACGGCGAGATCATCCGGAACACCGGCGTGCGCGAGCTGCTGGCCGAACTCGACACCGAGACCTTCCTGCTCGACCTGTCTGAGGCGCTGGAGGAGGCGCCCCGGGTCGAAGGCTTCGAGGTGCGCCAGGTCGACCGTGCCCAGCTGTCGGTGGTGGTGCACCGCGGCCAGCGGCTGAACGAGATCTTCGATGCCCTCAGCCAGCAGGGCATCCAGGTGGTCTCCATGCGCAACCGGGCCAACCGGCTCGAGGAGATGTTCGTCTCCATGGTGGAGCAGGGCAACGCCGAGCATGCCGCGGCGGTCGGCGCGGAGGCCCGCGCATGACCCCGACGCAGACCGCCATCGCCCTCTGGACCCTGGTGCACAAGGAGATCAAGCGCTTCACGCGTATTTGGCCCCAGACCCTGCTCCCGCCGTCCATCACCATGACCATGTACTTCATCATCTTCGGCAACCTGATCGGGCCGCGGATCGGTGAGATGGACGGTTTCAGCTACATGGACTTCATCGTCCCGGGGCTGATCATGATGGCGGTGATCACCAACAGTTACTCCAACGTGGCCTCCAGCTTCTTCTCCAACAAGTTCCAGCGCAGCGTGGAGGAGATGATGGTCTCGCCGATGCCCAACTGGGTCATTCTGACCGGTTTCGTGCTCGGCGGCATGGCCCGCGGCCTGGGCGTGGGGCTGATCGTCACCATCGTATCGCTGTTCTTCACCCGGATCAGCGTCGCCTATCCGGTGCTCACCGTTGGCGTGGTGGTGCTGACCGCGGCCCTGTTCTCCATCGGCGGTTTTATCAACGCCCTGCTGGCCGACAAGTTCGACGATGTCTCCATCGTGCCCACCTTCGTGCTCACGCCGCTGACCTACCTGGGCGGGGTCTTCTATTCGATCTCGTTGCTGCCGACTTTCTGGCAGAATGTCTCTCTGCTCAACCCGATCCTGTATATGGTCAACGTCTTTCGCCACGGGTTTCTCGGTGTGTCCGATATCCCGGTGGGCTGGGCGCTCGCGGCCATCTTCACTTTCATTATCGTGCTCTTCGTCATCGCCCTGTGGATGCTGGAGCGCGGCAAAGGCATCAGAAGCTAAATCATGAATCACGATCGCCCCGACACGCTCGCGCATGCCCCGCTGGGCCGCGAGTCGGCCTATCCTGACCGCTACGACGCCGGGCTGCTCTATCCCATTCCCCGCGCCGCCAACCGTGCGCCGCTGGGTATCGAGGAGGGCAAGCTGCCGTTCGTCGGCGAGGATGAATGGCATGCCTTCGAGGTCAGCTGGCTCAATGCCCGGGGCAAGCCGGTCGTCGCCGTGGCGCGCTTTCGCCTGCCGGCGGATTCGCCCTGCCTGATCGAATCCAAGTCGTGGAAGCTCTACCTGAATGGCTTCAACCAGACCCGCTTTGCCAGTCGTGAGCAGGTCATCGAGACCCTGCTCGGCGATCTGTCCCGGGCCGCGGGGGCCGCCGTGTCCGTCGAACTGTTCGACGTGGACGACGAGGCGCTGGCCCCGCGGCGCCTGCCCGGCGAGTGCCTGGATGAGCTGGATATCGAGATCCGCGACTACACCCCGAGCCCGGAACATCTCATCGTGGGGGAGGGCGAGATCGTCGAGGAGACGCTCCATTCGCATCTGCTCAAGTCCAACTGCCCGGTCACCGGCCAACCCGACTGGGGCAGCGTGCTGATTCGCTATCGCGGGCCGCGGCTCGACCGCGAGGGCCTGCTGCGCTACCTGATCGGCTACCGTCAGCATCAGGATTTCCACGAACACTGCGTCGAGCATATCTTCACCGATCTGATGGCGCGTGCCCGGCCCGAGCGCCTGCTGGTGCTGGCCCGCTACGTGCGCCGCGGCGGGCTCGATATCAGCCCCTGGCGCGCCACCCCGGGCGAGCGCCCCCCCGAGCCGCTGCGCCTGGCCCGTCAGTAGCCATGCGCGGGGTGAGCGTCGAGGGCACAGCTGATAGAGTGTCGAGAATTCTTCTCGTTGAAGTCCTGATAAGGGAGAGACGGTATGGACGCGATGACCCTGCTGCACGAGCGCAGCTCCATGGGCAAGCTGATGGGGCCGCCGCCGAGCCCCGAGCAGCTCGAGGCAATCTATCGGGCCGCCCTGCGCGCCCCGGACCACAAGGAACTGCGCCCCTGGCGCTTCATCGAGTTTTCCGGTGAGGGCCTGAGCCGGCTGGGTGAGCTCTTCGCCGAGGCGGAATTCCGCGAAGATCCCCATGCCGGAGACGCGGTGCTGGATGCCGCCCGCAAGAAGCCGCTGCGCGCGCCGATGATCATCGCGGTGATCGCCAAGGTCACCCCCGATATTCCCAAGGTGCCAAAGGTCGAACAGGTCATCTCCGCCGGCTGTGCGGCCCACGGCATCCTGCTCGCCGCCCAGGCGCTGGGACTCGGCGCCATGTGGCGCAGCGGCAAGTACGCCTTCGACCCTGCCGTTCACAAGGGGCTCGGTCTGGATGAAGACGACGAAGTGGTGGCCTTCGTCTACATCGGCCAGCTGGGCGGGCGTCACAAGCCGCTGGCCGAGCACCGCATCGACGACTTCGTCCAGCGCTGGAACTGAGCGGGAGCCGCACGATGCGCGAGATCGGTGTGCCCCACCCACGTCTTCCCCTGCCGGTTGCCGGCCAGCCGGATGACCCGGCCGCGTTTCTCCGCTGGCTGGAGGAGGCGATTCCCCTGGTCGAACACCTGGGCATCGCCGCCATGCACCGGGACGGGGAGCGCCTGACCTGGGACCTCACGCTGACGCCCAACCTCAACGACAAGGGCACCGGCTTCGGCGGGGCCCTGACCGCCCAGACCACGCTGCTGGGCTGGTGCTGGACCACCCTCTGGCTGCGCCAGCGCGGCTACGCTCGCGACGTCGTCGTGGCCGAGGCCAGCCAGCGCTTCCTCGCCCCGGTCACCGCCGATTACCGCCTGATCTGCGTCCCGGAAGCCGCCCAGGGCCCTGAAGCGCTTGCCGATCGCCTGGAGAGCCGAGGTCGTGGCCGGATCGCCCTGACCCAGCAGCTCTGGTGCGGCGACACCCTATGCCTGGAAGCCCGCGGCGACTACGCGGTGTTGCCGGCCGGATAACGCGATCGGACCGAAAAACGGCTTGCCATCCGACACTTAAGCCGATAACATGTGCGCCGTTCTGACGCATTAGGCGCAACGCCCAAGCCGAAGAACCACAATGCGGAGGGGTGTCCGAGTGGTCGAAGGAGCACGCCTGGAAAGTGTGTAAGTCGAAAGGCTTCGAGGGTTCGAATCCCTCCCCCTCCGCCACTGAATATAGATAAGCCGCTGATTTCAGCGGCTTTTTCTTTGCCTGCGTGTTTTTGGCCCGCACTTTGGACCCCACATCTGTGGGCTAGCTTTTTCCGAAAGGCACAGGATGCTGCGGACACTCTCATCCTTGTCCCGGCTTGCCTCTCGCCGCTTGGGGGCCAGTCAGACCCTCGCCCAGTGTCATCCATTAGTAAGCGAACGGGCATCACCGATTGCGAGTGATCAGGCAGTGTGCTGCCAGTGGTGGGGCAGGAGTTCGTGGACTTGGCTGGCCTTGTGCAGTGGTGAGTAAAGCTGCGATCCGGAAGCATGCTTTCGAGGAAGGGTGGAGCAAGAGAGCATAGTGCGGACCTTGGTGCCGTGCCTGTCCTGCCTGTAGCTTTGAAGCACTACCTCACCTCTGACGGCTACGACCCATTCCAAGCCTGGCTGGACGCCACCAAGGCCAAGGATCGCCACGCCGCCATGAGGGTACTGACGCGCTTGAGCCGGCTGGCTGCTGGCAATGCCGCGACACCAAGGTCGTTGGCGACGGAGTGCTGGAGCTGCGAATCGACTACGGCCCTGGCTACCGCGTCTATTACGCGAAGGTGGGCAGGCGCCTGGTGATGTTGTTGATCGGTGGCACCAAGAAGCGCCAGCAGGCCGACATTGAGCAGGCCAAGGCGTTTCTGGCCGACCACCGAAGGAGAGCTCGGAGATGAAAAGCCACGATGACGCTGTGATTGAGATGTTGCGCGATGACCCGGCGATGGCCGTTGACTACCTGCGCGCCGCCTTCGACGAGCTGGACGAGGAGGGGGGAGAGTCTGCCTTCCTGATGGCCCTGCGCCATGTGGTTGAAGCCCAGGGCGGCATGGCTGTCGTTGCCGAGCGGGCCAAGCTGTCACGCGAGAGCCTGTACCGGGCGCTGTCACCCAAGGGCAATCCGACCCTGCGCACCATGACCGCCGTCATCAAGGCGACCGGTATCCACTTCCACGACCTGACGCGGCAAGCATCCTGAAGCGTCTCCGATGACGGCATCTGGAAGCCTCGGAACAACGGCTGGTTTCCAGTGCCATGCCCAGCTTATAGGACATCATCCAGCGTCATCCTAGCGCCTTCCTGTTTGTGGGGCATTTTGTTGGTTATTCGGAAATTGAAACCCCAAGTCACTGATTCTCAGTGGTGCGAGGCGGACTCCCTCCGCCATGAATATCGAATAAGCCGCTGATTTCAGAGGCTTATTCTTTGTCTGGATGTTTTTGACCCGCACTTTGACCCAAACCCGT
Organism: Billgrantia campisalis; assembly: GCF_022341425.1. Taxonomy (GTDB): domain Bacteria; phylum Pseudomonadota; class Gammaproteobacteria; order Pseudomonadales; family Halomonadaceae; genus Halomonas; species Halomonas campisalis. Next base: position 101,770 of record NZ_JABFUC010000004.1, on the reverse strand, counting down.
GGGCTGGCTTCCATTAGGTGCTCGCTGGATGCTTTTAGACTGCTTACCTCCTTGTGCTCTCCCGACTCCCCTTGAGGGCGCTGCAACTGCGTAAGAACCTTCGAGAGGCCCTGGCCGGGGGCTACTTCTTCTTGGCCAGTTTACGGCCCTTGAGCTTTCCACCGGTCCCCCAAGGCAGCTCGTAGAGCATGGGATCGCTCGACTTGAGGACTTCTTTCGATATGGCAGGCCACCACTTGATCAGTTGAAGGGCGGTCTCCCAGCCTTTCTTCTTGTTCCAGTCCTTACCCAGGTTGAAGATGGTGAGGCCCGCGTTTTCGAAGGCAAAGCGCTCAGGATCGCCTTTGTTGAAGCGATCTTTCGAGATAATGGCCCAGTTACCCTCTTTCTGGAGCTTCTCCAGCCACACCAAGTCTGGTGTGCCGGGGCCCCCATTGACCTCACGGGCATGTTTAACGGTGTGCCGCTCATCGCAGAGATCGGATAGGTGGTTCAGGGCTTTGGCAAGGCTTGGACTAAGGTTCTCGTCAATGAAGAAGTTCACCCGCCGCTATCCTTTTTTCAAAGTTAACGGCGCGAATCACCTCATCGACGGTGATATCGAGATTCCTGGCCACTGCATCGGCATCGCCATCCTCGGCTTCATAAGCCTTGAAGAGGGCAATGGTGGACATGTGACTTGGAAGGACGATCGGCTTACCGAAAGCAAACTTCGGGTCGACCACGATGCCGGGATCGCTGGGATCTGGTGACCAGCGAACCGGGTTGTTACTAGCATCGAAGGTGACGCGGTCCTTGATGGATGGGGCAACGACCTCGGTCATCACGTCCTGAAACTTGGCCAGGTCGGTCATGGCCGTTTCACCGTTGCCCTTAAAGGCCTTGAGGATCACGGCTTTCCCATCCGTAACCAGTTGAGGGTGCAGGAGCGGGTAGTCTCGCTGCATCAGCTCACTGAGGTTGGCCAGGGCCGAGCGGATGGTTTGCAGCGGCACGCCATGCTTGCGGAACTGGGCGACAGCGCGGATTTCCAGCAGGTCCTTAAAGCTCAGGGTGTCTTCAAGGCCCAGGGCTTCAGGTTCAGGGTGCCAGAGAGGGCCATTTTGGCCATCCTCGGCCAGCAGCCAACGGCGGATCTTGGCCGCATCGACACCGATGAGCCTCTCCGCTTGCTTGGGGCTGTAAAGCCCTATGCCTGCCAATGCCGTCATGGCACCTCCCGTCCTTTCCCTACACCCTGCGACCGGTTGGATACCGGTTCGTTCTTCTCGTGGGGGTCCTCTTTCAGTGTGGAGGACTATAGAGAAATGGTGAAGGCGGCTCAATGGAAAAGTGGTCTATATCGGTAGGGCTGAAGGTGCATGGCAATGAATTATCCATTTAGAAACAGTTGGATAGGATGTCATGGCCTGCTGTGTATGCTCGCCGAGGTAGGGCTCACGCTGTATGCGGGCAAGGCGGTTCAGTGCAGCTCTGGAGGGGGCACCTCCGCCACGGCCAGCTTGGAGCGGCCCTATTCGGCCATCGCTCAGGATCTGGAATAAGCCGTATATGGATTCTTCCTCGATCCATGTTGCACTGCACAAAAATCCCTGTTATTGTGCACTGCATCAGAGCGGGAATCTCCCGTTCCATGGCACCAGAACCCCGGAGGTTCCCATCATGACCAACGCATTCGCATTCGACGCCAAGCAGTTTGACACCACCCAGCTCGAGTCCGTGTTCTTCGCCCCGGCACGCGCCTTCGCTGCCCTGTCCGTCGACTATACCGAGAAGCTGGTCAACGCCCAGCTCGAGGCCACCAAGGCCTACGCCGACGTCAACCTGGCGCAGCTGCGCAGCCTGGTGGAAGTCAAGGACGCCGAAGGCCTTAAGAGCTACCTGGAAGGCCAGCAGCAGGTCGCCAAGGAGCTGACCGAGCGCCTGAAGGGCGACGCGGAGAAAGTCGTGGCCCTGCAGCAGGACTTCGTTCAGGAAAGCCAGAAGCTGACCGAAGGCAGCGTCAAGCAGGCCCAGGAAAGCGTCAAGCAGGCTACCGAGACCGCCTCCAAGGCCGTCAAGGAAGTCGCTCCCAAGGCCAAGTAAGCCTTAGGGAAGCGCAGCAAAGCGTTAGCTCGCGCCGACGCAAGCCAGGAAGCCGCCGATCCATGATCGGCGGCTTCTCTATGACCAGCCGAAATACCGACCGACACGCCCTTTACCCACTGATACGCTGACACTGGCAGGCGCTGAGCTCAGCCGCCGGCTGAAAGCCCGCTGGCGGTTTTAATGGAATAATTTTCCATTAAAACCAACCTGCGCTATCATGGCGGGTTCCATTCCCCTTCCCCTGAGGAGCCCTGCATGAGCTTTTTCGTCTATCTCTCCGGTGAGATCCACACCGACTGGCGCGACGAGATCCAGCGCGGTGCCGAGGCCGCGGGCCTGGATGTGGTCTTCACCTCGCCGGTGACCGATCACGACGCCAGCGATGCCGCCGGCGACCACCTGGGTGAAGAGAGCCGCCAGTTCTGGCGTGACCACAAGTCGTCCAAGATCAATGCCATCCGCACCCGCACGCTGATCGAACAGAGCGATCTGGTGGTGGTGCGCTTCGGCGACAAGTACAAGCAGTGGAACGCCGCCTTCGATGCCGGCTACTGCGCCGCCCTGGGCAAGCCCTACGTGACCCTGCACGGCGAGGAGATCGTTCACCCGCTGAAAGAGGTCGACGCCGAGGCCATGGCCTGGTGCACCACCACCGATCAGGTCGTCGAGATCCTGCGCTACGTCCTCAAGGCCTGAACCGGCACGGGGCCGATAGGCCCCGAATCCTGGACTACGCTGATCAGGGAAAACCACAGGGGTTCCCGGACAGCGGGCCGTGATGTCTGGAACCCATGACAGGAGGCTGCCATGGCGATCCGGCTGACCGACCCCCTGCGCCGCGAGTATGAGCGGCTCTTCGAGACCTGCGACATCCTTCCCGAGCGCCACGCCGAGGTGGAGCGCACCGTCGACCGGCTGCTCTCCCACCGCGACCGCTACCAGGCCGTGACCGAGCGCCGCGGGGTGCCCTGGTACTTCGTGGCGCTGGTGCACAGCATGGAGTCCGGCAGCAGCTTCAACAGCCACCTGCACAACGGCGACCCGCTCACCGCGCGCACCGTCCAGGTGCCCGCCGGCCGGCCCAAGCGCGGTAAGCCCCCCTTCACCTGGGAGGAGAGCGCCGCCGATGCCATGGCGCTCAAGCGCCTGGATGGCGACACCGACTGGAGCCTGGCCGGCACCCTCTACCAGCTGGAGCGCTACAACGGCTGGGGCTACCGGATGTACCACCCCCACGTGCTCTCGCCCTACCTGTGGAGCTTCTCCACGCACTACACCAGCGGGCGCTACGTGGCCGACGGGCGCTGGTCCGACACCGCCGTCTCGCGCCAGTGCGGGGCCGCCGTGGTACTGCGGCGGATGGTCGAGCGCGGGCTGGTGGATCTGGCCGACCAGCCGGCGGCCACCCTCTATGCGGAGGTGGCCGCCGAGCCAGCTGGGAGCAAGGTCCGGCAGGGCCCGATGGTGTCTCGCCATCGTATGCGACGCAGCCGCAGCGATGCGGAGACCGAGAAGGCCCGGCGGCTGCAGCGCTGGCTGACCAGCTTCCCCGGCATCTTCCTGAAGGCCGACGGTATCCCCGGGGATCGCACCTCGGACGCCTATCGCCTGGTCACCGGCCACTACCTGCCCGGTGACCCGCGCGGCGAGTAGCCCCGGCCCATGCGGGCTCCGTCCCGTGGAGCCGTGCCAGGGGGGGCGAGCGGCACGCTCGAACGCCGATCAGTGACTATCCTGGCAATAACGTGAGCGCCGAGGCGCCGGTGGAGGGGCGGTCTCGCCCCTCGGCGGAGTCACAACACGAGCGGGAGGCCGTGTCATGAGCCATCGTCCCCTGGTACTGCTGCACGGCTGGAACGACGAGGGCCGCTCCTTCGAGAGGCTGGTCGGGCACCTGCGCAAGCGGCTGGGAGCCGGACAGATTCAGCGTATCGCCATCGGCGATTACCTCTCCAAGGATGATGCCCTGCGCTTCGATGACCTGCAGGCGGCGCTGGATCGCGCCTGGACAGCGCGGGGTCTGCCGCGGGATGCGGCCAGCGTCGACCTTATCGTCCACTCGACCGGCGGTCTGGTGATCCGCGACTGGATGGCACGTCACTTCGCCCCCGATGCCGTCCCGGTCAAGCATCTGGTGATGCTCGCGCCGGCCAACTTCGGCTCGCCGCTGGCTCACATGGGACGTTCGATGCTGGGGCGTATCATCAATGGCTTCTTCAGCCGTCAGGCGGGGCAGGCGGTGCTGGAGACCGGGGCCAATATCCTGCGCGGCCTGGAGCTGGCCAGCCCCTTCAGCTGGGCGTTGGCCATGCAGGATCGTTTCGCCGAGGGCGAGGGCATCTATGTCCCCGGGCGTGTTCTGTGCACCGTGCTGTGCGGTAACACCGGCTATGGCGGGATCCGCTCGGTGGCCAACGAGGAGGGCGGCGACGGCACCGTACGCCTCGCCACGGCCAACCTCAACTGCGCCCATATGCGAATCGCCTTTCGCGAAAAGGAGCGCAACGCTGGCCGAGTCACCGTGCCCGAAGTGGTCGACTACCGGCAGGCCAGCGGACGCTGCGCCTTTCGGATCCTCGACGGGCTCGACCACTCGGCGATCAAGCTCGACGCCGCCGAAAGTCGGCTGAGCCGTGGCCAGAAGGACACCCTGACACTGATCGAGCGTGCCCTGACCATCGAAGACGCCGATTTCGACGATTTCTGCGATGAGTGCGAGGCGGCCAACCAGCGGCTGACCCGCCAGCCGGGGGATCGGCGCGGCAAGGCCGGCTTTCAGAACACCGTGGTGCGAGTGCGCGACCAGTTCGACGTGCCGGTGGAGGACTACCTGGTCGAGTTCTACGACCCAGAGCGTCCAGACGGTGGCGGACTGGCGCGCACCATCCACGAATCGGCGATTCGCAAGGTGCACCGCAATCGGGCCGACGCCTCGCTGCGCAGCCTGTATATCGACACCGCACGCCTGTACGAGGCCGTTGCCCGTGCCGACACCCGGCTCGGCATGTCGATCACCGCCGAGCCGATGCTGGATGAAGACGAGCAGAATGCCCGTTTCACTCCGGTGGGATTTCGCACCCTGGCCGACGAGGATATCGAGGACCTCTGCCTGGACGCCGATCAGCTGAAGTCGCTGTTCCAGCCCCATCGCACCCTGCTGGTGGAGATCTGCCTGCACCGCTCCCAGGCCGACAACGTGTTCCGCTTGAACGCTCCGCAAGACTGACCGGCTAGGGCTTCACTGGCTTCAATGGCGACAGAGGCGTCCTCCATCCGAGCCCTCGCGTTGGCCGACCAGCTGTTGGAAGCAGGGCGACTGCTCCAGTAGCTCGGCGCCGATGCGGCGCAGCGCATCCACCTCCTCCGCGGGCAGGCTGAAGCTGGTGGGGATGCGCTGGAAGCGCTCCCGCTCGGCGTCGTCTTCCAGCCGGTCGAAGCCCACGTAGATGTAGTAGAGATCGATCTGGTGCAGCCCGTTGCCGGCCTCCCGGGAGAGACGCTGGGCGTCGGCGCGGTCGCGCAGGGTATCCCTGAGCAGCTCGACCGTATCGAAGGAGTAGTTGGCCAGCGGCGTGGTGGCGATGGTGTTGATCACCTGTTTCGGGCCGGGGGAGCGGGGGGAGGTATCGAAGTTTGCCGCCAGGCGTTCCGGCTTGGCGTCCACCACGATCACCACCAGCTTGTCGACGATCTCCCGGTTCATCTTGTTCAGCACGCTCCACTCCACCTCTTGCAGGGTGGGGGCGCGCAGGGCATCGAGGGCGGGACGCAGGCCGATATTGTCGGAGACACCGCCGTCGAGCAGGTGCACGTAGTCGCGTTCGGGCTCCTGGTAGCGCTGCCAGTTGCTGGCACGATAGTAGCGGCGGGGGTTGGTCTCCAGGCCCTGCAGGGCGTTGGCGACCCAGGGCGGTTCCTCATAGCCGCAGCGCCCGGGATAGCTGTTGAGGGTCAGCGGCGTGAAGGCGATGGGAAAATTCGACGAGGCCGCCACGGCGCGTGACAGGGCGATGCTGTCCAGATCGACGCACATCGGGTCCAGCTGGGACTGCACGAAGGTGAACTGGGACCCCTTGTCCATGTCGGTGGCATTGATCAGCAAGAACGGCTTGCGGCCGTTGTCCGCGAGATCGGCGAAGCGGGCCTGGTCGAAGAGCAGCTCCTGATAGACCTCCTCGGCGAGCTCGATGCGCCCGAAGGTAGGCGAGGCGAGCCTCGCCCAATTGTAGGGGTTGAGCAGCCGGCGCTTCAGGTCCGACTCGACGTCCCGGTAGAGGAAGTCGCGCTGAAACCGGCCCCCCTCCTCGAAGATGGCGTCACGCTGCAGGCCGTAGTAGGCCGCGGTGAAGCTGCCGCCAGACACCGACGAGATGACGTCCACCTCGTCCAGCAGATTGCGTGGCTCGCCATCCATCTCGACCCAGCTGTCCCGCAGCTTCTCCAGCACGCCGTAGGCGAGCGCTGCGGCCCGGGTGCCCCCGCCGGAGAAGCTGAGGATCACGAACAGCTCCTCGCTGTTTTCCGCGCCCTGGAGGTTGGCGTAGCGGTAGCCGCTGGCGGTATCGACGCGCTCGAGCGGCTCCGCCTCGGGGAAGGAGGCGCAGCCGGCCAGCGCCGTCAATGATAGCAGCAGGCCGAGCGACAGCCTGGCGAGGGGGCTCACGGACCCGGCTCCTTGAGGGTGAACTCGACGATCAGCGGCGCCGTGGGCAGGGTGTCGATGACCTCGACTCGCTGGCACTCGGGCGCGAAGTCCGGCGGTGGAGCCAGCGTCACCGTATACCAGCCGGCATCGACCTGGCAGACCGTCTGGGTCCAGGCGGCGGGCTCGCCGTCGATCCAGACCTCGCGGCGATAGGGAAAGACGACCTTCAGGTATTCGGCCATGGTGTGGCTCCTAGAGCGTCTTCAGGTATTCGATTAATGCCGCCTTGTCCTCTTCTTCGAGCTGGGTGCCGAACGCGGCGCCTTCATGCCCCTGGTTGCTGTTGCCCGGCTCGGCGGTGTCATACAGGAAGCCGTGGCGTTCGGCGGCCTCGCCGTCATGGATGAAGCCCATACGCTCGGGATGGTAGACGTCGTAGCCGCGGTAGAAGCGCTCGGGGCGCTGATCGGCGGGCTGGAGCAGGTCTTCCAGGGTGGGCACCGAGCCGTTGTGCAGATAGGGCGCGCGCAGCCAGATGCCGGTCAGCGGCTTGGCCACATAGCCGTCGGTCTTGACGAAGGCGTTGAAGTCCCAGGGGTACGCCTCGGCGTAGGCGTTGTAGCGCTCTGCGGCCTCGGTGGTCCACATCTCGAGGCGGTGGGGGTCGGTGCCGATCTCCGTCTGGGGGATCACCGTGCCGATGCGCGCCCCCTCCAGGCCGTGGCAGCCGGCGCAGGTCCGCTGGAACACCGCTTCGCCCTCGGCGGCCAGGTCGGCGTCGAGGTCGTCGAGGAAGGGGTAGGGCGGCGGGCGCTTGGTCAGCAGGTACGCTTCCAGCTCGGCGAGGTCATCGACGGGCAGCGAATCGGGGCGGGCGCCGTCACCGATGGCGCCGCTCAGCACCACTTCGGTCAAGGAGTCGTTGAGGCCGTCCCAGTGCAGGGCGAAGCCCTCCTGCTCGTCCATCGCCCACAGCGGCATGATGTCGGAGTTGCCGATGGTGTCGTCCTCGGCGGGGTCCAGGGCCAGCAGGTCGGGGTGGAACTTGACCGGATTGAAGGGATCGATCCGCCCCGGCCCCCAGCGCGGGCGCTCCTCGGTCCAGGCGAAGCGGGCGGCCTGCTCCTGAAGCCCGTCCCGGGTCCGCGGAATGATCAGGAAACGGTAGAGCAGGCGGTCGAGCCAGGAGAGGTCGGTCTCCGCCTCGATGGCCGACAGCAGAGTGGCGGCGGTGAAGTCCGGGTCGTTGGCGGCATCCCCCAGGAAGGTCAGGTAGGCCTGAGGGTCGAAGGTCTGGTGGGGGCCAGTGGGTACGATCTGGCGTTCGGCGTCTTCAGCGATGCGGTAGCTGGCGGTATGGCAGGCCGCGCAGTTGATGGCGATACGTGGGAAGCCGATGGTCTTCCTGGAGAAGCCGGCCGGGGTTGGCTCGCCCTCCTCCCAGAGCATGCCCAGGGACTCGTAGCCGCCTTCCCCGGGCAGGTGCTGGGGAAAGACATCCGGCAGCACGCGCCAGATCCAGTAGGGAATGCCCTCTTCCTGCTCGGCGCCGATGGAGCCGTAGAGGTAGTAGGCCTCGACGCTGTCGAACCGCTGTGGCTCCTCGCGGAATAGCTGGTACCAGCCAATGGCTGCGATCACTCCACCCGCCATCAGCAGCAGGATTAGCCACACCAGCCAGCGCCGTGAGGGCTGTGAAGTGTCTCGGTGGGTGGAAGCCATGGCCGTCTCTCCTCGAGTGCGTTATGCCGTCTTTTCGGCCCGTCGAAGCAGCAGTAACAACACGCCCTGGGTCACGCCGAAGAACAGATCCATCAGGGCAAACAGCACGAATTGCGGATAGAGCAGGGTGAAGAACACCACCCCGGCGAAGCGCGCCAGGACCGCCAGCATGGCGATGGCCCGGTAGTGAAAGGGATCGAACGCCGCCGGCAGGTAGAACAAGCTGAGCAGGATCAGCAGCCAGGCGGCGAAGGCGGGCCACACCGTCTCGACAACCGCGGCGCCCCCCACCAGGGTAATCACCGCGTTGGGGGCAAAGACCGCCGGCAGGGCGAAGAGGAGGTTGGCCACTACCCCCAGCAGTACCATGGCACGAAATCCCGCTGCGTAGTTCCCCATCACCCGATTTCCTCCCTGGCATCGTGCGTCTGTGGCACCGTACTGGTGGGGAGCCAAACCCTGTGCTAGAGATTAGTAGTCAAGTTTCTCAGGGTCACGTTCAACCTGCGGGATTGAGGCATCTGGTCCTCGTGGAGCCTGGGGCTGCCAGTCGATATCCAACCGTTGCGTTAGGCTTTGTCTGAAAAGTCGGCGAGCGAAGGCCAGACAAGGCAAAAATCGGCGATAAGGCGGACCGGGCTCGCGTGCGAGTTTACGGGGTGTAAATGAGTACTTTGATCGGACTCGCGCACGAGCCGATTTTTAACGCCGTATGGTCGAGCGCAGCCAGTTTTCGGACGGAGCCTAGCAGCGCCGGCATTGTTCAGGGAGGAGTCCCATGTTCGGTCAGCGTGGAAGTGGTTTGCTCGGACGGGTGTTTCGGCGCATCAACAGGCGCCGCCAGTGGTATCGCTTTCCTTTCCCCATTGCCGTCCTCAATCTCGTCGCCCTGCGCCGCAACCTGCGCTGGCACAATCTCTATTCGACGGAACGGGAGCGCCCGCAGGATCCCGAGCGGGAAGAGATCGATGTCCGCCAGTTCCGCACCGCCGACGGCAGCTACAACGATCTGGCGGCACCGGCCATGGGCAAGGCGTATACCCGCTTCGGGCGCAACGTGCCGCCTGCCGAGACCTTCGGCGAGACCGGCGATAGGCTGATGACACCGAGTCCCCGAGTGATCAGCCGGCGCCTGATGACCCGCGACACCTTCGTGCCGGCGACCACCCTCAACGTGCTGGTCCCCGCCTGGCTGCAGTTCATGGTCCACGACTGGTTCAGCCATGGCAGCAATGACACCGAGGCCGAACGCTACGAGGTGCCCCTGGACGAGGACGATGACTGGCCCTGGGAGCGCATGACGGTGCTGCGCAGCCGTCGCGACACCACCCGCTCATCCGCCGATGAGGGCCATCCCGCTACCTTCCTCAATACCGAGACCCAGTGGTGGGACGCCTCCCAGATCTATGGCAGCAGCCTGCGCCGTCAGCGCCTGGTGCGCACCGACCCCGACAGCGGCGAACTGCTGCCCGACGGTAAACTCTACCTCAGGCCCGATGGCCACCTGCCGCTGGATGAGCATGGCATCGAGCTGGCGGGCGCCAACGGCAACTGGTGGGTGGGACTCTCGCTGATGCACACCCTGTTCGCCATGGAGCACAACGCCATCGTCGACCGGCTGCGCATCGAGCACCCCGACCGCGACGGCGAGTGGCTGTTCCAGAAGGCCCGGCTGGTCAATGCCGCCCTGATCGCCAAGATCCATACCGTCGAGTGGACTCCGGCGCTGCTCGATACCCCGGAGCTGCGGCTCGGCATGCGCGCCAACTGGTGGGGCGTGCTCGACGAGCACTTCTACCGCAGCCGGGGGCGTGTCAGCGACAGCGAACTGTTCAGCGGGATCGTCGGCTCGCCGGTGGACCACCACGCCGCGCCCTACGCCATCACCGAGGAGTTCAGCGCCGTCTATCGCATGCACCCGCTGATTCCCGATGATTTCAGCTTCCGGCGCCTGGCCGACGACAGCCTGATCAAGGAGTGCGGCCTGACCGAGGTGGCGGGCTCCCTGACCCAGGCGCTCTATTCGGACATGTCGCTCGGCGACGCCCTCTACTCCCTGGGCACTAGCCATCCCGGCGCCCTGGTGCTGCACAATTTTCCGCGCCACCTGCAGCAGCACGAGAAGCAGGCGCCCCATCATCGGGTGATCGATCTGGCCACGGTGGATGTGCTGCGTGACCGCGAGCGGGGAGTGCCGCGCTACTGCCGCTTCCGCCGCTTGATCGACATGCCGGCCCCCGGGAGCTTTGCCGAGCTGACCGACAATCCCGAGTGGCAGCGCCAACTGGAGGCGATCTATGGCGACGTGGAAGAGGTCGACCTGCTGATCGGCTGCCTAGCCGAGACCCCGCCGCCCGGCTTCGCCTTCAGCGATACCGCCTTCCGGATCTTCATCCTGATGGCCTCGCGACGCCTCAAGAGCGACCGCTTCTTCACCGATGACTACACCCCCGAGGTCTATACCCGGGCGGGCATGGAGTGGATCGACAACAACGGCATGAAGTCGGTCATCGGCCGCCACTTCCCCGAACTGGCGCCGCGGCTGGAGGGGGTACGCAATGCCTTCTTCCCCTGGAACCGCGGCTAGCACGGATAGAGTGGGAGGTGGTGTGGCCAGACGAGTGCATATACCCGGCCTGATCAGCCTCCTGGAGGTCACCGATCCCCGTGAGATTCGTCTGCTCGACGGCGACTCACGTCTCGACCGCTCCCTGGCCCCCGGCGGCGGCGTGATCAACCGCCTGCGGCTGGCCCGTCTGCGCCGCGCCTTCGTCTTCGACGCTGAGCCGCTGCCGGCCCTGCTGGGCCGCGAGGCCCAGGGTCGCGAATCGCGCCACGCCGAGCTGGAGCGGCGCCTGGATGAGTGTGCCGAGGCATCTTCCTGGCGCCAGGATCCGGCCTTCAAGACCCTGGTGGAGGCGGTGGCTCGCCAGGCCGAAGCCGAAGCGCTGGGCCCCGCGGCCCAGGGGCTACTGGGGCGGCGGTTCCGCGACGGTTACCACGCCGACGAGGCGACCTTCGCGGCCGCTCGGCGGCTCAACGACTATCCGCGTGTCAATGCGCCAAGGGCGCTGCTCCAGCGTCTAAGCGGCCGGCTTCGCCGGGATCGACGACTGCTGCATGAGCGGGCCCAGGGCGACCCCATGACCCTGCATGCGACAGGCGTGGCGGTGCATAACCTGGTGGGGGCGCTCGAGGCGATGCGCTCCCTGGCCGGCACGCCGGGCGCATCGGCGCTGCCCCGGGCGGCGGTGCTGGCGCGCTGCCTCAGCGTGCCCGAGACGCTGCTTCGCCAGGTACAGGTGCCGCTGTCGACGCCCTGTTCCCCGCGTCGCCTGGTGCCCGGCGATCTGGTGCTGCTGCGACTCGCCGAGGGTGTTCGCAGCAGCGGCGACCGGGACCTGGCCTTCATGGCCGATAGCTGGGGGCGCTGTCCGGCCCAGCGCTTTATCCTGGCGCTGCTGACCGATATCTGGGAACAGGCCGTGGCAGCATCCCGGTCAGGGGAGGGTGGACGATGAGCGAGGATGTCATCTTCTCGCCGCTCAAGTGGCGCAACCTGGAGGTCAAGAATCGTCTCTTCCGCTCGAACATCTCCGGGCGCTTCGACAACGAGGACGGCAGCCTGACCCAGACACGCATCAACTGGGAGTGCCAGTTCGCCCGGGGCGGGGTGGGCGCCATCATCTCCTCCTTCGTGCCGGTGCAGATGGAGGGGCGTATCGTGGCGGGCTACGCCACCATCCACCGCGATGACTTCATCCCGCTGTGGCAGCGGCTCGGCGAGGCCGTGCACCGCTTCGACTGCAAGTTCATCATGCAGCTCAGCCACTCCGGGCGGCAGATGGATCTCCCCGGGGTCCATAACCAGCATCGCCGGGCGCTCAGCGCCACCGACCACAAGGAGGCCCTGCACGGCTTCCTGTGTCGGGCCATGAGCGGCCACGAGATCGAGCGCACCGTCCAGGCCTTCGCCGACGGGGCCTGGCGGGCCCGGGAGGCCGGGCTCGACGGCGTGGAGCTGCACGCCGCCAACGGCTACCTGTTCACCCAGTTCCTGAGCTCGGCGATCAATGACCGGCGCGACCGCTACGGCGGCTCGCTGGCCAACCGCGCGCGCTTCCTGCTGGAGGTGATCCGCGCCATCCGCGAGCGGGTGGGGCCGGACTTCCACCTGCAGGTCAAGATCAGCGCCGTGGACCATAACGACATCCTGCCCTGGGAAGGCAAGGGCAATACCCTGGCGGAGACCCTGCAGGTCTGCCGCTGGGTCGAGACGGCGGGCGCCGATGCCCTGCACGTCTCCATCGGCAGCCTCTTTCCCCACCCCCTGAACCCGCCGGGGGATTTCTCCTTCGAGACCATTGCCAGCACCTACGACGCCATGCTTTCCGCCGGGGTCGATACCTTCCGCAACTACCTGCTGTTCCGCTATTCGGCGCTGCGCTGGATCTTCCGCTGGCTGTGGTTCCGTCACCAGCGCGGCCATGCCGTGGAGGGGGTGAGCCTGGACGAGGCCCGCGCCGTCCGCCAGGCGGTGGGCATTCCGGTGATCAGCACCGGCGGCTATCAGCGCGCCTCCCTGGTGCGCGAGGCCATCGGCAGCGGGGCTTGCGACGCGGTCTCCAGCGCCCGGGCGCTGATCGCCAACCCCGACCTGCCCCGACAGTGGCAGGCCGGACATGACGCCCCGGCACGCCCCTGCACCTTCTGCAACAAGTGCCTGCTCAACGCGCCGAAGAACCCCCTGGGCTGCTATGAGCTATCCCGCTTCGACGGCGACCACGAGCGCATGATCGCGGCCCTGATGGCCATCTACGACACCCGACCCGAGCTGCGCCTGCCCCCGGTGCCGCCAGCGCAGAATCCATGAGGCCGCCATGAGACGACAGGAGCCGCCCGTCACCGCCGTGCAACAGGAGGCCCGCCGCCGACGCTGGCGGCGCTTGCCGCTGACCCTGCTCGCCCTGGTCGTGGTGGTGGCCGGGGGGCTGGTCCTGGCGATCGGCGTGCCCACCCTGTGGCGCTACAGCGGCGAGTCGGTGCGTCACTACGCCGATCCGGAGACCCACTTCCGGCATGGCTCCATCGGCAGCGAAGTCAGCGGGCTGCCGGTCCGGATGTGGCGGGTACTGCCGGGCCTCTTCCCGGAAGTCTTCGGCGACCGGCACTACGAGGTATTCGGCTTTCTCTACGCGCCGGGCGACGAGTCGAGCCGCGGGGATCTGCCCATCGGCCTCGGCACGCGGGAGGTGCGCGGCGTGGAGATCGCCTGGTTCAACTGTGCGCTCTGCCATGTGGGGACGGTCCGCGAGTCGCCCGATGCACCGGCGCGGCAGATCTCCGGCATGCCGTCCAACAACCTGGACCTCTACGCCTTCATCGGCTTCCTGCTGGAGATCGCCGACGACCCGCGGCTGGCCCCGGATCGCGTGCTCGACGAGATGGAGGCCCAGGGCCAGCGGCTGGGCTGGATCGAGCGGCGGGTGTGGCGCTATGCGGTCCTGCCCCGGGTGCGCGAGGGGCTGCTGGAGACCCGGGCGACGCTCGGGCCGCTGCTGGCCGAGCAGCCGCCCTGGGGGCCGGGCCGCGTGGATACCTTCAATCCCTACAAGCTGCTCCAGTTCGACATGGACGTGGCAGAGCTGGATGAGTCGGAGCGGATCGGCACCAGCGACTTCCCCGCCGTCTTCCTGCAGCGCCCCCGCCAGGGCATGGACCTGCACTGGGATGGCAACAACGCCTCGCTGCAGGAGCGCAACCTGAGCGCCGCCATCGGCGCCGGGGTGACCGAGGAGAGCGTCGACCACGCCGGTATCGAGCGGGTGGCCGACTGGCTGCTGGACCTCGCGCCGCCGCCCAGCCCCTATCGCCCCGACGCCGATAGCGTGGAGGCCGGCAGGGCGCTCTACATGCGCCACTGTGCCGACTGTCACGGCTACCAGGACGGCGACCGCTACGTCTTCGAAGGCGAGCACCTTGGCCAGGTCGAGCCCAACGACCGGCTTGGCGTCGACCCGGCCCGGCTCGACAGCTACACCGAGACCCTGCGCCGCTATCAGCTGACCCTGTTCGAGGATGACGAGCGCTACCGCTTCCGGCACTTCCGCAAGACCGACGGCTACGCCAACCTGCCCCTCGACGGACTCTGGCTGCGGGCGCCCTACCTGCACAACGGAGCCGTGCCGACCCTGTACGATCTGCTGCTGCCGCCGGCCCAGCGCCCGCCAGCCTTCGTGCGCGGGCTGGACGTGCTGGATCAGGAGAAGGGCGGTTTCGTGGCGCCCGACTGCACGCCCGGCGAGCCCCTGGAAGAGGGCTTCTGTTTCGATACCAGCGAGCCCGGCAACGGCCGCCAGGGGCATGCCTACGGCACCGAGCTGACCGCGCAGGAGCGCTCGGCTCTGCTCGACTATCTGCTGACGTTCTAGAGGGGCAACTAGGGGCAATATGCCCGGGAGCACGATAATGAATACCTCACACGATGTGTTCGCGACCTACCGGCGGGTGATGAAGGTGGGCATCGCCCTCAATGTGCTGCTCGGCCTGTGGCTCTGGCTCTGGCCCGTCAGCCTGCTAGGCATCATGGGCGCCGACCTGCCGTATCCGCTGACCTGGGTGCGCTATGCCGGCCTGGCCATGATCGTGGTCGGGCTGCTCTATCTGCCGGCCGCCCTGGCGCCCCTGCACAATCGGCTGGTAGCGCTGCTGTCGATCCTGTTCCGGGGGCTCTTCGCGCTCTTCTTCCTGTTCGCCTCGGGCCTGCTGTGGCTGCCGGCCCTGTTCGAGGCGGTGTTCGCCGTCTTTCAGGGCGTGACCTTCTGGCGGGCCTGGCGGACGGACCTGATGGCGAAGCCCTGACGCAGTGGTGAGAAAACTAGTCCATAGTGTATGAGTGCAGGCCTTTGCGGCCGTAATAGCCAATCCGTGATGAATCCACGTTCGGTCCCACCGGGCCGCAACTGTTGTTATATTGCAAATATCTCATGCATTCGGAAGGGTGACAGGATGTCCATACCTCCCCTGCGGTCGGTGCTCTGGAAGGGCGCTTGCCTGGTTTTGCTGGTTGGCTCGCCCGCGCTTGCAGCGGAGAATGCCCTGCGGGTGGGGGTCTACCACAACCCGCCCAAGCTTCAGCTGGGCGAGCAGGGCGCACCCTCTGGCATTTTCGGCGACCTGCTGGTGGCCATGGCCGAGGAGGAGGGCTGGCAGCTGGAGCCCGTTCCCTGCCGGTGGCAGGCGTGCCTCGACGAGCTCGAGGCGGGCGAACTCGACCTGCTGCCGGATGTGGGCTGGACCCCGGCCCGGGCCGAGATTCTGGATTTTCACCGCCTGCCGGCGCTGCACAGCTGGTCGCAGGTCTATCAGGGGCAGGGCGAGCCGCTGGAGTCGGTGCTCGACCTGGAGGACAAGCGGGTGGCGGTGCTGCAGGGCTCCATGCAGCAGGCCTACCTGGGGCAGCTGGCCGAGAACTTCGGGGTGTCGGTGACCTGGCTGCCGGTGGATGACTTCGCTTCGGGATTTGCCGCCGCGGCGGAGGGCCAGGCCGATGCCGCCGTCGCCAACCACCTGTTCGGGGACTGGAAGGCCCGGGAGTATGGTCTATCGGATACCCCGATTCTCTTTCAGCCCGCACGGCTCTTCTACGCCAGTGCCGGCGGCCGCCATCCCCAGGTGCTGGCGCGGATCGACGACCACCTGGAGCGCTGGCGGCAGACGCGCGCCTCCCCCTACTACGCGGCCCTGCAGCGCTGGGGCGGGGCCGAGCCTTCCCCGCTGGTGCCGGCGAGTCTCTGGTGGGCCATGGCGGCGCTCGCGGCACTGCTGGTGGTGGCCCTGGTGGCGGGGGCGCTGCTCAGGCGCAAGGTGGTCCTGCGTACCGCCGAGCTTCAGGCCAGCACGGAGAAGCTGGCGACGATTCTCGACAGCGTCGAGGCCTTCATCTACATCAAGTCCCCCGATCTTCGCTACCAGTACGCCAACCGCAAGGCCTGCGAGCTGCTGGGGGTTACCGAGACCGAGATCATCGGCAAGAGTGATAGCGATCTCTTCGACCCGGCCACGGTGGCCGAGCTGCGGTTCAATGACCAGCGGGTCATCCAGGGGGGCGAAAAGGTCGTCGCCGAAGAGACGAACGTGCTGGTCCACGATGGCAGCAGGCGCACTTTCCTGTCGGTCAAGCTGCCGCTGCGCGACGCCGGCGGGACGATACACTCCCTGTGCGGCATCTCCACCGACATCACCGAGCATCGCGCGATACAGCAGCGCAATTTTCGGCTGACCTTCTACGACTCGCTCACCGGCCTGCCCAATCGCCGGCTGCTGCTCGACCGCTTGGACAAAGTAGTCAACGGCCACCGGCGCACAGACTGTTACGGGGCGCTGTTCTGCATCGACCTGGACAACTTCAAGGTGGTCAACGACCTCCAGGGCCTGCTCCAGGGCGACCGGCTGCTCCATCGGGTGGCCGAGCGGCTATCGAGCGCGGTGCGGGAGTCCGACACCCTGGCCCGCCTCGGCGCCGACGAGTTCGTGCTGCTGGTCCACGACCTCGGGCCGGACGTCGATCGCGCCGCCCATATCGCCGAACGCCTGGCCGAGAAGCTGCTGGCCGCCATCCTCGATGCCCGCGATGTCGACAGCCAGGCCCTGCCGGTGACCGGCAGCATCGGCATCACCCTGTTTGCCAGCGGGCAGGCAAGCGTCGACGGTGTCATGCAGCAGGGCGATTTGGCGCTCCAGCAGGCCAAGGCCGCCGGCGGCAACGCCCTGCGTTTCTTCAATCCGGCAATGCAGGCAGCGGTCATGACGCGCGTGCGCCTGGAGGCGGACCTCCACCATGCCCTGGCCCGAGACGAGCTCAAGCTGCACTACCAGATCCAGGTGGACGTGAAGGGGCGGGTCACCGGCGTGGAGGCCCTGCTGCGCTGGGAACATCCAGAGCGCGGCATGGTGTCCCCCGGTGACTTCATTCCGCTGGCCGAGCAGAACCGCATGATCCTGCCCATCGGCCACTGGGTGCTGGAGACTGCCTGCCGCCAGCTGGCCGAGTGGGCGCACCAGCCCGAGTGGGAGGCGCTGAACATCTCGGTCAACGTCAGCCCGGTGCAGTTTCACCAGCCGGACTTCGTGGCCAGGGTCGAGCAGGTGCTGGCGGCCACCGGGGCCAATCCCCGGCGGCTGGTGCTGGAGGTCACCGAAAGCCTGCTGATGAGCGACCCGGAGCGGGTGCGCGAGACCATGCTGGGCCTCCACGAGCGGGGCATTCGCTTCGCCCTGGACGACTTCGGCACCGGCTACTCTTCGCTCAACTACCTCAAGCGCCTGCCGCTGGATCAGCTGAAGATCGATCAGTCCTTCGTCAACGACCTGCTCGATGACTCCGTAGACGCGGCCATCGTCAAGACCACCATTACGCTGGCCGAAAGCCTGGGGCTCGAGGTCACCGCTGAAGGGGTGGAGACCTCCGCCCAGCACGAGTGGCTGAGGGCAAACGGCTGCCTGGCCTACCAGGGCTACCTGTTCGGCCGCCCGGTGCCGCTGGTGGAGCTGGCGCTGGATGCCTATACCTTCTCGCCGCCCTCGTGATCCAGCGGCTTTCCCCATTGCCGGCCGACTGCGTTAAGCTGTGCGGAGAGGCCGGCCAAGGACGGTACTCGACCACCCGCGACAATCGACCGGAGAGACTTCATGCCGTTTCGTTACCTGCTAGCCGCCGCCGCTCTGACCCTGCCCTTCGCCGCCGTGGCGGGCAGCCCCAATATCGTGCCGGGGCAGTGGGAGTTCACCAGCACCACCACGGTGGAAGGCGATATCCCGATTCCCGACCAGACCGAGACCCACCAGGAGTGCATCGTCCAGGGCGACCTAGACGACGCCGACTTCCAGTTCCTGGAAGTGGAAGACGACTGCGAACTGCTCGAGCACAACGTCTCCGCCGACGGCATCGACTATCAGATGGTCTGCTACGCCGAGGGCGGCCAGGCCGACATCGACGGTCGCATGGACTTCCTGGGCGAGACCGTCGAAGGCAACATCAACGTGGTGGCCGACTCCCCCATGGGTGAAATGACCATGCGCACCACCGTCAACGGCGAGCGCCTCGGCGACTGCTGAGGGAAGGCGTGATAGCCTGTCGCCCTATAGTTGTCAGAGGCGCCCATGGCCACCAACCATCACGACACCGGCTACAAGGAGCTGTTCAGCTACCCCGAATTCGTGCAGCAACTGATCGAAGGCTTCGCGCCAAGCGATATTGCTGGGCTGATGGACTTCTCGACGCTCAAGAACCACAGCGGCCACTACATCACCCCGCTGTTCGAGGAGAAGATCGAGGACGTGGTGTGGTCGGTCGAGATCACCTGGGAAGGTGTGACCCAGCGGGTGTTCCTGTACATCTTGCTGGAGTTCCAGTCCTCGATAGACCGCACCATGCCGATCCGGCTGATGCACTACGTTGCCTGCTTTTACAGCGAGCTACTCAAGCAGAAGGTCATCACACCCGGCCAAGGCCTGCCGCTGGTGTTTCCGGTGGTGCTCTACAACGGCTCGAAGCCCTGGACGGCACCGCTGGATATCTACGAGATGGTGCAGCCAGAACCGCCGGGGTTCCTGCAGGTCTATCAACCGCACCTGCGCTACTACCTGGTTGACGAAGGGCGCTATACTGACGCGGAACTGGGCTTACGCCAGACCCCGCTAAGCGGGGTGTTCAGCGTCGAGAACGCTGGGGAGAGCTGGGACGCTTTGCAGCAGGCCGTGGACCGTGTCGTGGCGATCATCCAGGCCGATCCCAACAAAGAGCGCATAGACCGGATCATCACCCGCTGGCTCAAGCGCCATTTGCAGCGGCTTGAAGCGGAGGTCAACCTGGATCGGCTCAACAGCCTGGTGGAGGACAAAGATATGCTGGCAGAGAACTTAGAGAATTTGGTGAAGAAAGAGCGGTTGGTAGGCCGTCAGGAAGGCCGTCAGGAAGGCCTTCAGGAAGGTCGTCAGGAAGGCCGCCTGGAAGAAGCGCGAGAGGTCATTCGCACCCAGCTCGCCTTCAAGTTTGGTGAGGTGCCTGAGTGGGTAGAGGTGAGGCTCGCACAAGCCGACCATGATCAGCTGAAAGGCTGGATGCGCGATGTGCTGTTCGCCAACAGCCTGGAAGAGATGTTCAAGCACTGACTTACCGGCGTATATGGCTCAATCCGCCACACCCCGCCGTTGGCGATCGGCTTGCCATCCAGCAGGCGCCCCTTTGGCAGCGCCGCGCGCTACAAGCCCCTTTCACGCCAGTCTGCGATGAACCGAATAAAAGCGCCCATCGAAGTCTTTCGATGGGCGCTGGGTCGTGGCCGATACCGCTGCCACACAGGGCTGTACGCTAACCGCCCGCCATCACGATATCGTCGCGGGTGGGGCCGAGCAGGTCGAGCAGCTCCTGCTTTTCCGCTTCGGGGACCTCGAGGGAGTCGAGGGTCGCCACGAAGATTTCCACCATGCGATCCCACTCTTCCGCCGTGACGTCGAGCCCGTCATGGGCTTCCCGCATGTCCTTGCCGGTGTACTGGCAGGGGCCACCGCTTAGCTCGCAGACCAGCGCCGTCACCTGGAACTTGATATAGGGGGCGGCAACGGCGGTCTTCTGTTCGGCCACAGCCGGGTTGGCCATGATCAGCGGGTCCTGGATGAAGTCATCGACGAACTCGCTGACGGCCAGCGAGATGGCCGGCAGGCCGCCGAGGCGGTCGTAGAGCGGTGGGTCATCGGCCTGGGCGGGGCCGTTGGCGAAGGCCCCAAAGGCGATCAATAGCAGGGCGAGCGTGCCGCCGAGCAGGGTTGTTTTCATGGGGGACCTCCTAGCACAGGTTATGATCCCACCCCTGAGAATAGTCCGCGACGGCAGAAGGCGCACCGGGAATCAGGCGCATCGGGGGCGCTGCCTGTCTCAGCGCTCCCTGGGGGCTTCGGCCATCTCCGCTTCCAGCCGCCGTTTCACGTCCCCCGGCGAGCCGGTGTGGCGGGCCAGCAGGTCGTAGGCCACCGGCACCACGAACAGCGTGAACAGGGTGGCGGCGGCCACCCCGGAGAGGATCACGGTGCCGATCACCATGCGCGATTCCGCGCCGGCGCCGCTCGCGACGATCAGCGGTATGGAACCCGCCATGGTGGTCACCGCGGTCATCAGGATCGGCCGCAGGCGGGTCACCGCGGCGTCGAGCAGGGCGTCGCGGAAGGCCAGCCCCTGGTCGCGCAGCTGGTTGGCGAACTCCACGATCAGGATGCCGTTCTTGGCCGCCAGCCCAATCAGCATGACCAGCCCCACCTGGCTATAGATGTTCAGCGACTGGCCGGTAACGAACAGCCCGAGCATGGCGCCGCTCATCGCCAGCGGCACGGTGAGCATGATCACGAAGGGGTGGATGAAGCTCTCGAACTGCGCCGCCAGTACCAGGAACACCACCAGCGCACCCAGGATCAGCAGGAAGGTGGTGGCGCCACTGGCCTGGCGGAAGTCCCGCGAGGCGCCGGCCACATCGGTCTGCGCCTGGCCGGGCAGCACCTCGGCGGCGGCGGCCTCCAGGTAGTCCAGCGCCTCGCCCAGGGAGTAGCCGTCGGCCAGGTTGGCCTCGATGGTGATGGCGCGCAGCCGGTTGAAGCGGTTCAGGGTGCTGGCCCCGGCGAAGTCGGTGAAGCTCACCAGGCTGGCCAGGGGGATCAGCTCGCCAGAGCGGGACGAGCGTACCTGGATGTTGTCCAGCGCCCGGGGGCTCGACTGGCTGGCCCGGTCGCCCTCGACGATCACGTCGTACTCCTGGCCGTTGTCCAGGTAGCGGGTCACGTTGCGCCCGCCCAGCAGCACCTCCAGGGTGCGGCCGATCTCGGTCACGGTGACCCCCAGGTCCGCGGCCCGGGCGTAGTCGATGTCCACCCGCAGCTGCGGCTGGGTCTCGCGGTAGTCGCTGTCCAGCCCCACCAGCCGCGGGTTGTCCTCGCGGATATGCGCCAGCAGGGTGTCGCGCCACTCGGCCAGCTCCTCATAGGTGCCGCCGCCCAGCACGAACGCTACCGGCTTGCTGATGCGCTGGCCGAAGCCCTGGCGCATCACCGGGAAGGCCTGCACCCCGGGCAGGGTCTCCAGCTTGCCGCGCACCTCGTTCATGATGGTCCAGGCGTCGCGCCGGGTGCCCCATTCGGCCATGCCGATGATCACGAAGCCGCCGTTGAAGTTCTCGATATTGCCGAAGCCGCGGGGGGCGCGCACCAGCACCCGTTCCAGCTCGCCGGCTTCGCGCAGCGGCTCCAGGCGCGCCTCGATCTCGTTCATGTAGTCCATTACATAGTCGAAGGTGGCGCCCTCGGGGCCGTTGACCAGGATGATGAAGCTGCCGCGATCCTCCTGGGGGGTGTACTCGCTGGGCAGCAGGTCGGCCAGCCACACCGTGGCGGCGATCAGCGCCACGAACGCCGCCAGCACCGCCACCCGGGCCTTGAGCACCCAGGTCAGCAGGAAGCGGTAGACCCGCTGGGAGAGCTCCAGCAGCCACTGTACGGCCAGGGCGATGCGCCCCTCGTGCATCGAGGGCTTGAGGATCTTGGAGGCCATCATCGGCGTCAGCGACAGCGCCAGCACGCTGGAGATCGCCACCGCGGCGGCCATGGTCAGGGCGAACTCGGTGAACAGCCGGCCGACATTGCCCTGCAGGAACGCCAGCGGCACGAACACGGCGATCAGCACCAGGGTGGTGGCGATCACCGCGAAGGCGATCTGGCGGGTGCCGCGAAAGGCCGCCACCAGCGGGCTCTCGCCGAAGTCATGCATGCGCCGATGGATGTTCTCCAGCACCACGATGGCGTCGTCGACGATCAGCCCGATGGCCAGCACTAGCGCCAGCAGCGTCAGCAGGTTGATCGAGAAGCCCATCAGCGCCAGCGCCATGAAGGCGCCGATCATTGCCACCGGCACCGTCACCGCGGGAATCAGGGTGGTGCGCACGTTGCCGAGGAACAGGAAGATCACCACCACCACCAGCCCCAGGGCGATGAACAGGGTGATCACCACCTGCTTGATGGCGCCGGAGACGAACACCGAGGCGTCGTAGTTGAGGGCCAGCGTCATGCCCTCCGGCAGGCTGTCCTGTATCCGCGCCAGCTCGGCCTGCACCCCCTGGGAGACCTCCAGCACGTTGGCGGTGGACTGCTTCATGATCCCCAGGCCCACCATCGGCACGCCGTTGGCGCGAAACACCGAGCGGTCCTCCACCGAGCCGATCTCCACCCGCGCCACATCGCCCAGCCGTACCAGGTAGCCGTCGCTGCCCTGGGTCAGCGCCAGGCGCTCGAAGTCGTCGGGCTGGTTGAAGCTGCGCGGCAGGCGCACCCGAAACTGGCGGTCGCGGGACTCGATGGCGCCCGCCGGCAGCTCCACGTTCTCCGCGCGCAGCGCGCTCTCCACGTCGCTCACGGTGAGGTTGCGCGCCGCCAGGGCGTTGCGGTCGAGCCACACCCGCATGGCGTACTCGCGCCCGCCGCCCACGCGCACCCGGGAGACGCCGGGCTGCACCGAGAAGCCGTCCACCAGGTAGCGGTCGGCGTAGTCGGTCAGCTCGAGCACGCTGTAGCCCTCGCCGGAGAGCGCCAGCCACAGCACCACCTCCTCGCTGGAATCGGCCTTCTGCACCTCCGGCGGGTCGGCGTCGCCGGGCAGGTTGCGCAGCGCGCCCGAGATGCGGTCGCGCACGTCGTTGGCGGCCGCGTCGATATCCATGTCCAGGCCGAACTCGATGTTGATCCGCGAGCGGCCGTCCTGGCTGGAGGAGGTGATCAGCTCGATGCCCTCCACCCCGGCGATGCGGTCCTCCAGCAGCTGGGTAATCCGCGTTTCCACCACGCTGGCGGAAGCGCCCGGATAGCGGGTGTCGATGCTCACCACCGGCGGGTCGATGGCGGGGTACTCCTGCAGCGGCAGGCGCTGCATGGCCAGCAGCCCGAAGGCCACGATCAGCAGCGCCAGCACCGTGGCCAGCACCGGCCGCTGGACGGAGAGGTCGGAGAGGCGCATCAGGCGTTGCCCTCTTCGCGGGTCGCCTCGAGGATCTCGCCGATGGAGGTGGCGTCATCGGCGATGCCCAGCAGCCGCACGCTCTCGCCCTCGTGGGTGCGCTGCAGGCCGTGGCTGACCACCAGCTCGCCGGCGGCCAGGCCCTCCAGGATCTCGGCCTGGCCGGTGCGCCGCTCGCCGATCGTCACCCGGCGGCGCTCCAGGCGGTTGTCGTTGGCCTCGTCGATCACCATCACGAAGTGGCGCTCGCCGCTGGGGATCAGCACGCTCTCGGGCACCACCACCGCGTCCCGGGGGCGGCGCTCCACCACGACCTCCATCAACATGCCCGGGCGCAGGCGCAGCTCGGGGTTGGCGAGCTCGGCGCGCACCGTCACGCTGCGGCTGACCGGGTCGATGCGCGAGCCGATGCTGGCCACCTCGCCCGAGAAGCGCTCGTCGGGGAAGGCCGCGCTGCGCGCGGTCAGCGGCAGGCCGGGCTCCAGTATCGCCAGGAACACCTCCGGCACCCGGAAGTCGAGCTTCATCACGTCGGTCTTGTCCAGGGTCACCAGCTCGGTGCCCGGCGTCACCAGGCTGCCCACGCTGATATTGCGAAAGCCCACCACGCCGTCGAAGGGCGCGCGCAGCCGGTAGTTGGTCAGCCGCGCCTCCAGGCCCTGGATCTCCGCCTGCACCTGGCGCAGGCGGGCCTGGCTGTCCTCCACGTCGGCGCGTGGGGCCATATTGCGCTCCTGCAGCTGGCTAAGCCGCGTGACCGCGCTGCGCCGCTCGTCGCGCAGCGCCTCGGCAGCCCGCAGCTGGGCCTGCTGCTCGGCGTCCTCCAGGCGAATCAGCAGCTGTCCGGCCTCCACCACCTCGCCGTCGCGAAAATTCAGCTCCGCCACCGTTTCGGTCACCGTGGCCGACAGCGTCACGCTCTCGTCGGCGCGCAGGGTGCCCAGCGCCTCCAGCGGGTCGGACCAGGGCTCCAGCGTCACCCGCGAGGCGATCACCGCCGCGCGCTCGTTGGCAGACGCCTGGGGCAGGGCGAGCGCCAGCAGCAGGGCGGGCAGCAGAACGAATAGTGGGACGAACAGCCGGGCGGGCAGGGCACGCCCGACCGTCAGGGAAACGGGTAGCGAAAACGGCAAACGATGATTCATGGCACGGCTCATCGGGTAGGTGGCGCCAGGCAAAGGGGCATTGTCACATAAACCCCAACAGCTTGGACGCCGGACAATGCGACAAGATTCGACAAATCACGCCTCCTCGCTCGGGCCACCCAGCCGGCCCCCGCACCTCCTGCCAGGACGGCTACCGTTGGCAGCCTGGCTGTGGGAGGGACGGTTCGACGCCTCGACTTCAGCGCGCGATCCGGCGACAGGAACCTCCCCAACTCAACGATTTGCAATATTTTGACAGGCCACTGCCCCGGCGCGAATACTTGTACAGACACTGTACTTGATAAAAGGTGCCTGGGCCACGCCGTCTAATTAATCTTGGGCAGCCGCCGGGTCGAGCGCTATACACACTTTAACCCGCGCCTTAGCTGCAAGCAGACAGACGGCCAGCCGCCCGATTGTCCCGCCGGTCCCCCTGCAAAATACTCCTATCCCCCTGCAAGATTCTCCAAGCGTAAACGCTTTGTAACAGCGATGCTCAGTCACGTGAGCGAACGGACAGGCCGGCGCTCCGTAACGACACAACGCAGATCGATTGACACGTTTCCGGGAGAAAGGTCATGAACAAGCTGATGCAAGGGGTCGAGAAATTCTGGCAGGAAGAGGAAGGCACCGAGGTGGTGGAATGGGCGATGTTGGCTGCCTTGCTTGTTACGGTGGGTGTAATAATTATGGTCACAATAGGTGAGGCAGCGGCTGATAGGCTAAGTGCGCTTGCAGAGATGCTTCAAGGTGAAGGAGGTGAAGAAGAAACTTTATAATAAGGTAGTGGTTAAGGGTGAAAGGGTTGGTAACAGTCAATTTTCGCCGGCAAGGAAGTCGGCGATTTACTCTTTCATTTTGAAGGTCGTTTCTCGGGGAATAATATGCTGTATGCCATTTGCCTAATGCTGGTAGTGTGCGCGGCGGCCTGGGATCTGCGTCAACGGCGTATCCCCAATCGCCTTGTTCTGGCCGGGGCCGCCATCGGGCTGCTGCTGCAGGGAGCGCTGGCGGGCCCCAGCGGTGTCCTGGCCGCCCTCTATGGATTGCTGGTGGGGCTGGCGATTCTGATGCCGGGCTATCTGATGGGCTTTACCGGCGCCGGGGATGCCAAGCTGATGGCGGCGGTGGGTACTTTTCTTGGGCCATTGGGTGCGCTGCAGGCGGGATTGGCCAGCATTCTGGTGGGAGGAGCTATCGGGATAGGTTTCGCTGCCTCGGCGCTATTCAATAAGAGCAGCGTATCGCCTTGGAGCCGCTATGGATTGATGCTAAAGACGCTATCGGTCACCGGAAAACCGCTCTATATCGCGCCGCAAGAGGGCGAGGTGATGGGCCGGAAATTTCCCTTTGCGGTGTCGATTGCGATTGGAACCACGGGTTGGATGATCTGGATATAACAGGTTCGAGGTTCGAGGTTCGAGGTTCGAGGGATAAGTCAGGGACGAGGTTCGAGGTTCGAGGTTCGAGGTTCGAGGTGAGAGGTGAGAGGTGAGAGGTGAGAGGTGAGAGGGGCAAGTCAGGGAAGAGGTTTGAGGGGCGAGGTGCGAGGGATAAGTCAGGGACGAGGTTTGAGGTGAGAGGGGATTAACCAGCGGGTATTGCCAGGTGATTTTATAACGAAACGCTGTTTTGTAACTTTTTTATATCGTGTGAGGTCGTTTATGAACCAGCCAGCGCCAACCTGCCACAATGCGACCGCCGACTGCGCGGCGGCGCTTGCCGCGCCGCGCCCCGGCACGGTGGAGGAGACCGGACTCTCGGCGCTCTACCTGGGCGATCTGCTGGTCAAGCAGCTCTTCGAGCAGGGCGTGCTGGATCTGCACCAGCTTAGCCGCGAGAGCGCGCTGGCCGGCAGCGTGGTGGAGGAGGTGTGTCACTTCCTGCGCGACGAGGGGCGGGTGGAGGTGCGCGGCCAGGGCGCCGGCGGGGCGCTGCGCTACGGGCTCACCGACCGGGGCCGCGCCTCGGCCCTGGAGGCGCTCAATCGCGACGGCTACAGCGGCATGGCACCGGTCACCCTGGAGGCCTACCGCGCCCGGGTAAGCACCCAGGCCCTCAGCGACGTGGCGGTGCACCGCGCCAGGGTGATGGACGCCTTCGCCGATACGGTGATCGACCCGGGCCTGCTCGACCAGTTGGGCCCGGGGCTGCACTCCGGCCGCGCCATGTTTATCCACGGCGAGGCGGGCACCGGCAAGAGCTATATCGCCCGGCGCCTGGTGCGGCTGCTGGAGGGCGAGGTGCTGATTCCCCACGCCATCCTGGTGGGTGGCAAGGCGGTACGCTGCTTCGACCCCGCCGTGCACCACTCCCTGGAGGACCCGGCCGAGGCCGGCTCACCCACCCGGCTCTACCTGGGCCAGGGCCACGACCCCCGCTACGTGCGCTGCCGGCGACCCTGTGTGGTCACCGGGGGCGAGCTGACCATGGAGCGCCTGGAGATCCAGTATGACGCCGCCACCCATATCCACCAGGCGCCGGTGCAGCTGCTGGCCAACAACGGCATGCTGGTGATCGACGACCTGGGCCGCCAGCGCATGTCCCCCACCGAGCTCTTCAACCGCTGGATCGTGCCGCTGGAGGAGCGCCGCGACTTCCTGTCGCTCGCCAACGGCTACCACTTCAGCGTGCCCTTCGACGTGGCCCTGGTGTTCTCCACCAACCTGGACCCGCTGGCACTCGCCGATGCCGCCTTCCTGCGCCGCATCGGCTACAAGATCCGCTTCGCGCCGCTCTCGCCGGAGGCCTACCGCGAAATCTGGGCCCAGCAGTGCCGCGCCCAGGGGCTGCCCTGCGACCCGGCGCTGGTCGACTTCGTGATCGACGAGCTGCACGCCCGCTTCGAGGTGCCGCTGCTCGCCTGCCACCCCCGCGACCTGCTGAGCCTGGCCCAGGACCAACTGAGCTACCGGGGCGAGACGGCCCCTGACCGCGAGACCCTGAGCTGGGCCTGGCAAACCTACTTCGGCGACTTCTCCGACAGTGCGCGGGCCCATGCGCGAGCCAGTACGGAAAGCCAAGCCGTGAACGGGAGGACTGCATCATGAAACGCAAAGGCATATTCGCGATGTTCGCGATCTCACTGATGATGGCCCTTGGCGCCGCCGTGGTGGCCATGAACTGGATGCAGGAGCAGGGCGGCGACAAGGATGTGCTGGCCGACGCCAGCCAGGTGGTGGTGGCGGCGCTGCAGGTGCCCTTCGGCACCACCGTGCAGGCCTCGGACCTCAAGCTGGTGACCATGCCCGAGGATATCGTGCCGCCCAATAGCTTCAACGACGTGGAGAGCGTGGTGGGGCGGGTCAGCAACCAGGTGATCTACCCCGGGGAGGTGGTGCTGGAAGGGCGGGTCTCCGAGCACATGGGCGGCAGCGCCCTTGCTGCCTTGCTCGACCCCGGCATGCGCGCCATGAGCGTGCGGGTCGACGACGTGGTGGGCGTGGCGGGCTTCCTGCTGCCGGGCAACCGGGTCGACGTGCTCTCTTCCCGGCGCAATGGCAGCCGCAATGACGTGGAGACCAAGACCGTGCTGCGCAACCTCAAGGTGCTGGCGGTGGACCAGATCGCCTCCCAGGAGCGCGATGGCCCGGTGATCGTGCGGGCGGTGACCCTGGAGGTGACCACCCGGCAGGCCGAGGAGCTGGTCAAGGCCACCCAGGAGGGCAAGGTGCAGCTCACCCTGCGCAACCCCCTGGAGCAGGAGGAGGACAACGGCGTGATGACCGCCCAGCGCTCGGTGCTCAACCTGCCGGAGCTGCAGCCCCGGGAGGAGCCGGCATCGCCCCCGCGGCGCGCCGCCCCGGTGCAGCGCCAGGTCAACGTCATTCGCGGCACCCAGGTCAGCACGGTCAACGTGCGTAACTGAACAGATAAACAGAGGCACGTAGGAAAGAGGTACGTAGGAATTTGTAGGCAAATGCGGCTTGAGTCAATCATCAGCAAGCAGGGGAGAATCGCCATGATCATCAAGGACAACCCCAATCGGCATCACGGGGCCATCAAGTGGCTGGCGGCTGCCCTGGTGGCGCTAGTGGCCCTGGGCTGGGCGGCCCAGGTGGAGGCCCAGGATCGCGGCACGCCGCGCAGCGTCTCCATGCCCATCGAGGACCGCTCGGTCTCGGTGGCGGTGGCCATCAACAAGGGCCAGGTGCTGGAGTTTCCCCGGCCGGTGCGGGTGGTCTCGGTGGGCAACCCCGAGATCGCCGATATCGTGGTGATGGGCTCGCGCCAGCTCTATGTGCTGGGCAAGTCCACCGGCACCACCAACGTGGTGCTGTGGGACCAGAGCGAGCGGGTCGAGGGGGCGCTCAACGTCACCGTGACCCACGACCTGGAGACGCTCAAGAGCAACCTGCACCAGCTGCTGCCCGGCGAGAACATCCAGGTGCGCTCGGCCCAGGACGGCATCGTGCTCAGCGGCCAGGTCTCCAGCGCCGAGCGGCTGGAAACCGCCCTGCGCCTGGCCAACCGCTTCGCCGGCGGCGAGGGGGCGGTGCTCAACCTGATGCAGGTGGGGGGCGCCCAGCAGGTGATGCTCGACGTCAAGGTGGCGGAGGTCTCCCGCTCGCTGGTCAAGCGCCTGGAGGCCAACTTCAACGTCTTCAACGTTGGCTCCTCGGCGCTGCGCATCGGCGCGGTCAGCGGCGGGGCCAGCTTCCCCGATGCGGTGTTCGAGGGAGTGGAAGGCCTGGGAGGCGGCCGGCTGCCGGTATTCGGCGGCGGCACCCCCATCGGCCCGGCGGTGACTGAGTTCGCCCCGGCCACCGCCACCATCGCCGATACCGGCATCTTCGCCAGCTACCAGCGGGGCGACTACCTGCTCAACCTGGTGCTGGACGCCGCCAGCCGCGAGGGGGTGGCCAAGATCCTCGCCGAGCCCAACCTCACCACCCTGACCGGCCAGCCGGCCCAGTTCCTGGCCGGCGGCGAGTTCCCCATTCCCGTGCCCCAGGGCAACGGCCAGGTGGCCATCGAGCACAAGGAGTTCGGCGTGGGGCTGGGATTCCTGCCCACGGTGCTGGACTCCGGCACCATCAACCTCAAGGTGGATGTCTCGGTCTCCGACCTGGTGCCGGTCAACAGCCTGCAGGTGGGGGTGGGCAGCGGGGTGAGCGCCCAGTTCTTCATTCCGGCGCTGGCCAAGCGCAGCGCCAGCTCCACGGTGGAGTTGGCCAACGGCCAGACCATCGCCATCGCCGGCATGCTCAACGAGAGCCTGCGCGAGAATGTCGCCAAGATGCCGGGGCTGGGCGAGCTGCCGGTGCTGGGGGCGCTGTTCCGCAGCCAGGAGTACGTCAAGGAGCAGACCGAGCTGGTGATCTTCGTCACCCCGCGGCTGGCCCGCTCCTTCGCCCAGGAGCAGGTGCGCCTGCCCACCGGCTCCTTCGTGCCGCCCAGCGACCTGGAGTTCTACCTGCTGGGCAGCTTCCAGCCGGTGGAGGGCAGCGGGGGCAACCCCCGGTCGCGCAATCCCCGGCCGAGCAGCTTCGACCTGGAGCTGATGTCAAGCCGGCCGGACGGCGGTACCGAAGGCCGCTTCGGGCATGACCTGTGACCGCCGGCCACGTGGATTCCACTTATCAGGGAGCGCGCCCCATGTCCTATTCACTTCAGTCACTGCAATCACTCCAATCCCGGTCAGCTTCCGCGCCGTCTCCACAGGCCTCGCGCCAAGCCTCTCTCCAAAAGCCGCGCCAGGCGTCCGCCTGGGCCCGGCCCCTGGCACGGACACTTGCCTTGAGCCTGGTCGTGATCGCCAGCCTGGCCCTGGCCGGCTGCGTGGCGCCCAAGCCGGGGGCCGACCTGCCGCCCTACGGCGACAGCGTGCGCCATACCAAGGCGCTGCAGACCTGGCAGGAGGGCGATGAGGTAACACCGCTGCACGGCGCCAAGGCGGCGGAGGCCATGCGCAACTATCGCCTGGCCCCCGGTGGCGGCCAGGTCCCCAGCTCCCTGCCCTGAGCCGTACCGTGGAGTTCGATCGATACAGCCAGATTAACGATAAGCAGGTGACCCAATGCGTAAACGGCTCGAGATACTGCTGGCGGGACGCGAGCGAGGCGAACTGGAGGCCCTGGAGTCGCTGCTGCTCAGCCAGGGCGATATTCAGGTCAGCTCCCGGCTGATGGTCAACGGCAACGTCGACCCGCTCCAGGGCGTGGCGCCGCTGCCCGATGCCCTGGTGCTGCTGGTGGGGGAGCACTGGGAAGCGGAGCTGATGGCGCTGTGCGAGCAGCCCGCCGCCGAGCGCCCGCCGCTGCTGGTGGTGGGCCCCAAGGGCAACGTGGAGCTGATCCGCCTGGCCATGCGCGCCGGGGCCCGGGACTTCTTCTCGCCGCCCATCGACGACGCCGAGATCTTCCACTTCCTGCGCGAGCTGGCCCGGGACAGGCGGGAGGACCCGAGCCGCACCGCGCGGCTGACCGCGGTGATCAACGCCAAGGGCGGCTCCGGCGCCAGCCTGGTGGCCGCCAATCTGGCCCACTACATGGCCCGCCAGGCCCGCGACACCGTGCTGGTGGATCTCGATGTGCAGTTCGGCTCCCTGCCGCTCTACTTCAACGTGACCCCCGACCACGGCCTGGTGCGGGCGCTGGAATCCGCCGACAGCATCGATGCCCTGGCGCTGGAGGCCTACCTGCAGCGCCACGCCAGCGGGGTGGCGCTGCTGGCCTCCTCGCCGGAGGACCGCTTTGGCCTCGGTGAGGTGCCCGAGACCCGCGTCGAGCAGCTGCTCGCGGTGCTCTGCCAGAGCCATGAGGAGGTGGTGGTGGACCTGCCGCGCTGGATCAACGGTGCCATCGCCAGCGTGCTGGAGCGCGCCGACAAGGTGCTGGTGGTGATGCAGCAGAGCGTGGCCCACCTGCACGATGCCCAGCGCCTGCGCGACATCCTGATTCATGAGCTGGGCATGCTCTCCTCCCGCGTCATGGTGGTGGTCAACCGCTACGACAAGCGCAGCGACGTGGACCTGGAGGCCATTGGCGATGCCCTGCCGGGCCTGGCGCTCGAGACCCTGCCCAACGACTTCAAGCGCGCCTGCCACAGCATCAACGTGGGCAGCCCGCTGCACGACATCGCCCCCAAGGCGCCGCTGACCCGGCAGATTCAAGCCCTGGCCGAATCGCTGGACGCCCCCGCCGCCGGCACGGGCCGGGGCAAAAAACGCTCGCTGCTGGGCTGGGCGCTGCCCGGCAGGCACTGAACCAACCGCGACCGAGACCTGAGACAAGGAGACGACCATGAACCTGCGCGATCGGATGGCACTCGGCGGAGAGGGGGAGCCGCGCTCGGCCTGGGCGGGGCGGGGGGCCGGCCAGCTCTCCCAGGCCGAACAGGAGTACAAGCAGCGGCTGTTCCGCCAACTGGTCAAGGTGATGGACCTGACCCTGCTCAGCACCCTGGATGAGCGCGACGCGCGGCTGCAGGTGCAGCAGGTGTGCGAGTCGCTGATGAGCAAGGAGACCCTGCCGTTCAACGTGGCCGTGCGCCAGCGCATCGTCAGCGAACTGCAGGACGAGGTGCTGGGGCTCGGCCCCCTGGAGACCCTGCTGGCCGACAAGACGGTGTCGGATATCCTGGTCAACGGCACCAACCCCATCTACGTGGAGCGCCGCGGCAAGCTGGAGCAGACCCTGTTGCGCTTCGACAGCGACGCCCACCTGATGACCATCATCGACCGCATCGTCTCCAGCGTAGGGCGGCGCATCGACGAGTCCTCGCCCATGGTGGACGCGCGCCTCAAGGACGGCTCGCGGGTCAACGCGGTGATTCCGCCCTTGGCCATCGACGGCCCCATGCTCTCGATCCGCCGCTTCGCGGTGGACAAGCTCGGCGTCGACAATCTGGTGGAGTACGGCAGTATTTCGCCGGAGATCGCCCGGCTGCTGGAGAAGGTCGTCCGCGGGCGGCTCAATGTGCTGGTCTCCGGCGGTACCGGCGCCGGCAAGACCACCCTGCTCAACGTGCTCTCCGGGTTCATTCCCCACGATGAGCGCATCGTCACCATCGAGGACTCGGCGGAGCTGCAGCTGCAGCAGCCCCACGTGGGCCGCCTGGAGACCCGCCCGCCCAACATCGAGGGCAAGGGCGAGGTGAGCCAGCGCGACCTGGTGCGCAACAGCCTGCGCATGCGCCCGGATCGCATCGTGGTGGGCGAGGTGCGCGGCGGCGAGGCCTTCGACATGCTGCAGGCCATGAACACCGGCCACGACGGCTCGCTGACCACCATTCACGCCAACACCCCCCGGGACGCCCTGACCCGGATCGAGAACATGGTGGCCATGAGCGGCTACCAGCTGCCGGCCCAGGCGCTGCGCTCGCAGATCGCCTCGGCCATCGACGTGGTGGTGCAGATCGAGCGCCAGGAGGACGGCGTGCGCCGCCTGGTCAGCGTGCAGGAGGTCAATGGCCAGGAGGGCGAGATCATCACCATGTCGGAGATCTTCCGCTTCGAGCGCGAGGGCATGGACGGCGATGGCCGAGTGCTCGGCCGCTATGTGGCCACCGGGGTGGTGCCCGGCTTCCATGACTATCTCAAGCGCCGCGGGCTCGACCCGGGCCTGGAGATCTTCCAGAACGTGGGGGTGCAGCGGCCATGGAACTGACCAGCCTGAACATCCAGCTCTCCGACGAGATGATCGTCGTCGGCATGATCTTCATTGCCGCCTTCCTGCTGATCCAGAGCTTCCTGGTGCCCGCCTTCGGCGAGAATCGCCAGGTGCAGAAGCGGCTAAAGCAGCGCCTGCGCACCATCTCCGCCGAGGCCCAGGCCCACGGCCAGGTTTCTCTGGTGCGGCGCAAATACCTGCGCGAGCTGGGGCCGCTGGAGCGGGCCCTGGAGTCGCTGCCCGGCATGGCGCGGATCGAACTGCTGGTCGAGCAGGCCGGCCGCGAGACCCCCGCCTACCGGGTGGTGCTGCAGTCGCTATGCCTGGGAGGCATGGCCGGCGCCGTAGGCTTCCATTTGCTGCCGCTGCCCATCGCCGTGCTGCTGGGCCTGGGCGTGGCCTATCTGCCCTTCTTACGGCTGACCGTGGCGCGCAGCCGGCGCCTGGCCCGCTTCGAGGAGCAGCTGCCGGACGCCCTGATCATCATGGGCCGGGCGCTGCGCGCCGGACACCCCTTCAGCGACTCCATGCACCTGGTGGCCGAGGAGATGGCCGAGCCCATCGCCGGGGAGTTTCGCACCACCTTCATGGAGATCAACTACGGCGGCGACGTGCGCAGCGCCATGCTCGGCCTGCTGCGCCGGGTGCAGAGCGTCACGGTGATGATCTTCGTCACCTCGGTGCTGATCCAGAAGGAGACCGGGGGCAACCTCGCCGAGCTGCTCGACGGCCTGGCGGCGGTGGTGCGCGACCGCTTCCGCTTCCAGCGCAAGGTGCGCACCCTCTCGGCCCAGGGGCGCATGGCCGCCTGGATCCTCTCGCTGCTGCCCTTCGTGCTGGCGGGGATCTTGTCTCTTGTGTCGCCAAATTTCATTCCCATGCTGACCCAGGACCCGGTGGGCCGGCAGCTGGTGGTGGTGGCCTTCGTGATGATGGTCATCGGGATCCTGTGGATGCGCAAGATCGTGCGCATCGAGGCGTAAGGAGGAGCGCACATGGAAACTCTACTGGGTTGGATCGAGCCGCTGGCCGAACTGCTGGATGACCCTCAGACGGCGCAGCTGGGCTTCGCGGTGATGCTGGGCCTGGCGATCTTCGCGCTGATGCTGGCGCTGATGCTGCTGGTGATGGGGGCCTCGGACCCGCTGCGCCGCCGCCTGCGCCGCCTGGAGGCCGGCGGCGAAGCCGCCGCTGGCGGTGAGTCGGGAGTCGCCCAGTGGCTGGGCCCCATGGGCGAGAAGCTGGTGCCCAGCGAGGAGGAGGCCAGGAGCCGCATCGCCCGGGATATGCGCCGCGCCGGCAAGCGCTCCCCCGGGGCGGTGAATCTCTTCTTCGGTGTGCGCCTGCTGCTGACGGTGGTGCCGGCGCTGGCGCTGATGTTGCTGGTGCTTCCCTTCGTGCGCATCGACCCCGCCATCGGCGTGCTGGCGGTGGTGGTGGTGGCCATCGTCGGCTATCTGCTGCCGCGCTTCTGGCTGGAGCGGGCCATCAAGCGCCGCACCCTGGCGCTGCGCCGCGGGCTGCCCGACGCCCTGGACCTGCTGGTGGTGTGCAGCGAGGCGGGGCTGGGCCTGGGCGCGGCCATCCAGCGGGTAGCCCGGGACCTGGAGGTGAGCCACCCGGAGCTGGCCGAAGAGCTGCACCTGTTCGGCCTGCAGACCCGCGCCGGCATGGACAACAAGGCGGCCCTGCGCGACCTGGAGGAGCGCACCGGGGTGGACGATATCCGCGGCCTGGTGACCACCCTGCTGCAGAGCATGCGCTTTGGCACCAGCATTGCCATGACCCTGCGCATCTTTGCCGCGGAGTTGCGCGACAAGCGTACCCAGGAGGCCGAGGAGAAGGCCGCCAAGGTCAGCACCAAGATGCTCTTTCCACTGCTCTTCTGCGTGTTTCCCAGCTTCTTCGTGGTGGCCCTGGGGCCGCCGCTGCTGGGGGCGGCGGCGGCTGTGGCCGGCCGCTGACACCTTATGCACCAGCGTATTGGTAACGACGATAACGATGAAAACGATATTCAGGGAGAACCCTCATGATAGCCAAGCCGCACCTTCGCATTGCCTGTGCCGCGCTGGTCCTGACGCTGGGCGGCTGTGCCACCGGCGCCCAGCAGCAGGGCGTAAACTCGGATCTCTACGGCCCCCTGGGGGACGATCGCTCCTCGGTGGCCTACGGCACCGCCTTCCCGGTGGCCTCGCCGGAGGAGGCCTACCGCAACGGTGAGGCGGCGCTGCGCGCCCGCGACCCGGACCGGGCGCTGTTCGAGTACCTGCGCGGCCTGCGCATGGAGAGCCGCCCCCAGGCCGAGCCGCTCTACCGCATCGGCATCATCCACCACGGCCGGGGCAACCACGACCTGGCCCGGAAGGCCTACCGCTGGGCGCTGGAGGTCGATAGCCAGCATGTGGGGGCCGGCACGGCGCTGGGCATCGTGCTGCTGCAGCAGCGCGACTTCGAGGGCGCCGAGCGCCACCTGACCCCCATCGCCAGCCGGCGCAACGCCCCCTGGCAGGCCCACAACGCCCTGGGGGTGATCGCCGATATGCGCGGCGAGCACGGCCAGGCCGAAAGCCACTACCGGCAGGCCCTGGACGCCAGCCCAAACACCCCGCTGGTGCTCAACAACCTGGGCTACTCCCGCTACCTGGCCGGCGACTGGCCGGGGGCGCGCCAGTCGCTGCGCCGGGCGGTGAGCGCCAACCCCCACTATGAGCTGGCCTGGCGCAACCTGGGGCTGGTCTATGCCCGGGAGGGCGACCATGAGACCGCCATCGAGGCGGTGTCGCGCAACGGCGACCGGGCCAAGGCCTATAACGATATCGGCTATATCTCGATGCTCGAGGGGCGTTTCCAGGACGCCATGGGCTTCTTCGAGGAGGCCATGCGACTGTCGCCGGCCTACTACGTCACCGCCAGCGAGAACGCCCGCAATCTCGATAGCCTGATGCGGCGCAACGGCGCTGGCGCCCGTCCCAACTGAAGGGGGTCAGGCGCCTGTGGAGGATAGGGACCATGAAACGTCAGTCAGTCAAGCAGCATAGGCGGCGCCCGCCGCTGAGTAGGCAAAAAGGCACCGAAACCGTCGAGTTTGCCATCTCGGCGGTACTACTGTTCACCATCCTCTTCGGCATCATCGAATTCAGCGTGGCGCTATACGACAAGGCCACCCTGACCAATGCCAGCCGGGAGGGGGCGAGGACCGGCATCCTGTTTCGGCCGGATCCGCGGGATACGGCGTCGGAAGACGCCATGATCGAGCAGGTCATCCGCAACTACGCCGAGCAGTACCTGATCTCGCTGGGCGGGCCGGCCGAGATGACCATCGATATCGTTAGGCCCAACGGCGGCACGCTCCAGGCCGGTGACGACCTGATCGTTACCGTGGACTACCCCTACCAGTTCCTGCTGCTGCCAAGTTTCGTCGGCACCCTGGGCGGCATCCTGGAGCTCTCTGCCACCACCACCATGCGAGCGGAATAGCCATGAAAACGTCTACCTTTTCTCGACGTGCTGCCTGGCGCTACGGCGCGCCGGGCCGGCAGGGCGGTGTTTCCATTGTGCTCTTTGCCCTGGCGCTGTTCATGCTGCTGGGCTTTACCGCCCTCTCGGTGGATGGGGGCAACCTCTTCGTGGCCCGCAACGAGCTGCATAACGCCGCCGATGCCGGCTCCCTGGCCGGTGCCAGGTGGCTCTATACCCAGGACGGCAGCTCGGTCAACCCGGGGGCCAACCAGATCGCCACCGATGCGGCCCAGGCCAACAATAGCCAGAACACCCCCTCGGAGGTGGTCACCGCGCTGCGCGGCCACTGGAGCTTTGCCACCCGCACCTTTACGCCCAACGACTCCCTGGAGCCGGTGGACCTGTTCGAGAAATCGACCGAGGAGCTGGATCTGTACGATCCCTATGACCCCTTTATCAACGCGGTGGAGGTGGTCACCGCCCGGGAGCAGACTCAGGTGGAAGCCTTCTTCGGACGCATCTTCGGCTTCGAGGGCTATGATGTCTCCGCCCGTTCGGTGGCCTATATCGGCTTTGCCGGCAAGCTGAACCCGGAAGACGTGGACCAGCCGATTGCACTGTGTGAGAGTGCTTTGAGGGACCCTGATAGTGGAAATTATTCTTGTGACGTTGGGCGTTTTATTCCCGATGGCGACAAGACCGGTGGCTGGACCAACTTCGAGCACGACGACAGCGGCGCCACCGATGCCAACGAGCTCAGGGACCTGATCTGCGGCGAAGGAAACGAGAATGAGATGTACTATGGTGAAGATATCGCCACCAACAACGGCCAGGTCCAGTCGGCCTTCACCGCGCTCTACGACTGCTGGGTAGATGCCACGGAACGGGAGATCACCTGGACCCTGACCCTGCCGGTGATCGACTGCAGTGACGGTATCTCACCCAGCAACACCCTGGTGGGCGCGGTCACCGTGCATATCGTCTGGATGATCAACCACAACCAGCCCCTTAGCCAGATCGATCAATACGCGCCCCAGCAGATGAGCCTGGCCCCTGACTCCGAGGACGCCGAATGGCCCGGTGACTGGACAAACGACAGCTCGAGCGGCACCACGCGCTGGGAAAGCTTTGTGCAGCGTTTTTCGCTCAAGAACCAGAACGATGAAGACGCCGACTGGCGGCGGCAGAGCATCTACTTCCTGCCGAGCTGTGACTACCACGAGCCCAAGGGGCAGACTGGTGGGGAGAACTTCGGCATCCTGGCGCGAATACCGGTGCTGGTGGATTAGCCGGCCCGGGCCTTGTCGAGAGCCGTAGTGGCCGTAGTGAAAAGCGCCGGCGGGGCAGCGATGCCCCGCCGGCGCTTGCGGGTGGATTGCCGAACGTGCCTGTATCTGCAGGTTGTCGGCAAAGAGAAAGAGTCAGCTTATGTTTCTGGCTTTCCGTGGTCGGAGGGTGTTGGCAGCGGCGTGCTGGTGTCGGTAAGCGTGGGGAGCTCCTGAGTCGACGACGGCGGCTGGGCCTGGGCGGCTTCGAGCCGGTAGCGCGAGGGTGGCTTGCCCACGTAGCGCTGGAAGGTGCGCGTAAAGTAGGAGAGGTCGCGAAAGCCGACGGTAAAGCAGACGTCGGTGATGGAGACCTTGGGGTTGGCCAGCAGCCGCATGGCCTCGCCGATGCGGCGGTGCAGCAGGTACTCCTGAAAGGTGATGCCGGTCACCCGCTTGAAGAAGCGGCTGAACTGGAAGGCGCTGAGTTCGCACAGGCCCGCGATCTCGGCCTGGGCGATCTTGCGGTGCAGGTTCTTGTCGATAAAGGAGAGCGCGCGCTGCAGCCGACCCTGGTCGTCGCCGAGCGTCGAGCAGTGCAGGCGGGCCTCGTGGGGAATGCTGTTGTGGATTTCCACCACGTCGCGTGCCGCTGTCGCTGGAACCGTTCGGGGAGCGATACGGCTGGCCTTTTCCGGCAGGCGCACGCTGTAGAGCTTGGCCATGACCTCGAAAAAGCGCGCGTTATCGAAAGGCTGCACGAAGTAGTCCCACACCCGGGCCCGGAAGGCCCACACGGCCAGGTGCTCCGAGTGCGCCTGGGTGATCATCAGCAGGGGGACGGAGGGGCTGGCCTGCTTGGCCTCGCGCAGGCTGGCGAGGCCCTCGAAGTCGGGGTAGTCGAACTGGAAGCAGGCGGCCACCGGCGGTCGCGCCTGCATGGTGGGTATCGGGTCCTGGCCGGGCAGGACCGTTTCCAGATAGTATCCCTGCTGCCTCAAGGCATGATGGTAATCATCATCGAGCGGTTCCTGAATGTTCCTGGCCACGATCAGCACATAGTCATGGGCCGTCATGATGCCCTCCCCTGATAAGTTCGCCGTTTTCTTTATTAGCTTATTTGCTTATAATCACGTTATCTTTATTAGTTTGTAATGTTGATATGATTGTTATGTTTATTATCTTGTCGTGTTTATAAGCGTTGCATTCAGGTTGCG
This sequence comes from Billgrantia campisalis, assembly GCF_022341425.1. GTDB lineage: Bacteria > Pseudomonadota > Gammaproteobacteria > Pseudomonadales > Halomonadaceae > Halomonas > Halomonas campisalis. The sequence goes on along the minus strand of NZ_JABFUC010000004.1, from coordinate 62,568 downwards.
GTATGGCCTGTGGTTCGATGGCACATCCTTGTTGCCTGATGCTTTTTTTGGTCTCTCCTCTCTTCGCTGACTGTATGGCGCAAGTCATGGCATTGCCCGTGGAACCGGTGCCGGTCATGCGGGCGGGTATGTCAGCTAGTGAAGGAGGTGAAATCTGGCGGATTGTTACATTGTGTTGCTACTTGTTAAGGCTAGTCGGCAAGCACAGCATTGCAAGGATTGATTGTGCCGAGAGGTTCACTCTTTGGGCTGCTACAATGCGCGCCCTGAAGAGCGGCGAGGTGGGAAGGACAGGGCATGACCTATGACGTGGTGGTGATCGGCGCCGGGGCGGCGGGGCTGATGTGTGCGCTGACCGCCGGCTACGCGGGCCGGCGGGTGCTGGTGGTGGACCATGCCAACCGGGCCGGCAGGAAGATCCTGATGTCCGGGGGCGGGCGCTGCAACTTCACCCACCTGGCCTCGACGCCGGCCAACTTCTTCTCCGATAACCCGCACTTCTGCATCTCGGCGCTCAAGCGCTACCGCCCCGAGCATTTCCTCGAGCTGGTGGAGCGCCATGGCGTCGACTATGTGGAGAAGACGCCGGGCCAGCTGTTCTGCGCCGATTCCGCCAAGCAGATCGTCGGGCTGCTCCTCACCGAGTGCGAGTGGGCCGGCGTCGAGATCGCCCTGAAGACCTCGGTGGAGCGCGTCGAGCGCCAGGGCGAGGGCATGCGCCTGGCCACCTCCCGGGGACGCATCGAGGCCGGGGCGGTGGTGGTGGCCACCGGCGGGCTCTCCATCCCCAGCATGGGCGCCACCGGCTTCGGCTACGCGATCGCCCGCCAGTTCGGCCTGGCGGTGACGCCGACGCGCCCGGCGCTGGTGCCCTTTACCCTGACCTCCGGCTGGAAGGCGCGGGCCGCCGACCTGGCCGGGGTCTCCTGCGAGGTGGGCGTTCGCGTGGGGCGTGACGGCGCGGCCCTGGGCCATTACCGCGAGCCGATGCTGTTCACCCATCGCGGCCTCTCCGGCCCCGCCATGCTGCAGATATCGAGCTACTGGCAGCCCGGCGACGAGCTGGTCATCGACCTGCTGCCGGGCGTGGATGCCTTCGAGGCGCTCTGTGCCGCCCGCCGGGAGACGCCGAAGCGTCGGGTCTCCGCCTGGCTGGCCGAACGGCTGCCCAAGCGCCTGGCCCAGGCACTGGTCGAATGGCACGGCGACGATGCGATACTGGCCGAGTGCGGCAATGCCCGCCTGCAGGCCTGGGCCGAGCGGCTGGGCGCCTGGCGGCTCAAGCCGGCCGGCACCGAGGGGTGGCGCACCGCCGAGGTGACCCTGGGCGGGGTGGATACCCGGGCGGTATCGTCGAAGACCTTCGCCGTGGAAGGGCTGCCCCAGCTGCGCTTTATCGGCGAGGTATTGGACGTGACCGGGGAGCTGGGCGGGCATAACTTCCAGTGGGCCTGGGCCAGCGGGGTGGCCTGCGGCAGAGCCCTGTAGGCGGGCCCTGTGGTCCTTTCTATCCTGTGGATAGGAATCCACGCTTCGAAGGAGAGCCGCGACATGAGTATGATTGCCGTGTATGACTCCTCTACCAGCGAGTCGGGCGCCTTCGCCGACCGGGTGGTTGACGTCAGCGTCAGCCAGGTGCTCAGCCGCACCCATGAAGGGGTCTATCTGGAGAGCCTGCAGGAGATCGACGCCTTCCTCGAGGCGCTCAAGTTGAGCGCGGTCGAGGCCAACAAGCGCATTCGCCTGCGGTGATGTCAGGGAAGGGCAACGGGATGGCTGCCATGTCTAACAGATTCAGCGACTATATCGTCTACGTGGATGAAAGTGGTGATCATGGCCTGCAGTCACTTGATCCCTACTATCCCGTGTTTGTTCTTGCCTTCTGCATATTTCACAAGCGCTACTACAGCGAGACCGTTGTTACTGAGCTGCAGAAGTTCAAGTTCCGCCACTTTGGCCATGACCTGGTCATTCTGCATGAGCACGAAATTCGCAAGGAGAAAGGCGACTTCACTTTTTTCAGAAGTCGCGAGCACAAACAGGCATTTCTCGATGAGTTGACGGGCATCATCAATACCAGTCACTTCATCTTGGCCAGCTGTGTGATTGAGAAACATCTGCTGACACCACAGCAAGTTGAGTCGGAAAATCCCTACCACCTTGCGCTGGGGTTTTGCCTGGAGAGCCTCTATCAGTTTCTTGCAGAGAAGGGGCAAGAAGATAGGCTGACGCACGTAGTGGTCGAGAAGCGCGGCAGAAAAGAAGATGACGAGTTGGAGCTCGAGTTTCGCCGCATGTGCGATGGCCAGAATCGCCTGAACAAGACCTTCGGCTTCGACATCCGCTTCGCCGACAAGAAGGCAAACTCGGCGGGATTGCAGCTGGCGGATCTGGTGGCTCGCCCTATCGGGCTGCACATCCTGAGGCCAGAGCAGCCCAACCGCGCCTTCGAAACGCTCAAGCAGAAGTTCTACTGCCAGGGCGGCAGGCAGAATGTGGGGGTAGGCTACGAGCAGTGGGGACTGAAACGCTTCCCCCAGAAAAGCGAAGAGCCCCGATGACACTCACCGAAGCTCAGACGCCGACCGGGCTCTCCCAGTCCATTTGCGTGCAGTATAGTCCGAGCGGGCTCGGCCGAGCAAGCGCGGATGCGGCTGTGCTCGGCGCCAGTCGCGACGCCGAACCGAGCGCTCCAGCAGTGATCCTGTCCACTGACGGCGCCACACCTTTGTAGCAGCTTCAGCTCCGGTCCGACGCATCGGCGACTGGAGGCCGAAGGCCTTCCGGCGGTGTTGCTGAGGCCGGTCAGTGTTTCCCTGCGGATAGTTTTCTAAAGCCTTCGCTAATTTAAATTAGCTTAAATATTGTTCTCTCGCCACAAGGGAAGACGCGGCTGTTCTATGCTCTCTAAGGAGATATCGATCTCAATGGGAGAGCCGCGACATGAGCATGATTGCCGTGCATGACTCCTCAACCAGCGAGTCGAGCGCCTTCGCCGACCGGGTGGTCGACGAGGCGGTGCGCCAGGCCGAGGCCCAGGGCTGGGAGGCGGTGCGCCTCACCGAGGTGGCCAGCGCGCTGGAGCTGCCGATGTCGGCCGTGCTGGGCGAGTTTCGCGACCTGGACGCCGTGGCCAACGCCTGGTTCCTGCGCGGCTGGCGGGCGATGCTGGCCGAGAAGCCGGCGACGTTCAGCGACTGGTCGCCGCGGTCGCGAATCGAGCACTGCCTGCTGGCGTGGCTGGATACCTTCGCCGCCCATCGTCGCGTCACCGTGCAGATGCTGCGCACCAAGGCGCATCTGCCCCACCTGCATACCTGGGTGCCGATGGCTTTCGATCTGTCCCGCACCGTGCAGTGGCTGCGCGAGGCGGCGCAGCTGGAGGCCCGCTACGGGACGCGCCGCGCCCAGCTCGAGGAGATTGCCCTGACCGGCCTGTTCCTGGCGACCCTGGCGGTCTGGGCGAGGGACGACAGCGAGGGCCAGCGCAAGACCCGTCAGTTTATCGAGCGGCGCCTGGCGCGCGGCGAGGCCTGGATGAAATGGGCGCCCGGGGAGCGGCAGGCAAGGCAGCGACAGCCGGCGGCTCAGCTGTAGGCCGATAGCCGCGAGCCGCCAGTCAGCAGGGTGGCGGGAAGGTAGGTTAGCGGGTCGAGTCGAGGAGGCGTTTGGCGCGCTTGAGCATCAGGGCACCGGCGGTCAGGCGTTTGGCCATCCGCAGCAGGGAGCCGGGGTGGCGGGCGCTCTTGAGCAGCAGCACGCCGCCCACGCCGAGAAATACCGCCTTGAAGCGCATCAGGGTGTGCCAGCCGTCGTCGATCGACCGGGTGGCGTCGCGCCAGCGGCTGGCCTCGACGTAGATATCGATGCGCTGCTGTTCGATGGCGGTCAGCAGCAGGGCCTTGCGCTCGGCGCGTCGCTGACGCCGCGAAACTCGGTGCCGTTCAGGAGCGTGATTCGTCACGGGCTCTCTCCCTCGCCTCCTGCTTGGCGACCAGTTCACGATCGATGGCCAGCTGGGTCAGAGTGCTCTTGAGCAGGGTGGGGCGGTGGGCCATGCGCCGTGCCAGCAGCGCCATCAGCACGCCGCCGGTGAGCAGTACCCCGGCGCTGATGGCGATGGCCGCCACCCGGTGGGTGTCCCAGAACAGCACCGCCACCAGCAGGGCCAGTACCGCCAGGCCAAGCAGCAGCATCACCAGGCTCAGGCCGATGACCAGCAGCAGGGTCGCCAGCCGGGCCCGCTCCTCCTCCAGTTCCAGCACGGCGAGACGCAGACGCGTCTCGCCGGCGTCGAGCAGGCTGCCGAGCAGGCGTTTGCCTGCGCCGAATACCCGCTGTGCCGGTCCCTGGCTCGACGTCATCAGCGACGCCCGATCAGCATGCCGATCACGATCCCCGCCGCGGCACCCAGGCCGACACTGGTCCAGGGGTTGTCGTGCACGTAGCGGTCGCAGGCGTCCGCCTGGTGGGTCAGGGAGTCGCGGGCCTCGCCGTAGAGGCGCTCACCCCGGGATTCGAGCCGGTCCCGGGTGTCCTTCAGGCGCTGCTCGGCGCGTTCGCGCAGCTCCTTGATGTTGCTGCGGGAGTCATCGGCGGTGGCGCTGACCAGCTCTTCGATGGTTTGGGTGAGGTGGTGCAGGTCTTCCTTGAGCTGCCGGGTGGTTTCATCGGTGTGCGGGGTACGAGATGCCATGGCTGTCTTCCTCTGACGTTGAACGACAGGCTCAGCATAGCAGTCGCGCAAGCGAGTTCAATCCGCTTGGCTCTTTGGGCCCGGTGCTGTCGGTTCACCGGGTCAGCACGCCGCCGGTGAACAGCGGGTTGAGGCTGAAGCCCAGGCTCAGGCGGTGGTTGCGGTGATCGTAGTCGATCATGCTCTCGCCGTAGCCGTAGTAGTACTGGACGTGGGCCCGGATGTTGCCGAACATCTCCCAGGAGTAGTCGAACTGGGTGCCCATGTTGCCGGCGCTGGGGTTGCCGCGCACCATCAGGCTGGCTTCCTGGTCGCCGTTGATGCGCCGGGCCACGGTGATATCGCCATAGCCCTTGAAACGGTGAATGTCGCGATTGTCGTCCTCGTTCTTCGACTCGGGGATTCGCCAGTAGGGGGCGACGCTGACCCCCCAGTCGCCGCGCTGGAACATGCTTTCCAGGTAGACTCGGTTCCAGCTGCGCGACAGCGGCTGGGAGCGGCCGTTGGAGAGATGATTGAGGGCCACGCGATTGCGCACGTTGGTCCAGCCGAAGGCGCTCCAGGCGTTGTCGAAATTGAGGAAGACTTCCGGCTCATAGTTGGTTTCGCGAAACGGTGAGGAGGCATCGGTGTTGTAGGCCTGCCACCAGCTGCGCTGGGTATAGGCGAAGTAGAGGTCGCCGGTATTGCCGATCAGATCCTCGATCAGGTTGACCTTGGCGCTGAACTGGAACTTGACCTCCAAATCTCGCGGGCCGGTGTCACTGCTGATGTTGGCGAAGGCGGCCTTGTTGGGCTTGGCGTTGTAGCTGATCGGAAAGATGTAGTTGCGTCGATGGGTGGTGATGGCCAGGGGGTTGCGAGTCGACTCCCGCTCCAGCTGGCGGCGCTGGGCGATCTCCTCGCGAACGAGCTCGACCTGGGGGTCCAGGGGAGGGAGGTCGTCTGGCGATAGTGTCTTCAGCTCGTGCCGTAGCTGCTCGATCTCGCTGCTCAGTGACTCGATCCGGGACTCGATGGCCTGGCGCTGATCGACCAGCTGCCCATCGCTCTGGGCCAGGGCGCCCGCGGCGGGGACGCCCATCAGGATGACGCCGGCAATCAGGAAGGAACGGATATTCATGGTGTGACTCGAAGCGAGGCGTTGAATACAACATTCTACTCCGACTTCTACCATGGTGCCTTGTCAAGTCAACCGCTGAAGTCCCTCATTGCCAAGCGTGCTGCCGGGGCCGAGAATCGAGTCCCGGGCATGGGCCCCGCCACCGAGGAAAGGCGTGAATCTGATCAAGCTGTCATACATCGTGGGCCTGCTGATGGGCTGGCTGCTGCTGGCTACCCTGGCGCAGGCCGACGCCACCCTGCCCGAGCGCGAGGCCGTGGCCCAGCGTATCCAGGCGCTGCAGCCGGACGAGGGGGATGTCCTGAGCGACGCGGCGCAGGTGGAGTTAGAGGCGCTGCAGGCCGCGGAAGTGGCGCTGGCGGCGCTGTCGCGCATCGAGGAGCGGCTGGCGGCGCTGGAGCGGCGCGTCGACGATGCCCCCGGTGAGCTGTTGCGCCTGGAGCGGGCGCTGATCGAGGAGCAGCGAGCGGCGCTGGAGTTGAGCGCCACCGATCTGCATGAGCTGCCGATTGCCGAGCTGGAGGCGCGCCAGCAGGAGGCGATCGTCGAGCTGCAGCAGCTGCAGGAGCAGCTGGCCGAGGTCAATGCCCAGCTGCTGGGGGCGCAGACCCTGCCGGAGCGCGCCCAGCAGGCCATTGCCGAGGCCATGCAGCGTGTCGAACAGGCGCGTCGCGCCCAGGATGAGCTGGAGGGGCAGGGGGTGGCGGCCGACGATGCGCGCCTGATCCGACGCCGTGCCGAACGCCGCCTGGCCGAGGAGGAGCTGCGTTTTCATCAGCTGGAGCTGAGCACCAATACCCGCCTGCGCGAGCTGGCCCAGCAGCGCCAGGAGCTGCTCAATCGCCAGGTGGCCACCCAGGAGGCGGTGCTGGCGACGCTGCAGAGCGTTATCGACCGTCAGCGCCGCCTGGCCTCCGAGCAGGCGATTGCCGATGCGGCGGTGGATGACCCGCTGATTGCCGCCGGACACCCGGTGGTGCTGCGTGCCCAGCAGATCAACCGCGACCTCAGCCTCGAACTGCTGCGCGCCACCGACCGCACCAATAGCCTGGTGCGCGAGGGCATCGAGGTACGCCGCCTGCTCGACCATGTGCGCCAGTTGGAGCGCAGCCTGACCGAGCAGATCGAGGCGGTGCGCGGCAGCATGCTGCTGTCGCGCATCCTGCGCGAGCAGCGCCAGTCGCTGCCTCAGGTCGCCCCGCGCCGCGACCTGCAGGAGGAGATCGCCGACCTGCGGCTGCGCCAGTTCGATCTGGGCCGGCAGCGCGACCTGCTGCGCCAGAGCGAGCGGCTGGCCAATCAGCGCCTGGAAGAGGCCGATGTGGAGGTGACCCCGGCGCTGGTGGATTCGCTGCTGCGGCTCTACCAGTCGCGCCGCGAGCTGGTCGACCAGCTGGAGCAGGTCTATGGCAGCCTGCTGACCGCGGCCATCGACCTGCAGCTCAACCAGCAGCAGCTGATGGAGACCTCCCGTGAGCTGCGCCACACCATCGACGAACAGCTGTTCTGGGTGGCCAATAGCCGCCCCCTGGGGCTGACCTGGCTGCAGCAGTTGCCGGCCAACCTGGTGCTGGAGTGGCGGGAGGGCGAGTGGCGGCGTGTCCTGCCGCACCACTGGCAGCCCCCCGATGCCGGCGCCCTGGCGGGGCTGCCGCCTCTGCTGGCGGCGCTGCTGCTGCTGGGGCTGCGACGGCGCATCAAGGCGCGCCTGGGGCTACTGCACGAGCAGATCGGCCGGCTCAAGAGCGATAGCCAGGGCCATACCCCCCAGGCGGTGGCGCTCAATGCCCTGCTGGCGATGCCGGGGCCGCTGGCGCTGGCGGCCGCCGGTACCGCCCTGGTGGCCGGGGGCGAGGCGCTTTCCGTGAGCCTGGGGCAGGCGCTGTGGCAGCTGGCGCTGGCCTGGGGGGTGATCGCCTGGGCACGTCGCCTGCTGGTGCGCGACGGCGTGGCCACCAAGCACTTCTACTGGTCCGCCGGCTATGTGGCCCGGCTGCGCTCCCTGCTGCGCTGGCTGGGCCTGGCGCTGGTGCCGGTGCTGGGCATTTCGGCGCTGGCCCGGGGAGCCGAGCTGCCGCTGGCTTCGCGTCCGGTGGCGCTGGGGCTGCTGCTGGCGGGGCTGCTGGCGATGAGCGTGATCATGGCGCGGCTGATTCTGGCCCATACGCCCTTCTTCGGGGTCAAGCTGTTCCGCCTGGTGCTGGGGCTGGCGCTGTCGCTGGTGCCGTTGGTGCTGGCGGGGCTGATCGTGGCCGGCTATGAATACACCGCCCTGAGCCTGGTGGGGCGCTTCACGATCACCCTCTATCTGCTTGGGCTGTGGATACTGGTCGAGGCTGCGGTGGTGCGCGGCCTGGCGGTGGCGGCGCGGCGCCTGGCCTTCAAGCGAGCCCTGGCGCGGCGCCGTGCCCAGGTGCTGGAGGGCGGCGAGGGCGGCCTGGAGGTGGTCGAGGAGCCACCGCTGGATATGGAGCAGATCAACCAGCAGTCGCTGCGCCTCTCCAAGCTGATTCTGCTGGTGGGCTTCGCGCTGCTGCTCTACCTGGTGTGGGCCGACCTGCTGGCGGTGCTAGGCTACCTGGAGCAGGTGACGGTCTGGGATGTGGCCGAGCGGCAGGAGGGCGTGGAGCTGGTGACCGGCGCGCTGTCGGTCTCCGATGTCGTTACCGCCCTGCTGATCATCGCCTTCACGGGGATGCTGGCCCGCAACCTGCCGGGGCTGCTGGAAGTGATGGTGCTGTCGCGCCTGGAGCTCAAGCAGGGCAGCGCCTATGCGATCAGCTCGCTGCTCTCTTACGTCATCGTCGGTACCGGCCTGGTGCTGGCGCTGGCCACCCTGGGCGTGGCCTGGAGCCAGCTGCAGTGGTTGGTAGCGGCGCTGGGCGTGGGCCTGGGATTTGGCCTGCAGGAGATCTTTGCCAACTTCGTCTCGGGGCTGATCATTCTCTTCGAGCGGCCGGTACGCATCGGCGACACCATTACCCTGGGCAACCTCACCGGCACGGTGAGCAAGATCCGTATCCGCGCCACCACGGTGATCGACTTCGACCGCAAGGAGATCATCATCCCCAACAAGACCTTCGTCACCGACCAGCTGATCAACTGGTCGCTCTCCGATACCGTGACCCGGGTGGTGCTGACCTTCGGCGTGGCCTATGGCTCGGATCACCGCCTGGTACACCGCCTGCTGCGCCAGGCCGCCGACGAGAACCCGCGGGTGCTGGCCGACCCCGAGCCCCAGGTGTTTTTCATGGACTACGGCGACAGCAGACTCGACTTCGAGCTGCGGGTCTTCGTCAACGCCCTGGGCGACCGGCTCTACGCCACCGACGAGATCAACTGCCGGGTGGGTGAGCTGTTCGCCGAGCACGAGGTGGATATCGCCTTCAACCAGTTGGATGTCTGGCTGCATCGTCCCGATGGGGGCAGGCAGAAGGTGGTGAGCGGGGCGCCACGAGCGGCGGTCGATCCCACTTATCCACCGCCCGGTGCCGCGGGGGACCCCGGCGACTTCGAGGTTGGCGACAGTGACGGGGGCGATGGCGGGCGCTGAGCCGAGCCAGCGCCTTAGAACTTCTTTCACAACCCTGCAGATGAGATGGGTTTGTCCGGGGGCAAGCCTTCGCGAGGGCGCTGTGAACCCTTCCCTGGGCGCTACATTTGCCATCCCTGGCAAATGACCCTCGCTACGCCTTGCCCCCGGCGCCCATCAGCGCTAGGCGTTTTGTTAGTCGCACTTAAGCTCTGTCTGAAAAGTCGGCGGCTGGCGCCTCGCGCACGGCGTGCAGCAGGAACTCCCGGTTGCCATCGCCGCCGCGCAGCGGGCTATCCTGCCAGTGCAGTACCGCCAGGCCCTGGGCCTGGCAGCAGGCGCGCAGGGTGGCTTCTACCTCGGCGTAGCGTGCCGGGTCGGTGACCAGGCCCCGGGCGTTGACGCCGCCTGGGCCCACCTCGAACTGCGGCTTGACCAGCGACAGCAGCTCGCCGCCGGGGCTGAGCAGGGCGGCGATCTCGGGCAGGATCAGCGCCTGGGAAATGAAGGAGACGTCCATCACGGCGAGATCGGGGCCCTCGGCCCCCTGGGCCACGAAGACCTCGCGCAGCCGCGGCTCGGCGGCCATGGCCCGGGCGTTGAGCCCCTCCAGGCAGGTGACCCGGGGGTCGTCGACCAGCGCCGGGTCGAGCTGGTCGTGGCCCACCTCCACGCCGATCACATGGCGGGCGCCGAAGCGCAGCGCGCAGTCGGTGAAGCCGCCGGTGGACTGGCCCACGTCGAGCACCAGGCGGCCGCTGAGATCGAGGCCCAGCGCCTCGATCAGCGCCTCCAGCTTGAGGCCGGCCCGGGAGACGTAGCGCTCCTCCGGGTCCTCCTCCACCGTCAGGGCGACGTCGTCGGGCAGCTTCTCGCCGGGCTTGGCGAGTATGCGGCCGGTATCGGCCAGCCGCACCCGGCCGTGGCGAATCAGCCGCTGGGCGCGGGTGCGTGAACGGGCCAGGCCCTGGGTAACGAGCAGCTGGTCGAGGCGGGGCATGACGACTCCTGCGCCGAGAAAGACGGGGCGTATTATGGCATAATCGATTGATTAGCCGGTTAATGAAAGGGCGGGGTGTGGATCGATCATCGGGTAGGGCGCTGGCGCGCTCGCTGGCCATCGGGGCCCTGGGCGGAGGGCTCTTCCAGGCGCTGGGACTGCCGCTGCCCTGGATGCTGGGGCCGCTGGTCACCAACCTGCTGGTCTCGGCCCGGGGCCTGGACGTGCGCGTGCCGGAGGGCCTGCGTGAGCTGTTTCTGGGCGTGCTGGGGCTGGTGCTGGGTAGCCAGGTCACCCCGCAGTTGGCTGAGCGGGTGGTCGACTGGCCGCTCTCCGCGGGGCTGCTGCTGGCCGGGGTGGCGGCATCCACCGCCGCGGCCGCGGCCTGGTACCGGCGCTGCGGCTTCGACTCGGTGAGCGCCTGGTTCGCCTCGGCGCCGGGGGCCATGACGGCGATGATCCTGATGGGCGAGAAGTGCGGGGGGGGACCCCAAGCGCATCGCCATCGCCCAGTCGCTGCGGATCATCCTGGTGGTGCTGTGGCTGCCGCCGCTGTTCTGGCTGTGGGAGGGCGCCCCCGGTGCCGCGCCCGACGCCGCCGCCCCGGCCACCCATCTGTGGATGCTGCTGGCGCTGCCGGTGTTGATCCCGCTGGGCAATCGACTTCGATTACCCAGCGCCTCGCTGCTGGCGCCGCTGCTGTTTGCCGCGCTGCTCTCTGGCTTCGATGTGGCCAGCCTGCGGCTGCCCGACTGGGGCATGAACCTGATGCTCTGGATACTGGGTAGCGCCATCGGCTCGCGCTTCCGGGGCCTCTCCCGGGCCCGCTTCTGGCGCTATCTGGGCGAGGCCGCGGTGGCGACTCTGCTGGCTTTGGCGGTGCTGGCGCTGTTTGCCGAGCTGATCCACCGGCTGGTCGGGGTGCCCCGTGACGTGGCGCTGCTGGCACTCGCCCCGGGCGGGATTGGCGAGATGGCGATTCTCGCCGTGGCCCTGGACATCAACCCGGTCTTCGTCGCCTTTCACCACCTGCTGCGCATGATCGCGCTGATGGTGGTCGCGCCATTCTGGGCGCGCTGGCTGCAGCGCGGTGCGGTGGGCAGCTGATATGCTGGGCGACTCCGCAATCATCCACGACTGACAGGCAGCGCCCACCGGGCGGACAAGGGAAGCAGGGGATGCTGGAACAGGCACTGGTTCAGATGTTGTTGCTGCTGGGCGCCACGGTGGCCGTGGTGCTGGTCTTCCAGCGGCTAAAGATTCCGCCGAGCCTGGGCTATCTGCTGGTGGGGGTGATGCTGGGCGCGCATACCGCCGGGCCGGTGGTAGCCGATGACAACATCCGGGTGATCGCCGAGTTCGGCATCGTTTTCCTGCTCTTCACCATTGGGCTGAGTTTCTCGCTGCCGCAGATCTATGCGCTGCGCCACACCATTCTCGGCCTGGGCACCGCCCAGGTGGCCTTGACCACCGCGGCGGTGGGGGGGCTGGCCTGGTGGCTGGGCCTCCCCGGGCCGGCGGCCTTCATGGTGGGGGCGGTATTTGCCCAGTCCTCCACCACCATCATCACCAAGCAGCTGATGGAACAAGGGGAGAGCCAGACCCGCCACGGGCGGCTGGGGACCACCATGTCGGTGTTCCAGGACATCACCGCGGTACCCTTCGTGGTGGTGATCCCGGTGCTGGGGGTGGCGGCTGCCCAGGAGGTCGCCGGTGCCCTGGGGCTGGCCCTTGCCAAGGCACTGCTGGCCTTCGTGGTCGTGCTGGTGTCGGGGCGGCTGCTGCTGCGTCCGCTGTTCCACCTGGTGGCCGAGCGGCGCTCCGCCGAGCTCTTCACTCTGACGGTGCTCTTCGTGTCGCTGGTCTCCGCCTGGACCACCAAAACCCTGGGGCTCTCCATGGCGTTCGGCGCCTTCCTGGCCGGCATGGTGCTGGGCGACACCGAGTTTCGCCATCAGGTGGAGTCGACCATTCGCCCCTTCCGGGATGTGCTGCTGGGACTTTTCTTCGTCAGCATCGGCATGCTGGTGGAGCCGGCGCTGATCCCCGAGATCTGGCGAGAGGCGCTGGTCGGCGCTGCGGCCCTGCTGGGGATCAAGCTGGTGCTGGTGACCCTGATCGTGCGCCTCTCCGGCGTGGAGCTGCAGACGGCGTTTCGCACCGGCCTGCTGCTGTCGGTGGGCGGGGAATTCGGCTTCGCGCTGCTGGCCATCGGTCTCGAGGGTGGGGTGATCGACAGCCATCCGGCCCAGGTGGTGCTCACCTCGGTGCTCTTCTCAATGATCCTGGCGCCCTTCTTGATCCGCTATAACCAGCCGCTAGCGGCCTGGCTGTTCGGGCGGGTGAAGCGCAAACCGGTCGAGACCGCGCCGGTGCCCCACGGACTGGAGGAGCAGGGGCACGTGGTGATTTGCGGGTTCGGACGAACCGGGCAGACGGTGGCGCGCTTCCTGGAGAGCGAAGGGGTCGCCTACGTGGCCCTGGACATGGACCCGTCTATCGTTCGTGAAGCGAGGCTGGCCGGCCAGCCGGTCTACTTCGGCGACTCGGCGGATCCCGCCATGCTGGAGAATGTCGGGATCGAGAGGGCCAGGTTGCTGATCGTCAGCCACGATGACCGCCCGGCGGCACTCAAGACGCTGCGTCATGCCGTTCAGCTCCAGCCCGGAATTCCGGCCGTGGTACGCACCCGCGACGAGGGGTCCGTTGCCGAACTGTCGGCGGCGGGGGCCAGTGAAGTCATTCCCGAAACCCTGGAAGCGAGCATGATCCTTACCTCCCATGCGCTCCAGGCCCTGGGTGTCCCGCTCCATCGGGTCACCCGTCACCTCCAGGAGCAGCGAACCAGTCACTACCAGATGCTGCGCGAGCTGTTCCGCGGCAGCCTGGACAACATTCAGGACCCTCGTCCGGCCGGGGAACAGGAGCGGCTGCACTCGGTGGTGCTCAGTGAGGGGAGCCCGGCCATCGGCCAGAACCTGGCGCAGCTGGATACCGAGCGAGACCAGGTGTCGGTAACGGCGCTGGTGCGTGACGATCATCGCCACCGCTACCCGGAAGAGAGCACGCAGGTACTGGCAGACGACGTGCTGGTGCTGCTGGGTACCCAGGACAACCTCGAAGCGGTTGAGCGACGGCTGACCGGGGCCGATACGCCGTCGCAGCCTGAGTGAGATTAGCTCAGCGGGTATTCCTTGCTGAGCGCCTTGATGTGCTCGCTGAGCCCCAGGGCCCGGTTGACGTCAAGCTCCAGGGCGATGCCGGTATCGAGGCTCTCGTCGAGTCCGCCGGCCTGGCTGACCGCCTCGAGCACCTCGCTCGAGCGGCGCGCCTCCACCAGAATCAGGAGCACGCTGCGTGCCGCCATGAACTCCAGGCCGAAGAAGGTCAGGTGGGGCCTGAGCCCCTGACCCTGGGCGTTGTTGATGATGGTGGCGCCGGTGGCGCCCGCCTTCCTGGCGGCGTTCAGCACCCTGTCGGTCTTGTCCTGGTCGACGAAAACCATTAGCAGCTTGAAGTCCATGGTCATCTCTCCGTGTCACTCGTGTCTCGAGCCGGCAGGCTCCCTGTTGCCTATTCTGGCAGAGCCTACCGCGAACGTCCTGACCGGCATCAAGGGGCGCTGCCGGGGCCTTCGTCGGCTTGTAGGTCGGTGGGGGGGATGCGGTCGGCGCCCCAGCTGCGATGGATGTAGCCGATCACCCGGTCGAGCTCCTCCTGGGTGATCTTGGCCAGTTCGCCGCGCTCCAGGGGGTCGTAGTGGAAGATGTAGAGGCGCGAAGCGAACTGCTCGAAGGGCAGCGAGGCCTCGCCGAAGCGCTCGCCGTTGCCGGCGGTGCTGACTCTTACGCCATCGCCCCAGTCCTGGCCGCTGTCGTTGTTGGGGTTGAAGAAGTAGACCCGCATCACCTCGGTGGGGTCCAGCGACACCCGCAGAATGGTGATGGCGTGCCAGCCGATGAAGCGTGCCGTGTTATCGGTGACGGCGATGCCCGCCGGCTGGGGGTGAATCAGCGGCTGGTTGCCGTTGTAGTAGGGGTGGTAGCTGGCATAGAAGTGGCGCAGGAAGTCATCCAACTCGTAGAGCTGGCCGGTGGCCACATCGACGTTGATGCGAAAGCCCCGCCCGGACCACCAGCCGTGGAATTCCGGGTTCACCCAGCGGTGGGGGTCGCCCTCGCGGCCGATGCAGCGGCGGCCCATCTCGGCATAGATGCGATCGAGATGCGGCACCACGATCAGCGACACCGGGTCGAGGTCCATGGGCAAGCTCTGGGCGACGCCGGAGACGCTCGCCATGGAGGAGAGCGGCATGCCCTCGAAGTGCATGATGATATCGTCGTCACGGGCCGCCCAGGCCACCATCTGCAGCAGGTAGTCCGGGTCGTTGTAGGCCCACATGGAGAGCGCCCGGGCCGACTGGCAAGTGGGGTTGTTGCCCTGGCCCACGCCCAGCGGCAGCCCGAGCATGCACAGCACGCCTTCCAGCAGCCGGGCTCGGGGTGAGATCTCCTCGCCGTAGGCCAGGTTGAGGCGGGCCTGGGACCACTCCGACAGGCCGAGCCCGAGCTGTCGCCACATGGCGGGAGCCACCGGCGGCTGATAGAGGATGCCGCGCTCCAGGGTAAGGGCCAGCCCGTAGGCGGCCTGGGCGGTGGCCGGATAGACCGCGCCGCGGATCAGCGCATGCACCAGCTCGCGGTAGCACAGCATGCAGTCACGGCCGGTAGAGGAGAGCCCCAGCGCCTCGGACAGCAGGTGGTCGCTGTAGTCCAGCAGGTGGCGCAGCAGCACCGGATGGTAGGGCGAGACCAGGCCGGTGTCGTGC
Source organism: Billgrantia campisalis (assembly GCF_022341425.1). Classification (GTDB taxonomy): domain Bacteria; phylum Pseudomonadota; class Gammaproteobacteria; order Pseudomonadales; family Halomonadaceae; genus Halomonas; species Halomonas campisalis. The sequence continues at coordinate 47,389 of NZ_JABFUC010000004.1, read as the reverse complement.
ATGGCCCGGGCGAAGCCGGTCGCCTCGCCCTGCAGGGCTGCGGTATCCATGCTCGACAGCCGCTCGCGGTAGACGTCGACTCCGGGGTCCTCGCGGCACGCCCGGGTGGGGCCGAACAGCGAGCTCACCAGGCGGTCGGCGCCCTGGCCGCTGCCCCCCAGGTCGATGTCGGGATTGGCCTGACAGAGCGCGATCTGGGTGACCATCTGCTTTATCGGTTCGACCTGGATCGGGCGCTGCTCGAGGATCCGCCAGATCTCCTCGATCAGCTTGTCGACGATGTGCTCGTAGCCGATGCGTTCGGCCAGGTGGTGGAACAGGTTGCGCGGAATCTGCGCCAGGCGCCCCTGGCTTTCGCGCTCGGCCTCGGTCGGGGCGCTGAACAGTAACCTGAGGTTCAGCGCCATTGTCTGGGTGAGATAGTGGTGGGACTGCTCCGGAGACACCAGCGGATGAAGGTAGTCGCCCTTGGCCACGGCGAGCAGGCGCAGCTCGCTCAGGGCCTCGATGACCACGGTATTGGCGTCGGCGCTCTGGAGGGCATGAGTGGTGAGGGAGGGCACCAGGTGCTGGGGGGTTTCCCAGTCGGAGCCGAGGAAGATCCCGGCCTCTTCCAGCTCTCTGGAGCGCAATTCGATCGCCGCTGCCCCGCCTTCCTGGAGCAGCACTCGCCTGGCGGTGTCCAGAACCCGCGGCAGCTTGCCCGGCTTGGCGAAATCCCGCGATTCGGCGAGTAGCCGGATCGCTTCATCGAGTTTCGCCAGCAGGCCGGTAAGCTTGTCGCTGCCCGCGGGTTGATCACTGGCATCTTGCGTGTGTCGGTGCGTCGTCACGCCGACTCCTTGTCGTCAGGGCTGTCAGTGCCCCATGACGCCTTGATCAGACGTAGAAATCAAGTTCTTCCATATGCTTGAGCAGTTCCTTCATGCGCGCGGCCTCGTCGCCCTTGAAGTAGATCAGCCCCCAGTGGGTGCCGAAGGCGGTGCGCTTGGTGACGGTCTCTTCGATGGGCGGCGTCAGCTCGTGGGACTCGAAGTAGGGGTCGTCCTCGACCTCCTCGGGGATCTCCAGCTTGCTGACCACGCGGCGGCGCGGGTAGACGCCGAAGCAGCCGGCGTAGCCGTCGGCATCCTCGATCTCCTTGGGGAAGAAGGCCTTGACCTCATCTGCGCTGGTCTTGGGGTCGAACACCAGCATGCTGGCCTGGTAGGCGTTGAAGCCGTAGACCCGCTCGAGCAGTTCGAAGACCTTGAACCCCGGTGGACGGTAGGCCACCTCGCCGAAGTACATCTCGCCGTCGCTGGTGACGAAGTACTCGGGATGGATCAGACCGAACTCGATGTCGAAGGCCTTGATGAGTTTCTCGATCTGGGCGGTGATCTGCGGGCGGTAGCTCTCGAGCTCCGGCGAGGCCGGCACGAACACCGAGTAGCCGAGCGTCACGTACTCGGAAATGTTGAGGAAGGCGATCTTGCCGTTGTGGATCCAGGCCTCCACGGCAAACTCCCAGCCGTCCAGGTGCGACTCCATCAGCACCGGGAACTCCTCGTCGGGGATGGTATCGACTTCGTCCGGGGTGCGGATCACCCGGTGGCCCAGGCAGCCGGCCTTGTCGAAGGCCTTGAGGTGGATGGGGTCGTTGGGGTCGCCGTCGAGCTTGAGCAGGGTCTGGTTGACCCGCTTGAGGAAGCGGATGACGTCGCCCTTGTCGTGGGCTTCTTCGAAGATCCCCACCCGGATGCCGCCGAGCTGGGCGCGGCGCTTCATCAGCGCCTTGTCACGCAGCAGCAGCGACTGACCGTAGAGGCGGGGGTTGTCGAGCAGCAGCGAATTGATGGCGCCCGCCCACTCCACGGTCTCCTCGAACATCGGAATCGCCACGTCGACGCCCATCTCCTTGAGGGTCTCGGCGATCTCCATGGAGCGGTCGTTGAGGCGTTCGAAGTTCCAGGACACATAGGGGATGTCGTGCTTCTGGCAGTACTCTTCCGCCCAGTCGGGAGCGACCACCACGTAGCGCCGGTCGAAGTTCTCGGCGGCTTCGATGGCATTCAGGCTCCAGCCGAGCAGGGCGATATAGCCCTTGTTGGGATCCTTTTTCATGTGGTCTGCCTCCTGTCGCGTGGAAACACCCTAACCTCCCGAATAGCAATGCGGGATCATTCCAATGGGTTAGGGTAGATTCTCCAGCTTACACGAGGGAGCCGCGTCTGACATTGTTGCGATGCAATACAAGGGGAGAAGGGGTCCCGGCTCTTGTGGCGCCGGCGAGCCGCTGGTATAGTGCCAGCCACTCGGCAAGTCATTGATAGCGCGCCGAGTTCGGTGCCGGTTAGACATTGTATAAACCGTCATCGCGCTGTGGTGGCCTCGTCGGTCCTCCCGCAACGCTAAACCGCAAACCCCGCCAGGCCCGGAAGGGAGCAACGGTAGCGGTGGTCGCGTGTGCCGGGATGTGGCTGTCGGGGCCGCCTCCATTTCTGGACAGTGCGGCACTCGCTTGCAGGTAGACGCAAGCTGTTCGCTTCTAGGTGTGACCCCTCCCGGAGAACTCGGCATGAGCCAAGGCAAGGTGCTGGTCCTGCATGGACCCAATCTCAATCTGCTGGGCACCCGCCAGCCGGAGATCTACGGCCATGAGACCCTGGAGGACGTCAACAATGCCCTGCGTGAGACGGCGGTCCTGGCCGGCTGGGATATCGACTGCCGGCAGAGCAACCACGAGGGCGAGCTGATCGACGCCATCCACGCCGCCCGCCTCGACGGGACCCAAGCGATCATCATCAACCCCGCCGCCTACACCCACACCTCGGTGGCCATCCTCGATGCCCTGAACGCCTTCGAGGGCAGGGTCTACGAGGTGCATATCTCCAATGTCCATCAGCGCGAGAGCTTCCGCCACCACTCCTACGTCTCCCTGCGCGCCGACGGCGTGATCGCCGGGCTCGGCACCCGGGGCTACCAGGCGGCGCTGAACGCCGTGATTCGGGCTTCCGCCTGATACACATTTTTTCAACGGTTTTTTCGCGGGCCCGCCTGGCATGGCGGGCCCGCTGCTTTTGGTGTGTTGGTCATCAAGGGGCTGACAGCGCCGGGGGATTGGCTACCTTGAAGGTTAACGTCATCAATAGTCGTTCGCTATCTGGATGAGGGGATTATGCAATGGAGGAACCGGAGACCATGGCCCCGGAGACGCGCAAGAAGCAGGAGCTCAAGCTGTTCCTGTTCATTGCCGTGCTGCTGTTCCCGCTCCTGGCCATCGCCGTGGTCGGGGGCTTCGGCTTCGCCGTCTGGATCTATCAGATGTTCGCCGGCCCCCCGGGCCCGCCGTCCTGACACGAGCTGCTGGAAAACGCTAACTGAGGAGCTATGCGACAGTCCGATAACAACAAGCGTCGTCAATTCTTCCGCTCACTGGGCGGCCAAGGCCCGATAAGACGCCCCCCCTGGACCGCTGACGACTTCACCGACCGCTGTGTGCGCTGCGCGGCATGCATCGATGCCTGTCCGGAGCGCGTGCTGTTCCACGGTGGCGGTGGGTATCCGGAGATCCGCTTCACCGACGCCGGCTGCACGCTGTGCGGCGCCTGCGTGGATGTCTGTGACGCGTCGGTCTTCGATACCGGTCGGCAAGCCTTCCCCTGGCGAGCCCGCATCGAGTCGAACTGCCTGGCCCTGGCCAATGTGCACTGCCAGAGCTGCCAGGACGCCTGCCAATGGCGCGCCATCACCTTCGTCCCACAGCTGGGCCATGCCCCCGCCCCGCGGCTTGCCACCGATGCCTGTACCGGCTGCGGTGCCTGCCAGGCCCAGTGCCCCAATCACGCCATCACGCTGACAAGTGAGGAGATGGTCCATGCCGACTGATGCCTTGCATATCGCAAGCTTGCTGGTCCATGTGCAGCCAAGCCGAGCCCCTGGGCTTGCCCGCTGGCTGGAAGGCCAGCCCGATACCGAGATCCGCGCCGAGGATGCCGCCGGCAAGCTGGTGGTGGTGCTGGAGAGTCAGCACGAGAGACGCATCCTCGAGCTGGTCGATAGGCTCCAGGCGCGACCGGGTGTGCTGGGGGCGGCGCTGGTTTACCACCAGGTGCTCGACCCGGCCACCGCCGATGACGCAGAAGAAACGGCCGAACCACCGCAGCGACACTCAGAGGGGGCCCTGTCATGAAGATGACCCGTCGTGAATTCGCCAAGGCCAACGCGGCGGCCGTGGCGGCGGCCACCGCCGGCATGGCCATGCCGGCCGGTGCCAGCAACCTGATCACCAACGCCGAGCTGACGCGGCTGAACTGGAACAAGGCGCCCTGTCGCTTCTGTGGGGTGGGCTGCAGCGTCATGGTGGCGACCCAGAACGACCGTATCGTGGCTACCCACGGCGACATCCACTCGGAGGTTAACCGCGGCCTCAACTGCGTCAAGGGCTACTTCCTCTCCAAGATCCTCTACGGCGAGGATCGCCTGCGCCAGCCGATGCTGCGCAAGCGCAACGGGGTCTACGACAAGCACGGCGACTTCGAGTCGGTCTCCTGGGACGAGGCGCTGGACCTGATGGCGGAGAAGTTCAAGGCCGCCATTCGCGATCATGGCCCGGAAAGCGTGGCCATGTTCGGTTCCGGTCAGTGGACCATCTGGGAAGGCTACGCGGCCAGCAAGCTGTTCAAGGCTGGGCTGCGCTCCAACAACATCGACCCCAATGCCCGGCACTGCATGGCCTCGGCGGTCTTCGCCTTCATGCGCGCCTTCGGTTCCGACGAGCCCATGGGTGTCTACGATGACATCGAGCACGCCAACGCCTTCGTGCTATGGGGCTCGAACATGGCCGAGATGCACCCCATCCTCTGGACGCGGGTCACCGACCGCCGGCTCTCCTATCCCGACACCCGGGTGGCGGTGCTCTCCACCTACGAGCACCGCAGCTTCGACCTGGCCGACATCCCCATGGTGATGAAGCCCCACGCCGACGTGGTGATCCTCAACTACATCGCCAACCACATCATCCAGACCGGCCGCGTCGACCGCGACTTCGTCGACAACCACACCAACTTCGCCCGGGCGGTGACGAACATCGGCTACGGGCTGCGCGCCGACGACCCGCGCGAGCAGGCGGCGGAGAATGCCGACGATCCCAACCGCTGGACGGAGATGAGCTTCGAGGCGTTCGCCGAGCACGTGGCGCCCTTCACCCTGGAGCGGGCGGCGCGGGAGTCCGGTGTCTCCGAGAGCCGGCTCGAGCAGCTCGCCGAGCTCTATGCCGACCCTGACACCAAGGTGATGAGCTTCTGGACCATGGGGGTCAACCAGCACGTGCGTGGCGTCTGGGTCAACAACCTGATCTACAACCTGCACCTGCTCACCGGCAAGATCTCCGAACCCGGCAACAGCCCCTTCTCGCTGACCGGCCAGCCCTCGGCCTGCGGCACGGCACGGGAGGTGGGCACCTTTTCTCACCGCCTGCCCGCCGACCGGGTGGTCACCAACCCCGAGCACCGTCGCGATGCCGAGGAGATCTGGAAACTTCCCGAGGGCACTATCCCCGATCGTGTCGGCTTCCATGCGGTGGAGCAGAGCCGCCGGCTCAAGGATGGCGACCTCAAGGTCTACTGGACCCAGGTCAGCAACAACATGCAGGCGGGTCCCAACGTCATGCAGGAGATCCTGCCCGGCTGGCGCAATCCCGAGGCCTTCGTGATCGTCTCCGACATCTATCCCACGGCCTCGGCCCAGGCCGCCGACCTGATCCTGCCGGCCGCCTCCTGGGTGGAGAAGGAGGGCGCCTTCGGTAACGCCGAGCGGCGCACCCAGTTCTTCCATCAGCTGGTCACGGCCCCCGGCGAGGCGCGCTCCGATCTCTGGCAGCTGGTGGAGTTGTCCAAGCGCATCCGCGTCGATGCGGTGTGGCCGGCCGAGCTGCTCGACCAGGCGCCGGAGTACCGCGACAAGACGCTCTTCGAGCTGCTCTACGCCAACGGCCAGGTGGACCGCTACCCGCTCTCCGACATGGAGGAGGGCTTCGCCAACCAGGAGTCGGAGGCGCTTGGCTTCTACATCCAGAAGGGGCTGTTCGAGGAGTACGCCCGCTTCGGCCGCGGCAAGGGCAAGGACCTGGATGACTTCGACGTTTATCACCAGACCCGCGGCAAGCGCTGGCCGGTGGTCGACGGCGAGGAGACCCTGTGGCGCTACCGGGAGGGCTATGACCCTTATGTGGAGGCGGGCAAGGGCGTGCAGTTCTACGCCAAGCCCGACGACCGGGCGCTGATCTTCGCGGTACCCGACGAGCCGCCGGCCGAGGCGCCGGATGATGACTACCCCTACTGGCTGTGTACCGGGCGGGTGCTGGAGCACTGGCACACCGGCTCCATGACCCGGCGGGTGCCGGAGCTGCACCGGGCGGTCCCCGATGCACTGCTCTATATGCACCCGGAGGATGCCCGGGCCGAGGGCATGCGCCGTGGCAGCGAGGTGAAGGTGATCAGTCGGCGGGGCGAGGTGCGCCTGCGGGTCGAGACCCGCGGGCGGGTCAGCGTGCCCCGGGGGCTGGTCTATGTCCCCTTCTTCGATGCCAACCGGCTGATCAACAAGGTGGTGCTGGACGCCACCGACCCGATCTCCAAGCAGACCGACTACAAGAAATGTGCGGTGCGGCTGGAGCTGATTAGCCTGGCCTGAGGCCGAGACGCAAGGAGAACGACGATGAAATGGCTTACGATTCCGGCGCTTTCGCTTGCCCTGCTCGCCGCCGGCCCGGCGATGATGGCCGAGGAGCGGCGCGACGCCCCGGCCCCGGATGGCCTGCGCCCGGGCGGCACTCTCAGCCAGGAGCTGCCGGCGCCGCCCCTGGCCGGCCAGCCGCGCCACGCCGGCCGCGAAGTGCTCAACTATCCCGAACAGCCGCCGGTGATACCCCACGGCATCCGCGACTATCAGGTGGACCTGCGCACCAACCGCTGCCTGGAGTGCCATAGCCGTAGCGCCGCCGTTGAGGCCGGGGCGCCGATGGTCAGCATCAGCCACTTCCGGGACCGCCACCAGCAGGTGCTGGCGGCCGTGTCGCCGGACCGCTACTTCTGCACCCAGTGCCATGTGCCCCAGACCGACGCCGGCCCAATTGTCGGCAACACCTTCCTCACGGTGGATGAGGTGCTCAGGGAGATGCTGGAACGCGAGCGGGGTGAGCCATGAAAGACTTCTTCAAGCGCTATTGGCGGATCCTTACCACGCCCAGCCTGCACTTCAGCTTGGGCTTTCTGACCCTGGGCGGCTTCATTGCCGGGGTCTTCTTCTGGGGCGGGTTCAATACCGCGGTGGAGGCCACCAACACCCAGCAGTTCTGCGTGGCTTGCCACGAGATGGAGCGTAACCCCTACCGCGAGATGCAGGGTACCATCCACTACACCAACCGCTCCGGGGTGCGCGCCCAGTGCGCGGACTGCCACGTGCCCCACGACTGGACCCACAAGATGGCGCGCAAGATGGAGGCCTCCAAGGAGGTGTGGGGGTGGATCTTCGGCACCATTCGCACCGAGGAGCAGTTCGAGGCCAAACGCCGTGAACTCGCCGAGCGGGAGTGGTCGCGACTGCGCGCCAACGACTCCCTGGAGTGCCGCAACTGCCACGAGTTCGAGCACATGGACTTCACCGAGCAGAGCCCGCGGGCGGCGCGCGCCCACTCCACCACCCTGGCCGAGGGGGAGGCGACCTGTATCGACTGCCACAAGGGCATCGCCCACGAACTGCCCGACATGGGGCCCGACTTCGAGCCGCATAGCGCCGGCTTGCCGGGCTTCGAGTCCTGGGTCGCGCATCTGGAGCGCGATGGCTAACCCCTTAGGGAAACACTGCCTCACGACAGGTTGACGGATATATCAATAGAGCCCGCTCAGTACCAGCTCGTCGTGGCTGACGATGCCGACGATCTTGCCGCTTGCATCGATCACCGGGGCCAGCGACAGCCCGAAGCGCTGGAAGAGCCGCGCACAGTAGCGAAGCTGCATGGTGGGCGGCACCGAGATGACCGGCTTGCTCATGATTTCATAGACATTGACCCGCTCCGGCGCCCGGTTGGGGGCCATGACCTGCTTGGCGATATCGGTCGGGAGCACCAGTCCGTACTCGTCGTCGTCATCGCGCTTGCGCACGATCAGCACCCGGCTCTGCTGTTTCTGCATGACTTGAAGGGCGTCGGCGACGGTGATGAGCCCGTCCACCAGGCTGTAGTCGGAATGCATCACATCCCGGATGCGAACGATGGGGGGTGACGACATGCTGGCGCTCCTCAGAGTTCGTCCTTGAGGGTTTGGGAAATGCTGAGCATCTGATGCTTCACGCCCAGGGCATCCTCCACGTCGAGTTGAAAGGCGATCCCGGTGCCCGGCGAGTCATCGAACTCGCCCACCTCGGCGATGGTTTCCAGGATGCGCCGGCAGCGATGCTCCTCCACCAGCAGCAGCAAGACGTCTCGCTGGCTGCTCAGCGCCATGCCGAAGATGCCATGGGTCTTCTCGAGCCCCTCGCCGCGGGCGTGGTTGATGACGGTGGAGCCGGTGGCGCCGGCCCGGCGCGCCGCCTCGAGTAGCAGGTCGGTCTTTTCGTCGTCGACCAGGGCCAGTATCAGCTTGAAGTGCATGGGTGGCTCCTCTGCGGGCGGTATCAGGAAGGGGGTGACTCTCGCCGCGAGCTACTTCGTTCCCGCCATTCGGCGATCTGGGCGTAGCCCATCACCGAGATGATCGGAAACAGGCAGGCCAGGGCGATCATGCCGAAGCCGTCCATGATCGGGTCGCGACCCGGGATGGTGGTGGCGAGCCCCAGGCCCAGGGCGGCGATGATGGGTACCGTGATGGTCGAGGTGGTGACCCCCCCGGAGTCGAAGGCCAGCGGAATGATGCTGCGCGGCGAGCGCAGCGTCTGGATGATCACCAGCACGTAGGCCGCCAGCACGAACCACTGCAGGGGCAGCCCCAGCACGATGCGCAGCGTGCCCAGGGTGATGCCGAAGGCCATGCCGAGGGCGACGGCGATGCGCAGCATCAGCGGGTCGATGGTGCCCCCGGAGATTTCCCCGGCCTTGAGCGACACCGCGATCAGTGCCGGCTCGGCAATGGTGGTGCTGGCGCCGATGGTGAAGGCGAACAGATAGACCCAATAATAGTCGTGCCAGCGTCGCTCTGCTCCCTGGGCGAGGGTAGGCAGGAAGTCCTCGGAGGTCAGCTGTTCGGCCATCAACGTGCCCATGGGGAAGAGGGCGGTCTCCAGACCCACGAGAAACAGCGCCAGTCCCACCAGCACCAGGGCAAGGCCGCTCAGCACCTGCTTGAGCTGCTTGATCGGGCGACGGATCACCAGGTATTGAAAGCCGAAGATAATGGCGACAATCGGCAGGAGGTCGAGCAGGGTGCTGAAAAGCACCGTGAGCAGGGTCATCCGCCGACCCCCCCGCTGATGATGCCGAAGAGCAGCACGAAGATGATCGGCATCACCGAGGCGAAGGCGATCAGGCCGAAGCCGTCGAGCATGGGATTGCGGCCCTGAATGGCGGTGGCGAGCCCCACGCCCAGGGCGGTCACCAGTGGGACGGTGATGGTCGAGGTGGTCACGCCGCCGGCGTCATAGGCGATGCCGACGATGGCGTCCGGGGCCTGCAGGGTCAGCAGCAGCACGATGAGGTAGCCGCCGATGATCATCAGGTGCAGCGGCCAGCCCTTGAGGATTCTCAGCACGCCCAGCATCACGGCACTGCCCACCGAAGCCGCGACCACCAGGCGCAGCTCCCAGGCGAACCGCGCTTGAGCGCCGTCCAGGTCGGCAATCTGGCCGGCGTCGGCCATGATCGAGGCCGCCTTGCCGGCAATGGCAATCAGCGCCGGTTCGGCCACGGTGGTGCCGAACCCCAGGGCAAAGGCGAACAGCATCAGCCAGCCAACGCTGCCCTTGCGGGCGAATTCGCGGGCCAGGTTCTCGCCGACGGGAAACAGGCCGAGCTGCAGTCCCTGAATGAACAGCGTCAGCCCCAGTACCACCAGCAGCAGGCCGATGGCGAGGTCGAAGAGTGCCATGCTATCGGGTAGCGGTTGGCGAATCACCACCAGTTGAAAGAAGGCGATGACCAGCACCACCGGTGCCAGGTCGCGCAGGCTGTCGCCAGCCTGCCGCAGCAGTGCGGCCAGCAGGTCCATGGGCCGATGTCCCTTCGCTTCAGTCGAGAGGTCGTTGCTCGGAAAGCTTCTTGATGTGTTCCTTGAGTCCCAGGGCCCGACTGACATCGAGTTCAAGGGCAATGCCCGTCTCGAGGCTGTCGTCCAGCCCGACGCTGTCCACGATGGCCTGCATGACGCTGTCACAGCGGCGCGCTTCGACCAGAATCAGCAGCACGTTGCGCGGGCTAAGAATTTCCAGCCCAAACAGGCCGAAATGCTGCTCGAGGCCCTGGCCGCGAGCGTTGCTGATGATGGTGGCACCCGTCGCCCCCGCATGGCGCGAGGCGTCCATGGCCTGATCGGTCTTGCCCTCGTCGACCATCAGGATGATCAGCTTGAACGCCATCGCCGAGCTGGCGTCAGCGCTCGGCTGGTTGCCCTGTTTCGCTGTTGTCATACATCCCCCGTAAGTTTTTTCCTGGCATTACTTATGACCCTGTGACGAAGGAGGCTTTTCGTCAATGACAAGCGTCAAGGTGCGCTGCCAATTGTTTGACATGAGGTGCCCAGGCGGCTGGCGCGGCTTGCGACACCGCGCCGCGGCCGTCGACCTTTGTCGCATATAGACCTTGGTGGTATAATGCGCTGCAGCAAATGCTTGCGAGAGGAAGAGGCGAACATGACCATCGATACATCCACCACGGCCGGTATCCAGCGCAGTCTTCGCCAGTGTCTCTCTAGCGTGGCGGTGCTGCTCTACCACCACGGCCATGTGCTGGAAACGGTGACGATCCCCCATCGCGGCCTCGACCGCAGCGCCCTGCGGCAGCTGAGCCAGGCGTCGGACGATTGGCGCACCTGCCAGGAAGTCCTCGAACACAGCGAAGCGGCGGCCTACAACGAGTACGACCGCTTCGTGCTTACCAAGCTGGGGCGCGAGCTACTCTTCGACATGTTCGGTGAAGGCGCCGCCGACTGCGCCTGAGAGGCGCTTCGGCGCAAGCCGGAAAACGACAGTGGGGAGGCCACTGGCCTCCCCACTGTGCGTCAGTCCCCCCTTGGCCTACTGCGAGATATCGCGGCCAAAGTATTGCTCACTGATCTCGGCGTAGGTGCCGTTCTCCTGAATGGTGGCGAGTGCCTCGTTGAGCCGGTCGAGCATCTCCCCGTTGCCCTTGTTCACGGCGATGCCGATATCGTCCACGTAGATGGGGTCGCCCAGTGGCTGCACGGCCAGGTTGGCGTTGAGAATGGCGTTCTCGCCGATCTATGAGCGCCGAAAAAAGTTCGGCTATGTGGCGGCAAACGCTGAGCTGTCGCGGATGAAAAAGGCCGCCGACACCGCTTTTCTCAATGAGGTTAGTTCGGTCCCGCTTCAGCAGTGCCTGCGCCACCAGCAAACGGCGTTCAAGCACTTCTTCGAGGGCCGTGCCCGCTACCCGAGATTCAAGAGCAAGCGGCACCGCCAGTCGGCTGAGTTCACGCGCTCGGCGTTCAAGTACTGCGACGGCCAGCTGTTCCTGGCCAAGTGCAAGGCGCCGCTGGCGATCCGCTGGAGCCGAGAGCTGCCCAGCGAGCCGACCACCGTGACCGCTTCCAAGGACTCGTCAGGGCGCTATTTCGTCAGCTGCCTCTGCGAGTTCGACCCCGAGGCGCTGCCTGTCATCCCGAAGATGGTGGGCATTGATCTCGGCCTGAAAGATCTGTTCGTCACCAGCGACGGGCATCGAACCGGCAATCCCCGCCATACGGCAAAGTACGCGGCCAAGCTCGCCAAGGCGCAGCGGCGGCTGAGCAAGAAGCAGCGCGGATCGAAGAATCGCGCCAAGGCTCGGCAGAAAGTGGCCCGACTTCACGCCAAGATGTCCGATTGCCGGATGGACCGCTTGCACAAGCTGTCCCGCCAGATCGTCAACGAGAACCAAGTGATCTGCGTCGAGTCCCTCTAAGTGGCATGGAGTCCATCTCCGTGTCCGGTTCTCGGTGAATTGGGAATCCCCTTCCTTCAGGGAGGGGGGCAGTCAATGTTGGGGTCCTTGTGGGTGTCGTAAGAGCGGGGCGCCGTCAGCAGCGCTCAAGGATCATCGCGATGCCCTGGCCGCCGCCGATGCAGGCGGCCGCGCAGCCGTAGCGCCCTCGTCGGGACGGGAGAATCCGTGCCAGGGTGCCGGCCAGCCGGATGCCGGTGGCGCCCAGCGGGTGGCCGAGCGCCAGGGCGCCGCCCCAGACGTTGACCCGCGCGGGGTCCAGCGCCAGCTCGCCCATGGCGTGGAGCGGCACCGCGGCGAAGGCCTCGTTGACCTCCCAGGCGTCGATCTCGGCGACGGCGAGGCCGGTCTGGTCCAGCACGCGGCGGATGGCGGCGGCCGCCCCGGCGCCCATCCGCTCCGGGGCGACCCCGCAGTCGGCGATGCCCACCACCCGGGCCAGCGGTGTGGCGCCATGGCGCGCCAGGGCCGCCTCGGACATCAGCAGGGCGGCGGCGGCCCCGGAGGTTAGCGGCGAGCTGTTGCCGGCGGTCACCCGGCCGCCTTCCTGGAAGACCGGGTCGAGGCCGGCGAGGCGCTCGGCGCTGGTATCGGCACGAAGGTTGGCGTCCCGGGCGACGCCCTCGCCGGCGGCGTTGGCCAGGGTCAGACGCTCGCCGGCGAAGCGGCCCTCGGCCTCGGCAGCGGCGGCCCGCCGGTGCGAGGTCAGGGCGAAGGCGTCCATGGCCTCGCGCCCGATGCCCGCGGGCTCGGCCAGGCGCTCGGCGGTAAGGCCCATGTTCAGCGCTACGCCGAGCTCCAGCCAGGCGGCGTCGCGCAGCACGGCCGGGCTGGTCAGCACACCCTCCTTGAACAGCGCCGGCCCCATGGGGACTCGGCTCATGTTCTCGAAGCCGCCGGCGATGCCCACCTCGATGGCGCCGGCCTGGATCTCCCGGGCGGTGGCGCGCAGGGCAGCCAGCCCCGAGCCGCACTGCTGGTCGACCTGGCGGCTGGCGCAGCCGCGGCTCCGCTCCCCCAGGCGCTCGGCTAGCCACAGCGGATAGCGCCCCCCGAAGCTCCACTGCTCCTTGACCGGCAGGGCGCAGCCCACGCTGAGGTCTTCTACGGCGGCGCCGTCGAGGTCGCCCCGCGCGAGCAGGGCGTCGATCACCTTGGCCAGCAGGGCGTCGCCGCGGGTGTCGGCCCAGGCGTCCACCTCCGGCTTGCGGGGGTGGGCGCGGGTGAAGGCGCTGCGGGCGTAGTCGGCGAGGTAGACATCTTTCATTGGTTGGTCTCCCGGGATTCGGCCAGGCGCGCCCAGCGGTGGAGGAACAGCGCATAGGTGGTCAGCACGTGGCGGATGGAGTCGATCTCCACGCACTCGTCCACGCCGTGGATGCGCTCGGCCACCGGGCCGTAGCAGGTGCCGTTGATCTCGCCCGCAACGTGGAAGGCGCGCAGGTCGGTGGTGCAGGTGGCGAGGTAGTGGGCCGGCGGTTCGCCGAGCAGCGCCTCGTGGCATGCTGAGAGCAGCCGGATGCCGGGGGTGTCCAGGTCGACCAGGTGCCCCTCGGAGCGGAAGCCGTGGAAGCTGATCCGGGGTGGGGGCGTGGCGTCGTCGAGCTCGGCATGACGCGCGGCGAGGGTTTCGCGCACTCGCTGCATGGCGTCGTCGGGCGTCATGCCGGGCGGGAAGCCGACGCGCCCCTCGAGGATGGCGTGGGCCGGCACGCTGGAGGCCCAGTTGCCCCCCTCCACCCGGCCGATGCTGAGGTTGAAGGGATGCGGGTGGTCGTCATAAAGCGCCGGGCGGGGCAGGGCGTTGATCTCCGCCTCCAGCGCCTTGAGCGCCGGCAGGTACTGCTGCAGGGTCTCGATGGCGTTCTTGCCGGCGGCGGTGTCGAGCACGTGGGCCGGTACGCCGTCCAGGCGCATGCGAAACCACAGCACCCCCACCTGGCCGCTCAGGATACGGGCGCCGAAGGGCTCGGGGATCAGCACAAAATCGCCGCTGTAGCCCTGGTGCAGGCAGGCCAGGGCGCCGTTGCCGGTGCACTCCTCCTCGATCACCGTCTGCAGGGTCAGCGGGAAGTCGATGGCCACGCCGGCCTGGCGCACGGCGGCCACCGCCATGACCATGGCGGCGATGCCGGCCTTCATGTCGCCGGCACCGCGGCCGTAGAGCCAGCCGTCCTGCTCCCAGGGCTCCCAGGGCGGGCGGGTCCACATGTCGGTGGGCTCGGCGGGCACCACATCCAGGTGGCCGTTGAACACCAGGTGCGGGCCGTTGGCCCCGGGGTTCAGTCGTGAGACCAGGTTGTAGCGCCCGGCGCTGTCCCACTCGGTGGGGACGCGATGGGGGTGCTCGGCAAAGCCCGGGGCGTCCAGCGGCACCCGGGTGGCCGGCAGGCCGAGGCGCTCGAACCAGGCCTCCATAGTGTCCAGGGCCCCGTGCTCCCGGCCCAGTACGCTGTAGCCGCGCACCAGGTCGCGGGTCAGCGCCAGGGTGTCGTCCATCAGCGCCTCGCAGGCAGCGACGATGCGTTTCTCGGTGGCATCCAGCATCAGAACCTCCCCAGTCGCGATTCGTCGATGGCAAGCCGCGCGCCGGTGGCGTCGCGCAGCTCGGCAACGCTCAGCCCTTCGGCGATCTCCACGGCCTCGAGCCCCGCGGGGCTGACGTCCATTACCGCCTTGTCGGTGATGATGCGCGACACACAGGCGGCCGCGGTCAGCGGCAGTCGACAGCGCGCCAGTATCTTGGGGTTGCCGTGCTTGTCGTTGTGCGAGCACAGAATCACCAGCCGCTTGACCTTCTGGGCCAGCTCCATGGCGCCGCCGATCCCCGGCGAGAACTTGCCGGGGATCTTCCAGTTGGCCAGGTTGCCGGCGGCGTCGACCTCGAAGGCGCCCATGAAGGTGACGTCGACCCGGCTACGCCGGATCATGGCGAAGGAGGTGGCGCTATCGAAGACGCTGGCGCCGGGGCGGGTGGCGATATAGGCCCCGCCGGAGTCGATCATGTCGTGGTCCGGCGCTTCCCCCTCGCGGCGCGGGCGGCAGCCCAGCACGCCGTTCTCGGAGTGCACCAGCACTTCCATCTCCTCGGGCAGGTAGTGGAAGAGGCGGGTCGGCAGACCGATGCCGAGGTTGACGATCTGGCCGGGGATCACCTCCCGGGCGGCCCGGGCCAGGATGCGCTGAGTGTCAGAGGCCATGGGGGCGCACTCCCTGTTCACTGGTGGCTCGGTCGACCCGCACCACCCGGCTGACGAAGGCGCAGGGGGTGTGGACGCTGTCGATGGGCAGTTCGCCCGGTGCGTCCAGGCGATAGGCCTGGGCGATCACCTGGTCGGCGGCCATCGCCATCAGCGGGTTGAAGTTGCTGGCGGTGGCGCGGTAGATCAGGTTGCCGTAGCGGTCGGCCCGCTCGGCGTGGATCAGGGCGACGTCGGCGTGCAGGGCGGGTTCGATCCCCCAGGGGCGGCCGTCGATCTCGATCTCACGGCGCCCCTCGGCGATCTCGGTGCCCTGGCCGATGTCGGTGAGAAAGCCGCCGTGGCCGGCGCCGGCGCAGCGGATCTTCTCGGCGAGCAGCCCCTGGGGGTGAAAGCTCACCTCGAGACTGCCCGCGTTCATTGCCTCGATGGCGGTGCGGTTGAGCCCCAGGTGGGAGGTGATCAGCCGCCGGACGCGCCCGGCCTCGATCAGCCGGCCGATGCCGATGCCGGGTTCGTTGGCATCGTTCTTGATCAGGGTGAGTCCGCCCTGGCCCGATTCGAGCAGGGCGTCGAGCAGCGCGAAGGGGGTGCCCGGCGAGCCGAAGCCGCCGACCATGATGGTGGCGCCCTCCGGGATGGCGGCCACCGCCGTCTCGAGGTCGCAGACCTTTCGATTGAGCAGCGTCATGACGGGCGAGCCTCCATCGGTTGGGGCGAGACGACGGTGGCCTCGTCGGCCAGTGCCCGGTCGAAGCGCGCCATGGCACGACCCAGCCGCTCGAGCAGGGTCTCCACCTCGTCGGTGCGAATGGTCAGCGGCGGGGTGACCAGGACGTGGTCGCCGGCCACGCCGTCCAGGGTCCGGCGGGGATAGATCAACAACCCCTCCTCCCTGGCCAGGGCGGTGAGCTGGGCGAAGCGGTTCTGCTCGGCCGGGAAGGCCTCGCGGGTCGCGGGGTCGGCCACCAGCTCCACGCCCCACAGCAGGCCCAGACCGCGCACCTGGCCGACCCAGGCATAGCGCTCGGCCAGCGCCCGCAGGCCGGCGCCGAGCTGCTCGCCCCGCGCCCGGGTATTCTCCAGCAGTCGCTCGCGGCGGATCGCCTCGATCACGGCCAGGCCGGTGGCGCAGGCCAGGGGGTTGCCGGCATAGGTGTGGCCGTGCTGGAAGCCGCCGCTGGCCATCACCTCGTCGACGATGTCGTCCCGGGCCAGCAGCGCCCCCACCGGGTAGTAGCCGGCGCCCAGCCCCTTGGCGGTGGCCAGCAGGTCGGGGGTCACCCCGTAGTGCTGATAGGCGAACCAGGCGCCGGTGCGGCCCACGCCGGTGAGCACCTCGTCGAGGATCAGCAGGCAGCCGAACTCGTCGCACAGCGCGCGGATGCCCTTCAGGTAGCGCTCACCCAGCAGCCGGGCGCCGGTGCTGGCGCCGCCCACCGGCTCCAGCACGAAGGCGATGATCGACTCGGGCCCGGCGGCCTCGATGGCCGCCCGGGTCTCGGCCAGCACCCGGTCCACATGGGCGCCGTCATCGCGGTCGGCATGGCGGTAGAAGTCCGGTCCCGGGACCTTGAGCGAAGCCCGGGTGAGCTCGGCGAAGGGAGCCTCCAGGGGCCGGTAGCCGGTGACGCCCAGCGCCCCCAGGGTGCTGCCGTGGTAGGAGGGGCGCAGCGAAACGAAGCGCTGCCGCTGAGTCTCGCCGGTGGCGACGAAGTACTGGCGGGCCAGCTTCAGCGCCGACTCCACGGCCTCGGAGCCGCTGGAGACGAAGAACACCTTCTGTAGGGCGCGGTCGGTGAGCGCCACCAGGGCGCGGCCCAGGGCCAGCGCCGGGGCACTCTCGAACTGGGTCCGGTAGGTGAAGGCGACCCGGTCGAGCTGGTCGAGCATGGCGCTGCGGATATCCAGCCGGCCGTGGCCGAGGTTGCAGGCGATGGCGCCGGAGCAGCCGTCCAGGTAGGCCTTGCCGGCGGTGTCCCAGAGGGTGACGCCATCGGCGTGGCTGACTTCCGGCAGGGCCGGGCCGGCCTGGTAGAACAGCGGGGAGTCGGTCATCGAGGCTTCCGTTTGTCGTTATGGGGTGTTGGGAGACTCCTTGCAGTCTAGGTAGCGACATCAACATATTTCAATATATGATGTTTTTATTGATTTCGATGAGTAAAAGTCATGGCTGATGTGAATATTCACTCGCTCAAGGCGCTGGCGATCTTCAAGTCGCTGTTCGAGGCGGGTAGCGCCTCCCAGGCGGCGCGCACCCTGGGCATCACCCAGTCGGGGGTCAGTCGTTCGCTGGCGCAGCTCGAGCGGAACCTGGGGATTGAGCTCTTCCTGCGGGAGAAGAACCGCCTGGTCGCCACGCCGGAGGCCCGCGAGCTGTACGACGAGATCCTTCGGCTGATGGGCAATATCGAGGAGCTGCGCCACAGCGTGCTGGCGCTCAAGGAGTTCGGCACCTCGCGGCTGCGCATCGCCGCCATTCCCGGCCTCTCGTTCGGCTTCGTGCCGCGCCTGGTGGCCGCGCTGCTGGAGGAGAGTCAACGCTTCAGCATCAGCCTGGACATGATGTCCAGCCATGAGGTGCAGCTCGCCGTGGAGTCGAGCCATGCCGATATCGGCTTCGTTACCCTGCCGGTGACCTCCCGCTTGCTGCGGGTGGAGCCGTGGCTGACCACTCAGGCGGTCTGCCTGCTGCCAGCGGGGCATGCCCTGGCCGAACGCGAGCGGATCGAGGTCCAGGACCTGCGTGACCAGCACCTGGTGATCAGCAACCAGCCGAGCCTCGGCACCAACCCCTTGCTCGAGCTGATCGCCCGTCACGGTATCCATATCGCCGGCAAGACCGAGGCCAATATCGGTACCATCGCCGCGCTGGTGGCCAACCGGGTGGGGATCACGGTGATGAACCCGGTCACCGCCCGGGATCAGCTTTCGCCCCACGACGGGGTGGTGATCCGCCCCTTCACGCCCTCCATGACCTTCAGCTTCGGCCTGGTCTATCGCGACGACTGGAAGCGGGCGCGGGCCCTGGACTTCATTCGCGGGCGGGGCAGAGCGCTGCTGGCCGACTATACGCCGGCCGGGCAGCCGTGATCTCGAGTGGCCGGCAGTTGGGTCTGCCGCCCGTGGCGCCAGGCGGTGCTTGACGATTGCACGGGCCAGTGACCCCGGCGCGCTTTCCGCGGCTTCCCCCAGTCGCTAGAATGGGGGATTGCCGTCGACCGGCGCGTTCGGCTCGCCCGAGTGCCCAGGCTGTTCTTATTCGTTGCAAGGATTTCGCGCTGCATGAGCTATCAGGTACTGGCCCGCAAGTGGCGGCCGCGCACTTTCCATGAGCTGGTGGGCCAGGAGCATGTCCAGCGCGCGCTGGTCAATGCCCTGGACCAGGGGCGGCTGCATCACGCCTACCTGTTCACCGGCACCCGCGGCGTGGGCAAGACCACCCTGGCGCGGATCCTCGCCAAGTGCCTGAACTGTACCGCCAAGGGAGACGGCGACGAGGCGGTGACCTCGACCCCCTGCGGCGAGTGCGCCAGCTGCCGGGCCATCGACGAGGGGCGCTTCGTCGACCTGATCGAAGTCGACGCCGCCTCGCGCACCAAGGTCGAGGACACCCGCGAGCTGCTCGACAATGTCCAGTACGCGCCGACCCAGGGGCGCTACAAGGTGTATCTCATCGACGAGGTGCACATGCTCTCCACCAGCAGCTTCAACGCGCTGCTTAAGACCCTGGAAGAGCCGCCGCCCCACGTGAAGTTCCTGCTGGCCACCACCGACCCGCAGAAGCTGCCGGCCACGGTGCTGTCGCGCTGCCTGCAGTTCACCCTCAAGAACATGCCGCCCGAGCGCATCGTCGACCATCTGGCCCGGGTGCTCGAGGCCGAGCGGGTGGGCTGCGAGGAGAGCGCCCTGTGGCTGCTCGGCAAGGCCGCCGACGGCTCCATGCGCGACGCCATGAGCCTCACCGATCAGGCCATCGCCTTCGGTCAGGGGCAGGTGCGCCATGCCGACGTGGCGGCCATGCTCGGCACCCTGGACCATCGCCATGTGCTGGCGCTCACCGAGGCACTGGCCGAGGTGGATGCGCCCCGGGTGCTGGCCGAGGTCGCCCAGCTCGCCGAGCAGGGGCCCGACTTCGCCGCGGTGCTCGACGATATCACCGGCGTGCTGCACCGCCTGGCGGTGGCCCAGATGGTCCCCGAGGCGGTGGACAACGGCCACGGCGACCGCGACGCCCTGCTAGAGCTCGCCTCGCGCTTCACCCCCGAGGACGTACAGCTCTACTACCAGATCGGCATCCAGGGGCGCGGCGACATGGCCAATGCCCCGGATCTGCGCACGGCGCTGGAGATGACCCTGCTGCGCATGCTGGCGTTTCGCCCCCAGGGTGTGCCGCAGCCGGCGAGGACCCCGCTGCCGCTGCGCGGCCGGGCGCCCGATGGCCAGGGCGGTGCCGACGCCCCCGAGGAAACCGCCGCGGCACCCGGCCAGCCGGTGTCGCCCTCTGCCGCGGCGCCATCGCCCGCGGCCAGCGCCGCCCCGACCAGCGCCGCTCCGGCCAGCGCCGCTCCGGCCTCGCCGGGCCCGAGTGAGGCGGAGCTTGACGCGCCGCCGCCCTGGGAGGCGCTGCCGCAGGATGAGTCCGCTCCCCCGGAATCTTCGCCCGTGCCTCAGGCAGCCACGGCGCCGGTCATGGCGTCGGAGCAGGCCGAGTCTCTGCCTGCCCGGGGCGAATCCCCGGCAAGCGCCTCGGCCCCAAGTGCCGCCCCCGAGCCAGCCGCCTCGGTGGAGCCCGCCTTCGAGGCGTCGCAGCCCGCCCCGGCGCCGGCCTCGTCCGCCCCGGAACCGGCCACGTCGACGCCAGAGGCGAGCGAGGCTGTGCCGGGACGCTTTACCCACGCCGACTGGCTGGCGCGCTTCGATGCGCTGGGCCTGGGCGGGC
Organism: Billgrantia campisalis; assembly: GCF_022341425.1. Lineage (GTDB taxonomy): Bacteria > Pseudomonadota > Gammaproteobacteria > Pseudomonadales > Halomonadaceae > Halomonas > Halomonas campisalis. The sequence continues at coordinate 27,120 of NZ_JABFUC010000004.1, read as the reverse complement.
TGACTCGCAACCTGGCAGCCCACTGCGTGGTCGAAGCCGATGACGGCAGCCGGCTGACGCTGCGTCTGGACCCCTCCCAGGCGGCCATGAACGCCGAGGTACACGTGCGGCGCATCCGCGAGGCCCTGGCCTCCATCGAAGTGTCCCGCCAGCTGCAGATCGAGGTGGGGCCGCTGCCCGCCGAGGTGGAGACGCCCCGGCAGCGCGCCGAGCGGATCGCCGCCGAACGCCACGCCGTGGCGGTTGACGCCCTGGAGCGCGACCCCCATGTACGCCAGCTTCAGGAAGCCTTTGGGGCACGCCTGATCACATCCACTGTCAAGCCAGCGGACGCCGCGCCGCCGGCCTGATGGCCACAGCGACGACTCGCCAATCGAGAGGATATCCCCATGATGAAAGGTGGAATGGGCAACCTGATGAAGCAGGCCCAGGAAATGCAGGAAAAGATGCAGCGCGCCCAGGAAGAGGTGGCCAAGGCCGAGGTGACCGGTGAAGCCGGCGCCGGCATGGTCAAGGTCACCATGAATGGTCGCCATGACGTCAGCAAGGTCGACATCGACCCCAGCGTCATGGAAGAAGACAAGGAGCTGCTCGAGGACCTGCTGGCCGCTGCGGTCAACGACGCCGTGCGCAAGGTCGAGGCCAACTCCCGTGAGAAGATGGAAGAAGCAACGGCGGGGTTGAATCTGCCGCCGGGTTTCAAGATGCCATTTTGACACTGCTGAAACTGGCTGCGCTCGATCATGCTGCGTTAAAAATCATCTCAAATGCTCATTTACTACGTGTAAACTCCGCGTTTTCGAGGATTTTTGCCTTGCCTGATCATCGCTCGCCTAGTTTCAGCGAGCGTCAACGTAGCAGAGACGATCCATGAGCTTTTCCCCCCTGGTCGAGCGACTGATGGAGGCGCTGAGGGTGCTGCCCGGCGTTGGGCCCAAGACCGCCCAGCGCATGGCCATGCACCTGCTGGAGCGTGACCGCGACGGCGGCCGGCGCCTCACCGAGGTGCTGGGGCTGGCGCTGGAACAGGTCGGCTACTGCCAGCGCTGTCGCACCCTCACCGAGGAGGAGATCTGCGCGCTTTGCACCAGTGCTCGCCGCGACGATGCGCTGCTCTGCGTGGTAGAGTCGCCGGCCGACCAGTTGGCCATCGAGGAGGCCGGCGGCTTTCGCGGGCGCTACTTCGTGCTGCACGGCCACCTCTCGCCGCTGGACGGCATCGGCCCCGAGGACATCGGCCTCGACCAGCTCGAGGCACGGGTCGCCGAGGGCGGCGTGGAGGAGGTAATCCTCGCCACCAACCCCACGGTGGAAGGGGAGGCCACCGCCCACTACATTGCCGCCCAGCTCGCCGCCCAGGGCATCAAGCTGTCGCGACTGGCCTATGGGGTGCCCATGGGCGGGGAGCTGGAATACGTCGACGGCGGTACCCTCAGCCGCGCTTTCAATGGTCGCCTGCCCTTTCGTGGCGACTGACGCCCTCTGCCGGAAAACTGCATGACCCTGACCCCCGAGATACGCTGGATCGATACCCCCGAGGCCCTGGACGCCGCCTGCGCCGAGGTGGCGGATGCCGCCGTGCTGGCCGTGGACACCGAGTTCTTCCGCGAGAAGACCTTTCACCCGGTGCCGGCGCTGATCCAGTTCGCCGCCGACGAGACGGCCTATCTGGTCGACCCCCAGGCGCTGGACTGTACCGAGGCGTTTCGGCGCCTGCTCGGCGAAGGGCCGCTCAAGCTGCTGCACGCCAGCAGCGAGGACCTGGAGGTGTTCGCCCACTGGGCCGGCGTGCCGCTGGCCCCGCTGGTGGATACCCAGATCGCCCAGGCGCTGCTCGGCGACGACCCGGCGATGGGCTACCAGCGCCTGGTGGCCCACTGGACCGGAGAGACCCTGCCCAAGGACGAGACCCGTTCCGACTGGCTGGTACGGCCGCTCTCCGACTCCCAGTGCCTGTACGCCGCCTTGGACGTGGTCTTCCTGCTGAAGGTGTGGCAGTACCAGCGCGAGGCGCTGGAGCGGCTGGGGCGCATGGCGTGGCTCGAGGCGGACTGCCGCGAGCTGGTGGCCCAGGCGCTGCGCAGCGCCGAGGCCGACGGCCAGTGGTACCGTCGCCACCGCCAGCTGTGGCGGCTCACTCCCGTTCAGATCGAGGCGTACCGGCGGTTGACCACCTGGCGGGAAGGGGAGGCGCGTCGGCGCAACCTGCCGCGGGGCTGGCTGGTCAATGACCGGGTGCTCTATGGCATTGCCGAGCGCATGCCGGGCAATCGTCATGCGCTGTCCGGCGTGGACGACATCAAGCCGAGCCTGATCAAGCGCGATGGCGATACGCTACTGGCGCTGGTCGAGCAGGCCCGGGCGTGCGAGGCGGCGCAGCTGCCCGCGGCGCTGCCGTCGCCCATGGAGCCCGAGTTCAAGAAGCGGCTCAAGGCGCTCAAGCGGGTGGTGACCGCCGAGGCGGAGCGCCTCGGTGTGGCCCCCGAGGTGCTGCTGCGCCGCCGCGACCTGGAGGCGCTGGTGGTCGCCGACCTGGAGGGCGAGCCGCTGCCGCTGCCCGGTGGCTGGCGCGGTGAACGACTGAATACGGGCCTGACCCAGGCCCTGGAAGAGGTGGCGCAATGAGTGACGATCGGATGCGGGGCGACAAGCTGCTGTGCGAGGTCTTCAAGAGTCCGCGCAAGGACGAGATGTACCTCTACGTGGACAAGCGTACGGGGCTCGCCGAGGTCCCCGAGGCGCTGCTGGAACGCTTCGGCGAGCCGCGCTCCGCGATGACCCTGATCCTGAGCGCCGACAAGCGCCTGGGCCGGGCGAAGGCCGCCGATGTGATGGCGGCCATTCGCAACAAGGGCTTCTACCTGCAGATGCCCCCGGCCAAGGAGGAGTATCTCCTCGACCTCTACCGTACCCCCACCGAGGCGCGCTATTGATCCACCCCCCCCCGGGTCAGCCCCGTCGTCGTTTCTGCAAGATGGCAGGACAAACGGGAGATATCATGAGAGAGCGGTTCTGGGAGCAGTACCCCCTCGAGGAGCTCACCGCCGAAGAGTGGGAGGCGCTATGCGACGGCTGCGGCCAGTGCTGCCTGCTCAAGTTCCAGGACGAGGAGACCGGCGAGCTGGCGGTGCTCAACCTGGCCTGCGAGCTTCTGGACGTGCACAGCTGCCGCTGCGGCGACTACCCGAACCGGCTCGAGCGGGTGCCGGACTGCACGCAGCTGACGCCGGCGCGCATCGACGAGTTCCGCTGGCTGCCCCGCTCCTGCGCCTATCGGCGGGTGGCGGAGGGGCGCAAGCTGGCCCGCTGGCATCCGCTGCTCTCCGGCGACCCGGAGCGGGTCCACCGCAAGGGCATCAGCGTGCGCAATTTTGCGGTGTCGAGCCGCGGGGTGCCCGAAGAGCACTATGAGGACCATATCATCGCGGTGATCCCCATCGATTGACCCGCACTGCGTCGATGCGACAGTCGACGCAACCGCCGGGGCTGGCCCCCGGCGCCCCTCGCGGGCCGTTCATGGCTCGCCGCTTTCCACACCCAGCGCCCAGAGGATGAAAGCGTCCTGGCGGGCGTTTTCGTGCCAGGCCCTGAAGCGGCCCGAGGCGCCGCCGTGGCCGGCCTCCATGTCGGTGTGCAGCAGCACCGGGCCGCGGGCGGTGCCGAGCTCGGTCAGCCGGGCGTAGAGCTTGGCGGGTTCCCAGTAGGGCACACGGGTGTCGTGCCAGCTGCCCTGCAGAAAGACCGTGGGGTAGGGTTGCGCCGAGAGGTTGTCCAGCGGCGAGTAGCTGCGGATCTGTCGGCGCGCAGCAGGCTCGCCCGGATTGCCCCACTCGCTGTATTCGGCGGTGGTCAGCGGCAGGTCCGGATTTTCCATGGTACGCAGCACGTCGACGAAGGGCACATCCAGTACCGCGGCGCAGAAGGCCCGTGGCGCCAGGTTGAGGCTGGCGCCGACCAGCAGGCCGCCGGCGCTGGCACCATAGGCGGCGATCCGCTCGCCGTCGCTGATGCCCTGTTCCACCAGGGCGTCCCGGGCGGCGAGAAAGTCGCGAAAGCTGTTCTGCTTGTGCTCCAGCTTGCCGGCCAGGTACCAGGGTTCGCCGCGGTCGCCGCCGCCGCGCACATGGGCTACCGCAAAGGCCACGCCGCGACTCAGCAGCTCCAGGCGGGCGACCGAGAACCAGGGGTCGAGCACCTCGCCGTAGGCGCCGTAGCCATACAGCAGGGTGGGCAGCGGGTGGCCCGCCAGGTCGGCGCGCATCACCACCGAGACCGGAATGCGTTCGCCGTCATGGGCGCGGGCCCAGATTCGCTCGCAGCAGAGCGCCTCCGGGGGAAGGTCGCCGTAGATGCGCAGTCCCTTGAGCAGCTGTCGCTCACCGCTGTCCAGGTCGTGCTCCTGCCAGCGGGGGGGCAGGACGAAGGATTCCTCGCGCAGCCGCAGGCGCCGACTGTCGAAGTGCGGCATATCCCCCAGGGCGAGGCTGCAGGGAACCTCCGGTAGCGGCAGTCGTGTGTCGCGGGTGACGGTGTGCCGTGCGTCCAGTTCGAGAATGCGCACGTGCACCTGGGCCTCCTGGTGGTCGCGCTCGCCGATCACCAGCCCCCAGGCGAAGGCGTCCACGCTTTCCAGGGTGACATCGTCGCGGTGGGCGATCAGCGGCTGCCAGTTGGCCTCGGGGGTGGCCTCCTTCACCGTGTCGAGGCAAAAGTGAGTGGCCTGTCGGTTGTGCAGCACATAGAAGTGCCCCGGACGATGATCGATGGCGTATTCGACCCCGCTCTCCCGGGGGCGGAAGCAGCGCGGCGGCGCGTGTGGCGCACGTGCGGGGAGCAGGTGGCACTCGCTGGTATCCTTGGAGGCGCTCTCCACGACCAGCCACTCGCGGGAGCGGGTCTTGCCCAGCCCCAGCCAGAATTCCGGGTCTTCCTCGCGCAGGATCAGCGCCTCCTCGACACGTCTGCCGTCGCGCAGCCGGAGTCGCCAGACGCTGTCGGGTCGCTGGGTATCATCGAAGCGGGTGAACAGCAGGGTGGCGTCGTCCTCGGCCCAGCAGAGGTCGGGGCCTATCTCCTCCAGCAGCCTTGCGGGCTCGCCATCGGGGAGGCGCTTTAGGTAGAGCGAGAAGCGTTCGTCGCCGCTGGTGTCCTCGGTCCAGGCCAGCCAGCGTTCATCCGGCGAGAGCGCCATGTCGCCGACGTCCAGGAAGGCATGTCCGGCGGCTCGGGCCTGTAGGTCGAGTATCTGCTCCGGGGCATCGGGCGCGCCATTGGGGTGACGCCACCAGACCGGATAGTCCGCCTCCACGGCGGTTTCGCTCCAGTAGGTGTAGTGATCCAGTGCGCTTCGCAGGCCATGGACGGCGAGATCCCGCCGGGCCAGATGGCCGTGATAGAGCCGCTCCACCAGGTCGGCCAGTGGGTGGAGCCAGGCGCGGGACTCGTCGTTGGCGGCCTCGAGGAAGGCGCTTACCTCGGTGTCGTCGCGCTGCTCCAGCCAGTGCCAGGCTGGGTCGTCGGCGCGCCGGAAGCGCTCGACAGGCGACTCGCTGGGCGGGGTTGTTGGGGCAATCTCACTCGGCGGCTGTGCTTTCATCGGGTCGCGTGTACCATAATATAGAGAAGGGTTTCCATTCGTCGCGGCCCGGCCAGGCGGCCGGCGCGCTGCTACCGGGAGGTGTTACCGAAGGTGTCGATGCTGACTTCCGATTCGATGTCCCTACTATGGCTGACCTATCTGGGTTTGTCGCTGATTGTGCTGCTGACCGGCTACCTGGGGCTGGCCTTCCTGCCGCGACTGCTGCGGCTGCCGATCACCTGGGCCGTGGCGGGAATGCTCTGGGTACCCACCCGCTTCCGCCTGCCGCTGGTGGAAGAGGGGGAGTTCTACACCGGCCTGGCACCGGCCCTGGTGGTGGCGGCGGTGGCCTTTCTCGAGCGCAACACCGCGGTGCTGACCACCTCGGGCCTGCTGGTCGTGTCGGGTGCGGCGCTCGGCGTGGCGCTGGGGCTTGCCCAGTGGTGGGCCTTTCGTCCGGGTGATACGTATCGTGACATGGACGATGTAGGGCGCGATGGCCGTGACGGCGGGCAATCCCGCGAGCCGCGCGAGCGCCGGGAGCCGGTGATCGGCTAGGGAGCCCCCGATGGGCTGGAACTGGATACGCGGATGTCGCCGGCTGGCAGCGCTGGCCGGTACGACTCTGTTGACAGTCAGCCTGCTGGCGTCTCCGCTGCCGGCGGCTCCACCACAGGAGTCACCGGATGTGCGGGTGATCGTCGATGTCTCGGGCAGCATGCGTCACAACGATCCGGAGCAGCTTGCGGCCGATGCCCTGGAACTGCTGGTGGCCCTGCTCCCGGCCGGCGTCTCCGCCGGGGTCTGGACCTTCGGCGAGACGGTGGCCAATCCGTTGCCGCTGGGGCGGGTCGACGCCGAGTGGCGCGAGCGGGCGCTGGCCCTGAGACCGCGGCTGGTGGACTACCAGCCGTTCACCGATATCGAGGCGGCGGTGCGCGAGGCCGCCCGCGCCGAGGCCGACGGCTGGCGACACCTGGTGCTGTTGACCGACGGCATGATCGACTTGCCGCCCTGGCGTGGCGCCAAGCCGGAGATCGACGCGGCCTCGCGCCAATCCCTGCTGGACACGCTGGCGCCGCGGTTGGCCGAACAGGGCGTCGTCGTGCACGCCATCGCCTTCTCCGAGGAAGCCGACCTTGACCTGGTGGAGCGACTGGCGCGCCAGACCGCAGGCCTTTCGGCGCCGGTCGATGCGCCCGATGCCCTGCTGGGTGCCTTCGTGAATATCGTCGATCGTATCTTTGCGCCGGAACGGGTGCCATTGAGTGAAGGCAGCTTCCTCATCGAACCGGGGCTGGAGAGCTTCACCGCGCTGCTGTTTCATGAGGGGGCGTCACCGACGCTGATCGCCCCGGACGGCAGCCGCCACGCCGCCGCCGCCGTCCCGGAAGGCTGGCGCTGGCGCTGGCGCAGCGAGCCCCGCTATGAGCTGATTCAGGTACCGGAACCGATGCCCGGTCAGTGGCGTCTCGAGGGCCACCTGGGCCAGGACAGTCGCATTACCGTGGTGTCGCCGCTGAGTCTGCAGACCGCCGGACTGCCGGGCACCCTCTATCTGGGGTTCGATGTGCCGGTGCAGGCCTGGCTGGTTCGGGAGGGCGAGCGGCTGGTCGGTGAGGATCTGCCGCCTCACCTGCAGGTGACGGCCGAGCTGCGTGACGAGGCGGGTCGGGTTCAGTCGGCGATGGTGCTTGAGCCCGTTGACGGCCGCTTCGCCGGGGTGCTTCCGGCACCGGCCCTGACCGGGACGGCGCAGCTGGTGGTGTTCGCCGAGGGCCAGGGACTGCGTCGCCAGCGCAGTCAGCCGGTCAATGTCCAGCCGGCCATCGCGGCGCAGCATGATCCGGCGGCCAATCGGGTGTTGCTCAGGGCCGAGCATCCGCTGCTGCACGGCGACAATGCCCGCCTGCACGGCGAGCTGCAGGGCGAGCGCCTGGTGGCCGAGGCCCTGGAGGAGCGGCGCTGGGTCATAGCGCTGCCCGACCTGGATGCCGAGCTCAGCCAGCCGCTGATGCTGCGGGCGCAAATCACCCTGGAGGGCCGAACCCGGGAGCTGCGCCTGCCACGCCTGATACTGTTTCCGGACGGCGCGACCGGCATCGACCAGGCCGGCGCGGCGCCGGTCCTGGCGGTGGAGCGCTTCCATGAGGAGCTGACGCCGGTGCGGGAGCCCCCGCCGGCCGACACCCTCGGGGCGGCGGAGCGTCTCATTGCAGCGGTCGACGGGCTCTGGCAGCGGGCCTGGCGGCAGTGGTACGGCACATACCCGCAACGGCAGCGGCTATGGGAAGCGTATGGTCGAGATCCACGGCTCTGGGCGGCGGCGCTGCTGGCGGTCGGGCTGGCCCTGTTGGGGCTCAAGTGGCGTCGCCGGCGCCGGACGACACGGATCATTCACCGGGAGGAGCCGCATGTGTGAGCTACTGGGCATGAGCGCCAATGTGCCCACCGATATCTGTTTCAGCTTTACCGGCTTTTTGCATCGCGGCGGGGGCACGGGCCCCCATCGCGATGGCTGGGGCATCGCCTTCTATGAGGCGGGCGGCTACCGTGATTTTCGCGACCCCCACCCGTCGGTGCGTTCGCCGATCGCCAGGCTGATCTGCGACTACCCGATCAAGTCGCATATCGTCATCAGCCATATTCGCCAGGCCAATGTGGGCGAGGTGCGGCTCGCCAATACCCACCCCTTCACCCGCGAGATGTGGGGGCAGACCTGGTGCTATGCCCACAACGGCCAGCTGGAGGGCTGGGCGTCGCTGCCGCTCTCCTTCTACCGCCCGGTGGGTGATACCGACAGCGAGCATGCCTTCTGCTGGCTGATGGGGGAGCTGCGGCGCCACTTTCCCGAGCCCCCGCCGCAGGACGAACGGGAGGCGCTGTGGCGGCAACTGCATCGGCTCTGCGAGCGGCTGCGCGGCCTGGGAGTCTTCAACCTGCTGCTGGCGGATGGGGACTACCTCTACACCTACTGCTCGACCAAGCTGGCGCATATCACCCGCCGGGCGCCGTTCGGCAAGGCCGAGCTCTCCGATGCCGAGCTGACCGTGAACTTCGCCGAGCACACGACCCCCGACGACATCGTGTCGGTGGTCGCCACCGAACCCTTGACCAGCAATGAGGAGTGGGTGCGCATGCAGCCGGGGGAGCTGCTGGTGTGGCGGCAGGGCAAGATTCTGGCGCGCTACGCCGCCGCCTAGGCTCTGTCCGAAAACTGGCTGCGCTCGACCAGACGGCGTTAAAAATCGGCTCGTGCGCGAGTCCGATCAAAGTACTCATTTACACCCCGCAAACTCGCACGCGAGCCCGGTCCGCCTTTTCGCCGATTTTTGCCTTGTCTGGCCTTCGCTCGCCGACTTTTCAGACAAAGCCAAGTGTTGTGCCAGCGTGGAGGGGCCGGCTTGCCTTTCATCGGCGGATTGCCCACGTTGAGGGGGATCATGGCGGGCGTGCGCCGTACCTGGCGGTTTGCAAACATATGTTTCAATCGGCCGTTTTACAGTGCGGCGGCGCTTGGTATATCGTAGGGGCCGTTGCAGAACAACAACTGTCGATGCTCTGGGGATGGCCCACGACATCGACGATGCCGTGGAGAAACTGCTTATGAGTGAGCACGCCAGCGCCCCGATCCTGACCGGCCCCGAGCTAGAGGGCATGGAGGATTATCGCTCGGTCATGGATGTCTTCCATGCCGCCGTCAAGCGCTTCGCCGACAACCCGGCCTTCAGCTGCATGGGCCAGACCCTTAGCTTCGCGGAGCTGGATCGGCTGTCCGCCGATTTCGCCGCCTGGCTGCAGCATGAGACCGAGCTCAAGCCGGGCGACCGTATCGCCATCCAGCTGCCCAACGTGCTGCAGTTTCCGGTGGCGGTATTTGGCGCCATGCGCGCGGGGCTGGTGGTGGTGAACACCAACCCGCTCTATACCGAGCGCGAGATGGCCCACCAGTTCAAGGACTCCGGAGCGCGGGCCATCCTGATTCTGGCCAACATGGCCGACAAGCTGGAGAAGGTCCTCGATCGCACCGACATCGAGCACGTGCTGGTCACCGAGCTTGGGGATCTGCACGGCTTCCCCAAGCGGCAGCTGATCAACGCCGTGGTCAAGTACGTCAAGAAGATGGTGCCGGCCTATTCGCTGCCCATGGCGGTGCCGTTTCGCCAGGCGCTGAAGGCGGGCGCCGCACGCAAGCATCGCGAGGTCGAGCGTGAGCTGGACGACATCGCCGCGCTGCAGTACACCGGCGGGACCACCGGCCTGCCCAAGGGCACCATGCTGACCCATCGCAATCTGGTGGCCAATATGTTGCAGGCGCGCCAGGCCATCGGCCCGGGCCTCCACGAGGGCAAGGAGGTGGTGATCGCGCCGCTGCCGGTCTATCACATCTACACCTTCACGGTGAACTGCCTGTTTTTGATGGAGACCGGCAACCACTCGGTGCTGATCACCAACCCCCGCGACCTCGACAACTTCGTCAAGGAGCTCAAGGGGCTGCGGTTCACCGGCTTTATCGGCTTGAATACCCTGTTCAATGCCCTGTGCAACCGCGAGGATTTCCGCAGCCTCGACTTCTCGAAGCTGCATCTGACCATCTCCGGCGGCATGGCCTTGACCAAGGCGGCGGCCCAGCGCTGGGAGGAGATCACCGGCTGCCCCATCGCCGAAGGCTATGGCCTGACCGAGACCTCGCCGATCGTCAGCTTCAATCCCATCGACGCCATTCAGCTCGGCACCATCGGCAAGCCGGTGGCCGCCACCTCGGTCAAGGTGGTGGATGTCGATGACAAGGCGCTGCCGTTCGGCGAACCGGGCGAGCTGTGCGTCAAGGGGCCCCAGGTCATGAAGGGCTACTGGAACCGCGATGAGGAAACCGCCAAGGTCATGAGCGACGACGGCTGGTTCCATACCGGTGACATCGCCGTGCTCCAGGATGACGGCTATATCCGCATTGTCGATCGCAAGAAGGACATGATTCTGGTCTCCGGCTTCAACGTCTATCCCAACGAGATCGAGGATGTCGTAGCCGCCCATCCCGGGGTGCTGGAGTCCGCGGCGGTGGGGATACCCGACGAGAACAGCGGCGAAGTGATCAAGCTGTTCGTGGTCGCCAAGGACGACAGCCTCGATGCCGAGACCCTGCGCGACTGGTGCAAGAAAGAGCTGACCGCTTACAAGGTGCCCAAGGTCGTCGAGTTCCGCGATGAGCTGCCGAAGACCAACGTTGGCAAGGTGCTGCGTCGCCAGCTGCGCGACGAGGAAGTGCAAAAGACCCAGAAGGCAGAAGAAGTCTGAGGGCATAGCGGCGGCCTCGCAGGGCGATAGCCAGCGACAATCGCCGGAATTGGCCGCCGCCGCGTCGTCGGCGTTACAATGTCCTGCCCGTTCCGGCCTGGCCGGGGCGGGCAGGTTTTTTTCCACTGCTCGAGGATCTCGTGACCACCGCCACTCGCCCCGATTCCGCTCCCCTTCGTGAAGAGTCCGCCGAGCTCGAGCGCCTGCGTCAGGCGCTCGACGGCGTCATGCTGCGTGATCGTGAGCCGCTGAGCCGGCGGCTGGGCGGCCTGGCCCGGCGACTCGAGCAGGGCAAGCCCGTGGATCGCGGCCTGGCGGAGGTTCGGCGCGCCCTGGAGCGCTCGGCGGCCCAGGTCGAGCGGCGCGTGACCCGCCCGGTCACCCTGGCCTATCCCGAGGCACTGCCGGTGGCCGAGCGCCGCGAGGACATCCTCGCCGCGCTGCGTGATCACCAGGTGGTGGTGGTGGCCGGCGAGACCGGCTCCGGCAAGACTACCCAGCTGCCCAAGCTCTGCCTGGAGCTGGGCCTGGGGCGCCGCGGACTGGTCGGTCACACCCAGCCGCGTCGCCTGGCGGCGCGCTCGGTGGCCGCGCGCCTGGCCGAGGAGATGGCGGTCCCGCTGGGCGAACAGGTCGGCTACCAGGTGCGCTTCACCGACCAGACCGACGAGGACACCCTGGTCAAGCTGATGACCGACGGCATCCTGCTGGCCGAGACCCGTCACGACCCGGATCTGAGGCGCTACGAGGCGATCATCATCGACGAGGCCCACGAGCGCAGCCTCAATATCGATTTCCTGCTCGGCTACCTCAAGCGCCTGCTGCCGCGTCGCCCCGACCTCAAGGTGATCATTACCTCGGCGACCATCGACGTGGCGCGCTTCGCCGAGCACTTCGCCCTGCCCGGCGCCAACGGCGAGCCCAGGCCCGCCCCGGTGGTGGAGGTCACCGGGCGCACCTACCCGGTCGAGGTGCGCTACCGCCCGCTGGTGCGCGACGCCGAGGACGAGGCCGACCGCACCCTGCAGGAGGGCATCCTGCAGGCGGTGGAGGAGATCGAGGCCATCGAGCGTGACAAGCGCTGGTTCCACGGCCCCCGCGATATCCTGATCTTCCTGCCCGGCGAGCGTGAGATCCGTGAAGCCGCCGACACCCTGCGTCGCGCCGACCTCAAGAGCACCGAGGTGCTGCCGCTCTATGCCCGGCTCTCCAACGCCGAGCAGAATCGCGTCTTCGCCCCCCACGCCGGGCGGCGCATCGTGCTGGCCACCAACGTGGCCGAGACCTCGCTCACCGTGCCCGGCATCCGCTACGTGATCGACCCGGGGCTGGTGCGTATCAGCCGCTACAGCTACAAGGCCAAGATCCAGCGCCTGCCGGTGGAGCCGATCAGCCAGGCCAGCGCCAACCAGCGGATGGGCCGCTGCGGCCGGGTCGCCGAGGGGGTCTGCATCCGCCTCTATGACGAGGAGGACTTCCTCGCCCGCCCCGAATTCACCGACCCCGAGATCCGCCGCACCAACCTGGCGTCGGTGATCCTGTCGATGCTGTCGCTCAAGCTGGGCGATATCGAGGCCTTTCCCTTCGTCGACCCGCCCGATGCCCGCTTCATCAAGGACGGCTTCCGGCTGCTGTTCGAGCTGGGTGCGGTGGATGGCGGCAATCGCCTGACCCCGACCGGCCGCCAGCTGGCGCGGCTGCCCATCGACCCGCGCCTGGCGCGCATGGTGCTGGCCGGGGCCGAGCAGGGTGGGCTGCGCGAGGTACTGATCGTGGTCTCGGCGCTGGCGGTGCAGGACCCCCGCGACCGCCCGGCCGACAAGCGCGAGGCCGCCGACCAGGCCCATCGTCGCTGGCGCGATCCCGACTCCGACTTCATGGCGCTGCTCAATCTCTGGGATGGCTTCGAGGCCGCCCGCAGCGAGCTCTCCGGCAACCGCCTGCGCCGCTGGTGCAAGGAGCACTACCTCAACTACCTGCGCCTGCGCGAATGGCACGACACCTTCCGCCAGCTGCGCCAGCTGCTGCGCGAGATGCAGATCGAGGTGCCGCCGCCCGCACCGCTCCCCGATGCGGATCGGTCGGCCGATGATGCGCGTCTGCGCGAAGTGCGGCGACAGGGCGCTGCGCGCCTGCACCGGGCACTGCTGCCCGGGCTGCTCTCGCACCTGGGCCTGCTCACCGAGAACCGCGAGTACCTGGGGGCGCGCAACCGCAAGTTCATGATCCACCCCGGCTCCGGGCTGGCCAAGAAGCCGCCCAAGTGGGTCATGGCCGTCGAGCTGGTGGAGACCTCACGACTGTTCGCCCGCACCGTGGCCAGGATCGACCCCCAGTGGATCGAGCCGCTGGCCGGCCACCTGGTCAAGCGCAGCTACAGCGAGCCCCACTGGGAGATGAAGCGCGCCCAGGTGGTGGCCAATGAGCAGGTCACGCTGTTCGGGCTGCCCATCGTCGCCGGCCGCAAGGTGCACTACGGCCCCATCGATCCCGCCGAGTCGCGGGAGCTGTTCATCCGCCGCGCCCTGGTGGAGGGCGAGTTTCGGACCAGGGGCGCCTTCTTCGCCCACAACCGGGCGCTCATCGAAGAGGTCGAGGATCTCGAGGACCGCGCCCGTAAGCGCGATATCCTGGTCGATGAAGAGGCCCTGTTCGCCTTCTACGATGCGCGGATTCCCGAGGGAATCTGCACCGGCAAGGGCTTCGAGCACTGGCGCAAGCAGGCCGAGCGCGACGATCCCGATGTGCTCAAGTTCGATCGTGCCGCCCTGCTGGCCCGGGATGCGGAGGAGGTGACCCAGGCCCAGTATCCCGACGCCCTGGTGCTCGGCGGGGTGCGCTATCCGCTCAGCTATCGCTTCGAGCCGGGTGCTGTCGATGACGGTGTGACCCTGACGGTGCCCGCCGCCATGCTGCCGCAGCTGCCGCTGGCACGACTGGAGTGGCTGGTGCCGGGCCTGCTGCGCGACAAGTGCATCGCCCTGCTCAAGTCGCTGCCCAAGTCGATTCGGCGTCAGGTGGTGCCGATTCCCGACTGGGTGGACGCCGCCCTCGAGACCCTGGTGCCCGACGACGTGCCCCTGACCGAGGCGCTGGGAGAGTTCCTGCGGGTGAAGACCGGGGTGCGCCTGCACCCCGACGACTGGCACGCCGAGCAGCTCGAGCCCCACCTGGTGATGAACCTCAAGGTGGTCGACCATCGCGGCAAGGAGCTGGGACAGGGGCGCGATGCGCGCGAGCTGGAGCGCCGCTTCGAGGCCGCGGCCGGGGAGGGCGCCCGGGCGCTGGCCGCCGAGGTCAGCAGCGAGCCCAGGGTGACGTCGCTGCCCGAGGCGCCGCTCCCCGAGTCGCGGGTGACCACCCAGGCGGGGATTCGCGTCGAGGCCTACCCGGCGCTGGTGCCGGAGGGTGAGGCGTTTCGCATCGAACTGTTTGACCATCCGGGCAAGGCGGTGCAGGCCCACCGGCGCGGCGTGGCGCGGCTGGCCATGGCGCGGCGGCCCGAGGCGGTGCGCGCCATCGAACGACTCAAGGGCCTCAATACCTGTGCGCTGCTGTTCGCCAAGGTGGGCAGCAAGCGGCAGCTCATCGAGGATGTGGTTCAGGCGGTCTTCCTCCAGAGCCTGGACCCGGCGGCGCTGCCGCGCTCCGAGGCGGAACTGGAGGCGCGCCTCGGCGAGGTCGAGGGCGATCTGCTGCCGCGTGCCGAGGCGCTGGTGGCCACCCTGCAGGCGGCCCTGGAGGGCCATCTGGCGGTCACCAAGGCGCTGAAGGGCAATCTCAGCCTGGCCCTGGCGCTGGTCTACAGCGACCTCAAGGCCCAGATGCAGCGCCTGGTACACCCCGGGTTCGTGACCGAGGCCGGCGAGTGGCTCGAGGAGTACCCGCGCTACATGGAAGCCGCGCTGATCCGCCTGGAGAAGGCGCCGCGGGAGCGTATGCGCGACCAGATGAACATGCAGGCCGTCCAGGACTTCGAGGCGCGCCTGGTCGCCCGACGCGACAGCCAGCGGCGCGGCGGCTACGAGGACCCGGCGCTGGTGGAGTTCGGCTGGTGGATCGAGGAGCTGCGGGTCTCGCTGTTCGCCCAGCAGCTCGGCACCCGGATGCCGGTCTCCGCCAAGCGGCTCGAGAAGCGCTGGGCCGAGATCACCGGCTGATGCCCAAGGAGCTGTCGCCGACCATTGACAGCGCTAATGCACATCGCACATCGGCCGATAGCCGATGTGAGGAAGGCGGCCAGCGGGTCGCCAAGGGAGAGCACCATGACAGACGTCGTGATCACCGGCACGGGGCTTTATACGCCGGCGCACGCCATCGACAATGACGCCCTGGTGGCGTCGTTCAACGCCTGGGTCGATGACGAGAATGCCCGCCACGCCGCGGCCATTGCCGCGGGTGAGCGCGAGCCCCTGGCCCACTCGAGCAGCGAGTTCATCGTCAAGGCCTCGGGGATTCACAGCCGCTACGTGATGGATGCCGAAGGCATCCTCGATCCCCAGCGCATGTGTCCGCGCCTGCCCCGGCGGAGCAACGAGGAGCCGTCCATCCAGTGCGAGATGGGTCGCGCCGCGGCCAGTGACGCCCTGGCCGCGGCCGGGGTGGCCGCCGCCGATATCGAGCTGGTGATCGTCGCCTGCTCCAACCTGGAGCGGCCCTATCCGGCGGTCGCCGTGGAGCTGCAGGCGGCCTTGGGCGCCGGCGGCTACGCCTTCGACATGAACGTGGCCTGCAGCTCGGCCACCTTCGCCATCGAGACCGCCGCCAACGCCATTCGGGCCGGCAGCGTCAAGCGCGCGCTGGTGGTGAGCCCGGAGATCTGCTCCGCCCACCTCAATTTTCGCGACCGCGACAGCCACTTCATCTTCGGCGATGCCTGTACCGCCATCGTGCTCGAGGCCGACGAGGTGGCCACCGCCGAGGCCCGTTTCGCGGTGCTCGGCACCCGGCTGGTCACGCGCTTCTCCAACGCCATTCGCAATAATGCCGGTTTCCTCAACCGTGTCACCGACAGCGACCCGCTGGCGGCCGATAAGCTGTTCGTCCAGGAGGGGCGGCGGGTGTTCAAGGAAGTCTGCCCGATGGTGGCGGCGCTGATCGGCGAGCACCTGGCGAGCCTCGAGCTTGGCGGTGGCGACCTGTCGCGGCTGTGGCTGCATCAGGCCAATCGTCACATGAACGACATGATCGCGCGTCGCGTGCTGGGCCACGAGCCCGAGACCGGGCAGGCGCCGATCATCCTCGACCGCTATGCCAATACCAGCTCGGCGGGCTCGATCATCGCCTTCCACCTGCATCGCGAGGATCTCGCGCCCGGTGCCCTGGGGGTGGTGTGTTCCTTCGGTGCCGGCTACAGTGCCGGCAGCGTCGTGGTGCGTCGCCAATGAGGCCATGGCAGCCAATACCTTGCAGGGAGGCGGTTTCAATGGGACAGACGCGCAAAGGTTCCATCATTCAAACCCTGATGACGCTGGCCATGGTGGCCGTGCTGGCGGGCTGTGCCAGCAACATACCCGCCGAGGAGCGCCATCCGGACGACCCCTGGGAGGGCTTCAACCGGCGGGTGTTCGTGTTCAACGATGCCCTCGACCGGGCGGTGCTCAAGCCGGTCTCCCGGGGCTATCGCACCGTGACGCCGCAGCCGGTGCAGACCGGGGTGGGCAACTTCTTCTCCAACCTGGGGGAGATCCGCACCGCGCTCAACAGCCTGCTGCAGGGCAAGCCGGGCAACGCCGGCATCGCCAGCTCGCGGTTTTTGATCAATACCACCGTGGGCATCGGCGGGCTGTGGGACTTCGCCACCCATATGGAGATCACCGGCCGCGACGAGGATTTCGGTCAGACCCTGGGGGTCTGGGGCTGGGAGGAGTCGCGCTACCTGGTGCTGCCGTTCCTCGGGCCCAGCACCGTGCGTGATACCACGGGCCTGCCCCTAGACACCGTCACCTATCCTACCTATTACGTGGAGGATGACGTGTGGCGCATCGGGCTGACGGCGCTGCGGGTGGTGGACATGCGAGCCGGCCTGCTTGACCAGGAGGAGCTGATTCACGGCGACCGCTATGTCTTCATCCGCGATGCCTACCTGCAGCGACGCCGCTTTGAGATCAGCGATGGGGAGCTGGGCGATGACCCCTTCGCCAGCGACGACTTCGACTTCGATTTCGACGATGCGGATTTCGATGACACTGACTTCGCAGATTGAGGCAGCTCGCCCATGGATGTCCACAAGCCGTTGATCGGCGTACTCGATGAGCCTGGCGACTACCGGGATGCCCTGGCCGACACCATCGCCCGTGACGGCCTGGCGGTGCTGGCCGCCGAGCGGCTCGAGGACCTGCCGCCGG
Organism: Billgrantia campisalis; assembly: GCF_022341425.1. GTDB lineage: Bacteria > Pseudomonadota > Gammaproteobacteria > Pseudomonadales > Halomonadaceae > Halomonas > Halomonas campisalis. Next base: position 9,900 of record NZ_JABFUC010000004.1, on the reverse strand, counting down.
AGACCTCGCTGGTGGTCGCCCATGCCCGGGCGATCCCCAGCCTGGAGTGGGCGAGTCTGACCGAGCGCCTGCCCACCGTGGTGGTCAGCGATTCCCGGCTGGATGCCGACCTGCTCACGGCGGTGGACGTGGGGCTGGTGGACTATGTCGTCGAGCCCATGCGCCATGGCCAGCTGCTGAGGCGCATGATCCGCAAGGCCATCGAGCTGCACCGGCTGGAAGAGGAGCGCGACCGGGACCGCGAGCGCCTGGCCGAACTCAACGAGAGTCTGGAGACCCACCTGGCCCTGCTGCGGCTGGATCAGCAGGCGGGCGGCCAGATTCAGCGCAAGCTGCTGCCTCCCCACGCCCAGACCCTGGGCGGGGTGACCTGCGACTACTGGCTGATGCCCTCGCTCTATCTCTCCGGTGACTTTCTCGACTTCCAGCGCTTCGACGACCGCTTCAGCCTGTTCTATTTTGCCGATGTGTCGGGCCATGGCGCCTCATCGGCCTTCGTCACGGTGCTGCTCAAGTACCTGTACAACCGCTGGCTGAGTGAATGGGACGGCGAGCATCCGGATCGGCTGCCGGCCCGCTGGCTGAGGGCGCTGAACCGGGAGCTGCTGGATACCGGGATCGGCAAACATGCGACCCTGTTCATCGGAGTCATTGACCATCGGGAGCACTGCCTCCACTATTCGCTGGGCGCCCAGCTGCCCAAGCCGCTGCTGGTCAGCGATGGTTGCATCGAGGAGCTGCCGGGGGAGGGCATGCCGGTGGGACTCTTCCCGGACGTCGACTATCCACGTTTGTGTCATACCCTTCCACCGAACTTCAGGCTATGGTTGTGTTCGGATGGAGTATTGGAATGCCTGCCGGGCGAGACGCTCGACTTGCGGCTCAGGGAACTCGAGCGACGCGTCCTGACCTGCACGACGCTGGAACAGCTACGTGACAGCCTTGCCCTGGCGCTTCCCCGCGACATCAATGTCGGAGAGGATCACAGCGGCGAGGATCTGCCAGACGACCTGACGATCATGATGTTGAGCGGATTTGGCGATGATCATAGATGAAGGCCGCGTCAAGGCGGCGTTCGACTCCGGTGTCTTCGTACTCAAGCTGTGTGGCGATGTGCGATTGACCCTCTGTGCCACCCTGGACAACCAGGCCGAGCAGCTCTCGGAAACGCCGGGGCTGAAGGCGCTGATCATCGACCTGCGCGAAGCCACCAACGTGGACTCCACGGCGCTGGGCTTCCTGGCCAAGGTGGCCATGGCGGTGAGAGGCAAGATCGAGCATAAGCCGACCATCGTGGCCGACAATCCCGATGTGCAGCGCATGCTCGAGGTGATGGGCTTCGCCCAGTTCTTCACCCTGGTCGAGGCGCCCTTCACCGAAGCCTGCCAACTCTGCGATCTGCCCGAGGTGCCGGCGGACATGGAACAGACCCGTCGCCGGATTCTCGAGGCCCACCGTATCCTGATGCGCATGAACGAGCACAACCGCGAGGAGTTCCAGCCGCTGGTAGCGATGCTCGAAGCCCAGGAGGCGGCCTCGCAGGGTCACTGACGCTTACCCCCGTCCCACCATCTCTCCACGGCGCCTGCCGGCCCTGCTCGGAGGGGATCACCGATGCCCCCTCCTGATTACGCATAAGACTCAGTAGACGCCTTGGCGAAGGCGGCAACGTTGGTGGTTTACCCCTTGCGCAGTTCCCCCAGCAGGGCTTCCAGCTTGCGCTGATCGTCGGTGAACTTGCGGATGCCCTCGGCGAGCTTCTCGGTGGCCATGGCGTCCTCGTTGAGGGCCCAGCGGAATTCCGCTTCGTCATGGGGCTCCGGCGCCGAGGTTTCGGCGCCCACCGGGGTCAGCCGCCGGGTCAGGCTACCCTGAGTATCGGCCAGCTCGCCGAGCAGCGCCGGGGAGATGGTCAGCCGGTCGCAGCCGGCCAGGGCCAGGATCTCGCCGCTGTTGCGAAAGCTCGCGCCCATCACGATGGTCCGGTAGCCGTGGCCCTTGTAGTGCTCGTAGATGCGCTTGACCGAGCGCACCCCGGGGTCGCGGTCGCCGGTAAAATCGGCCTCCGGTTCCCGCGCCTTGTGCCAGTCGAGGATGCGTCCCACGAAGGGGGAGACCAGGGTCACCCCGGCGTCGGCGCAGGCCTGGGCCTGGGTGAAGCTGAACAGCAGGGTCAGGTTGGTGCGAATGCCTTCGCGCTCCAGCTGGCGGGCGGCGCGAATGCCCTCCCAGGTGGCGGCGACCTTGATCAGGATGCGCTCAGGGCCGACGCCATGGCGGTCGTAGCGCTCGATCAGTGAGCGGGCCCGGGCCAGGCTGGCGTCGCTGTCGAAGGAGAGCCGGGCGCTGACCTCGGTGGACACATAGCCCGGTACCAGGCCGGCGATCTCGCTGCCGATCTCCACGGCCACGGCGTCCAGGGCATCGTCGATGTCGGTGCTGTGGCGGGCGATCTCGGCCAGGCGGGCGCGCCGGTCGGCCTGCTGGGCGGCCTGCAGGATCAGTGACGGATTGGTGGTGGCATCCTGGGGGGAAAAGCGGCGAATCGCTTCCAGGTCGCCGGTGTCCGCCACCACGGTGGTCATCTGCTTGAGTTGTGACAGCAGGTCGTCTGCCATGGGGCAAGGCTCCAGTTGAGGTTGGTAGGCGTGTCGTCCACTTTATCAAGACACCCGAGCCGCTGACAGCGGCAAAACGGGCGGGGAGGCGGTCGTGCTCCATCTGGGCTATTATTAGCGCCCTAGCTATTTACCCCTTTCGCCGACCCGGGAGCCGCCTTGAGCCTCAACCCTCGTCGCGTGGCGCTGCTGGTGGCGGCCAATACCGCCCTGGCCCCCTTCGCCATCGATGCCTACCTGCCCGCCATGAGCGTGCTGGCCGACCATGTGGGCGCCAGCATCCATCACACCGAACTCTCGATCAGTGCCTTTCTGGCCGGGTTCGCCATCGGCCAGCTGCTGTTCGGCCCGCTCTCCGACCGCCTGGGCCGCAAGCCGGTGCTGCTGGCCGGGCTGCTGGCCTTCCTGTTGGCGAGCCTGGCGATCACCACCATCGATTCGCTGACCGAGCTGCTGGTCTGGCGCTTCGTTCAGGCCCTGGGCGGCGGCGCCTGCGTGGTCAACTCGGCGGCCATCGTGCGCGACTGCTTCAGCGGCCGCCAGGCGGCCAGCGTCATGTCGACCATGGCGATGATCATGATGCTGGCGCCGCTGGTGGCGCCTCTGGTGGGCAGCGGGCTGCTCTATCTCGCCGACTGGTGGCTGATCTTCGTGTTCCTGGCGGTCTATGCGGCCTTCCTGCTGTGGCTGATGGGGACCCGGCTCCCCGAGACTCGCGCCCCGGGACAGCCCGTGGCCTCCTTTCGCCAGGTACTGCGCAACTATGCCAGCGTGCTGCGTCATCGCGAGGGGCTTGGCTATATCTGCGCGGTGGCGGCCTCCTTCGGCGGGCTGTTCGCCTTCGTCACTGCCTCGCCCTATGTCTACCTGGAGCACTTCGGGCTGTCGCCGGCGGTGTACCCCTTCGTGCTGGGGGTCAACGTGGTGGTGATCGCGCTCTCCAACCAGCTCAATATCCAACTGCTGAACTCCCGCTCGCCGCAGCAGAACCTTCTCCTGGGGCTCGGCGTGCAGCTGGCGATGGCGCTCTGCCTGGCCCTGGCCGCCGCGGCGGGGCTGGCGTCCCTGCCGGTGGTCGTGGTGCTGGTGATGTTCTACTCGGGGATGATCGGCCTGATCACGCCCAACGCCATGTCGCTGCTGCTCGACCAGTTCGGCCACATGAGCGCCACGGCCACGGCCATGATGGGCTTCATCAAGTTCGGTGCCGCGGCCCTGGCCGGGGTCATGGTGGGGGCCTTCGAGATCGAGAGCCTGTGGCCGATGGTGCTGACCATGCTGGTGGCATCGCTGGTGGGCAACGCCGGCCTGAGGCGCCTGGCGGGCACGCCGGCCCATGCCTGATCCCCTCAGGCGAGCCTGACTGTCACACAAGCTTCATCAAACCGCCGGCAAATGTCACTGAAGTGTCATCCGGTCTCCCTATAGTCGCAGCCATCGGTCATCGAGAAGCGTGATCGAGATCCCAACGCTGCGACTAGTGCCGCACGAAACCTGGAGACCAAGATGAAACTCAAGCTCATCGCTGCCGCCGTTATCGGTGCCTCGTTCGTCACCACCACCGCCATGGCGGATCGCGTCGATCCCAATCTGCCTGTCTATGAGGCCGTGAGCGGCATCTCCGGCAACATGACCAGCATCGGCTCCGACACCCTGAACAACCTCATGACCCTCTGGGCCGAGGAGTTCGCCGGCTTCTATCCGAACATCAACATCCAGATCCAGGGCGCCGGCTCCAGCACAGCCCCCACCGCCCTGACAGAGGGTACCGCCCAGTTCGGCCCCATGAGCCGCGAGATGCGCACCTCCGAGATCCAGGCGTTCGAGGATCGCTTCGGCTATCCGCCCACCCTGGTGCCGGTGGCCATCGACGCCCTGGCTGTCTACGTCAACCAGGACAACCCCCTGGAGAGCATCACCCTGCCCCAGGTCGATGCCATCTTCTCCGACACCCGCCGCTGCGGTTACCCGGAAGATATCACCCGCTGGGGCCAGCTGGGCCTGGAGGGCAGCTGGGCAAACCGCGACTTCACCCTCTACAGCCGTAACGCCGTCTCTGGCACCTATGGCTTCTTCGCCGAGAACGCCCTGTGTGGCGGCGATTTCAAGGACGCCATCAACGAGCAGCCGGGCTCCGCCTCCGTGGTGCAGGGCGTGAGCGAGTCGATCAACGGCATCGGTTACTCGGGTATCGGCTACATCACCTCCCAGGTGCGGGCGGTGCCGGTGGCCCGCGACGAGGGTGAGCAGGCCTACGAGGTGGATTCCGAGAACTACCCGCTTTCACGCTTCCTGTTCGTCTACGTCAACAAGCACCCCAACGAGGAGCTGGCGCCGCAGCAGGCCGAGTTCCTGCGCATGGTGCTCTCCCAGCAGGGCCAGGAAGTGACCGCTCGCGACGGCTACATCCCGCTGCCCGAGACCGTGGCCAGCCGCGTGCGTGGCGAGTTGGGCATCGACTGATCGGTTGGTTGCACGCGTGACACCCTTGAAATAAACGAGGGGGCGCTTCGGCGCCCCTCTTGCATTGTGGGGGGCTTGTCACACGCCTGTCATGGACGCTGCTTACCCTCTACCTATCTTTCCACCTGTCGGGATTGCCCATCCATCATGAATGACATGTCCCAGCTCCCCTCGTCGGGCCAAGGCAGATCGCTGCTGCCCAACCCCGAACAGCGCGAGCGCCTGCGGCGCAAGCGTGCGTTCAGGGACAAGGCCTCACGCTACGGGATAGGCGCTGCCGGCATCGGGGTCGTGCTCGCTCTTGGCATGATCTTCGTCTACCTGTTTTCCGAGGTCATGCCGCTCTTCACGTCGGCCCAGGTGTCGACCGAGCAGACCTATGCCGTTCCCGGAGTGGCAAGCAGCGAGACGCTCGAGCACCTGACCATCGATCGCTACGACACCCTGGGTGCGAGCTTCACCGACACGGGACGCATCACCTTCTTCGAGCTGGAGGGGGGGAGTGTGCGCTCGTCGTTCGAGATGCCGCGCCCCGAAGACGCCACTCAAACGACCTTCGCCACCGGCTTCGCCACCTCGCGGGCCTTTGCCTATGGCTACGACAACGGCGAGATCTCGCTTGGCCAGGTGGAGTATGCGATCACCTATCCGGACAACCTGCGCCATATCGAGCCGGAACTGACCTTTCCTCTCGGCGAGACACCGCTGACCCTGGACGAGGCGGGGCGGGCGATACAGGTGCTGGGCCTGCAGGTCAGCGATCGCGGCATCTATGCGGCAGCCGAACTCGAGGACGGCACCCTGACGGTGACCTCCTTCGATCGTCGCGAGAACATCATGACCGGGGAGGTGACCGTCGAGCAGACCAGGGCAGAACTGCCCGGCTTCGACGGTCGTGCCCGGCAGATCCTGATCGATAACCGCTTTCGCCACCTCTATGTCTCCGACGATGCCGGCTATATCCACCACTACGATATCGGCAACCTCGATAATCCCCGCTATCGTGGCGCGGTGCAGGTGACCGACAGCGGTCATGTGTCGGAGATGGTCCATCTCAACGGCACAGTATCGATCATCGCGGGCACCTCGGACGGACAGATTCGCCAGTACTTTCCGGTCCGGGATGAGCAGAATCAGCACGACTTGACCCATATTCGCGACTTCGCCCGCTATGAAGCGGCGATCACCCATATCGAGGCGGAATATGCGCGGCGAGGCTTCCTGGTAGGCGATGCGCGGGGCAAGCTGGGGATTCATCACGCCACGGCATCGGCCGACGTCTTCGATGCACCTAAGACCGACGGCCCGCTGGCGCGTATCGCCATTTCGCCGGTCAACACCATGGTGCTGCTAGCCGACGAGAACCACCGGCTTCAGGTGGCCAGCGTCACCAATCGCCACCCGGGGATCTCCTTCTCCTCGCTGTGGCAGAAGGTCTGGTACGAGGGCAGCAGCCAGCCACGTTTCGTTTGGCAATCCTCGGCGGGCGGCGACGAGTTCGAACCCAAGATGAGCCTGGTGCCGCTGACCCTGGGCACTCTCAAGGCGGCCTTCTACGCCATGCTCTTCGCCACGCCGCTGGCGCTAATGGGGGCCATCTATACCGCCTACTTCATGTCGCCGAAGCTGAGGGGCAAGGTCAAGCCCACCATCGAAGTCATGGAGGCGCTGCCCACGGTGATCCTCGGCTTCCTGGCCGGACTGTGGCTCGCCCCCTTCATCGAGAACCGGCTGCCCGCGGTGTTCAGCATCCTGATCCTGATGCCCATCGCCATGCTGGCCTTCGCCTACCTCTGGAGTCGCCTGCCCGAGCGGCTGCGGGCGCTGGTGCCCGATGGCTGGGAGGCGGTGCTGCTGATGCCGACCATCATTCTGGTCGGTTGGGCCTGCGTCACCGCGAGTCCCTATGTGGAGATCCTGTTCTTCGACGGCAGCCTGCGCCAGTGGCTCACCGATAGTGGCTTCAGCTACGACCAGCGCAACGCCCTGGTGGTGGGGATCGCCATGGGCTTCGCGGTGATCCCGACGATCTTCTCCATCGCCGAAGACGCGGTGTTCAACGTGCCCAAGCACCTGACCCAGGGCTCCCTGGCGCTGGGCGCCACCCGCTGGCAGACCGTGGTCGGCGTGGTGCTGCCCACCGCCAGCGTGGGCATGTTCTCGGCGGTGATGATGGGCTTCGGCCGGGCGGTGGGGGAGACCATGATCGTGCTCATGGCGACCGGCAACAGCCCGATCATGAACTTCAATATTTTCGAAGGCATGCGCACCTTGTCGGCCAATATCGCCGTGGAAATGACCGAAGCCGCCGTGGGGTCCAGCCACTTCCGGGTGCTGTTCCTCGCGGCTCTGGTGCTGCTGGCCATGACCTTCGTGGTCAACACCCTGGCCGAGATCATTCGCCAGCGCCTGCGCAAGCGCTACGGCAACCTCTGATTCCGGGAGACTTCGATGAAACGTTGGTGGAAAAGCGGTGCCCCCTGGGTCTGGTTGAATGCCGGCGCGGTAGCGGTCTCGATCATCATGGTGCTGGGGCTGATTGGCCTGATCGCCGTGCGCGGCCTCAGCCACTTCTATCCCAGCGAGATCGTCGAGTTCCAGGTGGGCGATCCGGAGCGGGGTATCGGCCAGATGGTGATGGGCGAGCACGTACGCTCCGAGACCATCCCGGTTCCGGTAGCGCGGGATGCCGGTATCGCCGTGCCCCCCGAGCTCGATAACGATGACCTGGTGGTCCGGCACCTGATCAAGCAGGGCAACCGCGATGTCACCGGTCAGGACTTCGCCTGGTACGCCGAGCTACAGATGTCCGAGTGGCAGGCACCGCCGGATGCCATGCGCCTGGAGCGTCGCGAGTGGGGCGATTTCTACGGTTACCCGCTGCGAGTGGTTGAGGATGGCGAGGTGGTTGCCGAGGGTGAGGGCCTCTGGGAGGCGCTGCAGTCGCGGGTCGATCGCGCCAATACCCTGTTCCGGGAGCTTCGCCGGATCGAGCGCAACGACGTGGGCGTGATCAGTGCGGACATGGAGGCGATGCGCCTGCGCGAGCGGGCCCTGCAGCGCGATCCCAACATCGCGCCCGAGGCGCTTCAGGCGGAGCTGGGACAGATTCAGGAGCGGCAGGCCGAGCTGCAGGAGGCGTTCCAGACCCTGCGCGGCGAGATCGATATCCTGCGGGACGAGCTCTACCGTGACACCCTGGTGGCGTCGGTCGTTAGCGGGCAGGAGGTGGCGATTCGCCTCGGCGATATCGTGCGGGCCGTGCAGCCCAACAGCCTCTCGCTTTCCGCCAAGGCGGTGGAGTACGTGCAGCAGTTCTGGGCCTTCGTCAGCGGCGAGCCCCGGGAGGCCAATACCGCCGGCGGCATCTTCCCAGCGATCTTCGGTACCGTCACCATGGTGCTGCTGATGTCGATGATCGTCAGTCCCTTCGGCGTGCTGGCCGCCATCTATCTGCGCGAGTACGCCAGGCAGGGCCCACTGCTGCGCCTGATTCGGATCTCGGTCTACAACCTCGCCGGGGTGCCCTCCATCGTCTATGGCGTCTTCGGCCTGGGTTTCTTCATCTACACCCTGGGCGGCTCCATCGATGACCTCTTCTACGCCGACCGCCTGCCATCGCCGACCTTCGGCTCCCCGGCGCTGATCTGGGCCTCGCTGACCCTGGCGCTGCTGACCCTGCCGGTGGTGATCGTCTCCACCGAGGAGGGGCTGGCGCGGATTCCCTCCTCGGTGCGCCACGGCAGTCTGGCGCTGGGGGCCACCAAGTCCGAAACTCTGTGGAAGGTGGTGGTGCCGCTGGCCACCCCGGCGATGATGACCGGCATGATACTGGCCATCGCCCGGGCCGCGGGCGAGGTGGCGCCGCTGATGCTGGTCGGGGTGGTCAAGCTGGCGCCGACCCTGCCGGTGGACGGAACCTTCCCCTTCATCCACCTGGATCGCCAGATCATGCACCTGGGCTTCCATATCTACGACGTGGGCTTCCAGAGCCCCAACGTCGAGGCCGCCCGCCCGCTGGTCTACGCCACCGCCCTGGTGCTGGTGATCCTGATCATCGTGCTCAACCTGACCGCCATCAGCATCCGCAACCGGCTGCGCGAGCGCTACCGCGCCGCCTCGGACTGAGCCACGCCGACCGACTCATGACCCGGCGGCCCAGGCCGCCGGTGACCGGAATATGAGGAAAGAGACCATGACCTCGATGACGACCGCTCCCCGCCCCGTTGCCAGCCATGCCAGCCCCACCACCGGCATCAAGGATGTGGCCTTCCAGGTGCGCGACCTGAGCCTCCACTACGGCAAGGATCAGGCGCTCAAGAGCATCTCGCTGGATATCCCGCGCCACCAGGTGACCGCCTTCATCGGCCCCTCCGGCTGCGGCAAGTCGACCCTGCTGCGCTGCTTCAACCGCATGAACGACCTGGTGGACATCTGCCGCATCGAGGGCAAGATCCTGCTCGACGGCGAGGACATTTACGACCGTGGCATCGACGTGGCCGAGCTGCGTCGCAAGGTGGGCATGGTGTTCCAGAAGCCCAACCCCTTCCCCAAGTCGATCTACGAGAATGTTGCCTACGGCCTGCGCCTGCAGGGGGTCAACAACAAGGCGGTGCTCGACGAGGTGGTGGAGCGCTCGCTGCGCGGCGCCGCCCTCTGGGACGAGGTGAAGGACCGCTTGAACGACAACGCCTTTGGGTGCGCCAGGCAAAGCCTGGTCATCCGGGAAACCGAGGAGGTGGAAAGGATGAGTTGAAACCCAGTGGGTGAAAGTCCCACCCGGTCAAGGTTAGCCACCAGCCGGTAGCGAGTCTTGCGT
>NZ_JABFUC010000047.1 GCF_022341425.1 Billgrantia campisalis | reverse complement strand
AAGATCGCCGCCCCCACCGGCACCGAGCTCAGCTGCAAGAGCTGGCTCACCGAGGCGCCGCTGCGCATGCTGATGAACAACCTCCACCCGGACGTGGCCGAGCGCCCCGAGGACCTGGTGGTCTATGGCGGCATCGGCCGCGCCGCCCGTGACTGGGAGTGCTTCGATACCATCGTCGAGACCCTGCAGCGCCTGGAGGAGACCCAGACCCTGCTGGTGCAGTCCGGCAAGCCGGTGGGCGTCTTCGAGACCCACAAGGACGCCCCGCGGGTGCTGATTGCCAACTCCAACCTGGTGCCGGCCTGGGCCAACTGGGAGCACTTCAACGAGCTGGATAAGAAAGGCCTGATGATGTACGGCCAGATGACCGCCGGCTCCTGGATCTATATCGGCTCCCAGGGCATCGTCCAGGGCACCTATGAGACCTTCGTCGAGGCCGGGCGCCAGCACTACGACGGCAACCTCAAGGGCCGCTGGATCCTCACCGCCGGCCTCGGCGGCATGGGCGGCGCCCAACCCCTGGCGGCCACCCTGGCCGGCGCCTGCTCGCTGAACATCGAATGCCAGCAGACCAGCATCGACTTCCGCCTGCGCACCCGCTACCTGGACGAGCAGGCCGAGGACCTGGATGACGCCCTGGCACGGATCGAGCGCTACACCGCCGAAGGCAAGGCGATCTCCATCGGCCTGTGCGCCAATGCCGCCGATATCCTGCCCGAGCTGGTCAAGCGTGGCGTACGCCCCGATATGGTCACCGACCAGACCAGCGCCCACGACCCGCTGCACGGCTACCTGCCCCAGGGCTGGACCTGGGAGGAGTACGTGGCCCGCGGCAAGACCCAGCCCGAGGCGACCGTCAAGGCCGCCAAACAGTCCATGGCGGTGCACGTCCAGGCCATGCTCGACTTCCAGAAGATGGGCGTGCCCACCTTCGACTACGGCAACAATATCCGCCAGATGGCCCTGGAAGAGGGCGTCGAGCACGCCTTCGACTTCCCCGGCTTCGTGCCGGCCTATATCCGCCCGCTGTTCTGCCAGGGCATCGGCCCCTTCCGCTGGGCGGCGCTCTCCGGCGACCCGGAGGACATCTACAAGACCGATCAGAAGGTCAAGGAGCTGATCCCCGACGAC
>NZ_JABFUC010000046.1 GCF_022341425.1 Billgrantia campisalis | reverse complement strand
TCAGGGAAAACGCATGAAAAACCGCTCTACGACGGGCTTCGTAGCGCTTTACCAGTAGGAGCTAATGTGGTCATCTAGCAGCTTTTGCTTATGGATGGCCCGATGCTGACACCGTCTCTTATGCACCATTTATCGATCGTTCCCGACTTCCGTCAGGCCTGGAAAGTGCAGCATCAGCTGTCGGACGTCCTGTTTCTGACCGTCTGTGCAGTGATCTGTGGTGCAGAGGGTTGGGACGAAATCGAGGATTTTGGCCACGCGAAGCTCGATTTTCTCCGTCAGTACGGCGATTTTGAGGCCGGCGTGCCCAGCCACGACACTTTGGCCAGGGTGATGGCCTTGGTCAATGCCGAGCAGCTCCAAACCGCGTTTGCCGAGTGGATGAAAGCCTGCCATGACGTCACCGATGGAGCTGTGGTGGCCATTGATGGCAAGACGCTGCGTGGATCGTATTGCCGAGGGAAGGGCAAAGGCGCGATCCACATGGTCAGCGCCTTCAGCGCAGCGAATGGTGTGGTGCTGGGTCAGATCAAGACAGCAGAGAAAAGCAACGAGATCACGGCGATTCCGGAGCTGATCAAGCTTCTCAACCTGCAAGGCTGTTTGGTGACGATCGATGCCATGGGCTGCCAGAAAAAGATCGCCACGCAGATTCTGCAGAAGGGTGCCGATTACCTGCTGTCGGTGAAGGAGAATCAGCCAGCCTTGGCTGACGCCTTCGAGGCGGCGTTCCCCATGACCAAGGTGGTCAACTTCGAAGGGGATGCCTATGTCACGGATGAGAAGAATCGAGGACGGCAAGAGACGCGCTATCACATCGTGAGTGATCTTACTGAAGAGTTTCAGGAGCTTAGCTACGAATGGCCAGGCTTGAAAACGGTAGGTGTCGTCATGAGCTTCCGACAGGAAGGTGACGAAGCCCCTGAGGTACCGATGATCCGCTACTACATCAGTTCAGCCGAGCTGAGCGCCAAACAGCTCGCTGAAGCGGCCCGCCAGCACTGGTTTGTCGAGAATAAGCTCCACTGGTCCCTGGACGTTGCTCTCCGCGAGGATGCTTGCAAAATCCACCGCGGTCAGGCGGCGGAAAACCTCGCCAGGGTCCGTCATATCGCCCTGAATTACCTGAAAGGGGAGACGCGTTTCAAGGGCGGAATCCGGCGGAAACAGAAGAAAGCCGCGCTGGATGATACGTACCTTGCGGACATTCTCGCGGTCTAGATTCTTTCATGCGTTTTCCCTG
>NZ_JABFUC010000045.1 GCF_022341425.1 Billgrantia campisalis | reverse complement strand
CAGGTCGCACCGCAGCCAATACAATACCCTATAGAAGCTGCTTCGCAGCCTGAGGGGCGGCTTAGTCCAACAGGCATTTATTCGCCATGCTCCGCACGGCGAATAAATGCTAACCAGTTATACGTCAAGGGAGACTGAGCAGTGACTCGGAAGAAAGGCGCTAAGAACATTACTGCTTTCGATGATAGAGCAGAAATTGCTACTACCGCCACAAAATCAATCAGGCATCTATCGCGGGAGGACGATTCGACTCCGTCCCAACAATTTCATGCTACTTTAAAGAATCAGGGAAACTACCTTAAGTGGATAGATTCAAGGCATACGGAGCTTCAGAAAGCTCGGAACGAGCTGGATCCCGATGGGCGCGGGCCAAAAGATGCTACATATCGTAAGTATCGATGGTACGCGGAACAAACAACGTTGCTCGAAGCAATCAATGCGTTCGAGGTCTTCTATAAAAATTCATTTATCGGTTTGGCCTGTGCTTTGCGCCGAGTAATTCCGCCTGAACGGATAAAGGGAGCGGTAGATGCCAAAGTGCTGTGGGCAAACCAAGGAAAAACATCTTTTCCTTCTCTCATATTTGAAAGCCAACTTTTTCATGATCTAGAGCAAATTGACAAAGTTTCGTCCATGCTGATCGAGGCAAAGCGATATAACCCAAATAACCAAGCTTCATCAAACAGGAAGCTTGTTCTGTCACTGCAAGCAATATTTCAAATACGCCATACTTTGTCCCACAATCAGGGCAGAGTTACTCAAAGTGATATGTCAAAATTGGAAATGCATGGATATTCAGCGTCACTAAATGAAGTAATAGACCCCGAGAAGAACCATCTCGGTCAATCTATTCGAAAGCGTTTGCGTTCAGAAGTAAATGCGTATACCAAGTGGTTACTCAACAATACTGCTAAATTTTTGGAGCGAAGATCGCGAACTGGCGATATCGTTTTGGATGTAAAGCTGAAGAAGAGTATAGAACATTATGTTGGTTCGAATGCCGAGATCAGCAAGCTTGATTGGAAATAACGTATAACAATCAGTTGCAGTCGGACAAAGCAGGTCCGTCATGCCTTTTGTTGACGCAAAAGCCCTGCCGGCCCTACTTCGCCGCTGAACATGGGCGTTGAGGCTGTAGCAAAACCCCGACCACGCCCGGTAGGATGAGGAAAAGGCAAGGGAGAGTCGTCAGCATGCCCAGGTTCAAGCCCTACGACTACGATCAGCACGCCATGGTTGCCATC
>NZ_JABFUC010000044.1 GCF_022341425.1 Billgrantia campisalis | reverse complement strand
ATGGCGGCGCTGGCGTCGCGTTACGCCGGGGCCGAGCCGGTTCCGGTCTTCTACCAGGTCTGGGACGAACCGCTGATGAGCGTCAACGACGCGCATCTGATCGGCCAGGTGGTGTCGATCTGCGGCGGCGTCAATGTCTTCGGTGACCTCGCGCGGCTGGTGCCGCGCATCGATGACGAGTCGGTGCTGGCCGCCGACCCCGAGGCGATCATCGCCGGCGGCATGGGCGAGGAGAACCGTCACTGGCTCACCCATTGGGAGCAGTATTCGAGCCTCACCGCGGTGGCGCGCGGCAACCTCTTCTTCGTGCCGCCCTCGCTGATCCAGCGGCCCACGCCACGCCTGCTGGAGGGCAGCCGCATTCTCTGCGAGAAACTGGAGGTCGCGCGTGGCAGACGGTAGTCAGGCGTGATGCGCCAGTTGAGCCTGCCCCTGGGCCTATTGCTGGCGGCATCGCTGGCGGCGCTGGCGCTGTCGATCAGCGTCGGCAGCGTCGGCGTGACGCCGGGCGAGCTGTGGGCGGTGCTCACCGGCGGCGGCGAGGCGCTGCCGCGCACCCTGATCCTCGACCTGCGGGTGCCGCGCTCGCTGTCGGCCTTCGCCGTGGGCGGGCTGCTGGCGGTGGCGGGTGCGCTGATGCAGGTATTGCTGCGCAATCCGCTGGCCGACCCCTATGTGCTGGGGCTCTCCGGCGGCGCCTCGGTGGGTGCCCTGGCGGCGATGCTGACCGGTCTCGGTGGCCTGGCGATTTCCGGCTCGGCCTTCGGCGGGGCGCTGGCCTCGACCCTGCTGGTGTTCGGCCTGGCCCACGGCACCGGCAGCTGGACGCCGTCACGGCTGCTGCTCACCGGGGTGGTGGTGGCCGCCGGCTGGGGGGCGGTGATCACCCTGATGCTGGCGGTGAGCCCCGCCGACCGCCTGCCCGGCATGCTCTACTGGCTGATGGGTGATCTCTCCTACGCGCGAACCCCCTGGCCACCACTGGCCATGCTGCTGGCGGTCTGCCTGCTGGTGATCCCGCTGGGGCGTAGCCTCAACGTGCTGGCCCGCGGGCCGCTGCAGGCGGCGGCGCTGGGGGTGGCGGTGCGGCCGCTGGAGTGGACGATCTATGTCGCCGCTAGCCTGCTGACCGCCATGGCGGTGACCACCGCCGGCAGCATCGGCTTCGTGGGATTGGTGGTACCGCATATGCTGCGCCTGGTGCTGGGCAACGACCAGCGCCTGATCCTGCCGGCCTGCGCGCTGGCCGGCGGCACCCTGCTGGTGCTGGCGGATACCCTGGCGCGCACCCTGATCGCCCCGGAGCAGC
>NZ_JABFUC010000043.1 GCF_022341425.1 Billgrantia campisalis | reverse complement strand
GAGGACATCGTCGTCGATCCGGCCACAGACTTCACTGGTATCGACCAGCTGGTCATTCCGGAAGGCACGAACGTCACCATCTCCGCCGAGCAGTTCAAGCAGCTGGTCGAGTCCGGCGCCACCATCGACACTCAGGGTGCCGCGCCGGATACCGGCAGCCTGACCGTGGATCTCGATGGCGACCTGACCATCGGTGCCGATGACGAGTTCACCATCGACGGTTCCAACGTCACCTTCGCCATGTCCGACGGTGAAGTGCTGAACGTCGAGACCTTCAGCCTGGCTAATGGCCTGCAGGTGACCGGCGATGACGCCGCTGCCACCAAGCCGCTGGTGAACTTCCTGTTTGATACCAACCCGGATACTACCACTGGCTCTGCGCCGGAATTCTGGGAAGCTATCGATGTTGCCGCCTATCAGGATGTGGATCTGCGCATCAAGGACCAGCTGCTCGATAACTTTGGTATCGATGATGGCACTGGCACCTTCCAGAACAGCCAGTCCATCGAGGACCTGCTGGACAACCTGGATAGCGCCAACATCCTCAATATCTACCGCGATATCGAAGAAGTGGTTCTGGATCCGCGTGACCGCGTGGTAGTGGTCGAGCCGGAAGCCATGCCGGAAGGCATCGAGTTTAGCGCTGTGGGCAGCCTGGCTGACTACGTCCGCTCCGTCGACCTGACCCTGCAGGCCGACGAAGAGAATGCTGCCAGCATCAATGGTGACATCTTCGTCAACGACGGCCTGGTGCGTGAAGGTTACACCGTGCTGACCATCAACACCGAGGACGTGGATGGCGCGGCAACCGGTCCGGTGGTTATCGATGGCAACATCTCCACCGATAACGCTGCAGCGGGCGACGCAGGCGAGCTGGTGGATATCACCATTAACGCCGACGTCGATCTCAATATCACCGGTGAGGTGATCTTCGCTAGCACCAGCGGTGACAACCCCACTGCCACCCTGACCCTGACCGGCGATGCCGATGTCACCGTCAAGGAGCTGGTGGCCGGTAGCAACATCACCACCATCAACATCGATACCACCGACTACAACGGCACCTACACCGCGACCGGTGGCAGTGCGGCGCTGTCGGGGGCTGATCTCACCACCCTCAATCTGGAAGGTGACGGTGATGTGGTCATCGGGACGCCCGTCATTCCGGCAGGTGAGCCGAATGAAGGTGAGTCTTACGGTGTCCATGGCACACCAGAGCTCAGCACTATCGATGCCAGTGGCCACACCGGTACCCTGACCATGGTGGTCGGGGAAGTGTCTACGGACGGTTTCTCCTTCACCGGCGGCACCGGGGTCAACACCCTCTGGCTGTCCGAAGTGGTGGGC
>NZ_JABFUC010000042.1 GCF_022341425.1 Billgrantia campisalis | reverse complement strand
CCGAGGCGATGGGCGGGCAGGTCTTGCAGTGTACGGACTGCGACCACACCCAGGCGCACTACTTCGGTTGTCGCGACCGCCACTGCCCGCAATGCCAGGGGCGTGCCATGGCGCAGTGGGCCGAGCGTCAGCAGGCGAATATCCTGCCCGTGCGCTATTACCATGTCGTGTTCACTCTGCCGCACCGCCTGAACGGCTGGGTCCAGCTTCACCCCGAGGTGATCTACCGGCGGCTGTTCCAGAGCGCCTGGCGGACGCTGCGCACCTTTGGTCGCGATCCCAAGCGGCTCGGCGGCGAAATGGGCATGAGTGCGGTGCTCCATACCTGGGGCCAGAACCTGAGTCAGCATGTGCACCTGCACTGCCTGGTTCCCGGCGGTGCACTGGGCGACGATGGCCGCTGGCGTGGGGCGCGCAGCCACTACCTGTTCCCGGTGCGGGCCCTGTCGCGCCACTTTCGTGGGCACCTGGTCAGCGCCCTGCGTCAGGCCGCCACTGCTGGCGAACTCCACCGAGTCACCCGACCCGGCGACGTCGACGACCAGCTCAACGCCCTGATGGCCACCGAGTGGGTCGTCTACAGCAAGGACTGTCTCGAACACACCGACACGGTGGTGCGCTACCTGGCGCGCTACACGCGCCAGATTGCCATCAGCAACGCCCGCATCCTCGCCGTGGACGATCACCAGGTGACCCTGCGCTACAAGGACTATCGCGACCGTGACCGGCGTAAACAGCTCGTCCTCGATGGCGAGGAGTTCGTGCGCCGCTTCCTGCTGCATGTCCTGCCCAAGGGGCTGATGCGGGTCCGTCACTACGGCTTTTTGGCCAATCGTTGCCGGCGACGCCGCCTGACAGAAATCCGCCGGGCGCTGGCGGTCGTCGAGACGCCAGCGGATGCCGAGACGGCCACCCGTGACGCGGAGCCGACCTACACCTGCCCGCACTGCCGGCAACCGACACTGCGGGTGATCGGGACCCTCAGACCCACCAACCACAGGGCGCAACGCTATCGAGCATGAGATAACGCCAGATACACAACGGACTTTGCCAGACAACGGACTCGTCGATCCGGCCCGCTCGCGGGTCGTGGCGGCGATCGTCCCGGTGATGGATTCTGACCGGTAGACGCGCTACGTTGGGGAAAATTGCGCTCAAAAGAGACGGGAAGGATGGCCACTATCACTGCCCGAATGCGTCACCCCAGCAGCGTATGCACGCGACGAGAGGCGTCAGGTCGCACCGCAGCCAATACAATACCCTATAGAAGCTGCTTCGCAGCCTGAGGGGCGGCTTAGTCCAACAGGCATTTATTCGCCATGCTCCGCACGGCGAATAAATGCTAACCAGTT
>NZ_JABFUC010000041.1 GCF_022341425.1 Billgrantia campisalis | reverse complement strand
GACTCTCCAGGACGCGACCGAACATCTCGTCCTCGGCGGCGATCTCGGCCTGGACCTCGTTGGTCACGCGGCGCAGCTCTCCGAGAATTTCGTCGGACAGCACCTGGGCGTTGACGCCTTCTTCTTCGAAGTCACGCAGGGCCTTGGGGTTTTCCATCTCGCTTTCGGAGTAACCAAAGAGCGTGGCGGCACGGCAGCCCATGTCGATGGTAGCGCGGGTTTGTGGCTCCAGCGCATCCCAGCTCTCCTGGTTGATCAGCAGGTGGGCGGTGGTGAAGGTCTGGTGCCAGCCCGGCAGTACATAGTTGTTGACGATCTCCTGCATGCCCAGGATGCGATCCACGGCTGGGGCGGAGAACTCCATGGCGTCGATGGTGCCACGCTCCATGGCCTGGTAGAGCTCGCCGCCGGGGATCATGGTCACCGAGGCGCCCAGGCGCTCCATGACGCGCCCGCCGATGCCGGCGAAACGGATGCGCAGCCCGTCGATCTGCTCCAGATCCTCCAGCGGCTCGGCAAACCAGCCGGCGGCCTCGGGGCCGATCATGCTGCACAGCAGCGGCTTGACGTTGTACGGCTCGTAGATCTCCTCGAGCAGCTCGGCACCGCCGCCGAAATAGTGCCAGGCCAGGTAGGCGGGCGGCTCCATGCCGAAGGGCGCGCCGGCGAACAGCGGCAGGGCGGGAATGCTGCCCTGGTCATAGCCGACCCAGGTGAAGCCGGCCGGATAGCGGCCTTCGGAGACGGCATCGAGAATCTCGAACGGCGGGATCAGCTCGCCCGGCTCGTAGTAACGCAGGTTGATATTGCCGCCGGACACCGCGTCCAGCGTTTCGCTGAGATAGCGCACGGGGGTGCTGAGGCCGACCAGATGTGACGGGAAGGCGATGGGCACCTGCCAGCGAACGCGCTCCTGGGCCTGGGCGGTGGATGACAGGGCGGCCAGGGCAACGCCGGCGGCCAGGCCGGTGAGGGCGAACTTGGTCATCATCTTCATGCGGTGCTCCCTTCGTGATTCTTGTGTCGTCGATCGGGTGACGCTTGCCGAGGCGGGTACCGCGCAGGAGGTCTCGTCGCGGTAGCTCAGTGTCGGCGGCCGGGTTTGACCGGCTGCACAGCTCGGCGGCAAATCACAAGCTAGCATGCGTGCGCTGCTGCAATCGATAAACGGCACCGGGTCGCGGTCGAGCGGTTTCACGTCTAGGGACGGGGAGCATAGGGTGAGGGCCTTGTGTTGTTCAATCAGGTGCTTATGAAGGAACGAGGGGGTGTCGATGAAGGGGACGAGGGAGATTTCAGCGTTGAAAGGGGGTTTGGCATTCGACCAAAGTTGAGGTTCAGGTCGGCGCGGCGCCCACTGTTTTGCGACAGTGGGCGCCGTGTCCCGGGCCGGTGGCATGGCGCGGGGCACTCCGCGCCATGCCGTTAGCGGCCGCTATACACCTGGCCGGGGAGCCAGGTGGCCAGCGGTTCGT
>NZ_JABFUC010000040.1 GCF_022341425.1 Billgrantia campisalis | reverse complement strand
GGGAGTTCTTCCACGACGACAACGTGGCGGTGCCGATCGTTGACCGGATCATCCACCACTCACACCTCTACCTGCTCGGCGGGGAGAGCTACCGGCTGAAGCAGAAGACGCTCAGCTGACGATCATGGGTGGGTCAATTTTGTTGACCGCTGGTGGGTCATTTCTGATGGCCATTGACACCACTCGCGGTTCATGCTGTCAAAGCGGGAGATGCCGCTGGATTCATGGCCGAGATAACGCAGCACTTCCTCCAGCAGGAACCGCTGATCGGGCGAGGAAATCTCGCCGGACTCCAGCAGCAGCGTCGCCTGGGTCACCGCATACATCCAGGACCAGTGGAAGAGTTCGACCCCCTTGAGCAACGTTTTGGGTACCTTCACAGGGTGGTGGGAGGGCATCGCCACAAACTGGTTGGTGATGGTCAGCACCGCATCCACCTTGTGCTTCTTGGCTTGCTGGAGGTAGTGCTTGAGCTGCTCCTCGCCGATTTCGGCGTTGCCGATCTTGGCCTCGACGAGCGCGGACCAGTGCTTGCGTCCTGTTTCCAGCAAGATCAGTCCATCGGGACGATCACTCTTCGCGGTACTGGCGTCGTCCTCCAACACCACCTCGGTCCAGGCCTCCAGGGTCGCGCGACTACCGACACGCTGCCCCAGGGAGCCCAGCATCAATTGCCGGAACTCGTGTACACCTCGCAGAGCGGCGAGCAGTACCGATGCCGCGCGTTGCTCACGACTGGTATCCGCCACCACCGGTATCAGCCGTGCCACCTCGGCGCGTTTCACGAAGTTGGGTCGTTCCATTCTCGCTCTCTCGCTCTCCTGATGTCTTGTGCTTGTTGTTCTGGAAGGCGTCGCTGAAGGCGGCGGCCAGGATGCCGGTGGGCATGGCGATGATGCCGATGCCTGCGACGGCGGTAAGGCCGGCAAAAATCTTGCCCAGGGCGGTGATCGGGGTCACATCCCCATAGCCCACCGTGGTCTGGGTGGCGATGCTCCACCAGAGCGCCCGGGGGACGCTGCCAAAGGCCTCCGGCTGGTCAGCGGCTTCCACCACGTAGAGGCAGGCAGAGGAAAACAGAAGTAGCAGGCCGGCCACCCCCACGCTGAGCAGCAACTCATGAATACGCATCTTCAGCGCTTCGGCCAGTGCCGACCAGGCTCGGCTGAAGCGGCCCAGGCGAGAAAGACGCAATATGCGAAGAATGCGCAGCAGCCGCAGCAGGAAGGCGTTGCTATGGGTGAGGAAGCCCAGGAAGAACGGCAGGATGGCGATCAGGTCGATCAGTGCCCAGATGGAGAAGACATAGCGAATGCGGCCCCCGATGCCGCGGTAGCGTGGGTCCTCCCCCACCGCATAGAGGCGCAGCAGGTACTCGAGGATGAAGAGGGTAACGAGGCTGTAGAAAAACCCGATTCAGAGCCATTCCCACCGCCTCTATTCTGAATTCTTGTTCCCGACCACCAAACGGACGATCATCTTGGCCACGGAGCCTAACTGACCATTTTGGCT
>NZ_JABFUC010000003.1 GCF_022341425.1 Billgrantia campisalis | reverse complement strand
CCACCAGGTCCTCGGGGCGCTCGGCCACGTCCGGGTGGAGGTTGTTCATCAGCATGCGCAGCGGCGCCTCGGTGAGCCAGCTCTTGCAGCTGAGCTCGGTGCCGGTGGGGGCGGCGATCTTACGGGACGGGTCGTGACGCTTGTCGGAGAGGGTCATGGTCAAGGGCCTCGTGTTGTGGATCATGTCAGCTGTTCAGGGTCAGGTGGTGGATCAGCCGCGCCGCCGCCTTGGCGGTGTGGCCGTCGATGTCGAAGTCGGGGTTGAGCTCGGCCAGGTCGACCAGGGCCAGCTTGCCGCTGTCGCGGACCCGGCTGAGGAGCGGTTCGAGCAGGGCCAGCGGCACGCCGTGGGCGGCGGGGGCGCTGACGCCGGGGGCCTCGGCGGCGGGCAGCACGTCCAGGTCGAGGGTCAGGTAGATCAGGTCGCAGCGGCCGATAAAGGCGTCCAGCTCGCTACCGACGGCCGCCAGGCGGGCCGGGGTGATCTCGTGGTCCTCGCGGACCAGCACCCCAAGCTCCTGGGCACGGTTAAAGAGCGCCCGGGTGTTGGCGGCCCGACTCACACCCAAACAGGCGTAGTGGAAGGGCCAGCCGCGGGACTCGCAGCCCTCGGCGATCTGGGCGAAGGGGGTGCCGGAGGAGCGGACATGGGCCGGGTCGCGCAGGTCGAAGTGGGCATCGAAGTTGATGATGCCGACCCTGGGCGCCGGGCCGTCGCCGGCCTCCAGGTGACGGGCCAGGCCCGACCAGCTGCCGAAGGCCACCTCGTGGCCACCGCCCAGCACGATGGGCAGCAGACTCTTGGCGAGCAGGGCGTCGACCCGCTCGGCCAATCGCCCCTGGGCGGCTTCCATGTCGCTGTCGCCGTGGCAGGCGATATCGCCGGCATCATAGGCGGGGCCGAGGCGGTGCCAGGCCAGGGGCGCCAGGGCCTTGCGCAGGGCCCGGGGGCCCTTGGCGGCGCCGACACGGCCCTGGTTGCGAGCCACGCCGGCGTCGCAGGCGAAGCCCACCAGGGCCACGCCGGGGGTGGCGGGGGCCTGGGGGAGCGGCTCGACCACCTGGTGCCAGCGCAGGCTATCCGCCTCGGGATCCTCGCGGCCGGCCCAGGGGGACATATCGATGGGCTTAGTCATGGGTCACCTCCCCGTTAAACACCCGCTGGCGCAGGCGGCCGGGCTGGACCGCATAGGCCAGCGCCGCTGGGGTGTCGACGTTCCACAGGCAGAGATCCGCCGGCGCACCGGCCTCGATCCGCCCCAGCGCCAGGTCACTGAATCGCCGATCGTCAAGCCCTAGGGCCCGGGCGCCATGGGCGGTCATGCCGGCCAGGGCCTCCTGGGGCGTCAGGCGGAACAGGGTGCAGGCGAAGTTGAGCATCAGGGTGGGGTCGAAGATCGGCGAGCTGCCCGGATTGGCGTCGGTGGCCACGGCCATGGGGACCCCGGCCTCGCGCAGGGCGGCGATGGGCGGCAGCTTGGTCTCGCGCAGGGTGTGGAAGGCCCCGGGCAGCAGCACGGCGACGCTGCCGGCCTCGCGCAGGGCGGCCACGCCGGCCTCGTCCAGGTACTCGATATGATCGGCGGACAGCGCCCCATGCCGCGCCGCCATGGCGCTGCCGCCCAGGTTGGAGAGCTGCTCGGCGTGGGCCTTGATGGGCAGGCCGTGGGCCTCGGCAGCCTCGAAGACGCGCTCGCACTGGGCCACCGAGAAGGCGATGGTTTCGCAGAAGACGTCCACGGCGTCGGCCAGGCCCTCGGCGGCGGCCGCCGGGATCATCTCCTCGCAGACCAGGCGAATATAGCCGTCGCTGTCGTCCTTGAACTCCGGGGGCAGGGCGTGGGCGCCGAGCAGGGTGGTGACCACCCGCACCGGCAAGGCTTCGCCCAGGCGCCGGGCGACCCGCAGCATCTTCAGCTCGTCGGCCACGCTCAGGCCGTAGCCGGACTTGATCTCCACCGTGGTCACGCCCTCGTCGATCAGCGCCTGAAGGCGCGGCCGGGCGGCGGCGAAGAGCGTCTCCTCGCTGGCCTCACGGGTGGCGGCGACGGTGCTGAGGATGCCGCCGCCACGGCGGGCGATCTCTTCGTAGCTGACACCCTCGAGGCGCTGCTCGAATTCGTCGGCCCGGGAGCCGCCGAAGACCAGGTGGGTATGGCAGTCCACCAGGCCGGGGGTCATGACCCCGCCGCTGGCCATCACCGTGCAGCCGGCGAGGGTCTCGGGGTCGAGCTCGCTCATTGGCGCCACCCGCTCGATGCGCTCGCCGGCCACGATCACCCCCATGGGGGCGGGTAGGGTGGCGATCCCATCGAACAGGGTGATATCGCGCCAGATCATTCGGGTTGGCTGGTTGCCTGGCATGGCGGCCTCCTCGCTGGGCTGAGTCATGTATATACAATTAGCGTAGCCGGAAAAAGCCGTCAAGTCACCCCGTGGGGCGGTATCTCCCGTGACGGAAGTTGTGGCGTCACAGCCGCTATTAAATAGATGTTAATCAGTGGTGTAGAAGAATTCGTCTTGGGCGCGCGACGTCGATATGGGATGGGTTTAGACTAAAGTCTAAGGCGTTTCGGTAGGCGTGGTGGGCGCATTTGTCTATTGTATTGTATATACATGGCAAGGACGCCGCTCCACCCGTTCCCTGCCCATGACGCGGGCCAACAATCACAAGCGAGGCATTACCCGTGGACACTTCTTCCTTCAAGGCATCCTCTGAGCGGCGAGGCTCCGTCGCCACCATCCTGAAACTCTTCGTGCCCAGTCTGCTGGGCATCCTGATCTTCTTCGTGCCCGTCGAGCTCGGCGGGCGCAACACCATCCTGCTCGACCATATGGTCACCGGCGCGAGGGGGCTGCTGGGTGAGGCCAGCGGCTTCTATGCCCTGGCGCTGATCGTGGCCGGGGCCGCCTATCCGCTGATCAAGGGCTACTGGCGGCGCAGTCTCACCGAGCGCATCTTTACCGTGCTGAAGATCGCCGGGGTGGCCGCGGCGCTGATGGCGCTGACCGGCTGGGGGCCGGCTTTCCTGCGCGAGCCGGACATGCTGCCCTTCCTGTTCGACAAGCTGGTGATCCCGGTGGGGTTGATCGTGCCCATCGGCGCGATCTTCCTGGCGCTGTTGATCAGTTACGGCCTGCTGGAGCTGATCGGGGTGCTGGTGCAGCCGGTGATGCGGCCCATCTGGCGCACTCCGGGGCGCAGCGCTATCGATGCGGTGGCCTCTTTCGTGGGCAGCTACTCCATCGGTCTGCTGATCACCAATCGGGTCTATCAGGCCGGGCAGTACTCGGCCCGGGAGGCGGCGATCATCGCCACCGGTTTCTCCACTGTCTCCGCCACCTTCATGATCATCGTGGCCCGGACCCTCGACCTGATGAGCGTCTGGAACTACTACTTCTGGCTGGCACTCGCGATCACCTTCATCGTCACCGCCATCACCGTGCGCTTGCCGCCGCTGTCGCGCATGGATGATGGCAAGGGCGACGGCGAGCCGGCGGCCGTCCCCGGCAAGCGGCTGACGACCGCCTGGCAGACCGGCCTGGCGGTGGCCGAGAAGGCGCCGGGCCTGCATCGCAGCGTGGCGCTCAATTTCAAGGAGGGGCTGGTGATGGCGATCAGCATCCTGCCGTCGATCATGTCGGTGGGCCTCTTGGGGCTGCTCGCCGCCAAGTACACGCCGCTCTTCGAGTGGCTGGGCTGGCTCTTCTACCCCTTCGTCGCCATCTGGGGGCTCGACGATGCACCGGCCCTGGCCCAGGCGGCCGCCTCGGGGCTCGCCGAGATGTTCCTGCCGGCGCTGCTGATGGCCGAAGCGGAGTTCGTGGCGCGCTTCGCCGCCGGGGTGGTCTCGGTATCGGCGGTGCTCTTTTTCTCCGCCTCGATCCCCTGCATCCTCTCCACCAGCATCCCGCTCTCGGTGGGGCGCATGCTGGTGATCTGGTTCATTCGCGTGGCGTTGAGCCTGCTGCTGGCCGTGCCGGCGGGTTACCTGGTACTGGCCGTATCAGGCTAAGCGATAACGATCCGAGGATAGAGCGATCGCAGCGGGGCCGGGAGATATCCCGGCCTCAGCGCGTGGCAGGGGAGGTGCTAGGATTCCTTGGCCGAGGCTGGTTGGACCAGCAGCTGCGCCGTCATCGAGGGCTGGTGCTCCGCGCAGATCACGTTGAACAGCCCCGGCTTGTCGGCGGTGAAGACGACCCGTGTCAGTTCGCCGCGGCGCACGACGAACTCCAGGTCGTAGCCTTCGATGAGGGTGCTGTGGTGATCGCCGTTGATGCCGAAGAACTCCAGGGCGACCCGTTCTCCTTCGTTCACGACGATGACCCCCGGCGCCCATTGGTAGCTGCGGGCCCGCCATTCGCCGGTATTATCGGGAGGCGTCAGCCGGTAACCGCCGCCGGCTTCGAGGTCGGGATACGTTTCCAGGGTATCGGGGAAGGGGGTACGCTCCTGTGATCGGCGCATCTCATATTCGACCGATGTGATGGTGATAATGCGATCGACGCTATCGCCCTGGGCGCTGACTGATATCGCGACTAGCGCGGCAGCGGCAAGATGGAAGGCATTCCTCATGGGCAATTCTCCATGTCATTGTTCTTGTGGTAGCGCATTGACTGCTTATCCGCAGGCTCGGTGCAGCCGGGGAGGAGGGCTGCGGCACGCTGGTGGGGCGATGGCCGTACCTATCGGAGATAGCTTAGGTAACCCTTACCGCAGGCGGACATGAGACCTTGGTGTCCTTGCCATCCTCTTGTGGTCGTGGTGTGCAAGCAGCAGTCACCAAGAGCCCCTAGCGAGGCCATGGGGGGCCGCCACGGCCTCCCACCACTTGTGTGCCTGTGCAGTCAGCGTGGGTCCCGATGCACCGACGAGCGCAGCTTGTAGCGATCGCCCGGGTGGATCAGTCGCGCATAGCTGATCAATTGCTCGCCGGACCAGGTGCGGCGCACCATGCTCAAGCAAGGGGTGGCGGTGTCGATGGCCAGCCAGTCGGCGGTCTGGGCATCCACCAGCACCGCCTCGACGATATGCTCGATATCGGTGATGGGGCAGGCGGCCACCAGCACCTCGTTGGGGGTGTGGCGGGAAAAGTCGCTCTCCAGGTAGTCGGGCACCCAGCGCGGATTGACGTAGCGGTTCTCCAACTGGATGGGCACGTCGTCCTCGTAGTGCACCAGCAGGGTATGGAAGACCCGGCTCCCCAGGCGCATGCCCAGGCGCAGGGCCACCTCGTCGTCCGCCTCGATCGCCTCACGGGTCAACACCTCGTTGCGATAGGCGTGGCCCCGGCCCCGCACCTCCTCGGCGATATTGTGCACGTCGAGCAGCGGCGACTCCGCCTTGCGGTCGGTGACGAAGGTCCCCAGGCCCGGCTGGCGGGTCAGATAGCCCTTCTGCACCAGGTCGCGGATCGCCTTGTTGGCGGTCATGCGGCTGACCCCGAAGTCCCGGGCCAGCTGCTCCTCCGGGGGAATCTGGTGGTGGGCCGGCCAGTCGCCGCCGTGAATTTTCTCCAGCAGGTGCTGCTGGATCTGCAGGTAGAGCGGGGGTGAGCTGCCCATGGTCTGCGCCGAGTCCTTTCACAACCAGCAAATGTATAGACGAATAGTCTACCTGGCTCAGGGACGTCAGGCACGCGACATTCGGCCCCGCGGCGTGAGTCTGGCGTTCCATCGGGCCGGGGCGATGGTCGCCGGTTGGTGCCGTCGTGAGTCGGCATGCTATGTTGTCGCCACGCAAGTGACAGCGCGCCCTGGGTGCCCCACCAAGGGGATCGGGCGGGCGGAATGACCCGGGAGCTCTTGGACGGCTATGGCCCGCAAACCATCGACACGCATCAATAAATACATCAGCGAGAGCGGCCTGTGCTCACGCCGCGAGGCGGATCGCTACGTGGAGCAGGGCAATGTCCAGCTCAACGGCAGGCGCGCCACCACCGGGGACCAGGTGTATCCGGGCGATGTGGTGAAGGTCAACGGCCAGCTGATCGAACCCCAGGAGGCCGAAGACTTGGTCTGCATCGCGCTCAACAAGCCGGTGGGGATTGTCAGCACCACCGAGCCCAGCGAAAAGGCCAACATCGTGGATTTCGTCAAGCACGGGGTCCGCATTTTCCCCATTGGCCGCCTGGACAAGGATTCCCAAGGGCTGATCTTCTTGACCAACAACGGCGACCTGGTCAACAAGATTCTCAGGGCCAGCAACAACCACGAGAAGGAGTACCGGGTCACGGTGGACAAGCCGATCACCGACGACTTCATCGCGGGGATGGCGGCCGGGGTGCCGATCCTGGGCCAAGTCACCAAGCGCTGCCGCGTGGTCAAGGAGTCCACCTTCGACTTCAGTATCACCCTGGTGCAGGGGCTGAATCGCCAGATTCGTCGCATGTGCGAGGTCTTCGGCTATGAGGTCACCCGGCTCGAGCGCATTCGCATCATGAACGTGACGCTCAAGGGGCTGGCCCTGGGCGACTGGCGCGACCTGACCCCAAGCGAGGTCGAGACCCTCATCGCGCTCACCGAGGATTCCAGCGCCGAGGCGCAGGAGACCCGCCGGCCGGGCGCGGGGAAGCGTGCCGCCGGCAAGCGTCGAAGCACCGCTCGGGGGGCGGCGCCTCGCTCGGCGAAAATGTCATCGGGGGCGGGAAGGTCGACCTCCGGCAAGAAGGCCGCGGGCGGTAAGCAGGTCGCGGCAAAACCCGCGGGCGCAAAGCCGTCGCCCAAGCAGCGGGCCGCGAAGCCATCGGTGAAGAAGACCGGGAAGGGCGCTGCCAAGGGGGGGCATGCACAGGCGGCGGGCAAGCAGACCGCGAAGGGGGCCCGGGGACAGCGCCAGGCCGGTCCGTCTCAAAAGCCCGGCGGTCGTTCGGCCAAGCCTGGCAAGCCGGGCAGGGGCCGCGGGTCGAAGTCGGGACGTTAGCCGTTCACTAGGGGGAAAATGCCATGTCCGCTGCTCGCCTGAAAAGTCCCGCTGCCGGGCGCAATCGTCAGCCGATCCTCGAGGTGCTGCAGCAGGTGCTGCCGACCGAGGCCCGGGTGCTGGAGGTGGCCAGCGGCAGCGGCGAGCACGGGGTTCACTGCGCCGCCGCCATGCCCGGGTGGAGATGGCAGCCCAGCGACCCCAATCCCCATGCGCGCGCCTCGATCGACGCCTGGCGTGAGCATAGCGGGCTGTGCAACCTGCAGGCGCCTCTGGCGCTGGACGTGACGCTGAGCTGCCCGCCGGGGCCTTTCGACGCCGTGGTGGCGATCAATCTGATTCATATCTCGCCCTGGGAGGTGACCGAGGCGCTGATGGCCTGCGCCGGGCAGCGACTCACCCCGGGCGGCGTGCTGTATCTCTACGGCCCCTATCGGCGCGACGGGCGCCATACCTCGCCCAGCAATGCGGCCTTCGATGCCGACCTCAAGGCGCGGGATCCCCGCTGGGGCGTCCGCGACCTCGAGACGGTGGTGGCCGAGGCCGAGCGTCACGGGCTGCGGCTCTCGCGGGTGGTGGCGATGCCCGCCAATAACCTGAGCGTGGTGCTGCGCCGCGGCGGTTGATCCAACTCGTTGAGCCTACTCCTCGATCTCACCGGGTACGCGGTAGCGTACCCCCTCGGCCTGGCGGTCGTCCTCGTAGCGGTGGGTCTCCGGCTCGGCGGGGACGCCCCAGAGTGTTTCACGGCTGCCGTCTTGGAAGGTGTAGGTGGTGCAGCCGGCCAGCAGGGCGAGGGCCAGGCCGGCGACGGCCAGCGCAATCGAGCGATTCATGCGGCGTCCTTGGTGGTGGAGTGGGGTGGTCTCGGACGAGGCGTCGTCACGGCCTCATCATCGCCTGCTCGGGCCGCCGATCACAAGTGGCCATGTCGCCTTCAGCCCGACCAGCCCGCGAGGAAAGGTAGGAGGCCGAGCGGCAAGGGCGATGCTACGTCATCACGTCGTCGAAGCAATGCCCCAGCCACTACAAACCGTTACCCCGGGGGGTGTCGTCGGCGGGGGCAAACGCGTTAGGGTAAGCGTATCCATGTATGGCAACGGAGATTTCATGACCTCAGCCAAGTATTTCGCAGCGGCGCTACTGGCGCTGGCCATGGCGGCCCCGGCGGCGGCTCAACAGATGGCCCCGCAGGGTGCTCCCCCGACCCCGGAGCAGCAGGTGGACCAGCTCGATGAGCTGCTCAACCTCGAGGCTGGACAGCGCCAGGAGCTGGTCTCGCTGTTGACCGAGATGCAGAACGGCATGCAGCAACAGCAGCAGGAGGCCCAGGCGCTGCAGCAGCAGCTGCATGCGCATATCGGCCCCGACTTCGACGAGCAGGCGATTCGTCAGGATGCCGCGCGCCTCGGTGAGCTAACCGGTGAAATGGCGGCCAACAACGTGCTGTTCCAGGCGCGGATGGAGTCGGTCTTCACCGAGGAACAGCGCGCCGAGCTGGAGCGTCAGGCCCAGCAGCGCGAGCAGCAGATGCGCCAGATGCGGGAGCAGATGCAGCAGCAACAGCAACAACAACAGGCACCGCAGTAAGCGCGGCGCCTGGGCGGTGACCCGTCAAGTCACCGCCCCCACGCAAAACGGCGGCCCATTAAGGGCCGCCGTTTTGCGTGGGGCATGCCTGCACCCTGCCTGAACGGCGAGTGCCGGTGCCACGACTGCCCTCAGCTTGCCGGTCCCACCAGATGCTTGACCTCCAGATAGGCGGCAAGCCCCCACGGGCCGAGCTCGCGGCCGATGCCGCTGCGCTTGAAGCCGCCCCAGCCGGTTTCGGGCGGCAGAAGCTGCTCCACGGCAGCGTCTGGTCGACGCTGATGAGCGGCGACTGGCCGGGCAACGTGCACGAACTCGAGAACTGGCTCGAGCGTGCCTGGCTTTCCAGTCCCGAGGTTGACAATCCTCCTCTCCCTGAAGGAAGAGGATCCCCGGGTTGTCGCCTTCCCGGTTCCTGCTTCAACGCCCGTTGCCCTTGGTGATGACACCGCCGGTCTTACACAGGCTCCACAGGCTTAACCTCCCGTGTGCCCCACGGTAGTTTGCTCGTGATGGCGGAGTTTGTCGGCCCCCGCCAGGATCGCCTTACCCGCCTGCAAGATGTTGCGGGCGGCATTGATGTCGCGGTCGATGCCTTCGGCGCCACAGGCCGCGCAGTCCCAGGTGCGGACGCTTAGCGGCAACTTGTCGGCGATATGGCCGCAGTGAAAACAGCGCTTCGAGCTGGGATACCACTTGTCGATCTGAACGAAATCGCGACCGTACCACTCGGCCTTGTAGGCAAGCTGAAGTGTGAGCTGATGCCAGCCCACATCGCTGATCGCCTTGGCCAGTGAATGGTTCTGGAGTAGGTTCTTGACCTGCAAGCTCTCCGCCGCAACGACTTGGTTTTCGTGAATGAGTTGCGTGGTGAGCTTATGGATGGCGTCGAGACGCTGGTCAGCCAGCTTGGCGTGCAGTCGTGCCACCCGATGCCGGGCCTTGGCCCGGTTACTGGAGCCACGCTGCTTGCGTGACAGCGCCCGCTGGGCGCAGGCCAGCTTGCGCTCGGTGCGGCGCAGGAAGCGTGGGTTGGGGATCTTGGCACCGTCGCTGGTAATGACGCGATGCGTCAGCCCCAGGTCGATGCCGACCATCATCGGCGTCACCGGCAGCGCGGCCTGCTCCTCTTCCACCAGGAAGCTGACATGATAGCGGCCGGCGGTATCGAGGCTGACGGTGATGCTGCTCGGCTCGCCGCTGAAACGCCGGCTCCAGCGGATGTCCAGCGGGTCTTTCTGCTTGGCCAGCCACAGCTGACCGTCGCGCCAGCGGAAGCCGTTGGCCATGTAGGTGGCTGACTGCTTGCGGTGCTTCTTCTTGAAGGTGGGGTAGCGGGCCTGCCCTTTGAAGAAGTTGGCAAAGGCCCGATCCAAGTGGCGCAACGACTGCTGGAGGCAGACGTTGGAGACTTCGGCCAGGAACGCCGTCTCCGGCTGCTTCTTGAGGGTGGTGAGCGCCTTGGCGGTGGCATTGTAGCCCATCCGCTCCTGGCGCTCGTACCAGGCATCCGTGCGCTCGCGAAGGAAGTGGTTGTAGACGTACCGCACGCAGCCAAACGTCCGGGCAAGCTGTTCGGCCTGCTCGGGCGTTGGGTAGAAACGATAGCGATAAGCGCGAAGCACGGTAGCCATGGAGTCAATCTAGCGTGCTATGTTTAGCCTATCAACAGAGGCGCTGCCGCGCCTCGCGCTACCCTTCCTCGCACTAAAAGTACGAGGTTTGACGCGCATTCTGATCAGATACTGGCCCCGACTCTGGGGGAGCCCCACGCTGGAGCCGAGGCGTCGTCAACTCGGCCTGCCGAAGGTGTGGGGCTGGCGCCCATGCAAGCCGGTGAGACCCTCAAGGCTTACCTCGCCCGAGCCGAGCGGGACGTGCTGGCCGCGCTGTGCAAGACGCAGCCCAGCACCTATGCCCTCGCCGAGCAGCTGGGAATCAGTCAGCCCAGCGTGGTGCGCAAGCTCAGGCGCCATGGGTTGACGATAGGTCGGCCTGCCGGGTGAGCCGCGTTTCTCCCGGCGCCACTCGGGCGATTGTCCGGCCGCCTCAACCCTGGCCCAGGGCTCGCTCAAGGATCTCGAAGCGCCCCGGCTGCAGGGCATCCTCCACCGCGGTGATGCGCAGGATATGCCCCAGGTCCGGATGGGCGGGGCGGGCGATCAGCCGGCCGGCCTCGAGCAGCTCACGGTTGAGGCGACCCGCCAGGTCGGCATCGGCGAGGCGCAGGGCGATGAAATTGGTGGCGCTGGGCAGCACCTCGGTGCCGAGCCCGCGGAAGTAGTCGGCGAGCCGATCGCGACGTGCCTTGACGTCGCCGATATGCCGAACCACTTCGTCGTTGTGGTCGAGCACCGTCTCGGCGGCGGCCTGGGTTAGAGTCGAGACGGCGTAGTGAATCCGCACCTTCATCATCACCGCCAGAGTCTCCGGCTCGGCGATAGCGTAGCCGATGCGCAGGCCGGCCAGGCCGTGGGCCTTGGAGAGGGTGCGCAGGCGCACTACGCCGGGCAGTACTTCCCGGCTGAAGGGGGAATCGGCATCGTCGCGAAAGTCGTGGTAGGCCTCGTCGAGCAGCAGCCAGCAGTCATCGGGCAGCGCCTCGCGCAGGCGGCGGATGGCGTCGTCGTCGTGAAGATGGCCGCTGGGGTTGTCGGGGTTGGCCAGATAGACCAGCCGCGCGTCTTCCTTGATGGCCGCGCTGAGCAGGCGTTCCAGGTCGGGGGCGAGCACCCCCGGCGCTTCATGGTAGGGGGGCTCCACCAGTTGGCAGCCGTGTCCCTGGGCAAAGTAGCCGAAGGTTGGGTAGGTGCCGCCGGCGCTGATCACGCGGTCGCCGGCGACGGTCAGCGCGCGCAGCGCCAGCGCCATCAGGCTGTCGGCACCGGCGTCCACCAGGGTGTGTTCCAGTGCCAGGCCGTGCAGGGTCTGCAGCCGCTGGCGGACCCCCAGGGCTTCGGAGTCCCCGTAGCAGTAGACATGCTCGGCCAATGCGTCGCCGAAGCGCTCGCGCAGGGCCCGGTGCGGCATGTCCAGGCCCTCGTTGGAGCCCAGGCGATGGGGAATTTCGCGGCCGATGCGGCGCTCCAGCACCTTGATGCCGGGGAAGGGGTTGTCGGGGCCTTGGCCGGTGAGGTGGTCGGGAAAGCGGGGCATAGGGAGCCTATCGAATCATCCAGGGTGAAGGGAAGGGAGGCGAGCAGGCGCGGCTCAGTCGGCCGCCGTTACGGTCAGTTCATAGGTCTGCCAATCGGTATGACGCGCGCAGCGGTCGTAGACGGCGCGGGCCCGGTAGTTGTGCTCGCGGGTGATCCAGCGTACCAGCGGCCAGCCCTGACGGCGCGCCTCTTCGCCCAGCGCTTCCAGCATGGTATCGACGGTGCCGCTGCCGCGATGGGCAGGGTCGACGAAGAGGTCGTCGAGAAAACCGATACGGGTGCCGCGCAGCGGCGAGGGCATGGCCCGGTAGTGCATCAGGCCGATGGCCTCGCCCGCGCTGCTGCGGGCCAGGCGGCAGTAGAAGGGCTCGTCCGGTGCGTGAATCCAGCCCCATACGGTGTCGAGGATCTCCTCGCTCATGGGCTTGCCATAGTAGTCGGCGTAGCCTCGGTAGAGGCGCTGCCAGTCGGCGCGATCCTGCTCGGTGGGGGAATAAAGCGATGTGGTCATGCTGACGGTCTCCTCTGAGTCATGACGATACCCACAGCCGACAGGGTAAAGGCAAGGGCTACCAGCACTCTTAAGCTGAGCGGCTCGCCGAGCAGCAGGGCGGCGCTGATCACGCCGACCACCGGAATGATCAGGGTGCTGATTGTCGACTGGCCGATGGTCAGGCGATTGACGTTGCGAAACCACAGCATCTGGGCGAGGCAGATGGCGAAGATCAGATGGTAGCCGAGCCCCAGCCAGGTAGTGGCTTGCCAGTGGGATGGCGCAGGGGGGGATTCGAGCCCGATGGCGAGCAGCACCATGGGAATGGCGCAGAGCGCGAACTGCCAGCCGGTGATGACCACCGGATGGCTCTCCCAGGCGCCGCGCCGCTTGATCAGCACGGTGCCGAAGGCCCAGGAGAGTGCGGCCCCCAGCACGAACAGCGGCCCGACGAGCCCGTCGAGACCGGCGGCCATGGCGGCCGGGCCGAGCAGCAGCAGCAGGCCCGCCTGGCCCAGGCCGAGCCCCAGCCACTGGCGCCCTGTGACCCGCTCGCCGAGCAGGCCGATGGCCATTAGCAGGGCCCAGCAGGGCATGGTGAAGGCGATGATGGCCGCCTGGGAGGTGGGCATGTTGAGCTGGGCGAAGGCGGTGCCGATGTTGAAACCGAGAATGGTGAAGACGCCGGCCACCGCCAGCCAGGGCCACTCCTGGCGGCTGACGCGCAGCGGCAGCCGGCGGACCCAGGCCCAGCCCAGCAGCACCAGGGCGCCGCTGGTGAAACCGATGGCGCGTAGGCTGAAGGGCGGCAGGTCCATCAGGGCGAAGCGCACCGCCGGCCAGTTGCCGCCCCAGAACAGACCGATGGCGGCGATCAGCAGGGTTGCCGAGACGCCGGGGCGAGCCAGTAGCCTGGTGGCCAAGGAGGGAGACATCGACATGGGCGTCTCAGGCGTCCGGCGCCAGGACCTTGTGGCGGTTGAGCAGTCCCTGGGGGTCCAATGCCCGCTTGAGGGTGCGCATCAGGGCGATCTCTTCGGGGCTTCGCGACACCGCCAGGTAGTCGCGCTTTTCCAGGCCGATGCCGTGTTCGGCGGAAATCGAGCCGCCGAGCTCGGCCAGGGGGGCGTAGACCCGCCGCTCGACGGCTCGGCGCGTCTCGGGGTCACTGCTGCCCACGCTGATCGAGACGTGCAGGTTGCCGTCGCCCAGGTGGCCGAAGACCACCATCCGGGCCTGGGGCCATTGCTGGATGAGGGCGGTTTCAAGGGCGTCCACATAGGCTTGCATGGCAGGAATCGGCAGGCTGATGTCGAAGGTGAACATGGGGGCCAGCGCCTCCAGCAGTCCCTCGATATCCTCGCGGATGGCCCACAGGCCCTGACGCTGGGCGTTGGAGTGGGCCACCACGGCGTCGTGGATCAGGCCGGCGTCGAAGGCCGACGCCAGCGCCTGATTGAAGCGTGCCGCGTTGCTTTCATCCTCCACGCCGAGCGATTCGATCAGCGCATAGTAGGGGGATGTCGTGGCCAGCGGCGGGGCATGCCGGCCGCTCTCTTCGGTGAGCAGGCGATAGTGGCTTTGCCACATCACCTCGAAAGCGCCCAAGGCGCCGCCCAGCTGGTGCCCCATCTGCTGCAAGAGCCCGGTCAGCGCCTCGAAGGAGGGGCAGGCCACCAGTGCCGTCTGCTCGCTGGGCAGGATCGGCTGCAGCTTGAGGACGGCGCGAGTGACGATCCCCAGGGTACCCTCGCTGCCGATGAACAGCTGCTTGAGGTCGTAGCCGGCGTTGTTCTTGAGCATGCGGTTCATCGAGCTGACCACGCTGCCGTCGGCGAGCACCGCCTCGAGCCCCAGCACCTGCTGGCGCATCATGCCGTAGCGGATCACCCGCACGCCGCCGGCGTTGGTGGCGATATTGCCGCCGATCGTACAGGAGCCGCGGGCGCCCAGGTCCAGCGGGAACTGCAGGTCGTGGCCCGCGGCAGCCTCCTGGACCCGCTGCAGCGCCACCCCGGCCTGGACGGTCATGGTGCCGCCCACCGGATCGATGGCCTCGATGGCGGTCATTCGCTCCAGGGAAATGACGACTTCGTCGGGGGCCGCCTCGCCACCGTGCACCAGCCCCGTCAGGCCGCCATGGGTCACCACCGGCTGGTCGGCGTCATGGCACAGGCGCATGACCGCGGCCAGCTCGTCGGTGTCGGCGGGGCGCACGATGGCGCCGGCCCGACAGCCGGCGCCGGTCATCCAGTCGACGGGCCGGGCGGCGACGTCATCGCCGGTGAGCAGGCCGGCGCGGCCGACACGGTCGGCGATATCCTTCAAGAGTGCATCCATGGGGTGTCCTGTGTGCGTCACGCGCTGGCCAGCTCCGTTGCTCGGCCGGGAATGGCGTCCAGCAGCTGCTTGGTATAGGCCTCCTGGGGCGAGAGGAAGACCGCCTCGGCGCTGCCCTGCTCGACGATGCGGCCGTGCTGCATGACGATGATGCGGTCGCAGATCTGGGCGGCGACGCGCAGGTCATGGGTGATGAACAGCAGCGACAGCGACAGCTTCTGCTTGAGATCCTCCAGCAGCTCGAGGATCTGCGCCTGGATCGAGACGTCCAGTGCCGAGACCGCTTCGTCGGCGACGATCAGCTCGGGATTCAGCGCCAGGGCCCGGGCGATGCCGATACGCTGGCGCTGGCCGCCGGAAAACTCATGCGGAAAGCGGTCCACGGCGACAGCGCCGAGGCCCACCAGGTCGAGCAGTTCGCCGGCCTGTTTCATGGCGTCTCGGCGGGAGACACCGTTGGCCATGGGGCCCTGGGCGATGGCGTAGCCGACCCGGGTCCGCGGATTGAGCGAGGCGTAGGGGTCCTGGAAGATCATCTGCACCCGCCAGCGCTGGCGGCGCAGTTCACTCTTATTGAGCGCCGAAAAGTCGGTGCCGGAGAGCAGCAGGGTACCGCTGTCGGGCCGCTCCAGGCGCACCACGCAGCGGCCCAGGGTCGACTTTCCCGAGCCCGATTCGCCGACGATGCCGACGGTTTCACCGGGCGCCAGCTGGAAGGAGACGTCGCGCAGCGCCACCACCTCCCGGGCCGGCTTGAAGAGCCCGCCCCGGGAGCGGAATACTTTGTTGAGGTCCCGCACTTCCAGCAGCGGTGCCTGCTGCCTGGGGCTCTGGGCCTGGGGAATGAGGTTGCTGGGAATGGCCTCGATCAGCGCCCGGGTATAGGCGTGTTGGGGGTGGTTGAGCACCTCGTCGGCACTGCCCAGCTCGACGATCCTGCCTTCGCGCATCACGCAGACCCGGCTGGCCACCTCGGCCACCACGCCGAAGTCGTGGGTGATAAACATCACTGCCATGCCGCGACGCTGCTGCAGGTCGCGGATCAACTCGAGGATCTGCGCCTGGGTGGTGACATCGAGCGCGGTAGTCGGTTCGTCGGCGATCAGCAGCTCGGGCTCCAGGGCCAGCGCCATGGCGATCATCACCCGCTGGCGCTGGCCGCCGGAGAGCTGGAAGGGGTAGGCGCGAATGGCCTTGTCGGGCTGGGGAATGCCGACCTCTTCCAGCAGCGCGAGGGCCCTTGCCTGGCGCTCCTTGGCGGAATATTGGCCATGGGCCTCGAAGACCTCGGCGATCTGGGCGCCGACCCGCATCAAGGGGTTCAAGGCGGTCATCGGCTCCTGGAAGATCATGCCGATGCGCAGGCCGCGCAGCCGGCGGTGCTGCTTCTCGGTGAGCGTGAGCAGGTTCTGACCGTCGAAGATCACCTCGCCGTGGGTGGCCCGCACGCCCTTGGGCAGCAGGCCCATGAGGGCGTTGGCGGCCATCGACTTGCCGGAGCCGGATTCGCCCACCACGCACATGATCTCGCCGCGCTCCACGTCATAGCTGACGTCTTCCACGGCATACCGGCGGTCGGCGCCCTTGGGCAGGGCAATGGTCAGGTCGCGAATGCTCAACAGGGGGTCGGTCATGGGAGGTTCCTCTCAGGAGCGTTCGCGGGCAAGTTTGGGATTCAAGGCGTCATCGAGCCCTTCCCCCACCAGGTTCAGCGCCAGCACCGTAAGCAGGATGGCCACCCCGGGGAAGAAGCTCAGCCACCAGGCCTGGCGGATCACGGTGCGCGCCGCGCCGATCATGTAGCCCCAGGACATCACGTTGGGATCGCCGAGGCCGAGAAAGGAGAGCGCGGACTCCAGCAGTATCGCCGTGGCCACCATCAGCGAGGCCAGCACGATGATCGGCGACAGGGTATTGGGCAGGATCTGGCGCAGGATGATGGTGCGGTTGGTCTGGCCGACAAGCCGTGCCGCCTCCACGTATTCGCGATGGCGCAGCGACATGAACTCGGCGCGGACCAGGCGTGCCACCGGGGGCCAGCTGACGATGGCGATGGCCAGCACGATGGAGGTGATGCTGGGCTGCATGATCGCCACCAGCACGATGGCCAGGGCGAAGTTGGGAATGGTCTGGAAGAACTCGGTGAAGCGCATCAGGGCGTCATCGACCAGGCCGCCATAGTAGCCGGCGATGGCGCCCAGGGGTACGCCGATCATCAGTGCCACGCTGGTCGAGACGAGCCCGATCAGCAGCGAGACCCAGGCGCCGTGCATGATCCCGGCGGCGACGTTGCGCCCCATGGTGTCGGTGCCGAGCGGAAAGCCCTCGACCTCCATGGGGGGCAGGAAGGGCCGCTGGACCATGCGCCAGGGGGATTCGGGAAACACGAAGGGTGCCAGTATCGCCATCAGGATGATCGTCATCAGGATGATCAGCCCGACCAGGGCGCCGCGGTTCTGAGCAAAGCGGGCAAAAAAACTCATGACGCCTCCTTGATGCGTGGGTCGGCCAGCCGGTAGACCAGGTCGGTGATGATGTTGAAGACAATGACCAGTGCCGCGGAGAAGAAGAAGATGCCCAGCAGCAGGTTGTAGTCGCGCTGCTGCAGTGCCTCGAACATCAGTCGGCCGATACCGGGCCAGGCGAATACCGTCTCGGTGAGGATGGCGCCGCCCACCATCTGTCCCGCCTGCAGGCCGGCCAGGGTGATGATCGGTAGCAGGGCATTGCGCAGGATGTGACGGCGCTGGATGACGCTGTTCTTGAGGCCCTTGGCGCGGGCGGTCTTGACGAAGTCCTGCTGACTGGCCTCGAGCATGGAGGCGCGGGTCATTCGCGTGTAGATCGCCATGAAGAAGAGCGCCAGGGTGGTGGCCGGCAGGACCAGGTGCTTGGCCACATCGAGCACCAGTGCCATGCCGGTGTGGCCGGCACCCACGGTGTACATGCCGTAGGCGGGCAGCAGGTCCAGGTAGACCGAGAAGAGCACCACCGACATCAGCGCGACCCAGAACAGCGGGGTGGCGTAGAACAGCAGCGCCAAGGCCATGATGATCGAGCCGGAGGGCTTCTTGACGCGGGCGGCGGCCAGGGAGCCGGCCACGATGCCCAGTGCCAGGGAGAGCACGAAGGCCGTGCCGGTGAGCAGCAGGGTGGCCGGCAGGCGGGCGAGGATCAGGTCGAGGACGGGCATCTGCTGGCGATAGGAGAAGCCGAAGTCGAGCATGGCAACGCCCGAGACGTAGCGCCACAGCTGCACGTACATGGGCTGGTCGAGGCCGAAGCGCTCGCGTAGCTGGCGCAGAAACTCCTCGTCGGTGGCGCCGGCTTCGCCGGCGAGAATCGCGGCGGGGTCACCGGGGGCCAGCTGAATCAGCACGAAGTTGAAGATGATGATCATGAACAGCACGACGACGGCCTTCAACAGCCGCATCGTGATCAGTCGGACGTAGAGCATGCGAAGGCCTCGGCGGCAAGGGGGACGCGATGACTAGTGGGAGGGGCGACCTTCGCCGCCCCTCTATCAGATCAAGCCGATGTCGATGTTTCAGCGGTCGAGCCAGGCGTCCTTGAAGCCGTCGTTGACCCCCACCCCTGAGGTGATCAGGTTGCGGACGTCGCAGCGATAGATGGTCGGAAAACCGAGCTCCATCAGCCAGCCCACCGGCACGTCCTCGTGGATGATTTGCTGGGCCTCGTGATACAGGGCCTCGCGCTCCTCCTCGGGGAAGGCGGTGGCGGCGGCGTTGAACAGCTCGTCGACCCGCTCGTTCTCGTAGCCGCCGACGTTGTTCCAGGGCGAGCCCCGCTCGATATTGTCGGACAGGTAGGAGCGGGTGATGCCCAGCGCCGGGTCGCCGTACTGGTAGAGGAAGGTAAACGCCAGGTCGTAGTCCCACTCCGAGAGTCGCTGGTTCCAGCCGCCCACGTCGGTGGACTGGGTGCGCACGTTGACGCCCACCTCGCGCAGGTTCTGCTGTACCGCCTCGGCCCAGCGGGTCCAGGTCTCGCCGTAGGGCAGCGGCAGCAGGCGCACCTCCTCGCCGTCATAGCCCATCTCGTCGAGCAGCTCACGGGCGCGTTCGGGATTGTGATCGTAGGGGTCCAGCCCGTCGTGCTGGAAGCGGGCGTTGGAGCCGAACGCCGAGAGGGGCACCTGGCCCAGCTCGTTCCACAGCACGCTGTGGGCGAAGTCGCGATCCATGGCGTACATCACCGCCTGGCGGAAGCGCTTGTCGGCGGTGGGACCCTCGCGGTTGTTCATCCACAGCATGGCGAAGGGGCTGAAGTATTCGTGCCCTTTATCGGTGATGCAGGTGTTGTCCATGGCGGAGAGCCGGGGGATGTCGAAGTTCTCCACGGTGCCGTTGGGCAGCACGTCCACGGTGCCGTTTTCGTAGGCCACGGCGCGGGAGGCGCCATCGGGGATGATGTGCCAGTTGATGCCGTCCAGGTAGGGCAGCCCTTCCTCGTAGTAGTCGTCGTTGCGAACCAGCTGGATGACGGTGCCGCGGTCCCAGTTCTCGAACTTGAAGGGGCCGGTGCCGATGGGATGGTTGTTGTGCTCGTTGTCCCGGAAGTCGGTGCCTTCATAGAGGTGTTTGGGCACCATGGTGAAGGTCCCTGCCTCGAAGGAGAGCAGGAAGGGGCCAAAGGGCTCGGCGAGGGTGAACACCACGGTGTGGTCGTCGGTGGCCTCGATGCTTTCGACATGCTGAAGCACGGCCCGGGCACTGGGGTTCAGCTCGCGATGAAAGGCATCGGCCGAAAACACCACGTCTTCGGCGGTGAACGGCTCGCCGTCGTGCCAAAGCACGCCTTCCCGTAGCTGGAAGGTCCAGGTCAGGCCGTCGTCGCTGACTTCCCAGGACTCGGCGAGCTGCGGCATCGGTTCGAGGTCGGTGGAGTAGCGCAGCAGGCCCTCGTAGATGTTGCCGGCCACGGTGCGCGTTGGAGCGTTCTGGATCATGCCCAGCACCAGGCCCGGGGGTTCGGGCTGGATGATGGTGTTGATGGTGCCACCGCTTTTCGGCTCGTCGGCACTGGCGAAGGTGGCGGTAAAGGCGATGGCGGCGATGGCGGTGGCCAACGGGGTCTTCATCATGGTGCGGTACCTTGTTGTTGTGTCGTTGCCATGGACGGGATTCCATCGAATCGGCCTCTCTGGGCGACCGATGGCGAAGCAGCCTTCTTGAACATAGCAGCGGTTGGGAAAACTGTCGACAGTCGACATCGTGACTCGTTGCGCCATACTGACGGCAGCGATTCGCGATGCTATAGAGCCTAGCCAGTATGTCCTCATCCAGCGGCGTTGGAGATTTCACGGTCATTCAGCAGCGCAACCTGGTGGACCAGGTCGCCGACCTTCTCACCCAGGCCATCATCGACCAGCGTTTTGCTCCTGGGGAGCGCCTGTCGGAGGTGCAGCTGTCGCGGGAACTGGGGGTGAGCCGTGCACCGGTCCGCGAAGCGGCGCGGCTGCTGGAGAGCCGCGGGCTGCTGGTCAGCCAGCCGCGCCGGGGCTTCTTCGTACGCGCGCTCGATGCCCGAGAGCTGGACGATATCTTCGACCTGCGGCTGTGTCTGGAGCGTCACGCCATCGAGCGGCTAGCGCTCGACGCCTCGTCAGCTACTCTGGCCGCCCTTGCCCGCCAGGTGGAGGTGCTGTGCGAGGCGGCGGTGAGCGGTAACGAGAGCCGGCGTATCGAGGAGGACCTGAACTTCCACCGGCTGCTCATCGCCTCGGCGGGCAATCGCCGCCTGCTCAAGACTTTCGATGACCTGGCCCACGAGCTGCGCCTGTGCATCACCCTGATCACCAAGACCCATGAGAGTCCCGACACCATCGCCGACAGCCACCAGTGGCTGCTCGATGCCCTGGCCAGCGGCTCGCCGGCGCGTTGCCGTGAGGCCATCGATTACCATATTGGCGTGGCCAGGGACTACGTGGTGCGGGGGATCGGCGATTCAACATGAAAGGCGACGCTCCGGGTCATCGTCTGGGCATGGGATAGCGCCGGTCCGCCTTGCCTACCATCAATCCGCCTCGAAGTGGCCCGATCAGATGATGCCGGCCTGGCGCAGCTTCTCGCGTGTGGCGGTATCGATGCCCAGTTCGTCGAGCACCTCGTCGGTGTGCTGGCCCAGCGCGGGGCCGCCGTTGCCCAGCCGTCCCGGCGTAGCGCTGAGCTTGGGCAGCACTCCCGGCACCTTGAGGGGCTTGCCGTTGGGTCGGGTGATGCTCTGGATCATCTCGCGGGCCAGATAGTGGGGATCGTGGGCGATGTCGGCGGCGGTATAGGGGTAGCCGGCCGGCACACGGGCGGCATCGAGCCGGGTGAGAATGTCATCGCGTTCGTGCTGAAGGGTCCATGTCTCGATGGCGCTGTCGATACGCTTGGCCTGTCGGGCTCGCCCGTCATTATGAGCGAGCGCCGGGTCGTCGGCGAGATCGGGGCGTTTGATCACCTGCATCAGGCGCTTGAAGATGCTGTCACCGTTGCCCGCGATCAGTACGTAGTCGCCGCTGCGCGTACGGTAGGCGTTCGAAGGTGTGATGCCGGGCAGGGCGCTGCCGCTCGGCTGGCGGATTTCACCGCTGGCATCGTACTCGGGCAGCAGGCTTTCCATCATGGCGAAGACCGACTCGTACAGCGCGATGTCGACCTCCTGGCCCTGGCCGCTGCGGGCACGCTCCTGAAGGGCGAGCAGGGTGCCGATGACGGCATACAGGGCCGACAGCGAGTCGCCGATGCTGACCCCGACCCGCACCGAGGGTTGGTCGAGGTGGCCGGTGAGATAGCGCAGGCCGCCCATGGCTTCGCCGATGACGCCGAAGCCGGGCTTGTCCCGATAGGGGCCGGTCTGACCGTAGCCCGAGACGCGCACCATGATCAGGCCGGGGTTGATGGCACAGAGCGCTTCCCAGCCGAGCCCCCAGGACTCCAGCGTACCCGGGCGGAAATTCTCCACCAGGACGTCGGCCTCGGCGACCAGGCGGCGTACCAGGTCCTGGCCCTCCGCACTGCGCAGGTCCAGCGAAACCGAGCGCTTGTTGCGGGTCTGAACATGCCACCAGAGCGAGGTGCCGTCCTCGATCATTCGCCATTTGCGAAGCGGGTCGCCGGTACCGGGCGGTTCGATCTTGATCACATCGGCGCCGAATTCGCCGAGCAGCTTGGTGGCGAAGGGGCCGGCGATCAGCTGGCCCAGCTCGAGAACCTTCAGGCCATCCAGCGGCAGGCGCCGGAGATCCGGTGTTGTCATGATTGGCACTCCTTGGGCGGGATAGGATCAGCATGGGCGAGAGCGAGCGGCTCAACAATTCAGTAAAAATCCGCGAGAACCCTCACCCGCTAGGGCGGGGAGCAGTCACGAAAGGGGAAGTGTGATGTCGTGCTCAACGAAGCCTTGTCGTAGCATGGTGCTTCCCTGCCTGGCGAGCCAGGAGGCGCGGTGCGCCGATTCGACTTTGTCACCCCCCAGGTGGCCCCGGACGGAACGCACGGAGCCGCCGTGGGTCACAAGCGAGAACCTCGCAGGGGATTCCACATGCTCGATACCATCCAGCGTTTCTTCCAGCAGACCCTGGCCGAACCCGAGGCCGCGTCCGATCCTGCTCCGACCCTGGAGCTGGCCGCAGCGGCGCTGCTCTGCGAGGTGATGCGGGCCGACTACCATACCGACCAGACCCAGCTCGAGGCCCTTCGCGAGCTGCTCAAGACCCATTTCAAGCTGTCGGCGACGGCGGTGGAGGAGCTGATGGAGATGGCCCGCGAGGAGGTGGAAGCCGCGGTCGACCACTACCAGTTCGTCAGCCTGATCAAGCAGCACTACTCCTATGATCAGCGCTGCGAGCTGGTGCGCATGATGTGGGTGCTGGCCTACGCCGACGGCGGTCACAATGCCCTGGAGGAGCATCGCATTCGCCGTCTAGCCGACCTGCTGCATGTCAGCCATTCCGACTTCATTCGCACCAAACTGCAGGTGCAGGAGGCCGGCGGCATGGCCTGAGCATCGCCATCGCGCCTTGCCATGGCGCCGATCCCGGCGGCGGGTTTCGTCGCGGGCTGCTAGAATGGCCGCTTCGCTCCGGAGTCATTGTCGGAGCTTTTCGTCTGTGAAACGGAGGAGCGGCATGTCTCGCGAAACCATCGTCCTCGGGGCCGGTATGGTCGGAGTTTCCATCGCTTGGCACCTGGCCCGCCGCGGCCGGTCGGTGCTGCTGGTGGATCGCCGGCCGCCGGGGCGGGAGACCTCGTTTGGCAACGGTGGGCTGATTCAGCGCGAGGCGGTGCGTCCCTATCCCTTTCCCCGCGAGGTCGGCAAGCTGCTCAAGGTGCTGCCCAACCGTCGGGCCGACATCCGCTACAGCCTGGGCGGGATACTGAAGGCGGCGGGGCCGCTGTTCAGCTATTGGCGCCACTCGGCGTCCAATCAGCATGCGCGGATCATTCCCGAATATGCCTCGCTGATCATGCTCTCCACCCAGGAGCATGAGCCGATGATCGAGGCGGCGGGGGCGTCTGAGCTGGTGAGAAAAGAGGGCTGGCTGGAGGTCTATCGCAGCGCAGCCGAACTCGACGCCCGTGCCGAAGAGGCGCGCGACGCCGAGCAGCGCTTCGGCGTGACCCACGACCTGCTGGATCAGGCGGCGCTTCGCCAGCGCGAGCCGCGGCTGTCCGAGCGTCCGGTGGGTGCGATTCACTGGACCAACGCCTGGAGCGTGGCGGACCCTGGTGGTCTGGTGGCGGCCTATGCCGAGCTCTTCGAGCGTGAAGGCGGTCGCTTCCTGCAGGCGGACGTTCGCGGCCTGAGCCGGACCGGCAAGGGCTGGCGGCTTGAGACCGATGCCGGTGCCCAGGAGGCGGAGGAGGTCGTGG
The DNA here is from genome assembly GCF_022341425.1 of Billgrantia campisalis. GTDB lineage: Bacteria > Pseudomonadota > Gammaproteobacteria > Pseudomonadales > Halomonadaceae > Halomonas > Halomonas campisalis. The sequence goes on along the minus strand of NZ_JABFUC010000003.1, from coordinate 331,632 downwards.
TGGCGCTGGGCCCCTGGGCCGGCCAGATGCTCGAGCCGCTCGGCTACCGGCTGCCGACCTTCGTCAAGCGCGGCTATCACATGCACTACGCTGCTCGGGAGGGGCAGCGTCTTCACCACTGGCTGCTGGACGCCGAGGTGGGCTATATCCTGGCTCCCATGAGCGCCGGCATACGCTTGACCACCGGGGCCGAGTTGAAACCGCTCGATGCGCCGCCGGATTACGGCCAGCTGGCGGCGGCCGAGCGGGTGGCCCGGGAGCTATATCCGGCGCTGGGCGAGCGCCTCGACGATGAGCCCTGGAAGGGCGCGCGGCCCTGCCTGCCGGACATGAAGCCGATCATCGGCCCGGCCCCTCGGCACGACGGGCTCTGGCTAGCCTTCGGTCACGGCCACCAGGGTTTTACCCTGGGGCCGGCGACCGGGCGCCTGCTCGCCGAGATGATGGAAGGGGAGGCACCGGCGGTCGACATGACCCCCTTCCGTGCCGACCGTTTCGGCCGCTGATTGGCCAGGCCTCAGCGACGCCGGCTGAGCTGGTGGATGATGAACTTCATCACCAGTGTCATCACATAGACCACCCAGCCGGCGGTGGCGAGCACGTTGAACAGCAGCATTTTCTGCTGAGCGCTGAGCGGCGCGAACAGCCACTCCAGCACGATGCCCAGCAGGAGCGCCAGGGCCATGGGCAGGGCCAGGATATGCATCCACATCTCGGTGCGTCGCTTGCGCACGTGATAGCGGCTGAGATGAACGCGAAAGGGGCGGTGCACGAAGCTGACCAGGATCATCGCGCCCAGGGCGAGCAGGGCGGCAAGGAAGGGTTCGATGCTATCCATCCGGGCCGAAATGCTGATCGACCAGAACACCAGTATCCACATGAGACCGGCCAGAATGGCTACGATATCGGCATAGTGGCGTACCCTGGGCATGGCGACTCTTCCTGACGACGATGAACGGCGAAGATGATACGGGAAAATGCGCCGAGGTGCTGCCGGTCTCGCGGCTGACAGGGCATGGCGGCAGATCCCGGCAGCGCTTCGCCGCTGGCCTCCGGTATACTGTTGCCGCCCAATCCACGCTGACGACAGGACATGCCGTGAACGCTATTACCCTGACCCGCCCCGATGACTGGCATCTGCATCTGCGCGATGGCGAGGCGCTGAACGCCGTGGTGGCCGCCACCGCTCGCCAGATGGGGCGCGCCATCATCATGCCCAACCTCAAGCCGCCGGTGACCACCACCGAGCAGGCGCTGGCCTATCGCGAGCGTATCCTGGCCGCACTGCCGGCGGGCTCCTCCTTCGAACCGCTGATGACCCTCTACCTCACCGACATGACCTCGGCGGAGGAGATCGAGCGGGCCAAGGCCAGCGGCCTGGTGCAGGCGGTGAAGCTCTATCCGGCCGGAGCCACGACCAATTCGGACTCCGGTGTGACCGACCTGGCCCACTGCGATGCGGCAATTGCCGCCATGGCGCGTCTTGGCGTGCCGCTGCTGGTTCACGGCGAAGTGACCGACGCCGAGATCGATATCTTCGATCGTGAGGCGGTGTTCATCGAGCGGGTGATGAAACCGCTGCTGGCGCGTCATCCCGACCTCAAGGTGGTCTTCGAGCATATCACCACCGCCGATGCCGCCGAGTTCGTCGCCCAGGCGCCGGCCAATGTCGCGGCCACCATCACCGCCCATCATTTGCTGTTCAACCGCAATCACATGCTGGTGGGCGGCATTCGTCCGCACTACTACTGCCTGCCGATCCTCAAGCGCGAGCGTCACCGGCAAGCGCTACTGGCGGCGGCCACTTCGGGCAGCCCCAAGTTCTTCCTGGGAACCGACAGCGCTCCCCATGCCCAGGGCGACAAGGAGAGCGCCTGTGGCTGTGCCGGGGCCTATACCGCGCCGGCGGCCATCGAGCTGTATGCCACCGCCTTTGAACAGGCCGGTGCCCTGGAGCGGCTGGAGGGCTTTGCCAGCCACTTTGGCCCCGACTTCTACGGCCTGCCGCGCAATGCGGACACCGTCACTCTGGTGCGCGAGCCCTGGCGGATGCCGGATACGCTGCCCTATGCCGGCGACCAGCAGATCGTGCCCCTCAAGGCCGGCGAGACGCTGGACTGGAAGCTTGGCGACTGAGCGGAGACGATTCGACCGATGCAAGACGCCAGCGGCCGCCCTCGGGCGGCCGCTCTTTCGTCGGGCCGGGAGCTAGCCCGCCACTGTCTCGGCGTCGGCGGGCTGGCTATGGTTGGCCAGGCGGGCCACCATCGTTTCGACCATGCGCGCCGAATGGGCCGCGGCCTGTTCGAGGAACTGCTCGAAGGAGAGGTGGTTATCGCCGCCGCCGGCGATGTCCGACAGCGAGCGGATGACCACGAAGGGGCAGCCGTACAGATGGCAGGTCTGGGCGATGGCGGCGGCCTCCATCTCGGCGGCCATCATGGTCGGAAAGCGGCTGCGTGTCTTGGATACCAACTCGGGACAGGCCATGAAGACGTCGCCGGTGGCAATCAGGCCCTCGGCCACCCGCACCTCGCCCAGCGCCTCGACGCACTCCCGCGCCAGCGTCACCAGCCGTTCATCGGGCAGGTAGGCGGCGGGCATGTCGGGGACCTGGCCGTGCTCGTAGCCGAAGACCACCGCGTCCACATCGTGGTGGCGCACCTCGGTGGACACTACCACGTCACCGATCGACAGCCCCTCACCGAAACCACCGGCCGAGCCGGTGTTGATGATCGCCTCGGGCTTATAGACATCCAGCAGTAGGGTGGTGCCGATGGCGGCGTTCACCTTGCCGATGCCGGACTGCAGGATCACCACGTCGACGCCGTGCAGGCGGCCGTGGTGGAAGGTGCAGCCGACATGGGACCGCGTACGCCGCCCTTCGAGCAGTGAGGCGAGATAGGCCACTTCCTGGGCCATGGCGCCGATGATGCCGATGCGTTTCATTGTGAGTCCTGTCTCCATAAGCCTGGTCGCACGTGCAGCCTGGTCGATGGCCGAGGCTGCGGGGCCGGCAAGGCGGAAGCGCGAAGTCTAGCGAAGGTGCGCTCGGCTGTCAGGCCGGGGTCATGGTGTCGTGCAGATCCGCGGCGGATAGGGTGTTCTCCAGCAGCGAGGCCACCGTCATGGGGCCGACCCCCCCCGGTACCGGGGTGATCCAGGCAGCGCGGCGGGCGGCGACGTCGAATTCGACATCGCCGACCAGCCGGCCGTCCTCTTCGCGATTGATGCCCACATCGATCACGATGGCGCCATCGCGCACCCATTCGCCCTTGACCAGCCCCGGCTTTCCAACCGCAACCACCAGCAGTTCGGCGCGTCGCACGTGCGCTTCCAGATTGCGCGTGAAACGGTGGCAGACGGTGGTGGTGCAGCCGGCCAGCATCAGTTCCAGGGCCATGGGCCGGCCGACGATGTTGGACGCGCCCACCACGGTGGCGTCCAGACCGCGGACGTCTAGGCCGCTCTCCTGGAGCAGGGTCATGATGCCCTTGGGGGTGCAGGGGCGCAGCATCGGCAGCCGCTGAGCGAGGCGGCCCAGGTTGTAGGGGTGGAAGCCGTCGACATCCTTGTGGGGCAGGATGCGTTCCAGGATGGGGCGGGGGTCAAGGTGCTCAGGCAGCGGCAGCTGGACGAGGATGCCGTCGATGCGGGAGTCGCTGTTCAGCTCGTCGACCAGCCGCTCCAATGCTTGCTGGCTGGTATCGACCGGCAGCGCGTGCTGGAAGGAGAGGATGCCGGCCTGCTCGCAGGCGCGGTGCTTGTTATTGACGTAGACATGAGACGCCGGGTCATCGCCCACCAGGACGACGGCCAGGCCGGGAGTCCGCTTGCCCTCCGCCTGGCGCGCTTTCACCCGGTGCGCGACCTGCTGGCGGACTTGGGCGGCAATGGCCTTGCCATCGATGAGTTGGGCGGTCATCGTCTCTCCCCCGTTGGTGAGTAGTGAACGGCTCGGGCCGCCGGTCCGGGGCTCTGCCGGGATTCCTGGCGGTCCTGCATGGCTGGCGATTTTCGCATGCCGAGGCCCTCAGGCAAAGGGCAAAAGGCCCGCCACGTCAGGCGGCTATTGACCGGCGGTGATTCTCGCGTAGAATACGCAGCGCTCGATGAGGCCCTGTGGCGGCATCGAGGCCGTGCGAAGGCCGGCGGGGTGTAGCGCAGTCTGGTAGCGCGCCTGCTTTGGGAGCAGGATGTCGGGGGTTCAAATCCCTCCACCCCGACCACAACTTCCTGTTTGTGCTCGGAATTTTATCAATCAGGGGTTGCGGTCAGGCGCCATGAGACGTAGAATGCGCCCATAGCTCAACCGGATAGAGCAACGGCCTTCTAAGCCGTAGGTTGCAGGTTCGAGTCCTGCTGGGCGTGCCACCTAGGTGCGTTCGTGGCGGCGATCCGGATTGAGTGTTTGTCGATATGGTGGATGTAGCTCAGTGGTAGAGCCCCGGATTGTGGCTCCGGTGGTCGTGGGTTCGATCCCCATCATCCACCCCACATCGACGCTTGTTGGTTCTTGCAATGGTGGATGTAGCTCAGTGGTAGAGCCCCGGATTGTGGCTCCGGTGGTCGTGGGTTCGATCCCCATCATCCACCCCATTGCATCGGATTTGGCTGCTGTTCCTTTCTCTCGTGTTTCCCTGGTTGGGTCTATTCCGGTTGCCGATGCGCTGCTGTGCGCTGTCGCGACGCCGCGTCGTCGGTGAGCCTGCGGTGGCTTGTCGCGGGCTTGTCCGCCTTCTCCCCTTGAAACCTTGAAATTGTGCTGCAGGGCCCCCATTCAGTCGGGGTGACGCTTGCCAGCGCAAGGCGGGATTCTTAGAATCAGCCTTTTGACCTTTTCTACGCATTCAACAGAACGCCCCCAGTCGGTAGAGGACTATTCATGCAAGTTTCCGTCGAAACGACCTCCCAGATCGAACGCCGTGTCACGTTTCAGGTGCCTGCGGCCGAGGTCGACGAAGCCGTCGAGGCACGCCTCAAGGACACGGCCAAGAACGTGCGCCTGAACGGCTTCCGCAAGGGTCGTGTGCCCATGTCCGTGGTGCGTCAGCGCTATGGTCGCGATGTGCGCGACGAAGTGGTGGGCGAGCTGATGCGCGAGCGCTATGTTCGTGCCATTACCGAGCAGAACCTCAATCCGGCCGGTTTCCCGAGCATCGAGCCCAAGGTCAACGAGACCGGCAAGGATCTCGAGTTCGTTGCCTCGCTGGAGGTCTATCCGGAGATCGAGCTGGCGTCGATCGAGGGCGCCGAAGTGGAGCGTCCGGTGGTCGAGGTGACGGAAGCCGACGTCGACGAGATGATCGACACCCTGCGCAAGCAGAACGCCGCCTGGGAAGAGGTGGCGCGCGCGGCGCAAGAGGGGGATCAGGTCACCATCGACTTCCAGGGCTTCCTGGGCGATGAACCTTTCGAGGGCGGCAGTGCCGAAGGGCACGATCTGGTGATCGGCTCCGGCAGCTTCATTCCCGGCTTCGAGGAGCAGCTGGTGGGCGCGGCGGCCGGCGAGGAGAAGGAGATCCAGGTCACCTTCCCCGAAGACTATCAGGCGGAGCACCTGGCCGGTAAGGACGCGACCTTCAAGGTCAAGGTCCACAAGGTCAGCGGCCAGGCACTGCCGGAGATCGATGCCGAGTTCATCCAGCGCTTCGGCGTCGAGGATGGCGACCTCGACAAGTTCCGCGAAGAGGTCAAGCGCAACATGAGCCGCGAGGCCAAGCAGGCCATCGACAACCGCGTCAAGCAGCAGGTGCTCGAAGCGCTCAAGAAGGCCAACGACGTGCCGGTGCCCCAGACGCTGGTGCAGCAGGAGACCGATGCCCTCAAGCGTCAGGCGGCCCAGCAGTTTGGCCTGGGGGAGGACTTCGACGTCTCCCAGCTGCCCAACGAGCTGTTTGCCGATCAGGCCAAGGGGCGCGTGCAGGTGGGGCTGCTGCTGGCCGAAGTGATCAAGGCCGGTGAGCTCGATGCCGACGATGACGAGATCAGGGGCCGTGTCGAGGAGCTCGCCGAACAGTATCAGGACCCCCAGCAGGTCGTTGACTATTATATGAGCAACGACCAGCTGAAGGCCCAGGTCAAGTCAGCGATCCTGGAAGAGAAGGCCGTCGACAAGCTGCTGGAGCAGGCCAGCGTCAAGGACGTGGAAATGAGCTATCAGCAGGCCCTCGCGGCGGCTCAGCAGCAGGCCGAGCAGGATGACGCCGAGGACGAAGCGCAGACTGCTTCGGAAGACGAGCAGAGCAAGGCCTGACACTCCGGCCAGAGTTCCCTTCCGGGCGGCCGGGCAGGCCCCCGGGAGGTGGCGCGATAGCTTCCATTCATCGGATGCAAGGACATCACATTGATGAGCAATGAGTTCGAGACCCTGAACGCTGGCGGCCTGGTGCCGATGGTGGTCGAGCAGAGCGCGCGCGGCGAGCGGGCCTATGACATCTATTCCCGCCTGCTCAAGGAGCGCGTGATCTTCCTGGTGGGTCCGGTGGAAGACTACATGGCCAACCTGGTGGTGGCACAGTTGCTGTTCCTGGAGTCCGAGAACCCGGACAAGGATATCCACCTGTATATCAATTCGCCGGGTGGCGCGGTGACCGCCGGCATGGCGATCTATGACACCATGCAGTTCATCAAGCCCGATGTGTCTACCGTCTGTGTCGGCCAGGCGGCCAGCATGGGTGCCCTGCTGCTGGCCGGCGGTGCCGCGGGCAAGCGCTACTGCCTGGCCAACTCGCGGATGATGATCCATCAGCCGCTGGGTGGCTATCAGGGGCAGGCGTCGGATATCGAGATCCATACCCGCGAGATCCTGGGGATCCGCGATCGGCTGAACCGGATCCTGGCCCACCATACCGGTCAGGACTTCGAGACCATCGCGCGGGACACCGATCGCGACAACTTCATGGATGGCGAGCAGGCGGTAGAGTACGGGCTGATCGACGCCACGCTGGATAAGCGGCCGACATCCTGATAGCGTGATTTCTATACACGCCCCAAATACGTGATTCCCGGCGGCACCAGGCCGCCGAAGCGACAGAGGTACGCGAATGGCCGACGGCAAAGGCAAGGACGAAGGCGGTAAGCTGCTCTACTGCTCGTTCTGCGGCAAGAACCAGAACGAGGTACGCAAGCTGATTGCCGGCCCGTCCGTGTATATCTGCGACGAGTGTGTCGATCTGTGTAACGACATCATTCGCGAGGAAGTTCTCGATGCCGATGCCGAGAGCGATGAGGAGCGTCTGCCCGTTCCTCGCGAGATTCGTCGCACCCTGGACGACTACGTGATCGGGCAGGATCGTGCCAAGACGGTGCTGTCCGTGGCGGTCTACAACCATTACAAGCGTCTGCGTGCCGGCATCAAGGGCGATGACGTCGAACTGGGCAAGTCCAATATCCTGCTCATCGGTCCCACCGGCAGCGGCAAGACCTTGCTCGCGGAGACCATGGCGCGGCTGCTCAACGTGCCGTTCACCATCGCCGATGCCACCACCCTGACCGAAGCCGGCTATGTGGGTGAGGACGTCGAGAACATCATCCAGAAGCTGCTGCAGAAGTGCGACTACGATGTGGAGAAGGCCCAGCGCGGCATCGTCTATATCGACGAGATCGACAAGATCTCGCGCAAGTCGGACAACCCCTCGATCACTCGCGATGTGTCGGGAGAGGGCGTGCAGCAGGCGCTGCTCAAGCTGATCGAGGGGACGACCGCCTCGGTGCCGCCCCAGGGCGGGCGCAAGCATCCGCAGCAGGAATTCCTGCAGGTCGACACCGCCAACATCCTGTTCATCGTCGGCGGCGCCTTCGCCGGCCTCGACAAGGTCATTCGCGACCGTGCCGAGAAGGGCGGTATCGGCTTCAATGCCACGGTGAAGAGCAAGGATGAGGCGAAGGGGGTCGGCGACCTGCTGCTCGACGTCGAGCCCGAGGATCTGGTCAAGTTCGGCCTGATTCCCGAGTTCGTCGGTCGTCTGCCGGTGATCGCCACCCTGACCGAGCTGACCGAGGATGCCCTGGTCCAGATCCTGACCGAGCCGAAGAATTCGCTGGTCAAGCAGTATGCCCGGCTGTTCGACATGGAGGGCGTGGAGCTCGAGTTCCGCGACGATGCGCTGCGGGCGGTGGCCGGTAGGGCCATGGCGCGCAAGACCGGCGCTCGCGGCCTGCGCTCCATTCTCGAGTCGGTGCTGCTCGATACCATGTATGAAATTCCCTCCATGGAAGGGGTGACCAAGGTGATCATCGATGCCTCGGTCATCGCCGGCGAGAGTGAGCCGCTGCTCCTCTATTCCCAGCAGGAGCAGCGGGTCGACGGCACCGACGGCTGAAGCCGGTTGGGCTTCCCGCTCGACACCGCTGACGTGGAAAGGGGTCGCCTGGGCGGCCCCTTTCCGCGTGCGCTGCCTGTCTTGCCCTTGCAATGGGGCGTCCACGCCCCCATTCCTTCCGTATCCACCCGATTCGTTTGAGGAACGTCTGCGATGCAGCAGAACGCCGACCAGACCTTGAGTCTGCCCCTCCTGCCACTGCGCGATGTGGTCGTCTATCCGCAGATGGTGATACCGCTGTTCGTTGGCCGGGAAAAGTCGATCCAGGCGCTCGATGCGGCCATGGCGGCCGACAAGCGCGTGCTGCTGGTGGCCCAGCGAGAAGCCGGTCAGGATGACCCCGGCACCGAGGATCTCTTCGCCATCGGCACCGTGGCCGAGATCATGCAGCTGCTCAAGCTGCCGGACGGCACCGTGAAGGTGCTGATCGAGGGCACGTCGCGTGCCGACGTGCGCGAGGTGCATCACATCGACCAGGGCTACAGCCTGGCCGAGGCGGTGCTGCGCGACAGTCAACCGCTCTCCGAGCGCGAGCAGGATGCGCTGGTGCGCGTACTGCTCAACCAGTTCGAACAGTACGTCAAGCTCTCCAAGAAGGTGCCCAACGAGGTCCTCAACTCCCTGTCGGGCATCGAGGATCCCAGCCGCCTGGTCGATACCATCTGCGCCCACCTGTCGCTGAAGATCGGCGACAAGCAGGAGCTGCTGGAGATGGACCGCGTGCGCGACCGTATCGAGCACCTAATGGCGTTGATCGAGTCCGAGATCGACCTGCTCCAGGTGGAGAAGCGGATTCGTTCGCGGGTCAAGGACCAGATGGAGAAGTCCCAGCGCGAGTACTATCTCAATGAGCAGATGAAGGCCATCCAGAAGGAGATGGGCGAGCTCGAGAACGTGCCCAACGAGGCCGAGAAGTACGAGAAGGCCATCGAGGAATCGGGCATGCCCAAGGAGGCGCGTGACAAGGCGACCCAGGAGCTGGGCAAGCTGAAGATGATGTCGCCCAACTCCGCCGAGGCCACGGTGGTGCGCTCCTACCTCGACTGGCTGGTGTCGGTGCCCTGGAAGAAACGTACCCGGGTCAAGCATGACCTGGTGCATGCGCACAAGGTGCTGGATGAGGACCACTACGGCCTGGACGAGGTCAAGGAGCGGATCCTGGAGTACCTGGCCGTGCAGAAGCGGGTCAAGAAGCTCAAGGGGCCGGTGCTCTGCCTGGTGGGCCCGCCCGGGGTCGGCAAGACCTCGCTTGGGCAGTCGATTGCCCGGGCCACCAACCGCAAATATGTGCGCCTGGCGCTGGGTGGAGTGCGTGACGAGTCCGAGATCCGCGGCCATCGCCGCACCTACATCGGTTCGCTGCCCGGCAAGATGATCCAGCGCATGAGCAAGGCGGGGGTGAAAAACCCGCTGTTCCTGCTCGATGAGGTCGACAAGATCGGCATGGATCACCGCGGTGACCCGGCATCGGCATTGCTCGAGGTGCTCGATCCGGAGCAGAACGACAAGTTCAGCGACCACTATCTCGAGCTGGACTACGATCTGTCCGACGTCATGTTCATCTGCACCGCCAACTCCATGAATATTCCCGGTCCGCTGCTGGACCGCATGGAGATCATCCGCCTGCCCGGCTACACCGAGGATGAGAAGCTGGCCATCGCCCGGCGCTACCTGGTGCCCAAACAGCTGACCGCCAATGGGTTCAAGGATGATGAGCTGAGCTTCTCCGACGAGGCGCTGCTGGAGCTGATCCGCTACTACACCCGTGAGGCAGGGGTGCGTGAGTTGGAGCGCCAGATCGCCAAGGTGTGCCGCAAGGTGCTGCGCCAGCGCCTGGAGGCCGAGGGCAAGGAGGGCGCCCAGGCCGCACAGACGCTGTCGGCGGCCGATATCGAGGCCCATGCCGGCGTTCGGCGCTATAGCTACGGCCTGGCCGACCTCGAGGACCAGGTGGGTCGCGTCACTGGCCTGGCCTGGACCTCCGTGGGGGGCGAGCTGCTCAGCATCGAGTCGGTGGTGACGCCGGGCAAGGGGCGCATCAACAAGACCGGCTCGCTCGGCGACGTCATGAAGGAGTCGGTCAGTGCCGCCCATACCGTGGTCAGGGCGCGTGCCGACAGGGTGGGGATCGACCCCGAGCGCTTCGAGAAGGAAGACCTGCACATTCATGTGCCCGAGGGGGCAACGCCCAAGGACGGTCCCAGCGCCGGCATCGCCATGGTCACCGCCATGGTCTCCGCCTACACCGGACGGCCGGTGCGCTGCGACCTGGCCATGACCGGTGAAGTGAACCTGCGCGGGGAGGTCATGCCCATCGGCGGGTTGAAGGAGAAATTGCTGGCCGCTCGGCGGGGTGGTATAAAGTCCGTGCTTATTCCGGAAGAGAACCGCCGGGACCTCAAGGAGGTGCCGGACAATATCAAGGACGCACTGGATATCCGGCCCGTCCGCTGGATCGACGAGGTGCTGGAGGCAGCGCTGGCCGAAAGGGGCGATGCCAAAGGCGATGAATCACGAGCGGAAGACTCGACATCCTCGCCCTCGATGATCAGCACGCATTGATGATGATTTTCGTGCCATGACCGGGGTGAAACCCCGGCATGGCGCGGTTTTGCGCCGCAGTTTGCTTGACACATCTTTTACGGCATTGCTATAAACTGCAGCCATGCTGTGATCGCGTTGCTCGCCGAACGTTGCGCTGATTAGAGCCATTTTCCGAAACAGTCAAGGGGTGAAGTGTGAACAAATCCGAGCTGATCGAAGCCATCGCCGCGTCTGCCGATATTCCCAAGGCCGCGGCGACTCGTGCGCTGGATGCCATGGTCGATACCGTCGCCGATAGCCTCAAGAACGGCGAGACCGTTTCCCTGGTGGGCTTTGGCACCTTCTCCGTCAAGGAGCGTGCGGCGCGCACCGGGCGCAACCCGCAGACCGGCGAGCCGATTCAGATCAGCGCAGCCAAGGTGCCGACCTTCAAGGCCGGCAAGGCGCTCAAGGACTCCGTGAACTGAGCCGACGGGCCGTTTGCGCCGAAGACAGTTGAAGTCGTCAGACGCGCTGACGACGGCAAGACACAGGCGCATCGCCATGGCGATGCGCCTTCTTTATGGGCTGGTAGGCCGCCCACACCGTGGTCGAGGCATCGCCGCAAGGCGTATACTATGGCGCGACTGCCAGCCAACCATCATCAGCCGAGGCCTGCATGCTGCAAAGTATTCGTGATCGTTCCAGAAGTTGGGGCGCCAAGATCATCGTCGGCGCCGTGGTCGTGACCATGGCGCTGTTCGGCGTCGAGTCGCTGGTCGGGCTGTTTGGCGGAAGCGGTGACGAGGTGGCCAAGGTCAATGGCCAGACGATCACGCGCCAGCAGCTCGAGATGGAGGTCCAGCGGGCGATTCGCACCGGCCAGGTCCCTCCCGAGCAGGAGCGGGCGCTGCGCGGGCAGGTGCTCGACGAGCTGATCGGCGAACGTCTGCTCACCGCTTTCGCCGAGGACGGTGGCCTTTATCTCTCCGAGGAGCAGCTCGATCAGGTGATCGTGACCCTGCCGGAATTCCAGGACCAGAGCGGTCGTTTCGACAGCGACCTGTTCCGCAATCGCTTGGCCAGCGCCGGCTTCACGCCAACCAGCTTTCGGGAAGCGCTGAGGGTCGATCTCAAGCGTCAGCAGCTGCAGCAGGGCCTGGCGGTCAGCGACTTCACCCTTCCGAGCGAACGCGAGACGCTGGCGGCGCTGCAGCGCCAGACCCGCAGCTTCCGCCACCATACGCTCGACGTTGAGGACCTGCCCGAGCCGGTCAGCGTCAGCGAGGCCGACCTCCTGGCCTATTACGAGGACAACGCCGAGCGCTATCAGCGTCCCGAGCAGGTACGGCTCGAGTACGTCATCGTCGATCGTGAAGAGATGGCCGAGCGGGTCGAGATCAGCGAGGCGTCGCTACGAGACGCCTGGGAGGCGCGAGGGCGCGACGCGGATCGACGTGTGTCCCACATCATGGTCACCTTCAACGGTGAACGAAGCCGCGACGAGGCCGTTACGCGACTCGAGGCGGTGCGCGAGCGACTGGCCGAGGGCGATGCCTTCGCCGATCTGGCCCAGGAGTATTCGGATGATCCCTCGACGGCCGAGCAGGGTGGTGATCTCGGAGTGATCAGTCGCGGCTTCTTTGGTGACGACTTCGATGAGGCTGCATTCGGTATCGGTCCCGGGCAGGTGTCGAGCATCGTCGAGACCAGCAGCGGCCTGCATCTGGTCAAGGTGACCGAGCTCGATCAGCCGCCGCTGGAGGAGATGCGCGATGAGCTCACCCGCGAGCTGGCGCTCGCCCAGGTCAGCGATACCTTCAATCGACGCGTGCAGACGCTGATCGACGAAAGCTTTGCCGCCGATGACCTGGCCAGCGTCGCCGAGAGCCTCGACCTGCAGCTCTACCAGAGCGACTGGGTGTCCCGCGACGGCGGCGAGGGGGTTCTCTCCGAGCCGGGCGTCATGAGCGAGGCCTTCAGCGAGGACGTGCTCGTCGAGGGCTTCAACAGCGAGGTCATCGAACTCGATCAGGATCGTCGCATGGTGCTGCGGGTCGCCGAGCATCGTGAGGCCACGGTGCTGCCCCTCGATGACGTTCGCGATCAGGTCATGGCGGCCGTGGAGCGCCGCAAGCAGCGCGAGGCGCTGCTCGAAGTGGCACGCGAGCGTGTCGACGAGCTGCGCGCCGGGGCCGACCCCGAGCTCGACTGGGAGCGTGTCGAAGGCGCAACCCGGCAGAGCGGTCAGGTGCCCCAGGCCGTACTGCGGGCGGCTTTCCGGCTGCCGCATCCCGCGGATGACCAGCCGGTCTTCGGTCACGCCAGCGATGGCGACCGGGTGGTGCTGATTGCCCTGGAGGCCGTCGATGAGGGTGAGATCGACCCTCAGGTGGAAGCCTTCGTGGCGCGGATGGCCGAGCAGCTGCGCGGGCAGGCCGCTGTCCAGGGGCTGCAGGTGCACCTTCGCGATACCGCCGACATCGAACGCCGCTGACAGAGGGTGTCGCGAGAAGGGGTGCTTGAGCGCCCCTTTCTTTCGGCGTGACTTTATACCGTTATCTATGCTGTCCATTGCTTTGTGGGAGACATCGTCGACAGGCTGTAGGCGCAATGGCCTAGATGTTATCCTGTAACATTAATTCTTTCTTGGGGGCTGACGTCCATGGCCAATGCGCCGCTTGAAGCGATTCCCGTTCATCTGATTACCGGCTTTCTCGGCAGTGGCAAGAGTACGCTGATCCGGCAATTGATCGAGCAGAAGCCGGCGCATGAGACTTGGGCCATCGTGATCAACGAGTTCGGCCAGGTCGGCATCGACCAGACGATGTTCGCCGAGCGCCGCGATCTGGTGGTGAAGGGGCTGCCCGGCGGCTGCCTCTGCTGTCAGCTGGCCTTCGTGATGCAGGCCTCGCTGGTCAATCTGCTGCATCGTCATCGTCCCGATCGGGTGATCATCGAGCCCTCCGGGCTGGGGCATCCGGCGGGGCTGCTCGACGTGCTGCGCGGCGAAGCGTTCCAAGGGGTGCTGGAGGTTCGCGATATCATCGCGGTGCTCGATCCGCGGCGCCTCGACGATCCGCGCGTCCTGGAGCACGAGACCTTTCGTGATCAGCTGGCGATGGCCGATGCGGTGGCCTTGACCATGACCGACCTGGTGTCGGCTGACAAGCGAGACGCCGCCCGACGCTGGGCACTGGATCACTGGCCGCGCCGCAAATGGGTGGTCGATGCCCCGCACGGTGCGTTGCCGATGGCCCGGCTGACGGCAAGCGATACCAGCCGTGCGCCGCGCGGTGCTGTCGATCACCGCCATGCGGCGCTTCGCGTCGACGTTGGGGAAGGGGGGCTGCCCGAGGGCGATGAGTCGCCGCTACCCGAGCCGGGACGGCCACAGCGCGAGGCCGGCGCTGCGCTGGGGTTTGCCACCCTGGGCTGGCGCTGGCATCCGGCGGATCGTTTCGATCTGGATCGGCTGAGTGCGCTGCTCGGCGACCTGCCTGCCGGGCTGCGTATCAAGGGGGTGCTGCATACCGAGGCGGGTTGGAAGCTCTACAACCGCGCCGAGGGCGCGGTGAGCCTGAGTTCCAGCGTTTGGCGTCGCGACTCGCGTCTGGAGATCATCGGCGACAGCGCCCGCCTGCCGCCTGCCACGGAGCTGGAAGCGGCGCTGGCCGCCTGCAGGCTGGCGCCAGCGTCCGAGTGAGTCGAGCCGACGGCCGTGCTGACGTGGGGGCGCTCGGTTAGCTGAGGGGAAAACGGTTCAGCTGCGGCTGGCCGCCCTCGTCGGCGACGATCTCCCAGCCCTCCGTGGGCCGCCAGTCGCCCAGCACCATCCGCGTGGCGGGGCGTTCGTCGATGGTGAGTTCGTGCACCGCCGGCCGATGCGTATGCCCGTGGATCAGCGTGGTGACGCCGTGTTCGCGCATCACGCGAACCACTTCGTCCGGCGTCACGTCCATGATGTCGTCGGCCTTGTTGGACGTGGCCTCGCCGGATTGATCGCGAAGCTGCTTGGCCAGGGCGATGCGCTCGAGAATCGGCATCGCCAGGACCTGCTGCTGCCAGGCCGGATGGCGCGCCTGGGCGCGAAAGCGCATGTAGGCCTCATCGCGGGTGCAGAGGCTGTCGCCGTGCATCAGCAGCACCGATTGCCCATCGATGGCAACCACGGCCGGATCGGCCAGCAGCTGGGCGCCGGCGGCCCGGGCGAAGCGCTCGCCAAGCAGGAAGTCGCGGTTGCCGTGCATCAGGTAGATGTCGGTGCCGTTGTCGGAGAGTCGCTTGAGGGCCGTGGCGACACGCGCTGCGAGGAGCGCATTGCCGGTGGGGTCGCTTTCGGCCAGATCGAGCAGGTCGTCGCCGATCCAGGCTTCGAACAGATCGCCAAGGATATACAGTGCGTTGGCACCCTGGGCGCGCTCCTGCAGCCAGCGCAAGAAGCCCTCAGTGATCTCGGGGGCATCGGGTTGCAGGTGCAGGTCGGAAATCAGCAGTGTGGTCATGAGGGGTGTCGATCCTGGTCCGGGCGAGGCGTGGCGAACACGATGCCCGCCCGGGGCGGGCATCGCTGTCTCGGGCGTGGGCCATCAAGCGTCCTTGACGTAGGCCTTCTGGATGACCACGTCCTCGGCGGGCACATCGGCATGCATGCCGCGGCGGGTGGTGGACACCGACTTGATCTTCTCGACCACCTCCATGCCGTCGACTACCTCGCCGAACACGCAGTAGCCCCAGCCCTGGATGGACTTGCCGCTGTGGTTCAGGAAGTCGTTGTCGGCGACGTTGATGAAGAACTGGGCGGTGGCGGAGTGGGGGTCCTGGGTGCGGGCCATGGCCAGGGTGCCGGTAGTGTTCTTCAGGCCGTTGTCGGCCTCGTTCTCGATGGGGTCGCGGGTGGGCTTCTGGTTGAAATCGGTATCGAAGCCGCCGCCCTGCACCATGAAGCCGTCGATGACGCGGTGGAAGAGGGTGTCGTCATAGAAGCCATCGCGCACGTACTGCTCGAAGTTGGCGGCTGTCTTGGGCGCCTTGTCATGGTTCAGCTCAACGCCGATATCGCCGAAATTGGTCTGTAGAACGATCATCGATAAGTTCCTGTCCAGTAAAGGGGGTCACGCCTTGGCGTTGCCCGTGGGCGTGACGCTATAATAGCGGTTTTGCTTCGATGCGCGAAGCGAGCACCGGGATGTTCAGGGCTATCGCAGACAGCGGCATCGCTCGGGGCTTATCCGGCGGCAGGCCTGCGAGGAGGCGCTGTGAACCCCTCCCTGGGCGCTACCGACGCCATCCCTGGCGTAGGACCTCCTCTCCGGCCTGCCCCCGGCGCCCCTCGCTGTGGGCAACTCCGTTAGCCCTGGAAGTCGCCAACGCTCGCCGCCAGGCCCGCACCTTCAACCAGAGGTTGTTTTTCCAACCATGACCACCGACACCACCAGCGCGCCGAATTTCATCCGTAACCAGATCCGCGAGGAGATCGAGGCCGGCCGCACCGGCAAGATCGTGACTCGCTTCCCGCCGGAGCCCAACGGCTTCCTGCATATCGGCCACGCCAAGTCGATCTGTCTCAACTTCGGCCTGGCCGAGCAGTTCGGTGGTGACTGTCACCTGCGCTTCGACGATACCAACCCGGCCAAGGAGGAGCAGGCCTACATCGACGCCATCAAGGAGGACGTGGAGTGGCTGGGCTTCCAGTGGGCCGGGCCGGTGCGTCACGCCTCGGACTACTTCGACCAGCTCTACGCCTGGGCTCAGCATCTGGTGCGCGAGGGCAAGGCCTATGTCGACGACCTCTCGCCCGAGGAGATGCGCGAGTATCGCGGCACCCTGACCGAGCCGGGGCGGCCGAGTCCTTACCGAGAGCGCGGCGTGGAGGAGAACCTCGACCTGCTCGAGCGCATGCGCGCAGGCGAGTTCGCCGAGGGCGAAAAGGTACTGCGGGCGAGGATCGACATGGCCTCGCCCAACATCAATCTGCGCGATCCGATCCTCTATCGGATCCGCCACGCCCATCACCACCAGACCGGCGACAAGTGGAAGATCTATCCGTCCTACGACTTCACCCACGGACAGTCCGACGCCATCGAGGGCATCACTCACTCCATCTGTACCCTGGAGTTCGAGGATCATCGCCCCCTCTACGAGTGGTTCCTGGATAACCTGCCGGTGCCGGCAAAGCCGCGCCAGATCGAGTTCGCGCGGCTCAACCTCAACTACACCCTGACCTCCAAGCGCAAGCTCAAGCTGCTGGTGGATGAGGGCATCGTCGACGGCTGGGACGACCCGCGCCTGCCGACTATCTCCGGGATGCGTCGCCGCGGCTACACGCCGGCCTCGATTCGCCGGTTCTGCGAGATGATTGGGGTGACCCGGGCCGACGGCGGGCTGGTGGATATCGCCATGCTCTACCATGCGATCCGCGCCGACCTGGAAGACAATGCGCCCCGGGCCATGGCGGTACTCAAGCCCTTGAAGGTGGTGCTGACCAATGTGCCGGAGGGGCAGGAAGAGGTCTATGAGGTGCCGGGGCATCCGGCCCGGGATGATCTGGGCGTGCGCCGGATCCCCTTTACCCGGGAGCTCTATATCGACCAGGACGACTTCATGGAGGAGCCGCCCAAGAAGTTCTTCCGCCTGGCCCCCGGCAAGGAGGTGCGCCTGCGCAACAGCTACGTGATCCGCTGTGACGAGGTGGTCAAGAACGACGCCGGAGAGGTCGTGGAGCTGCGCTGCTCGGTGGACTTCGACACCCTGGGCAAGAACCCCGAAGGCCGCAAGGTGAAGGGGGTGATCCACTGGGTCAGCGCCACGCACGGCGTGCCCATGGAAGTGCGCCTCTACGACAATCTCTTCCAGGTGGAGCAGCCGGACAAGGACAAGGACGCCGACTTCCTCGACCACCTCAATCCCGACTCGCTGGTGGTCTGCCAGGCCATCGGCGAGCCGAGCCTGGCCGAGGTCACGCCGGAAAGCCGCTTCCAGTTCGAGCGGGTCGGCTACTTCTGCGCCGACCGTCACGCCTGTCGCGAGGGCCGGCTGGTGTTCAATCGCACCGTGGGGCTCAAGGACAGTTGGGCGAAGATCCAGAAGAAAGCGCACGATCAAAAGAAGGGCTGATATGCAGATCTACAATACGCTGACCCGTCGCAAGGAAGCCTTCACGCCCATCGAGCCGGGCAAGGTGCGCATGTACGTCTGCGGCATGACCGTCTATGACTACTGCCATCTGGGTCACGCCCGGGTGATGGTGGCGTTCGACGTTATTACCCGCTATCTGCGGCAGCGCGGCTATGACGTCACCTACGTGCGCAATATCACCGACATCGACGACAAGATCCTCAGGCGCGCCGAGGAGAACGGTGAGCCGATCGACTCGCTGACCGAGCGCATGATCGCCGCCATGCACGAGGATGAGGCGCGCCTCTCCGTGCTGCGGCCCGACCACGAGCCCCGTGCCACCGGCCATATCGGTGAGATCATCAGGATGATCGAGACACTGATCACCAAGGGCTATGCCTACGCGGCGGACAACGGCGACGTCTACTACCGGGTGCGCAAGTTCGAAGGCTACGGCAAGCTCAATAACCGCGACCCCGATGAGATGCGTTCCGGCGCTCGGGTCGAGGTGGATGAGCACAAGGAGGACCCCCTGGACTTCGTGCTGTGGAAGGCGGCCAAGCCCGGGGAGGCGAGCCACTGGCCGTCGCCCTGGGGCGATGGGCGTCCCGGCTGGCATATCGAGTGCTCGGCCATGTCCACCTGCTGTCTGGGTGAGACCTTCGACATCCACGGCGGCGGGCCGGATCTGACCTTCCCCCACCATGAGAACGAGATCGCCCAGTCGGAGGCGGCCACCGGCAAGACCTACGTCAACACCTGGATGCATGCCGGGGCGGTGCGGGTCAACCAGGAGAAGATGTCCAAGTCGCTGGGCAACTTCTTCACCATCCGGGAGGTGCTCGAGCACCATGACCCGGAGGTGGTGCGCTATCTGCTGGTGGCCAGCCACTATCGCAGCCCCATCAACTACGCCCCGGAGTCGCTTGCCGAGGCGCGCAAGTCGCTGGAGCGTTTCTATAATGCGCTGGCGGACGTTGCGCCCAGGGAGGGCGCCATCGATGCCCGCTTCGCCGAGCGCTTCACCGTGGCCATGGACGACGACTTCAACACGCCGGAAGCGCTCTCGGTGCTCTTCGAGCTGGCCCGCGAGCTCAACCGTGCCAAGAAGGAGGCGCCGGAACAGGCCCCGGCGCTCGCCGCCGAGCTTCGCCACCTGGGGGGCGTGCTGGGACTGCTGCAGCAGGATCCCTCCACCTTCCTCAAGGGGGGGGCCGGCGAACTGCCGCTGGCCGAGTCCGAGATCGAGGCGCGCATCGCTGCCCGCGCCGCGGCCAAGCAGGCCAAGGACTTCGCCGCCGCCGATGCGATCCGCGACGAGCTCGCCGCGCTCGGGATCATCCTCAAGGACTCCCGCGAGGGTACCGCCTGGGTGTACGAGAAGCCCGAGGGGTAGCTCCGCGCCGCCAGCTGGCAGACGCCCGGCCCACCGCAAGGTGTGCCGGGCGTTTTGCTGAGCGGCCTGCTGGATTGGGTGTGCATATTTCTGCTCAAATATCCTGTCTATCGAATAGACTGTGAGTCATACTGCTCAAAAATGCGTTGCACTGCCATTTATGAGCATAATTTTGCGCAGGAGGGTGTCTTGGTACTGACGATACAGATTCATTTCGACCAAGCCTGGCGCGATGCGGCCGAGCTGACACTGCCGGAACCTGAGCGTGGTGTGCGAGGCACCTCACGTCTGCGTTATTCACCTGACTACGCCCTCGACCGGATGTTTCGGGATGACCTGCACGCCTGCAGCATGCTGCTTCCGGTGGAGCTGATGCTGACCCACGAGTCACCGCGCTGGTTCGGCTTTCTGGAAGACATCATGCCGGCAGGCGCCAGCCGCCGCTTCTGGGTCAACTACCTGGGGCTGCAGGATCTCCCGGAAGGGCACCAGGACACCGAGCTGCTGGCCCGTGGCACCATCGCGCCGATAGGCAACCTGCGGATCAAGGAAGCCGTGCCCGACCCCTCGGCCAAGGATGTGCTGGGGGAGCGACGCTTTGCCATGCGGAGCGTAGTGGAGCGAGATACGGACTTTCTGGAATATGCTCAGCAGATGGGGGCCGCCAGCGGTGGTGCCACCGGAGCGGGCGGTGAGGCTCCCAAGCTGCTGCTGCGCCTTTCCGGCGACGAAGAGGTCTGGATCGACACCTGGCAGGATGACTGTCACCAGCCGGATATTCCGATGTTGGTGAAGTTTCCGCGTGGACGGCGCTCCATCGATGACTGCGATATCCTGCGCGCGGAGTATCACTATTACCAGGAGCTGGCGGCGCTGGGTGTCGATACGATCGGGACGAGCGATATGCGATTGGTCGAGGGGGAGCGTTACCCCTCCCTGTGGCTGCCCCGCTTCGATATGCAGTACCTCGACGGCGCCTGGGTTCACTATGGCCTGGAGTCGGTTTATTCGTTGATGGAGGCGGCGCCCGGCAGTTTCCTCAAGCATGGGGACACGCTACGCCGGCTGGTTGGTCTGATGGAAGGGCAGCACCGGGTGCGAGAGCTGGGCGCCGTCTTCGACGCTCAGGCCTTCGTCATCGAATGGGTCAGGCGCGACCTGCTGAATGTGGCCTTCGGTAACTCCGATAATCATGGCCGCAATTCGGCGCTGCTCAAGCGGCCGGAGGGTAGCTGGCTCTCGCCGGTCTATGACTTTGCCCCGATGAAAGCGGATCCAGAAGGGGTGACCCGCACCACCCAGTGGGGAGCGCCGCTAGAGGTAGGCGGTGAGTTCGACTGGGTCGCCATTGCGGACTCCCTTGGCGACCTGGCGGAGCCCGATCGACTCCTGGCAGAGCTGCGGCAGCTTGCTGTCGCGCTGGAGGGGTTGGATGAGCGACTGGCGGCGAGAGGCGTGCCGGCGCGTATTCTCGATATGCCTGCCGTGGGGCTTCGCTCCCTGGATGAGCGGCTGCGCCGCTGGGGCCTGCTATGAGATCCCGCTACCCCGATGATCCCGAAGCGGCGCTGGTGGCCCTGCTCCGCAAGCTCTACGCCGGCGACCTGACCGAAGGCCAGCTATTGAGGTCGCTGAGGCGCGATGTGCTGGGGCTCTCTCAAACACGCTATGCCGAAATGGTCGGCATCAGCCGTCGCACCCTTTCCGACCTTGAGAGGGACACGGGCAGCGTCACCCTGGAGGTCATGAACCGTGCCTTCAAGCCGCTGGGCCTGGAGGTGAGTCTGGTGCCACGCAAGAGGAGCCTGCTGAAGCAGGCGCTGATACCCATCGAATAAACCGGAGCCAGCTTGGACTATACCCCCTTCAGCTATGTCACCGCCGAGAAGGCCGACCTCTACCGCCGGGTGATGCGCGCCTTCGTGGAGGCGAAGTCCCACTTTCTGGTGCATCTGCGCCCGGAGGATGTGCAGCAGCAGGTAGGCGAGCCGGAGCTTGCCACCGTGCAGGCGGCCCTGACCCAGCTGGTGACCTGGGGCAACCTGGACGCCGAGCGCGACAATGCCCGGGTGACCAGCGTGGAGGACTACTATCGCGCCCTCTACGTCTATCAGATCACCCGCCAGGGCGAGGCGGTGGAGGCGGCATTGGCCACCTTCGAGCAGGAACTGGGGCGGCGCGGCGCCCTGCAGAGCGTGGCGCTGGAGGATATCCGCACCCGCCTACGCGCCCTGCTGACCCTGGCCCAGAGCGACGCGCCCTCGGCTACCGAGAGTCAGCTACTGCTGCGCGACCTGGCCGGGGTCTTCGCCGACCTGGCCGAGAATGCTCGGGCCTTCATGACCGGGCTGAACCGCACCCTGGAGGGGCAGGGCAGCGATGCCGACGCCTTCTTGCTCTACAAGGAGCGGGTGATCGGCTATATCGAGCGCTTCCTCGGCGACCTGACCACCGCCTCCGGCGAGATCGCCGAGCTGATCCGCGCCCTGGATGGCGACGGCGATGCAGAAGCGCCGGTGGCCCGACTGCTGCGTCAGGCCGCCGAGCGCGAACTCACCGACCTGGCCCCGGGCGAGTCCCCGGACGACGAGGAGCGCGCCCAGGCCTTCGCCGAGGCGTGGCGGCGCTGGCACGGCCACTGGGAGGGGCTGCGCGCCTGGTTCCTCGACCAGCCGGGGCGCCAGGCCCAGGCCCGGCTGCTGCGCAGCAGCGCCCGGCGCGCCGTGACCCAGCTGCTGGAGATGGTCGGCCGCCTCAACGAGCGGCGCATGGCGCGCAGCGACCGCTCGGCGGACTTCCGCACCCTGGCGCGCTGGTTCCTGGAGTGTGACAACGACGGCGAGGCCCACCGCCTGTGGCGCACCGCCTTCGGCCTGACGCCGGCCCGCCACCTGGTGATCGACGCCGAGACCGCCGAGCAGTGGCAGCAGACGCCGGTACCGGCCACCACACCCTGGGCCGAAGCGCCGGGCCTGCAGGTACAGGCACGGCTGCGCGCCACCGGCAGCTACCAGAAGCCCGGCGCGCCGCCCAAGCTGCGCAGTCGCGCCCGGGAGCGCGAGCTGCTGGCCCGCCAGCTTGCCGAGGAAGCCAGTGCGGCCCGGGCCGCCCGGCGTCAGCTGGTGGAGCGTCGCGCCGAGCGGCTCTCCGAGCTGGGCACGCTCGACGACGGCGCCTTTCGCCTGTTGCTCAACCTGCTCGGCGATGCGTTGGCGGCAAGCCCCGGGGATGACACGGCGGTGACCACCACCACCGGCGATGGTAGCCTGCGCATCACCCTGGCGCCCCTGGGACCAGAGACCACCGCGACCCTGCGCACCGACGCCGGGGAGCTCAGCGGTCGTGACTACCGCCTGGAGATCGTCGATCTGGAGGAGAGCCCATGGACGAGCTGAGCGATGCCCTGACGCGCCAGCGTCAGGAGGAGCAGCGGCGTGCCCTGCGCGCCCTGCTGGCCCGGCCGCTGATCCGCAGCGATGATCCCGTCTTTCCCCTGATCCGTCGCCATGGGGCGACGCTGCGCGACTGGCTGGCCCGGGAGACCGGCTGGCATCTGCAGAGCGAGCGCGACTTCGTGCGCCTGCACAAGCGCCCCGCCGATCTCGGCGACCCCACTCGCCCGGCGGTGGTGGGCCGCGGCACCCAGCGCAAGACCTTCAATCGCCGCCGCTATGCGCTCTTTTGCCTGCTGCTGGCCGACCTCGAGCGGGGCGATGCCCAGATCACCCTGGGCCGCCTGGGCGAGGGACTGGGCCAGGCGGTCGGCGACCCGGGGCTGGCCGAGCGGGGGCTGGCGTTCTCCCTGGACCACCAGGAGGCGCGGCGGGATCTGGTGGTGGTAGTGCGCCTGCTGATGGAGCTCGGCGTGCTGTTGCGCGTGGCCGGCGACGAGGAGCAGTTCCTGCGCCGCGGCCTGGAGGGCGACGTGCTCTACGACGTGGATCGCCGACTGCTCTCGGCGCTGCTGGTCACTGCCCGGGGCCCCTCCCTGGTGGCCTTGAACGGCGCCGATGGCGAGCTCGACCTGGACGCGCGTCTGCGCGCGCTGAGCGAGACCTTCGTGCCGGATACCCCCGACGGGCGCAACCGTGAGCTGCGGCATCGCCTGGCGCGGCGCCTGCTGGATGATCCGGTGATCTACCGGGAGACGCTCGACGAGGACGAGGCCGCCTACCTGGCCAATCAGCGCGGGCCCCTGCTGCGCCGGCTGCAGCAGGCCACGGGCCTGGTGGCCGAGGTGCGTGCCGAGGGGCTGGCGCTGGTGGACCCCGAGGGGGAGCTGACCGACGAGAAGCTGCCGGCCGAGGGCACCGAGGGCCACCTGGCGCTGCTCATGGCCGAGCGGCTGGCCGCTGCCGGCCCCGACGGCCTCGCGCTCCAGGAGGCCGAGGCCTGGATCCAGGAGTGGCAGCAGACGTTTCGCCGCTACTGGCGCAAGTCCGCCTGCGAGCCGGGGGCCGCCCACGGCCTGGCCCGCCAGACCCTGGCTCGCTTGGCGGCGCTGGGCCTGGTGAAGCGCCAGGGCGAGTGCGTCCTGCCGCGGCCGGCGCTGGGGCGCTTCTGCGTTGAGTCGCCCTCTCTCCCCGATGTTCCCGACAACCCCCAACCCGATCTGGCCGAGTCCGCTTTCAATGATTGAGCTTCCCGAATCGCAAAGCCAGCGCTGGCAGCCTCTGCGCTGCGGCCTGGTGGAGATTTTCTACTACGACGAGGAGACCTTCCACTTCCACGATGGCCGGCTGCTGCTGCGCGGCAACAATGGCACCGGCAAGTCCAAGGTGATGGCGCTGACCCTGCCGTTTCTGCTCGATGGTCAACTGATCCCCTCCCGGGTGGAGCCCGACGGCGACAGCGCCAAGCGCATGGAGTGGAACCTGCTGGTGGGCGAGTATCAGGAGCGTCTGGGCTACACCTGGCTGGAATTCGGGCGTCAGGGGGAGGCGGGGCCCGAGACCTTCACGGTGGGCTGCGGCCTCAAGGCGGTGGCGGGGCGTCCGGTGCGCTCCTGGTTCTTCACCACGCCCCAGCGCATCGGCCGCGACCTCTTTTTGATTGACAAAGGACGCAGCCTCAGCCGAGAGCGCTTGGGCCAGTCACTGGGCAGCCAGGGGCAGCTGTATGATCGCGCCGCGGACTACCGGCGCGCCATCGACGAGCGGCTCTTTCGCCTGGGTGAGCAGCGCTATGGCGCCCTGCTCGATCTGCTGCTGCAGCTGCGCCAGCCGCAGCTGGCCAAGAAGCCCGACCCCAACCGCCTCTCCCAGGCGCTCAGCGACGCCCTACCGCCCCTGGGGCGTGGCCTGATCGGCGAGGTCGCTGAGGCCTACCGCAGCCTGGATGTCTATCGCGAGGAGATTCAGGGGCTGGAGGAGACCGCCCGGGCGGTGGACGCCTTCCTGGGGCACTACCGCCACTATGCCGGCATCGCGGTGCGCCGCCGGGCCGAGGGGCTGACTGGCGCCAACGCTGAGTACGAGCGGGTTCGCCTGCAGCTGGGGCGCGATCGCCAGGCCCACGAGCAGACCCTGGAGACCCGCGATGCCCTCGGCGCATCGCGGGAGGCCCTGGCCGGGCGGCAGCGTGACCTGGCGGCCCGCCAGCGCACCCTGGAGGCCAGCGACGCCATGCGCTCGGCGGAGGCGCTGGGCAACGCCGAGGAGTTGGCGCGGCAGCGCCGTAACCAGGCCGAGCGCCAAGCGCATCAGTTGGACCGGGAGCAAGAGAACCATCGGCGCGCCGAAACGCGCCTCGCCGAGGCCGAGCAGGCCCTGGAGACCGACGTCTCGGCGCTGGCACGCAAGCGAGAGGCGAGCGCCGAGCTCGCCGATGGGGCCGGCGTGGGGGCCGAGCATCGCCGGCAGGTGGCGGTGATGCTGCCGGCAGCGGACAGCGCCGACCCGGCACCTCCCGCCCCTGGAGAGATCGACGCCCTGCAGCAGGCCCTGCGGGACCTGCATCGCCGCCGCGAGGAGGGCGTGACCTACCTCAATCGCCGCCTCGACGAGGTGGGGCGCGGCGAGGGGGCCTTCCATCGGGTCGAGCATGAGGCGCGCCGGGAGGAGGAGACCCTGGCGAGTCGCGAGGAGGAGTGGCAGGAAGCGCTGACCGTTCGCCTGGAAGCCGCCGAGGCGCTCCAGGCAAGCTGGCGTGAGCGCTTCGCCACCCTCAAGGAGCTGACCCCCGAAGACCCCGAGGCGCTGCTCGCCGAGCTGGCGCCCTGGTGCGACCACCTGAGCGGCAGTGACCCCGCCGAGGCAGGACTCTCGGCGGCCCGGGACGCCCGGCGAGAGGGCCTGAACCAGCAGCGCCATGGGTTGGCGCAGCAGCGTCGGGAGCTCGACGCCGAGCGCGCCGAGCGGGAAGCGGAGCGCCGCCGCCTGGAGGCCGGCGATGAGCGGACACCGCCCGAGCCCTACACCCGCGGCGAGGGCGCCCGTGACGCTCGCCCGGGCGCGCCGCTATGGCAACTGGTGGATTTCCACCCTTCCCTGGGTGAGGGCCAGCGTGCCGGACTGGAGGCGGCCCTGGAGGCCGCGGGACTGCTCGACGCCTGGGTACTGCCGGAGGGTGAGCTGCTCGCCCCCGACACCTGGGACACCCTGCTGGCGCCGATGGCCGATGGCGATGCCCCTATGGGGGAGGCGAGCCTGGCCGGCGCCCTGCGCGCCGATCCCCCCGCCCACTCCCCGGTCGCCGCCGACGTCGTCGAGCGGCTGCTGGCCGGCATCGGCCTGGGGGATTCCGAGGCCTTCGCCTGGGTGAGCCCCGACGGGGCCTGGCGGCTGGGCCAGCTCAGCGGCCGCTGGGGCAAGCCGGCGGCGGTCTATATCGGTCATGCGGCGCGGGAGGCCGCCCGGCAGCGCCGGTTGATCGAGATCCAGCAGGCATTGGACGCCCTGGCCACTCAGGACGCCGAGATAGTGGCGGCGCTCGAGATCCTGGAGGCGCGCCTCCAGGTCGTCGAGCAGGAGTGGCAGCAGCGCCCCACTGCCCAGGCGCTGCGCGACGCCCATGCCAACGAGGCGGCGGCGCGGCGCGCCCGGGACACCCAGGCCGATCGCCTGGACCAGGCCCGCGAGGCGCTGGAGGAGGCTCGTGAGGCGCTGGAGGCCCTGCGCGGCGAGCTCTACCAGGCCGCCGAGGATCTGCGCCTGCCCGCCGAGCGCGAGCCCCTGGGCCGGATCCAGGCCGCGCTCAACGACTATCGGCTCGCCGCCAGCGAGCTGGTGCAGGCCATCACGACCTGGCGACAGGCGAAGACACGCCATGACGAGCAGCTGCAGGAGCGGCAGGTGGCAGGCGAGGCGCTGCAGCAGGCCCAGTGGGAGCACGCCGAGGCCCTCGAGCAGGCCCGGGAGGCCGAGGTACGCCGGGATACCCTGCGCGAGACCATGGGCGCCGAGGTGCAGGAGCTGGAGCGTCAGCTGGCGGCCATCCAGGAACGTAGCGAGGCGCTGACCCTGGAGCAGCGCGAGCAGGCGCAACGCTTCGAGACGCTGCTGGGCGAGGTGGCGCGTTTGGCCGAGAAGGTGGCCCACGGTGAGCAGCGCCTGGCGGAGCTGGATGAGCGCCGAGCCGAGATGATCGCCGCCTTCCGTGCCCTGGTGGAGGAGGGGCTGCTGCGCGTCGCCGCCCCCGAGGCCTTCGCGGCGGAGGAGCCCGCCTCCTGGGCGGCGGATCCCGCCGTACGCCTGGCCCGCGCCGCCGCCCAGGCGACTGCCGGCGCCGACGCCTCCGACGAGAGCTGGCACGCCCATCAGGGGCGGCTCCACGAGCACATCAAGGGGCTCACCGATGTGCTCTCCCGCGGCGGCCACGACTGCCTCGCGGAGGCCCGCGACGACCTGTTGCTGGTGCGCATCGTCTTCCAGGGGCGGCGCCAGGACCCCGATGCCCTGTTTCGCCAGCTCAACGACGAGATCGGCCAACGCCAGGCGCTGCTCAATGCCCGCGAGCGGGAGCTGCTCGAGACCTACCTGATCGACGAGGTGGCCAGCCATATCCAGGAGTGTATCACCGCCACCGAGCGCCATGTGCTAGCCATGAACCGCGAACTGGAGAGCCGTCCCACCAGTACCGGCATGCGGCTGCGCATCCGCTGGCAGCCGCTGACCGAAGGCCAGATCGCCGGCGGTATGGCGGCGCCAGCGGGGCTGGCCGACGTCTGTCAACGGCTGCGTCGCCAGGCCCTGGATGCCTGGTCGCCGGAGGATCGCGAGGTGGTGGGCGACTTCCTCCGCCGACGCATCGAGGAGGCGCGGGCCAGCGACGAAGGCGGCGCCCTCCAGGAGATCCTCGAGCGCGCCCTAGACTACCGTTTCTGGCACCGCTTCGTGGTGGAGCGCCACCAGAACGGTCAGTGGCGTCCCGCCTATGGTCCTGCCTCCGGGGGCGAGCGGGCCCTGGTGATCACCCTGCCGCTGTTCGCCGCCGCGGCCAGCCATTACGGCAGCGCCCATGAGGATGCGCCGCGCCTGGTGATGCTCGATGAGGTGTTCGCCGGCATCGATGACGACGCCCGGGCCAAGAGCATGGGGCTGCTGGCCCAGTTCGACCTGGACGCCGTCATGACCTCGGAGCGGGAGTGGGGCTGCTATCCGGACGTGCCGGGGCTGGCTATCGCCCAGCTGGTACGCCGGGAAGGCGTCGATGCCGTCCACGTCACCCGCTGGAAGTGGGACGGCAAGCGCCGGGTGCGGGATGAGCTGCCCGCCAGTCAGATGCGGGAGCCGCAGCGGGAAGCCATTGGCAGTGAGTCGGAGGGCGGCATGGATAGCCTGTTCTGATGGACCTCGAACGCCTGCAGCGCCTGCTGGGTGGCTCTGGGCTTGCCCGTCTGCGCCAGCGTTTATCCCGCAAGCTGATGCGCGATGGCGAGGGACGTCTGACCCTCAGCCGGGTCAGCGACACGGAGCGTGCCGCCGTCGAACGACTAGTCGGGCGGGCCCCTCGCCAGGGGAAGTCGCTGAGCGTTGATCTCGAGGCGCTCTCCCATGCCCTGGCGCGAGCCGGCGTGGCCAGCGATCTGAGGGCCGCCCTGGAGGCGCTGGATGGCCCCCTGGTGGACGGCCGGGCCGAGCGCGAGGAGGTACGGCGACGCTGGCGCGAGCTGCTCGACGCCTATCATCCCGAGGCCGAGCGTCTGGAGGTGAGCGGCTGGCTGGAGGATCTGCGCGGTGGTGGCCAGCTCAAGCGCCTGGCGGGACGCAGCGAACGGCAGGGCCGACGGCTGCTCGAGCAGTCGCTCAGCGTGCTCAAGCGACTACCGACACAGGGCATGACGCTTAGCACCCTGGCAGCCGAGTGCCTGGGGGATGCCCACGCCCTGGATGCCGGACGGCCCGTCTCGGCACTGGTGCGGCGCGCCCTGGCCCGCCACTGGCGTGGTGGCGTGGCCCTGCCACACCCCGATGAGCGCTCGATATGGGCCCATGCCGGCGTGCTGCTGGGCGGCGATATCACCAGCGCGGTGCTGATCCACCGTCTGCCACTGCTTGGCGAACACGCCCTGGACCCGGCGCTGAGGCAGTACCATGATCTTGCCGAACCGGCCTGGTTGACCCTGCGTCAGCTGCTTCGCCATCCGCCGCAGTGGGATGTGGCGGGGCGTCAGGTTTTTGTCTGCGAGAACCCCGCCGTGGTGGCCGAGGCCGCCGAATGTCTGGGGTCGAGGTGTGCTCCCTTGATGACCACCTGGGGGCGCCCCGGTGCCGCCGCGTTGACGCTTCTCGAACAGCTGCAAGCCGCCGGTGCCGTGCTGTACTACCACGGGGACTTCGACTGGGCGGGTGTCAGCATTGCCAACTCGCTTCTGACGCGCTTCGCCATGCGTCCCTGGCGGATGAAGGCAGTCGATCTCGAGGAATGTGTCCGTCTGCCCGGCAGGCCACTGGAGGGAAAGCCGCTGGATGCCTGCTGGGACCCTCAGCTGCGCGCTGTCCTGGAAGCACGGAACAGGGCACTGCATGAGGAGCAGTTGATCGAGACACTGCTGGAGGATCTCCGGCTGCCGGTACGCCCTCAGGTGTAGGGAGGCAATGGAATCTGCCTTGGCCAGTCGTCGGCGACGACGAACAGCCGCCGCCAGCCGCGCTCGGCGTGCCAGAGGGCCAGCTGGGTTGGTGAGGCCGGTTTTCTGAAGTGCTCCGCCAGCCGTGCCTCGAGCTCCCGCAGCGCCAGCAGCCGCTCAGGGCGGGGTAGGGCGAGCCAGTGGGGCTTGGTTAGCCAGGCGCCCCGGGTCCCGGCGGCCAGGCCGTCGCGATAGCTGCGCCATTGTCGCCAGAACAGCCAGGTGCCGCGCAGGTGCGTGTGGCAGGCATCGAGCGGTGCCGGCAGGTGAAAACGCCAGGGGTAGAACAGCACCCCGGGCATGGCCAGCTGGGGATGGATGACCAAGGGACGGTCGGCGCCTACCGCATCGCTGCCCAGCAACTCGAATAGCGCCTGCCGGGTCTCCGGCCGCTCGGTCAGGCGCAGCTGATGGTGGTGCAGGCGATGGCGTTTACTGGCCAGGCTGTCGGCACCGCCGGGGCCGATCCAGCGTGCCTGATGGGTGTCACCGCCCGGACCTTCCGGCAGGCCCAGGTAGAACTTGATGGCCACTTCCAGGTGGATGTGGGCGGGGTCTTCACGGCGGCGGTAGAGCAGGTCCAGTTCCCCCAGCGTCTGCTTGCCGCTCTGCACCCGCAGGTTGTGGGCCAGCAGCTGGGTTGCCGGGGCGGTATCGAGCAAAAACTGCCAGAGCCGCTCATGATAGAGCCCCATGCGGCCGTTGACGGTATTGCCGACCCGGCGCTCCAGCGGCTCGGGATTGGCCTCCAGTGCCAGCAGGAAGTCGCGGAAGCGGGCGTCGTCCGCCAGCCCCAGCTGCTCCCGGGTGGGGCGCCCCTGCCACCGTGTCGCGATCAGGTCCGGAGCAAGCACGACCCACGCCAGGTCTCTCACCAGCGGGTGGTGGCAGCAGTCCAGAGGGGCGGTGGGGCGTTGCAGCATGATGAAGGGGATCCGCGTTGAGAATCGGGTCTGACAGGCAAACTGTACACGCCTTATACTCAGCGTACATTCACAACCGATGGGGGATAGCGATGAACCGCTCCCTGACCGGCTTGGCGGCACTGGCCGCCGGCTCGCTACTCACCCTAGCCACCGCCCAGGCCAGCGATCCCGTGGTGGTGTCATCCAAGATCGATACCGAAGGCTCGGTGCTCGGACAGCTGATTCTGCAGCGCCTCGAGCAGGGTGGGATCGAGACCCGCGACCGCCTGCAGCTCGGCGGCACCAGCATCGTGCGTGGTGCACTGCTGGCCGACGAGATCGATCTCTATCCGGAGTATACCGGCAACGGTGCCTTCTTCTTCGACATGACCGACAGCGATGTTTGGCACGACCCCGAACAGGCGCTGGCGACCGTGCGCGAGCGTGATGCTGACAACGGCCTGGTGTGGCTGACCCCGGCGGATGCCAACAACACCTGGGCGATGAGCGTGCGCGGCGACCTGGCCCGCGAGCACGGTCTGGCGACCCTGGAGGATCTGGCGGTCTTTCTCGGCGAGGGTGGCGACTTCAAGTTTGCCGCCAGCGCGGAGTTCGTCGAGTCCGAGCAGGCCCTTCCGGCTTTCCAGCGCGCCTACGGCTTCGAACTCAGCTCGGATCAGCTGCTGGTGCTGTCCGGCGGGAACACCGCCGCCACCATGCGTGCCGCGGCCCAGCAGACCAGCGGCGTCAATGCGGCGATGACCTATGGCACCGATGGCGGCCTGGGAGCCCTGGATCTGGTGGTGCTGGAGGACACCCTTGGCGTGCAGCCGGTCTATCAGCCGGCCCCGGTGGTCCGCGAGTCCGTACTCGAGGCCCATCCGCAGATCGAGTCGCTGCTGGCCCCGGTGTTCCAGGCCTTGGATCTGGAGACCCTGCAGCGGCTCAACGGGGAGGTGGCGGTCAATGGCCTGGACCCTCGTCAGGTGGCAGCCGACTTCCTTGCCAAGCTGGACGCAGCGGAATAGGTCGTGGCGGCTGAGCGACACGCTTCGCCCAACTGGGTACTGCTGAGCCTGATGCTGGCAGGGCTCCTGGCCTGGCTGTCACTCGATGCGGTCAGTGTCGCCCCCAACCGTATCGTGGCGGGGGCGCCCCACCGTGCCTATGAGGTCATGGGGGGCTGGCCGATGTTGCTGGTCACGCTGCCGATGCTGGGGGTTATGGCCCTGGCCTGGCGCCCCGACAGCCGACGCCTGCGCCTGGCGGTGGCGCTGGTGGTGGCCTTGCTGGCGGCGCTGCCGCTGTGGCTTGCCGCGGCGGTGTGGGCCTTGGTGGATCCCTCGCTCCCCCAGGCGCGGCTGGGGATCGGTGCATCGGTCTGGCTGCTGCTGTTCCTGTGGCTGCTGGTGCTGCTGGAGCTGCGCACCCGCCTGGGGCTCGCGCGGTGGCAAGGTTGGGCGCTGCTGCTGCCGGTCCTGGCCGCCTGGTGGCTGGCGCTGGCCCACTGGCTGGAACCCCTGGCGCTCAACCGTGAGTACCAGGGACGCAGCGATCAGTTCGTCGCCGCTATCGGCTATCACCTTGCCTTGGTGGGCGCCGCCGTGGGGGCGAGCCTGCTGCTGGGGGTTGCCCTGGCGCTGGCCATGCGGCGTCATGCCGGCCTGCAGCGGGCCGGGTTCGCGGTGCTCAACTTCCTGCAGACCATTCCCAGCCTGGCGCTGTTCGGCCTGCTGCTGGCGCCGCTGGCCTGGCTCTCGGCCCGGGTCGAGTGGCTCTCGGCGCTGGGCGTGAGCGGCATCGGCTGGGCACCCGCCTGGCTGGCCCTGGTGGCCTACAGCCTGCTGCCCATGGTGCGTAATACCTTCGTGGCGCTGGAAGGGGTAGACGCGGGGGTGCTCGAATCGGCTCGCGGCATGGGCATGAGCCGCCAGCAGGTCTTCTGGCAAGTGCGCCTGCCCCTGGCACTGCCGGTGATCCTCGAAGGGGTGCGTATCACCACGGTGCAGGCGATCGGGCTCACCGCCGTGGCGGCGCTGATCGGTGCCGGCGGGCTCGGCACCTTCATCTTCCAGGGCCTGGGGCAGGCGGCCATGGACCTGGTGCTGCTGGGCGCCTTGCCGATCATCGCCCTGGCGCTGCTGGCCGACGCGCTGTTCGGGGCCCTGGCGGACGGCCTGCGCCATGGAGGGGCGAGATGATCGAACTGTTCGACGTGACCAAGCGCTTTGGCGACGAGATCGCCGTGAACGACATTTCACTGCGCGTCGAGAAAGGCGAGCTGTGTGCCCTGGTGGGCACTTCCGGGTGCGGCAAGTCCACCACCCTGCGGATGATCAATCGCCTGATCGAACACAGCGAGGGCGAGATTCACCTCGACGGCCAGCCGGTGAGGACCTTCAACGAGCAGCTCCTGCGTCGCCGCATCGGCTATGTGATCCAGAGCACCGGGCTCTTCCCCCACTGGACGGTGGCACGCAACATCGGCCTGGTGCCGCGGCTGCTCAAGTGGCCCAGGACGCGTATCCGCGAGCGCGTGGCGGAGCTGATGGGGCTGCTCGGCCTGCCGCCGGCGGAGTTCGCCGCCAAGTATCCGCATCAGCTCTCCGGCGGCCAGGCGCAGCGGGTCGGGGTGGCCCGCGCGCTGGCCGCCGACCCGGAGATCCTGCTGATGGACGAGCCCTTCGGGGCGCTGGACCCCATTACCCGGGAATCGCTGCAGCATGAGCTGCGCGATCTGCAGGCGCGTCTGCACAAGACCATTGTCTTCGTTACCCACGACATGGACGAAGCCCTGGCCCTGGCGGATCGGCTGGTGGTGATGCATCGGGGGCGCATCGTCCAGCAGGGCCGCCCCATCGAGCTGCTGCGCGAACCGGTCGACAACTTCGTGGCCTCGCTGCTGGGGGGCGTCGAGCGTGGTCTCAAGGAGGCGGGCTTGACGCGCGTCAGCGAGCGGATGCTGCCGCTGGGGCCGCGCCTGTTGGCCCGTGAACGGGTGGCGCAGACGGCGCCGCTGCGCGATGCCCTGTCGATGATGCTATGGCACCGGGTCGACCGCCTGACGGTGGTGGATGACGACGATATCCCCATCGGCGAGCTGTCGCTGCGCCGGCTGGTGGGGGGGAGGCCGGAGTGAATCGCGCAGTGCGGTCTTCCCCCCCGGTGTCCGGATGGCGCTGGGCCATGCCGCTGCTTTGGCTGGGCCTGCTGCTGGCGGCGACCCTCGGCATGGAGCAGTTGGAAGGCGTGTTGCGGCTGATCGAACCCGATAGCCGCGAGGTGATCTACCGTCGCGACACTTTCCTGGCGCTGCTGGTACAGCATGTCATGGTGGTGTTGGTGGCGTCGCTGCTGGCCGTCGCTATCGGCGTCGGCGCCGCCATTGCCGTGACCCGGCCGGCCGGCCGGGATTTTCGCCCGCTGGTCGGCCAGCTCGCCTCCATCGGCCAGACTTTCCCGCCGGTGGCGGTGCTGGCGCTGGCGGTGCCGGTGCTGGGTTTCGGTACCCTGCCAATCATCATGGCGCTATTGCTCTACGGGCTGCTGCCGATCGTGCGCAACACCCTGGCCGGCATCGAGGGCATTGATCCTGCCGTCCACGAGGCGGCACGCGGCATGGGCATGACCGGTGTTCAGGTCCTGCGCCAGGTGGAGCTGCCGCTGGCGGCGCCGGTCATCCTGGCCGGAATCCGCACCTCGGTGACCATCAATATCGCCACGGCGGCCATCGGCGCCACCGTGGGGGCCAGCAACCTCGGTGATCCGATCATCTCCGGCATCGTCAATGGCAACACCGCCTATGTGGTGCAGGGCGCCGTGCTGATCGGCCTGCTGGCGATCAGCGTCGACAGCCTCTTTGAGCGCTTCATGCCGCGCCTGGCACCTCGCTGATCGGGCTGGGTACGTCACCGTCAGAAGGTACTTTGGCAGAGCAATCCTCAGCTTTTTGACTGGCCGGCAGCAAAATAGATGCGTTCGGCGCCGTTTTACGTTAACGTCAACTGCGATCCGTTGGCTGAACGCTGGAGCTAACCCCTGGCGTGCGGCTACAGTAGAGTCAACACTGCCCTCACAAGGGGCGGTTTCTCCTCCTGCCACTACCCAAGGACCAGGATGATGACAACAACACAAGACACCCATTCGCTGGCCTTCATGACCGGCGACGAGTTCCATATTCCGACCTTTCGGCTCCTGCAGCAGGACGGCACCCTCTTCGAGGGAGCCGAGGCGCCCGACCTCGATCAGCAGAAGGCGCTGCGCATCTACCGCGCCATGCTGTTCACCCGGGTGCTCGACGAGCGCATGCTGGCGGCCCAGCGTCAGGGCCGGCTCTCCTTCTACATGCAGTGCACCGGAGAGGAGGCGGCGGTCATCGGCGCCGCGGCGGCCCTGGACGATGCCGACATGATCATGGCGCAGTATCGTGAGCAGGGCGCGCTGGCCTATCGTGGCTTTACCTACGACGAGTTCATGAACCAGCTGTTCGGTAATGAGCTCGATTACGGCAAGGGCCGCCAGATGCCGATCCACTACGGATCGCGCAAGCTCCACTACATGACCATCTCCTCGCCGCTGGCCACCCAGATCCCCCAGGCCGCAGGCTATGCCTATGGGCAGAAGCTGGCCGGCGAGGGCCACTGCACCATTACCTTCTTTGGCGAGGGGGCGGCCTCGGAGGGTGATTTCCATGCCGCCCTCAACATGGCCTCGGTGCACAAGGCGCCGGTGATCTTCTTCTGTCGCAACAACGGCTATGCGATTTCCACGCCGGCCAGCGAGCAGTTTGCCGCCGACGGCATCGCCCCGCGCGCCTTCGGCTACCGCATGCACGTGATCCGCGTCGACGGCAACGATGTCCTGGCGGTCTATCAGGCCACCCAGCAGGCGCGCGTCATCGCCGTGGAGCAGAACCAGCCGGTGCTGATCGAGGCCATGACCTATCGCCTGGCCGCCCACTCCTCCTCGGACGACCCCTCCGGCTACCGCTCGCGCAAGGAAGAGGAAGCCTGGCGCGAGAAGGACCCCATTCTGCGCATGCAGCGCTGGCTGATCGACCTGGGGTGGTGGAGCGAAGACGAGGAGAAGGCCCTTCAGGAGAGCCTGCGTCGCGAGGTCCTCGAGACCCTCAAGCGCGCCGAGAAACGGCCGCCGCCGCCCCTGGATAGCCTGGTCAGCGACGTCTATGCCGATGTTACCCCGGCGCTGCAGCGTCAGCTCGACCGCCTCAAGTCGCACATTCGCCGCCACCCGGAGGCCTATCCGAAGGGGGCACGGTCACTCGACCCGGATGTCAGCGCAACGGCGGATGCCGACAAGCCCAATGGCGAGCAGGGAGGAGCCTGAAATGCCCAAGATGAACATGCTGCAGGCGATCAACAATGCCCTCGACATCGCCATGGCCGAGGATGAAAAGGTGCTCTGCTTCGGCGAGGACGTGGGAGTGTTCGGTGGCGTCTTCCGCGCCACCAGCCATCTCCAGGAGAAGTACGGCCGCGCCCGCTGCTTCAATACGCCGCTGGTCGAGCAGGGCATCATCGGTTTCGCCAACGGCCTGGCCGCCCAGGGCTCGGTGCCGGTGGCCGAAATTCAGTTTGCCGACTATATCTTTCCGGCCTTCGACCAGATCGTCAACGAAACGGCCAAGTTCCGCTTTCGTTCCGGGGATCTGTTCAACGTCGGTGGCCTGACCATCCGCACTCCCTACGGTGGTGGGATCTCCGGCGGGCTCTACCACTCCCAATCGCCTGAAGCCTACTTCGCCCATACGCCGGGTCTCAAGATCGTGGTGCCCCGCAATCCCTACCAGGCCAAGGGCCTGCTGCTCTCCGCGATCCGCGATCCGGATCCGGTCATCTTCTTCGAACCCAAGCGGCTCTATCGCGCCTCCACCGGCGAGGTGCCGGAAGACGATTACCAGCTGCCGATCGGGGAGGCCGAGGTGACGAAGGAGGGCAGCGACATCACGGTGCTCGGCTGGGGCGCGCAGATGGAGCTGATCGAGAAGGCCGTGGAGATGGCCGAAAAGGTGGGCATTTCCTGCGAGGTGATCGACCTGCGTTCGATCTTGCCCTGGGACGAGGACAGCGTAGTCGAGTCGGTGCTCAAGACCGGTCGCTTGCTGATCAGCCATGAGGCGCCCCGCACCGGCGGCTTCGCCGGCGAGATCGCCGCCACGATCCAGGAGCGCTGCTTCCTGTACCTGGAGTCGCCCATCGAGCGGGTGACCGGCCTGGACACTCCCTTCCCGCTGACGCTGGAGAAGGAGTACATGCCGGACCACCTCAAGATCTACGAGGCCATTCGGGCCTGCGTGGAATTCTGACGTTCGATATCAGGACAGGAGATGCAAGATGAGTGACTTCATGCTGCCCGATATCGGCGAAGGTATCGTGGAATGCGAAATCGTCGACTGGCGAGTCGCCGAGGGCGATGTCATCGAGGAAGACCAGCCGGTGGTCGAGGTGATGACCGACAAGGCGCTGGTGGAGATCACCGCCCCGGAGGCGGGGCGGGTGACCCGGCTGTATGTCCCCAAGGGGGAGATCGCCAAGGTGCATGCGCCACTATTTGCCTATGAAACGGAGGGGGCAGCGGTGAGCGCCGAGACGGCCGAGCCGCCGCGGCCGGTCGCCGACACGGCGGACGAGGTGGCGAGCCCGGCGGCGGAAGCCCCGGCGCCCACGTCGCAGTCCCCCGCAACGGCTTCATCCGCTGCCGCGACGAAGGATTTCATCCTGCCCGACATTGGCGAGGGCATCGTCGAGTGCGAGGTGGTCGAGTGGCGCGTGGCCGAGGGCGAGACGATCGAGGAGGACCAGCCGCTGGTCGATGTCATGACCGACAAGGCGCTGGTGGAGATCACCGCGCCCGAGGCCGGGCAGGTGACCAAGCTGTACGTCCCCAAGGGCGAGATCGCCAAGGTGCATGCGCCGTTGTTTGCCTATCGGCCGGCCCAGGCCGACCCGGCAAGCCAGCCGGCACCCGCCCCGTCAGCGGCCGCCCCAGCGAGCCCCGCCGCCAAGCCGGTGACGGCCGCCCCGGTAGCCAGCGGTGGGCGCGGCCCCTACGGGCGGGTACCGGCCAGTCCCGCGGTACGTCGCCTGGTGCGTGAACACGGTGTTTCGCTGGAGGCTATTCCCGGCTCCGGCAAGGATGGCCGGGTGCTCAAGGAGGATGTGCTGCGCTTCCTCGAGCAGGGCGCCGAGACGTCGGCGCCCAGTGATCGGCAGGCTGCCGGCGAAGCCGCGGCCCGGCCGGCCGCGCGCGCCGCAGCCCCGGAGGGCGAGGTACGCGTCGAGCCGATTCGCGGCATGCGGGCGGTGATGGCCCGGCGCATGGTGGAGTCCGCCAGCACCATCCCGCACTTCCAGTACGGTGAGGAGATCGATGTTACCGAGCTGCTGGCGCTGCGCCAGCGACTCAAGCCCCAGGCCGAGGCTCAGGGCACCCGGCTGACGCTGATGCCGCTGTTCATGAAGGCCATGGCGCTGGCGGTGCAGGAGCACCCGATCCTCAACGCGAGGCTCAATGCTGACGTCAGCGAGATCCACTACCTGCCGTCGTGCAACGTGGGCATGGCGGTGGATAGCCGTTCAGGCCTGCTGGTGCCCAACGTCAAGGGCGTCGAGCGTCGCACCCTGCTCGACGTGGCGCGGGAGGTCGAGCGGCTGACCACCTCGGCGCGGGAGGGCCGCGTCGACCAGGCTGATCTCAAGGATGGCACTATTACCATCTCCAACATCGGCGCACTGGGCGGCACCTATGC
Organism: Billgrantia campisalis; assembly: GCF_022341425.1. Classification (GTDB taxonomy): domain Bacteria; phylum Pseudomonadota; class Gammaproteobacteria; order Pseudomonadales; family Halomonadaceae; genus Halomonas; species Halomonas campisalis. Next base: position 293,531 of record NZ_JABFUC010000003.1, on the reverse strand, counting down.
GGCGCCGATCATCAACGCCCCGGAGCTGGCCATCGTTGCCATCGGCAAGACCCAGTGGCTGCCGCGCTTCGACGACCGGGGCGAGGTGACGCGACGAGCGATCATGACCGTGACCTGGGCCGGGGATCACCGGGTGATCGATGGCGGCACCATCGCCCGCTTCTGCAACGCCTGGAAAGGGTATCTGGAGAGCCCGGAAACGATGCTCCTCCACCTTGGGTGAGACACGCCGGTTCATGTCGTATCGCTTCGACCGCGACCTGGACCGGCGCAATCTGATGAGCAGGTGACGTATGACCCAGGCGCCTCTCCAGCAGTTCTATATCCCCGAAGAGCAGTCGATCTATCTGCTCAGTCACGACGATGCCCGCAAGCTCAAGGAGTGGGTGGCGCTCTGTCAGGCTCAGCTCGAGCAACTGGGCTATCGCGACATCGCGCTGATCGGCAAGGGTGCCTACGGCTTCGTCTTCGCCGGGGTCACGGCGCTGGGGGCGGAATACGTCTTCAAGTTCACCCGGGTCAACCTGCCCCAGCATCTCCAGGACCGCCTCGAGGAGGAGGCCTTCATGCTGGAGCAGGTCGACCATCCGCGAGTGCCGAGGCTGATCGTCTTCCAGCGGGTGCGCAATCAGTCGATCCTGGTCATGGAGCGCGCTCCCGGGCTCAACCTGGAGGAGGTGTCGCTGCGCGAGGGGCGCCTGTCGCCGCGTCTGGTGGTGCATATTGCCGATCAGCTCGCCGATATCCTGCGCACCCTGCGCAAGGAGTCGGGGCCGGCGGGCAAGCCCATCGTGCATGGCGACATCAAGCCCTCCAACCTGGTGTTCGATGCCGCCAGCGAAGCCATCGCCCTGATCGACTGGGGGTCGTCGGTGTTCGCCCAGTTGGACGCCAACCGGCAGTTCGTGGCGTCCAACGTCATGGAGCTGATGTCGGACAACCTGCAGCAGACCAATGCGCGCCTGGGTGATGTCTACTTCATCGGCGAGGAGCAGTTGAACGGTGCCTTGTCGTCGCCGCGTTTCGACGAGCAGGGCGCCGCCGGCACCCTCTATGCCCTGGCCTCGGCGCAGTCATGCCGCTTTGGCCACCGGGCGATTCCGGCCACTTCGCTGGGCCTGCCCATGGAGTTCGCCCGCATGCTCGACGGCATGCTCGACCCCGATCCGCGCATCCGCTGGCGGGCGGGGGACCACTTCATCAGTGAAATGCCCAGGCTGGCGCGGCTGGTGATGATCGACCTTCCCGAACCGGCGGAAACGCCGCTGGTGCCCGCCTGGGTGCGACCCTCGAACCGTGAGATCGACACCGTGGTGTACAGCTCGCGCAAGGCGTTCCTGCGCGAGGAGGGGGGCGAGGAGACCCTCAACGACGTCAACGACGTCCAGCTCGACCGCTATTACAAGAACTTCATGCAGGGCATGGGCGAAACCGAAAAGGCCTTCCTGGCGGCGGTCAGCCGCTTGGGGAAATATCCGGTGGTGGGTGGGCTGGCGGTTCGCTGGGAAGCCGAGGGGGTGTATATCGATACCTCGCTCAGCCTGCACGACCCGACGCTCAAGCCGGCCTTCGTGGCGGCGGTGAACAACATGGTCAACCTGGCGCGCGCCATCTACCGCCAGGGGATCTTCAAGAGCTGCCTGTTCAATGCCCGCGATACCCTGCACCTGGACCGCGACGATCCCACCCAGCCCTTCGTGCTGGCGCCGGACATGCGGCTGCGCTACGAGGTCAGCGCCGTGCCCGAGCTCGAGGACCGCTCACGCCTGCACAGCTACTTCGAGGATGGGCCGGACCCGGAGGAGTTCCTGGTACTGCCCGAGGCGATCATCGCCTCGCTGGAGGCGCTCAACGAGATCCACCATACCGGGATGATCATCTTCGAGGCACTCCCCCAGCACCTCAAGATTCACAGCTACTATCGGCTGCTCGACCCGTCGCGGGAAGCGGAGTTTCGCCGGCGGCTCGACGACATCCTGGCCGCCGTGGGGCTGATCGAGGGCCTGGGGGTTTCCGGGTTCATGAAGATGCCCTACAAGGATACCCGCTTCTTCGCCCATACGGAGCGACAGCCGGAGCGCTACTATCCGCGTGACCCTCGGGCGGTGCTGGCCGATGCCAGGCGGGAGGGAGGCTGACTCACAGCGAGGCGGCGGCTCTGGCGGCCTGGTCGTAGAGCCCCGACATGGCGCGCAGCATGCCGGCTAATCGGCTCATCTCTTCACCCTCGATCCCCAGCGACGAAAGCGACTCCACCAGGCAGTCTTCGCGAATCTCGGCATAGCGCTGGCAGACCTCACGGCCCTTGTCGGTGGTGCGAAAGAAGGTCTCCTTGCCGTGCTTCTCACTGGCTACGAGCTCTAGTTTGGCGAGCTTCTTCAGCGCATAGGTCACCGTGTGAGAGTCTTCGACGTTCAGCACCAGACAGATATCGGCGAGCCGTTTGGCGCGCTTGCGGTGGTTGACGCTGTGCACGACCAGCACATCGAGCGAGCTGAGCTCGGGATATCCGGTCGCTGTCATGCAGCGCACCATCCAGCGGTTGAAGGCATTGGAGGCGATGATCAGTCCAAATTCGAACTCGGACTGTTCCATGGCACGGTGGGAGAGGTGTTCGGACGAGACGATGGGGCCGCGTGAGCGGCCCCTGTCCCGATCGGGTGTGTCGGTCATCAGCGTCGACTCATGGCTTCTGGCAGGTAGGTGACGATTTCCGGGAAGATCGAGATCAGCACCACGCCCACCATCATCAGGAAGAAGAAGGGCATGGCCGCCCAGGCGATGCTGAGGAGGTCCTTCCCCGTCATCCCCTGAAGGACGAAGAGATTGAAGCCGACCGGGGGCGTGATCTGCGACATCTCCACCACGATCACCAGGTAGATGCCGAACCATATCAGGTCGATACCCGCCGCTTCCACCATGGGCAGCATGATGGAGGTGGTTAGGACCACCACCGAGATGCCGTCCAGGAAGCAGCCCAGGATGATGAAGAAGACCGTCAGGGCGGCAAGCAGCATCCAGGGGGAGAGCTCCATGGTGCCGATCCAGGCGGCCAGCTCCCGGGGCAGGCCGGTGAAGCCCATGGCGGCGGTCAAGAAGGCGGCGCCGGCCAGGATGAAGGCGATCATGGTCGAGGTGCGCACGGCGCCCAGGACCGCATCGCGAAATACCGCCATGTTCATGCTGCCCTGCACCTTGGCGAGTATCAGCGACAGAACGACGCCGACGGCGGCCGCTTCAGTGGGGGAGGCCAGGCCGGTATAGATCGATCCGATCACGCCCACGATCAGCGCCAGCATGGGCAGCAGCCGGCGGGCGCGGCGCAGCTTTTCGGTGAAGGGCAGGCGCTCTTCGGCGCTGGGCACCCGGTCCGGATAGCGCCACGCCCAGACCATCAGATAGAGCGCAAACAGTGAGATCAGCATCAGCCCCGGGAAGACGCCGGCCATGAACAGCCGTGCAATGGACTGGTCGGTGGCCACGGCAAAGACGATGAGGATGATGGAGGGAGGAATCAGCAGTCCAAGAGTGGCGGAGCCGGCCAGGGTCCCGATCACCAGCCGCTCGTCATAGCCGCGACGGGTCAGCTCGGGGATGGTCATCTTGCCCATGGTGGCGCAGGTCGCCGCCGAGGAGCCGGAAACCGCGGCGAAGAGGCCGCAGCCCACCACATTGGTGTGCAGTAGGCGACCGGGAATGCGCTGCATCCAGGGCGACAGTCCGGTGAACATGTCGTCAGCGAGCCTGGAGCGGAACAGGATTTCTCCCATCCAGATGAACATCGGTAGGGCCGTGAGCTCCCAGCTGTAGCTGGAGCCCCAAATATTGGAGGCCATGACGTCACCGGTGGGTATCGAGGTGAACTGTGAGAGCCCGAGCCAGCCAAGTCCGAGCAGGGAGAAGGCGACCCAGACGCCGCTGCCGAGCAGCATCAGCAGGACCGCGAAGAGAATGATCATCATCAGGAGCATAGGGGGTCTCCGGGGCTCACTCGTGGCCGCTGTCGTCGATGGTGAAGGTGCCGGGGCGAGTCACCGCAATGCGCAGGGTGTACAGCCAGGTTTCGATAAGCGCCAGGCAGAATAGGACGACCCCGGTCAGCATGGCGGTCTGCGGGATCCAGAGCGGAATGCGCAGGAGGCCATAGGAGGTTTCGCCGAAGGTGATGCTGTCATCCAGCAGCCAGTAGAGGTTTCTTGCCAGGTAGAGGCAAAGCGCGAGGGCTATGCTGAGACAGAAGATCTCGATCCAGGCGCGGGGCGCCGGGGCGAGCCGGCCGATCAGCAGGGTGACGCGAATATGGCCGCCGTGCACGAAGGTGTAGGCAAGCCCAAGGAAGCTGGCGCCGACCAGCAGGAAGCCGGAGATTTCGGAGAGGCCTGGAATCGCCAGGCCGATACGGTCGCCGCCGATTGCAACGGCGGCACGGTCGATCATGCGCCCGATGATCTGGGCGGTGATCAAGGCGCAGATGAAGGTCAAGCAGGCGGCAGCCAGATAGCCGCCGAGCGTATAGAGAGGGCGGAGTCGGTAGCGCATTTGAGGGGTCCCGTGGTGGTCGAGTAGCGCCTCGGGAGGGGCCGAGGCGCTCGGGAAGGATTACTCCCGGATGGCCTCATAGGCCTCGAGGATTTCCGCGCCCTGGTCGCCGGCGCGCTCCGACCACTCCTGGGTCATGGTGGCGCCGACATCGCGCAGCAGTTCTTCAAGGGCGGGAGAGGGCATGCTGACGTGAATACCGTTCTCCTCCAGCACGGCGATGGCGTCGTCGGTCTCCTGGCGGCTCATCGTCCAGCCGCGCTTCTCGGCGGCCTCGGCGGCCTCGAGCACCGACTGCTGGGTCGCCTCATCGAGCTGGGAGAAGGCGCGCTCGCTGACGATGACCATGTTCTTGGGCAGCCAGAGCTGAGCGTGATTGAAGTGGCTCAGGTAGTCCCAGGCCTTGGTATCGGCACCGGTGGCGGGAGAGGTCACCATCGCCTCGACGCGGCCCGTGCTGAAGGCGGTGGGAATGTCGGAAACCTCGACCTGGGTCGGTACGGCGCCGGTCAGCTGAGCGAGACGCTCGCTGGCGGTGTTGTAGGCCCGCATGCTCAGGTTGCGCAGGTCGCCCGGCTCCTCGACGAGCTGGTTAGTGTAGATGCCCTGGGGCGGCCAGGGCACGGCGAACAGAATGCGCAGCTGCTGCTTGGCCAGCTCCTCGGCGATGATCTCGCGAGACGCCTCCCAGAGCGCCCAGGCCTCTTCATAGCTGGCGGCCAGGTACGGCACCGAATCGACCTCGTAGATGGCGTTCTCGTTGGCCAGCCGCGACATGATCAGCTCGCCGATGGGCACGATGCCGCGGCGCACGGAGTTCTTGATCTCGGCGTGGCCAATCAGGGAGTTATTGGAGTGGACGGTGATGTCCAGCTCGCCATCGGTGCGCTCGCGGACGTCGTCGGCAAACTCACGAATGTTTACGGTGTGGAAGGTGCGGTCGCCATAGGGCGTCGGCATGTCCCAGCTAGTGGCGGCCTGGGTGCCGGTGCTCAGGGTGGCCAGGCCGGCGCCGAGCGCTGCAGCCAGAGTGAGGTGGGGGAGGCGAGAGAAACCGGTTGTCATGGTGAATCCTCGGCTGATGGAAGTTGTTGTCGAGTCGAGTTGAAGCCGTCTGCAGGGCCCAATGGCCCGCCTGGCGTCCCTGTCAGCATAGCGGCCGTTCGAGAGGAAGGTTAGGGATTTAGGTAGCAATTAGTCAACGCTATGTAGACTAATGGGTGATGTTTTGAAGTAAAAACGTTGATAAATTCACGACGTTTTCACAGCAAACCAGGGAGAGCCATGATGACGCTGCTGCTCAATGCCGATATGGGGGAAAGCTACGGCCCCTGGGTGATGGGGCTCGACCATGAGGTGATGCCCCACGTGGACCTGGCCAATGTCGCCTGCGGCTTCCACGCCTCTGATCCCGACGTGATGCGCCGCACGGTTCGCCTGGCGAAGCAGCACGGTGTTCGGATCGGCGCCCATCCGGCCTATCCGGACCTGGTCGGCTTTGGGCGTCGTTCCATGGCCTGTTCGCCCGAGGAGATCGAGAACCTGGTGCTCTATCAGCTGGGGGCGCTTTACGGTATGTGCCGGGCCGAAGGCCATGCGCTCAGCTATGTGAAACCCCACGGGGCGCTCTACAACGACATGGCCCGGGATCCTGTGATCATGACCGCGGTGATGCGGGCGATCCTGGCTTTCGATCCCGCGCTGCCATTGATGAGCATGGCGACCCGCGACACTTCGGCGGTCAGAAAGCTGGCGGCTGAACACGGTGTCACCCTGTGGTTCGAAGCCTTCGCCGACCGCGCCTATGACGGCGAGGGTCGGCTGGTGTCACGCCGGGAGGTAGGAGCGGTCCATCACGATGCCGAGCTCATCGTCGGTCAGGCGACGCGCATCGCCCGGGGGCATCCGCTGACCGCCAAGGATGGCAGTCAACTGGTTCTGGCTGCCGATACCCTCTGCGTACATGGCGACAACCCCGAGTCCATTGCTGCGGTGAAGGCGATTCGCCAGGCCCTGCGCGATCTCGGGACGGTCTCATGAGTCGTACCGCTGCCATGGCCCTGCCGCGCATCGAGTCCGCCGGCCTGGACGGCTGGATGGTGAGGCTCTTCGAGCGAATCGACGAGACCAATCTGGGCTGGATCATTGCTCTGACGCGGCGCTGCGAGGCGGCCTTCGGCGAGGCCTTGGTGGACCTGGTGCCCTCCTACACCACCCTGCTGGTGGTCTTCGATCCGCTCAGGCTCTCCCCCGAAGAGGCCTATCGTTGCCTGCAGGGGCTGCTGGGCGACCTGGTGCCGGATGAACAGTCCGACGCTGGAGATATCCTTGAGCTGCCCACCTGGTACGACCCAAGCGTGGGGCCGGACCTTGAGCGGGTTGCAAGATACGCGGGCATGAGCGTGGAGGAGGTGATCGCCTGCCACGCTGACACCGCCTATCGCGTCTTTGCGCTCGGCTTCGCCCCCGGCTTCGCCTTCATGGGGCTGCTGGATGAGCGTCTGGAGGTGCCGCGGCTCGATACTCCCCGCCAGCGGGTGCCCGTCAACAGCGTGGCCATCGCCGGGCGACAGACCGCTGCCTATCCGGCGGTGACCCCGGGCGGCTGGAACCTGCTGGGTCGCACCTCGGTGCGGCTCTTCGACCGCGACCGGGAAGGTTTCAGCCTGCTGGCCGTTGGTGACCGGGTGCGTTTCGTGCCGGTGAGGCGAGAGGCCTTCGAGGCACAGGGAGGCGATACCACCCCGATGGAGGCAGGGCGATGAAGAAGTATACCGTTATCGGTTTCTGCGTCGAACAGGCGGGTCCCCTGGCGCTGCTACAGGATGCTGGGCGATTCGGCGTGCGTCGCCTGGGGGTTACCCAGGGCGGGCCGGCCGATCTCTATGGTTGGGCCTGGGCCAATCACCTGGCTGGTAACCCTTGGGGAGCGCCCGCACTGGAGGTCACCTTCGGCGGCCTGACCCTGGTGGCCGAGCGGGAGCTGACCATCGCGGTGGCGGGTGCTGACCTCGGCGCCACCCTGGACGGTGCCGAGTTGCCGCTGTGGCAGCGAGTCACCTGCAAGGAAGGGCAGCGGTTGCGCTTTACCGCACCCCGCAACGGGCTTCGCGCCTACCTGGCGGTGGCTGGCGGCTTCGTCGCCGAGCCGGTGCTTGGCAGCGTGGCCTGCGTGGTGCGTGAGGGACTGGGTGGGTTTGATGGGCAGGGCAGCAAGCTGGCCGAGGGAGACCGCCTGAGCGTGGGGGAGGCGTCGTTCGCTGGTGCCTCGATCAGCGAGGCCCCTCAGGAAGCGCGTTTCGACTACCGGGCTCCCGCGAGGCTCTCGCTGCTGCCCGGCGCCCAGGTCGGCGAATTCACCGGACAAAGTTTGTTCCAGGCTTTCAACGCCGCCTGGCGGGTGGATGATCGCGCTGACCGGATGGGGGTGCGGCTGACCGGGCCCCGGCTGCGGTGCCGCATCGAATCACTGATCTCGGAGGGAATCGGCCTTGGGGCCGTGCAGGTGCCGCCGGACGGCCAGCCCATCGCGCTGCTCAATGACCGTCAGACCATCGGCGGCTACCCGCGCCTGGGGGCGCTGACACCCTTGGCCGCGTCGCGTCTGGCCCAGTGCCTGCCGGGCCAGGAGGTCCAGCTGGTGGCTGCCTCACGGGAAGGCTGCCTAGCCGAGCACCGGCGCTTCCTGGCAAGTGTCGCAACCCCATCGGTCAGTGCATACCATCCGCCGTGACCGGCTTATGCACCCAGGCCGCTTTCTCGAAGCACCTGATCGAGGCTCGGAGCAGCGCCCGTAGCGGGGCGTTTCTCGGCGCCTTCCACGAGCAGCTGGCTCTCGAGGTCGGCGAGGCCGGTGGCGACGCAGCGTTCGATCAGCACCGACTTGCTCATGCCGGTCTGCTGGCAGAGCCGCTCGAGACGGGCTTCGATGTCATGGGAAAACCGCAGCAAGTGTGGCATGTCGATATCTCCTTGGCGCGCGTCCCCGGGTAGCCTGTGATCGGACCCATGACGCGCTGGCTATGCCATCAAGATAAAACGCATGTTTGAGTTTGTCACCTTTCGAGTCTGCCTGCCGATGGTGACACTGCGATGACTGCCGCGGTTATCCGCGCCCGCTCCCTTCGATCCTGACGCTGATGGCCATGGTGGCCAGTGTCTATTGGCTGGCGCAGGCCAATGAAGCCGCTGCCGGGGAGACCGCCTAGGCCAGCCCCTGGCGCTTCATGACCTCGGTAATGATGGGCACCGGAGTCATCAGGTGGTCGCGCATCATCTCGGCGGCGCGCTCGGCTTGGCGCTGGAGGATCACCTCGACCAGGGCGGCATGCTCCTGGCGCTTGCGCTCGAGCGCGGCTTCCGAGAGCACGGTCTCGCGCAGCCACAGGTGGCGGTAGCGTTCGACCTGGTCGAACAGGCCTTCACGTACCTGCAGCAGGTTGTGGGAATTGCAGCCGCTGGCGATGGCGGTGTGAAACGCCTTGTGACGGGTATCCCAGACCTCCATGAGCTCGTCCGGGGTATTGACCTCCATCACCTTGGCCAGGGTGTGGGCCTTGGCCAGGATCTCCGCCTCCCAGGCATCGTCGCCGCGCTCGATGGCGAGCCGCAGGATCAACCCCTCTAGCTGGGCGCGGGCGTCATACAGGTCGGCGAGCTCGGCCAGCGACATGGGGGCAACGCGATAGCCGCGCTGGCTGATGGCCACCACCAGACGCTCGGCCACTAGCTGCGAAAGCGCCTCGCGCAGCGGACCGATGCCCAGCTCGTATCGCTCCTTGAGCGCGCTCATCAGCAGTTTCTCGCCCGGCGGGAAGACGCCGCGGATGATGTCGCGCTTCAGCCAGCGGTAGGCCGTGATGCCGAGGTTTTGTCGGGGGGAGGTGTCCATGATCGGTATTCCTTGCCTTTACCGAACATGATACCGAATTGTGAGCTAAGCCGGTAACCGTCGATATTGCCAATAGGCATTGAGCCTCTTAAGAAGTATCGATGTCGCGCGGTCTGCTAACGGTGCCGGTGCGCCTCGCCCAGGGTCCAGTCCACCAGCTCCTGGACCAGGCGGTCCGTGGCCAGACCGAGCGCCGCGACCACATCCCCGATCTCGGTCGTTGCGGCGGCTTGGCGCTGGGAGAAGCGCTGGCTGGCCAGCAGTCGCCGGGAGCGGGAATCGACCAGCCGCACGTCGATCGTTACCACCGCGTCGGGAAGGTCGTTGATATATTCGCTCTGGAAAGCGCGCAGGTCGCTGACCAGGGTCAGGTCGCTGGGTAGCGACGACTCCCCATGGGTGAGGCGTGACAGACGGCCATCCTCGCGAAAGCCATCCAGTAGGCGGTCGCGGAGCAGCACCGGGGCGTCATCCGTCCAGCGCGCTCCCTGGTAGACGCTGGGGCGATGGGGCTCGGGCAGGACCACGATCCGCGCACTGTCGAGCAGGCGGCCGGCTTGCGGAGTGGCCAGGTGAAGGGTCATCTCCGGGGCGGTACCGACCGCGGTGCCTTCGGCCAGCGGCTCGGCGGGCAGGGCGTAGAGGCTTGATGGCTCGCGCGTCGGTACCAGGGTGCAGGCGCCGAGCAGCGACACTGCCAGCAGCAGCGAGGCGATGGTCAGGTGTCTCATGGTGAGAACTCCTCGATGCCGTCGCGGCCCATCAGGAAGTCGGCGGGGCTTTCCTCGAGACGGCGAACGATCCGGTTCAGGGTCCCGAGGGTGCGGCGCAGCTCCGCCGAGGCGGGCCCCAGCCCCTGGATTCCCTGCAGGCCGCTTTCCAGCGCACCCTGATGATCGGCCAGCAGCGACTCGAGCCCGCGGGCGGTGCGGGCGAGGCTCTCAGTGGTCTCCCGGGCGCCGAGCACGATGCGTTCGCCCTGGTTGTCGAGCAGGGTGCCGGTCTGGCGCGTCACGGCGCCAAGCTCGCCGATCGCACCGATTGCCTCCTCGATGAGTGCTTCGAGCTGCTCCATCAGCTGTGAGGAGCCGCCGCCCAGGGCCGCAAGCTGGTCACTGGTGCGCTCCAGGTTGGCGATGATGCGGGTCACCTTGGCGGTGTTCTCTTCCGAGAGTAGCGCCTCCAGGCCGGCCAGCACACTGTTGACGCTGGCCATCAGCTCTTCGCTATCCTCGAGCAGCGCGCCGATCGGGGAGGGGTCGGCCACGATACGCGGCGGCCGCTCTCCCACGGCGAGCAGCGGCGGGCTTTCCGGCGTGCCGCCGTGGAGCTGAATGGACATGCTCCCGGTGATATTGGCCAGCGCCAGGCGCGCTCGGGTGTCCTGCTTGACCGGCACGTCACTGCGGACCCGGATGCGGGCCAGCACGTTGCGCGGATCCGTTGGGTCGAGCCGTAGGTCGGTGACATCGCCGACCCGCACGCCGCTGTACTCCACGGCGTTGCCAACGCTCAGCCCGCTGACCGAGCGATCGAAGAACACCTCGAAGTGGGCGAAATCCCGGTCGGCGGTGCCTTGCCCCAGCCAGACGGCAAACAGTACGCCGCCGGCAGCGGCCAGCACGGTAAAGAGGCCGATAATGACATGGTGGGCGCGGGTTTCCATGGGTGTTACTCCTTTCGCTGCGCGGCCTGGCTGGCTGCGCGTCCCCTGGGACCGTGAAAGTAGTCGCGAATCCACTCATTGTCGGTGGCTTCCACCACCGCGAGGCGTTCGGCGACCAGTACTCGCCGGTCTGACAGCACTGCCACCCTGTCGCAGGTACTGTACAGCGTATCGAGATCGTGGGTGACAAGAAAGACGCTCAGTCCCAGAGCATCGCGCAGGGTCAGCAGCAGGCGGTCGAAGGCGCCGGCGCCAATGGGGTCGAGCCCGGCCGTCGGTTCGTCGAGGAACAGTACCTCGGGGTCCATGGCCAGGGCCCGCGCCAGGGCCGCTCGTTTGACCATCCCGCCGGAGAGGGCATCCGGGGTGAGCCGGGCCGCCTGGGGGGGAAGACCGACCAGGGCCAGCTTGACCCGGGCCAGATGCTCGGCATCGGCGCGCGTGAGCCCGCTGTGCTCGATCAGCGGCAGGGCAACGTTCTCCTGGAGGTTGAGCGAGGTAAACAGGGCGCCGCGCTGGAACAGCACGCCGAAGCGGCGCTCGAGTCGTGAGCGCTCATCGGCAGGCAGGCGCTGCAGATCCTCGCCGAGTACCCGGATGCTGCCGGCATCGGGGCGCTTGAGCCCGACGATGCTGCGCAGCAGGACCGACTTGCCGGTTCCCGAGCCGCCGACCACGCCGAGTATCTCGCCGCGGTAAATGTCCAGGTCGAGGTTCTCGTGCACGCAATGGCTGCCGAAGCGGTTGACCAGGTCGCGCACCTCAATGACCGTCTCGCCGGCGCCGCTCACCAGCCCATCTCCATGAAGAAGAGCGCGGCCAGGGCATCGAGCAGGATGACCATGAAGATCGACTGTACCACGCTGGAGGTGGTGTGCTCCCCGACCGACTGGGCGCTGCCGGCGGCCTTGAAGCCTTCCAGGCAGCCGATCACCGCGATCAGGAAGGCGAACAGCGGCGCCTTGGCGAGGCCGACCAGGAAGTGGTTGAGCGGGATGTCGCGCTGCAGGATGGCCAGGAACTGCGCAAGGGGGATCTCCAGCGCCAGGCTGCATACCAGGGCGCCCCCCAGCATACCGCTGAGCATGCCGACCAGGGTCAGGATCGGCAAGCTGATCATCATCGCCAGCACCCGCGGCAGCACCAGCAGCTCTACCGGGCTCAGGCCCAGGGTGCGGATGGCATCGAGCTCCTCGTTGGCCTTCATGGCGCCGATCTGGGCGGTAAAGGCGCTGGCGGTTCGCCCCGCCAGCAGGATGGCCGCCAGCAGCACGCCGAACTCCCGCAGGAAGGAGTAGGCCACCAGGTTGACCGTGTAGATGGTGGCGCCGAAGTCCCGGAGCACGGTGGCGCCGAGAAAGGCCACCACGGCACCGACCAGGAAGGTGAGCAGGGCCACGATGGGAATGGCGTTGAGCCCGCTCTGCTGCAGCTGGGCCACCAGCGCGGTGATACGCCAGCGGCGGGGGCGCAGCAGCCCGCTTACCAGGCTGGCCAGCGTCACGCCGATGAAGCCGATCAGTTGAAACTGCTGATGCCCCAAGCCGGCGACCCGCTGGCCGAGGTCGGCCAGGGCGGCCAGCGGCGGAAAGACCGAGGGCGGGGCAATGTCGAGTGGCTCGCGCATGGCATCGGCGACCGCCACCAGCAGCGCCTGCTGTTCGGCGGGCAGGGCCGGGGCCCAGTCGCCCACCCTGAGCACCCGCTGGGCCCCGAGCAGCTCCACCAACAGCACGGCGCCGGAGGTGTCGAGCCGGCCAAGCGGCGTCAGATCCAGCGTCTCGGTGCCGCGCACCTTCGCCACCTCGCGCCTTAGCCGTGAGTGGTGGGGCAGCGTCCAGTCGCCGACGGCGCGCAGACCCTCGTCTCCCTGCTCGAGGGTGCCGGCATGTGTCGCGGTATGAGTCATCGGATCCCCCCTCGCTCCCTGAAGGTGGCCGTCATGGCAAGGCATGTGCCGGCCACTATAGCGTCATGTGGCGTCACGTGACAGCTCGTGCCAGGCGGCGTAGGTGCTGAGAAACACCCGACCGGTCATGTCATCGAGGAAGTCGCTGCGCTTGAGCCGGTCCATCACCGGCCCCTTGACCTCGGCCAGATGGAGGGTGACGCCAGAGTCCTTGAGCCGGGCGTTGATGGCGTCGAGGCTCTCCAGTGCCGAGGCATCGATCAGGTTCACCGCCGAGCAGATCAGCACCACGTGTTCGAGCGCCGGTCGGCTGGCCACTAGGGCATAGACGGTGTCCTCCAGGTAGCGGGCGTTGGCGAAGTAGAGGCTCTCGTCGATGCGCAGCAGCGCCACGTGGCTGGCGCTTTCGGTGTCGTGGCGCTCGACGTTGCGGAAGTGCTCTGTGCCGGGTATCCGGCCGACCAGGGCGCTGTGGGGGCGGCTGGTGCGATACAAAAAGAGCCCGATGGAGAGCAGCACCCCGGCGATGATGCCGGCCTCGACGCCCTCGACCAAGGTTAGGACGATGGTCACCGCCATCGCCGAAAAGTCGCTGCGGGAGTAGCGCCAGGTTTGGCGAATCATGGGAATATCGACCAGGGTCAGCACCGCGACGCTGATCGTGGCGGCCAGGGTGGCGATCGGCAGATGGTAGAGCAGCGGTGTCAGGGCCAGGGTGACGGCGGCGATGCCGAGGGCGGCGAAGAGCCCCGCCATCGGCGTCTGGGCGCCGGCGTCGAAGTTGATGACCGTGCGTGACAGGCCGCCGGTGACCGGCATGCCGGCCGAGAAGGCCGCGGCGATGTTGGAGCCCCCCAGGGCGACCAGTTCCTGATTGGGCGAGATGCGCTGGCGGCGCTTGGCGGCCAGCATCTGGCCCATGGAGACCGACTCGACAAACCCTACCATGCTGATCAATAGCGCCGGGACCAGCAGGGCCCGCCATAGCGAAGTGTCGTAGCCAGGCAGGGTGAAGGGCGGCAGCCCGCCGGGGATGTCGCCGATCACCGCCACGCCCCGCTGGTCCAGCGCCAGCCACCAGGCAAGCAGGGTGGTGACCACCACGGCGAGCACCGGCCCGGCCCTTGCCAGCAGCGCGGCCAGTGCGGTGGGAAGCCCAAGCCGCAGCAGTGCCGCCTTGCCCCGCCGGCGCACCCAGACCAGAAAGACCAGGGTCCCGCCTCCAATGGCAAGTGTCGGCCAGTGGGTCTCGCCGATGTTGCCGGCCAGGCTTAGGCTGAGGCTGGCCACCGTATAGCCGCTGGCCTCCACCCCGAGCAGATGGGCGGCCTGGCTGGCGGCGATCAGGATGCCCGAGGCGGAGAGGAAGCCGGCGATCACCGGATGGCTCAAAAAGTTGGTGAAAAAACCCAGGCGCAGCAGACCCATGAGGGTCAACATCCCGCCGGAGAGCAGCGACAGAACCAGGGCCGCCTGGAGATACTCCGGTGTGCCGGGGGTGGCCACCCCCGCCAGCGCGGCGCCGGTCATCAGCGCAATGATCGCCACCGGCCCCACGGCCAGCGTGCTGCTGGTTCCCAGCAGGGTATAGGCAAGCAGCGGCAGGATGCTGGCATAGAGGCCGACCACCGCCGGCAGGCCGGCGAGGATGGCGTAGGCCAGCGACTGGGGGATGACCATCACGGTGACGATCACCCCGGCCAGCAGATCGGCGCCGCACAGCCGGCGGTTGTAGTGGGGCAGCCAGGTGAGAATGGGCAGGTAACGCTTGAGCATGCGGTTTCGCCGTTGGGTCAGGGGAGAGCGGGCGATAGCGGTTTTCCATCGAGACTAAACGATATTGGTGCCCGGGGTGAGTGTTGGGTAGCATCGGATGACATTCCAGACACACCAGCAAGGACACGCCATGAAGCTCGAGACCCTCGCCCTGCACCACGGCTACCAGCCCGACAATCAGAACGCCGTGGCCGTGCCCATCCATCAGACCACGTCCTTCGCTTTCGACAGTGCCCAGCACGGTGCCGACCTC
This sequence comes from Billgrantia campisalis, assembly GCF_022341425.1. Taxonomy (GTDB): domain Bacteria; phylum Pseudomonadota; class Gammaproteobacteria; order Pseudomonadales; family Halomonadaceae; genus Halomonas; species Halomonas campisalis. The sequence continues at coordinate 278,497 of NZ_JABFUC010000003.1, read as the reverse complement.
TTCGACCTCAAGGTCGAGGGCAACATCTATTCGCGGATCATGAACCCCACCTGCGCGGTGCTCGAGCAGCGTCTGGCGGCGCTGGAGGGGGGGATCGCCGGCCTGGCGGTGGCCTCGGGCATGGCGGCCATCACCTATGCGATCCAGACTATTGCCGAAGTCGGCGACAACATCGTCTCGATCAGCGAGCTCTACGGTGGCACCTACAACCTGTTCGCCCATACGCTGCCGCGCCAGGGCATTGAGGTGCGCTTTGCCGATAAGGACGATCTCGCCGGCATCGAGTCGCTGATCGATGCGCGCACCAAGGCGGTCTTCTGTGAGAGCGTGGGCAACCCCTCCGGCAGCGTGGTGGACTTGGCGAGACTCGCCGAAGTGGCGCACCGCCACGGGGTGCCGGTGATCGTCGACAACACCGTGCCGACGCCTTTCCTGTGGCGACCCATCGAGCACGGCGCCGATATCGTGGTGCACTCCGCCACCAAGTATATCGGCGGGCACGGCACCACCGTAGGCGGGGTGATCGTCGATTCCGGCAAGTTCCCCTGGGCCGAGCACGCCGAGCGCTTCCCGCTACTCAACGAGCCGGATGTCTCCTATCACGGGGTCTGCTATACCCGGGACCTGGGCGAAGCCGCCTTTATCGGCCGTGCCCGGGTGGTGCCGCTGCGCAACATGGGGGCGGCGCTCTCGGCCCAGGCGGCCTGGAACCTGCTGCAGGGGCTGGAAACCTTGTCGCTGCGCATCGAGCGTGTCTGCGACAACGCCCTGACGGTCGCCCGTTATCTCCAGGACCATCCGCTGGTCACCTGGGTCCAGTATGCCGGCCTGCCGGACCACAAGGACCACGGCCTGGCCCAGGAATACATGGGCGGTCGGGCTTCGGGCATCCTTAGCTTCGGCATCCAGGGCGGGCGCGAAGCCGGTGCCCGCTTCTACGACGCGCTGGGACTGATCCTGCGCCTGGTCAATATCGGCGACGCCAAGACCTGCTCGTCGATCCCCGCCTCCACCACCCATCGTCAGCTCAATGACGAAGAGCTCAAGGCGGCCGGGGTCACCGCCGACATGGTGCGCCTCTCCATCGGCATCGAGCATGTCGACGACATCATCGCCGACCTGGATCAGGCGCTGGCCGCCAGCCAAGCCTGACACCCGCCGCCATGCTGTCACTTCGCCGCCGCCCACCCGGGCGGCGGCGGTCCGTTGGGACGGAGGCGAGCACCTGTTATCGGCAGAGACGGCAGTCACTTGAGTCGGGCTTTGGTCTGTCAGGCCAAAGTACAAGACAGCCCTCGATGACAAGGCGGTAAGCTGCTTGGCACATCAATAACAAAGAGGGATGTCGCCATGCGGATGCTGATGTGGCTGGCAGGCTTGATTCTGCTCGCTGCTGGCCTTTTCTTGCTGAGTCTGGTCGGGGAGGCGCGCTTGGCCGCCGCGGCCCTGATCTGCGGTGTGCTGGCCGGCGCGCTGCTGGCGCTGTCGGGGGTGGTCGGGGTGTTCCGGGCCAGCGCCAATGAGCTGGAAGAGGCGCGGGTGAGCGCCTGGATGGCGCCAACCCGGGACTACCTGTCGCTGCGTCGCATGGCCCATGGCTTGATCGACCGGGCCAGCAATGCCGCCATTGCCTCGGCCGAGGTATCCCACCACGCCGATCAGATGGACCAGCGTCTGGACCGTCAGGAGGCGGTGGTACGTGAAGCCTCGTCGAGCATGGCCGCGATCACCTCGGCCATCGAGCAGGTCGCCGCCAGCGCCTCCAATGTGGCGACCCTGGCGAGTCGGTCTCGTGACGCAAGTCATGTCAGCCGTGAGTCGCTGGACCAGGTGATCGAGGAGATGCAGGCCCTGGCGGAGCGTTCCGAGGAGGCGCTGGGGCTGCTCAACGCGCTCAGCGAGAAGGCCGACAGCGTGCGCCATGTGACCTCGCTGATCGAGGAGATCGCCGAACAGACCAATCTGCTGTCGCTGAATGCCTCCATCGAGGCGGCGCGCGCCGGCGAGCATGGCCGAGGGTTCGCCGTGGTTGCCGGCGAGGTACGCCAGCTGGCCGGACGCACCGCAGATGCGACACGCAACGTGGAGGCGCTGGTTGGCGACATCGGTGAGAGCAGCCATCGCGTGGTGGACACCATCGGCCACCTGATGCAGCGGGTGGGGGAGCGGGCCAAGGAGATGCACGGTGTGGGAGAGCAGCTCTCCTCGATTACCGGCGATTTCGATCAGGTCGAGAGCGAGATCCGCTCCATTGCCGAGGCCATGGATGACACCAACCGCCATACCCAGCGGGTCGCCGGCACCCTGACGACCCTGGAGACGGAGACCGAGGAGGGCAACCGCGATATGCACGGGCTGGCCTGCCAGGCGCGCTCGCTGATGGAGGCGGCGGAAGCCGTGGACGGTGCCCTGGCCCAGCAGCGCCTGGAAGGGCGCCACCAGCAGGCGCTGGAGGCGGCCCGACAGGCGGCGGAGCGGGTCGGCAAGCTGCTCGAAGGAGCCCTCAAGCGCGGCGAGCTGGATGAGCGCAGCCTGTTCGAGCCGCGCTATACACCCATTGCCGGCACCAACCCCGTGCTCTACCGAACCGAGTACGACAGCTTCACCGATCAGCACTTCCCCGACATTCAGGAGCCGATGCTCGACGAGCTGGGGCTGGCCTACGCCATTGGCATCGATCGCCGGGGCTATGTGCCGACCCACAACCGCAAGGTCAGCCAGCCGCCGAAGGGCGACTATGAGCACGACCTGAAATTCTGCCGCAGCAAGCGGATCTACGAGGATCCCACCGGCCAGCGCTGCGCGACCCATCAGGAACCGCTGCTGCTGCAGACCTACAAGCGGGATACCGGCGAGATCATGCACGACCTCTCGGTGCCGGTCTTCGTGGCGGGCAAGCACTGGGGCGGTTTCCGGGTCGGCTACCAGCCCGAGCAGCCCGAGGCGGCCTGACCCGGTCAGTCGCGATACTGACGCAGAAAGCGCCGGTCCAGCCCTTCCAGGCCGGCCCGCGTCCGGGCTCACGGCAGCGCCAGGCTCTCGACAAGCGTCGGCGGCGACCGCTGGCCCAAAAAAGGCAGGTTGCGAACAGCGCTCGGGGGGTCAGCGAGGCTTGCCAGCCGGCACGGCGCTCGCCCGAGACTGCCAGGCCGACCAGGAGTAGAGTGCCAGACTCGCCCAGATCATCATGAAGGAGGCCAACTGGACGGGCACCAGCGGCTCGCGAAACACCAGCAAAGCGATGAAGAACTGGATGGTCGGGTTGAGGTACATCAGAAAGCCCAGGGTGGCCAGCCGCAGGCGCCGGGCGGCGCCGGCGAAGGCCAGCAGCGGCAGGGCGGTGACGACGCCGCTGGCCATCAGCAGCAGGCTGGCGTTCGGGGCCGAGAAGAAATTCGATAGCTCGGCCATCGACAGCCAGGTCAGGGCCATTAGCGCCAGGGGCAGCAGCAGCAGGGTCTCCACGAACAGCCCCGAGAGACCGTCCAGCGGCACCTGCTTGCGCAGCAGGCCGTAGGTGCCGAAGCTCAGCGCCAGGATCAGGCCGATCCAGGGCACCTTGCCCAGCAGCACCAGCTGGATGGCGATGGCCAGCGCCGCTATCAGTACCGCAATTCGCTGTAGGCCGGCCATGCGTTCGCGCAGCACCAGCAGGCCTAGCGCCACGTTGACCAGCGGGGTCAGGAAGTAGCCGAGGCTGGCCTGGAACACCTGGCGGGTTTCCACCGCATAGATATAGACCCCCCAGTTGACGGCGATCAGCACCGCGCAGCCCAGCACCCGCCATAGCCGCTGCGGTTCGGCCAGTGCCAGGCGAACCGGCCCCCAGCGACGCAGCAGCGAGACCACGCCGATCAGGAACAGGCAGGACCAGAGCACGCGGTGGATCAAGATCTCGAAGGCGGGAACCCCCTCGAAGAGGGCGAAGAACAGCGGGAAGCAGCCCCACATGACGTAGGCCGCCAGGCCGTATGTCACGCCGTGGGCGGTTTCGCGATCCGGAAGGGATTGGGTCGGCATGGGACACTCGTGCAAAAGCCAATAACTTAGCAGCCTATTGGACTGGACGCCATCCGGCGTGTCGCTTGTCGGCGGGCTGACGAAAGTGGCGCGCTGCGTTAGGCTGAACGCCATGGCCGACATCACCGTAAGGGACCCCGAAATGAGCGAGCTGCGTACGACTCTGGTGCAGTGCGACCTGCGCTGGGAAGACCCGGAAGCCAACTGCCGGATGCTGGAAGAGACGCTCGGCGAACTGGGCCAGGCGGATACCGACCTGATCGTGCTGCCGGAGATGTTTGCCACCGGCTTCACGATGAATTCTCGCGAGATGGCCGAACCCATGGCCGAGAGCCGCAGCGTGGCGTGGCTACAGGAGCAGGCGCGTCGGCGCGGCTGCGTGGTGACCGGCAGCGTGGCGGTGTATGAGGAGGGCAACTACTTCAATCGCCTGATCTGGGCACGCCCCGACGGCAGCCTGGTGCACTACGACAAGCGCCACCTGTTCCGCATGGCCGGTGAGCACGAGCGTTACTCTATGGGGCATGAGCGCGTGATCGTCACCCTCCATGGCTTTCGCATCCTGCTCAGCGTCTGCTATGACCTGCGCTTTCCGGTGTGGCTGCGCCAGCAACCGGGCCCCGGCGAGCACTTCGAATACGATGCCCTGCTGTGTGTGGCCAACTGGCCGGCACCGCGCCGCCACCCCTGGCGTATCCTGCTGCAGGCGCGGGCGATCGAGAACCTCTGCCCGGTGATCGGCGTCAATCGCGTCGGCGAGGATGCCAACGGCATGGCCTATGCCGGCGACTCGATGCTGGTGGATTTCAAGGGCGAGACGCTGATCGACGAGCCCGCCGACCGGCCGTTCGTCCAGACCGGCACCCTGTCCCGGGACGCACTCGACGCTTTCCGCGAGAAGTTCCCCGCCTGGCGCGACGCCGACCACTTCAGCGTTGCCGACGGGGTGGGCTTCTGATGCGACTCGACCGTTTCCTGGCCGAGACCACCGAGCTGACCCGCAGCCTGGCCAAGAAGGCGCTGCAGCGCGGCGAGGTGTGCGTCGACGGGGAGACCGTCAGGCAGGCGGCCACCCAGGTAGACGAGAGGAGCCAAGTGACCTGGAGGGGTGAACCGCTGGCGCTGGTGGGACTGCGCTATGTCATGCTCCATAAACCGGCGGGAGTGGAGTGCAGCGCGCGCCGCGGGCTCTACCCGCTGGCCAGGGACCTCATCGAGCTGCCGCGGGTGGAGCGTTTGCAGACGGTGGGGCGGCTCGATGTCGATACCTCCGGCCTGGTGCTGCTCACCGACGACGGCCAGTGGTCCCACCGGGTCACCTCGCCTCGCAAGCGCTGTGGCAAGGTGTACCGCGTGACTCTGGCCGAGCCCCTGGAAGGGGAAGCGTTGGCGGCGGCGGTCGCCCACTTCGCCGATGGCGTGCTGCTCGACGGCGAAGCGAAACCCACGCGCCCGGCGGACCTGATCATGCGCTCGCCCACGGAGGCTGAACTGACCCTCTATGAGGGCAAGTATCACCAAGTCAAGCGCATGTTCGCCGCGCTCGGCAATCGGGTCATCGCACTGCATCGGGAGTCGATCGGCCCGCTGTTGTTGGGCGACCTGGCTAGCGGCGAGTGGCGCGAGCTCGATGCGAGGGAAGTGGCGCTGTTCTAAATCAGCGCCGGGGGATTATACCGTTATCTTCCTTGCTCGAACACTCTAAAACGGCCTTGGTGCTAAACCAGATCTTCAGGCCGCGGGGGAAAGCCCTGCGGCGCTCACCAAGGCTCGCGTGTAGTCGTTAGTAGGGCGCTCCAGCACTGTGCGACAATCGCCACTCTCCACCACTTCGCCATCCTTCAGGACCATCACGCGGTGGGCCATGGCCCTCACCACGGCCAGGTCATGGCTGATGAAGAGATAGCTGAGTCCGCGCCGTGACTGCAGGTCGCGCAGCAGCTCGACCAGCTGCTTCTGCACGGTGCGATCCAGCGCCGAGGTGGGCTCGTCGAGTACCACCAGCTCCGGCTCGAGGATGATCGCCCGGGCCACGGCGATGCGCTGACGTTGGCCGCCCGAGAACTCATGGGGATAGCGGGATGCGCAGTCGGCCGGCAAGCCGACCTCCTTGAGGGTCGCTTGCACACGCCACGATACCTCGGCGTCACTCAGGGAGGGGGAGTGGTAGCGCAGCCCTTCGCTGATGATCTCCGATACCGGCAGTCGCGGTGACAGCGAGCCGAAGGGATCCTGGAAGACCACCTGGAAGCGGTGACGCTGGCGGCGCAGCTCGCCGCCGCTCAGCCGGTCGAGGCGCACATCGCCGAAGCGTATCTCCCCGCGACTCTCGGTGAGTCGCATCAGCGCCAGGGCCAGGGTGGTCTTGCCGGAGCCCGACTCGCCGACGATCCCCAGGGTTTCTCCCGGGGCGAGGGTCAGCGTCAGCGGTTTGACCGCCTCGAAGGCCGGCGGTCGTTTGGCAAAGAGGCGCTTCGGCCGCGGGAAGCTGACCGATACGTCGTTGGCCTGCAGCAGCGGCTGAGACGATGCCACCGGCGCGGGCTGGCCCGCGGGCTCGGCCTCGATGAGGGTCCGGGTATAGGCGCTGCGCGGCGATCGGAACACCTCGGCGACCCCACCGGCTTCCTGTTCGCGCCCCCCATACAGCACGCAGACGCGGTCGGCGTGACGGCGCACCAGATTGAGGTCGTGGGTAATGAACAGCATGCCCATGCCGTATCGCTGGCGCAGCTCGTCGAGCAGGGCGAGGATCTCCTGCTGCACGGTGACATCGAGCGCGGTGGTCGGCTCGTCGGCGATCAGCAGCTCCGGTTCGTTGGCGATGGCCATGGCGATCATCACCCGCTGACGCTGTCCCCCGGAGAGCTGGTGGGGCCAGGCGCCGAGCAGCTCATCGGGACGCGGCAGCTTGACCTGGGCGAGCAGCTCCCGGGTTCTTTCGCGTGCCCCTCGGCCCGACAGCCCCTGATGCAGGCGCAGAGTCTCGCCGATCTGCTTGGCTACGGTGTGCAGCGGATTGAGCGAGGTCATCGGCTCCTGGAAGATGAAGCCGACTCGCCCCCCGCGCAGGGCCTGCCAGTCGCGGCGCCGCAGCCGGTTGAGGTCCGTGTCACCCAGCCAGCGCTGCCCCTCGATGCGTGCGTTGTCGGGCAGCAGGTTCATGGCCCCCAGAGCGCTCACCGATTTGCCCGACCCGGATTCGCCGACCAGTGCCAGGGTTTCACCGCGGTGCACTTCGAGGCTGAGGCGCTCCACCACGGTCGACCGATCGAAGGCCACGCTGAAATTCTCCAGACGCAGCAGGGCAGGAGGGGTTCTGTCACGCATCGGTCTGGGTCCTCGGCAACGGGGTGGCAGGCGCACTCAGCTGAATATGGCGCGGGTCGAAGGCATCGCGCAGCCCCTCGCCGATGAACACCAGCAGCGACAGCATCAGCGACAGGCTGACGAAGGCGGTAATGCCGAGCCAGGGGGCGTGCAGGTTGTTCTTGCCCTGGGCGACCAGCTCGCCCAGGGAGGGCGAGCCCGGTGGCAGGCCGAAGCCGAGGAAATCCAGGGCGGTGAGGGTGGTGATGGCCCCGGTGAACAGGAAGGGGATGAAGGTCAGCGTCGCCACCATGGCATTGGGCAGCACATGGCGCCACATGATCAGGTGTGACGGCAGCCCCATCGCCTTGGCGGCCCGCACATACTCGAGGTTGCGGGCGCGCAGGAATTCCGCGCGCACCACATCGACCAGCCCCAGCCAGGAGAACAGCAGCATGATGCCGAGCAGCCACCAAAAGCCGGGCTGCACGAAGCTTGCCAGGATGATCAGCAGGAAGAGCACCGGCAGTCCCGACCAGATCTCGGTCAGGCGCTGGCCGATCAGGTCGGTCTTGCCGCCGAAATAGCCCTGGATCCCCCCGATCACCACGCCCATCACCAGCGAGCCGGCGGTCAGCACCAGGGCGAAGGCCACCGAGAGGCGAAAGCCGTAGATGACCCGCGCCAGGACGTCGCGCCCCTGGTCGTCGGTGCCCAGCCAGTGCCGGCCATCGGGCGCTGCCGGGGAGGGACGCATCATCTGCATGTCCAGGGTCTGGTAGGAGAAGGGAATTGGCGGCCACAGGGCCCAGCCGTGCTCGGCGATCTGCGCCTGGATGAAGGGGTCGTGATAGTCGGTGCGGGTCGGCAGGAAACCGCCAAACTCGGTCTCCGGGTAGTCCACCAGCAGCGGTACGTACCACTCGCCGTCATAGTGCATGATCAGCGGCTTGTCGTTGGCGATGAGCTCGGCAACCAGGCTCACCGCGAACAGGGCGAGGAACAGCCACAGCGACACCCAGGCACGCCGGTTGCCGCGAAAGACGGCCAGCCGGCGCCGGGTGATGGGGGAGAGACGATCCGTCAAGGTCGTGGAATGAGGGGTCATCGGCTCAGGACTCCCTTGTCTCGAAGTCGATGCGCGGGTCCACCCACACATAGGTCAGGTCGGAGATCAACTTGAGGATCAGCCCGATCAGCGTATAGAGGAAAAGGGTGCCGAAGATCACCGGGTAGTCGCGTTGCATCACCGCCTCGAAGCCGAGCAGGCCAAGCCCCTCCAGCGAGAAGATCACCTCGATCAGCAGCGACCCGGTGAAGAAGATGGTCACCAGGGCGCCGGGCAGGCCGGCGATGATGATCAGCATGGCGTTGCGAAACACATGGCCGTAGAGCACGCCGCGGTCGCTGGCCCCCTTGGCTCGGGCGGTGAGCACGTACTGCTTGTGAATCTCGTCGAGAAAGCTGTTCTTGGTCAGCATGGTCAGAGTGGCGAAGCTGCCGATGGTCATGGCCACCACCGGCAGGGTGATGTGCCAGAAGTAGTCCTTCACCTTGCCCCAGGCCGAGAGCTCATGAAAGTCGGGGGATGTGAGCCCACGTAAGGGAAAGAAATCCCAGTAGCTGCCCCCGGCAAACAGCACGATCAGCAGGATGGCGAACAGAAAGCCGGGGATGGCGTAGCCAACGATCACCAGCCCGGATGTCCAGACATCGAAGCGTGAGCCATGGCGCAGTGCCTTGCGGATACCCAGCGGGATCGAGATCAGATAGACCAGCAGGGTGGTCCATAGGCCGAGCGAGATCGATACCGGCAGCCGTTCGATCATCAGCTCGATGACCGGCCGGTCGCGGAAGAAACTGTTGCCGAAATCGAAGGTGGCGTAGTCGCGCATCATGCCGAGAAAGCGCACATGGGCGGGCTGGTCGAATCCGAACTGCGCCTCGAGCTGCTCGATGAAGCGCGGGTCGACCCCGCGGGCGCCGCGCGATTCGTCACGTACCACCACATCGCCGCCGCCGGCGTCGAGTCGCGTGCTGGCCATGCTGTCGACGCCCTCGAAGCGGGCCAGCATCTGGTCGATGGGGCCGCCGGGGGCGGCCTGGACGATGATGAAGTTGAGCAGCATGATGCCGATCAGGGTCGGTATCATCAGCAGCAGACGGCGCAGGATATAGCGGCTCACGATGGCACTTTCCTTATGGCCTCAGCGACGGCGCAGCCGACGGTTGATCTCGGCTTCGCGTTCGACGTCGACCCACCAGGCGGAGAGGTCGAGCCCATAGGTCGGGAAGGGTTCGGGATAGCCGAACTTGTCCCAGACCGCGATGCGGGTCTCGCCGGAGTGATAGTGGGGAATCATCACGAAATTCCACAGCAGCACCCGGTCCAGGGCGCGTGCGATGGTGTTGAGCTCTTCGCGACTGTCGGCGCGAATCATGCGCTCGACCAGGTCGTCCACCACCGGGTCGGCGAGCCCCATCAGGTTACGGCTCTGCGGGCTCTCGGCGAAGTCGCTGGTCCAGAACTCGCGCTGCTCGTTGCCCGGATTATTGGATTGCGGAAACTGCCCGGTGACGATGTCGAAATCGAAGCTGCGCAGCCGGTTGAGGTATTGGTTGATGTCGACGATGCGCAGACTGCCCTGGATGCCCAGGCGCGACATGTTGCGCAGCATCGGCTGGACCACACGCTCGAGGCCGCTGTCGAAGAGCAGCACCTCCAGGCTCAGCGGCTCCCCGGTCTCGCTGTGCACCAGCCGGCCCCCCTCGACCGCATAGCCCGCCTCCTGGAGCAGTTCGAAAGCCAGTCGCAGGCGTTCGCGCAGCTCGCGCGGATGTTCGATGGGCGTTGGCTCTTCGAACACTCGCTCAGGCAGGGCGTCGCGATGGGGCTCGAGCAGTGCCAGTTCGGCTTCGCTCGGCAGCCCCCGGGCGGCCATCTCCGAATTCTGGAAGAAGCTTTCGGTGCGCCGATAGGCGTCGTAGAAGATATTGGCATTGAGCCAGGGGAAGTCGAACGTCAGGCTCAGCGCTTCGCGAACGCGCGGGTCCTCGAAGGTGTCGTGGCGCAGGTTGAAGACGAATGCCTGCATGGTGGCCGGCTGACCATCTGGCACGGTGATGCGCTTGACCAGCCCATCACGATAGGCCGGGAAGTCGTAGCCGATGGCCCAGGTGGCGGCCCGGGCATCGGTGCGGTAGTCCATGACCCCGGCCTTGAAGGCTTCCCAGGCGATGTCGCGGTCGCGGTAGTAGTCGTAGATCAGGCGGTCGATATTGTGACGCCCGCGATTCACCGGCAGGTCCTTTCCCCAGTACGCCGGGTCGCGCTCAAAGACGATCCGCCTCCCGGGGTCCACCTCGCCGATGCGATAGGGCCCCGAACCGGGGTGGCGTGCCAGGGTCGGAGCGCTGAAGTCGCGCTCCTCCCAGTAGTGCTTGGGCAGGACCGGCAGCTGGCCGACGATCAGCGGCAGCTCGCGGGAGTGATTGCTGCGGAAGGTGAAGCGCACGGTGTGCGCGTCCAGGGCTTCGACGCCCTCCACATCGGCATAATAGGCACGATAGAAGGGGTTGCCTTCATCGCGCAGCAGCTCGAAGCTGAAGACCACGTCCTCGGCGCCGAGCGGCTCGCCGTCGTGGAAGTGCGCCTCGGGACGCAGGTCGAACTCGATCCAGTAGCGCTCGGGATCCAGGCGTATTCCTTCGGCCAGCAGACCGTAGACGCTGAACGGCTCGTCGGGGTTGCCCTCGACCAGGGTGTCGTAGATCTGTCCGAGGCCGATGGCGGGGGTGCCGCGAATGATGAAGGGGTTGGTGGAATCGAAGCTGCTACCCACGGCCGCCCGGGTGATGCTGCCGCCCCGGGGGGCGTCGGGCTCAACGTGGGGAAAATGGGAAAAGTCCTCGGCCAACGCCGGCTCGTCATAGAGTGCGAGGCCGTGGACCGTCGGCACTTCGGCGGTCGCGGCGGCCTGCAGCGAGCCGAGGCCGCCAGCCACGGCGACGACGATGCCGAATAGCTGGCGACGTAGTGCTTGGGTCATCGATGCCTTCCTTGAGGGGTCCCGGCCCGGTCTCCCGGGCATGACAACCGCCATAAGGTGTCAGGCCGGCCGTGACTTGTAAACCACTACTCCTCTATCAGGCGCTTACCGTGACGCCAAGCTGCGGCGAGGTACCTCGAGCGTCTCTCCTTCCTGGATGACGTCGCCGTTGAGGCCGTTGTGCTGCCTGAGTTCGGCCACGCTGATGCCGTAGCGAGAGGCGATGGACGAGAGGCTGTCGCCACGCTGTACCAGGTGCTGCTCGGCGCCTCCCGGCGACGGTTCTGTGGTTGGCGTATTCAGCCGCGCCAGAACCACCTCTTCGTACTCGGCCGGTACCAGGACGACTTCGGAAGTCGAAGGATGGGCGCTGCCGTTGGACAGGGCGGGATTCAGTGCCGCAAGCTCGCTACGACTGACCCCGGCCTGGCTGGCCAGCTGGCCCAGGTCGAGGGGCCGGTCCACCGGTATCTTGGCGAAGGCCGGGGTATCCTCGATGTCGGGTAGCTCGACGCCATGGGCTTCCGGCTCGGCAATGATCGCCGCGATGGCGTGGAGCTTGGGGACGTACTGCATGGTTTCGTTCGGCAGCCGGAGGTGCCAGTAGTCGGTGGGCTCACCCCGCGAGCCTGCGGCATGGCGCGCCCGGTTCACGGTTCCCGCTCCCGCGTTGTAGGCGGCCAGCGAGAGCTCCAGGTCCCCCTCATACCACTGCTCGGCCTGAAGCTCGATATAGTCCAGGGCCGCACGGGTAGCGGCCACCACGTCCAGCCGACCGTCATAGCCGCGCTGGCGACGCAGGCCCAGGGCATCGCCGGTGCCGGGCATGAACTGCCAGAGGCCCGCGGCGCCGCGATGGCTGCGCGCCTTGGGATCGAAAGAGCTCTCGACGAACGGAATCAGGGCGATCTCGCCGGGCAGGCCGCGGGCTTCTACCTGCGCGATGATCCAGGCCATCCAGGGCCGGGCGCGCTCGGTGATCTCCACCACGTTGTGGGGATTGGCGCGGTAGTGCTCGATCCAGCGTTGAACCCGTTCGTCGTGAGCCCTCTCCTGCCACGCCAGGTTGTCACGCAGCCGGGCCCAGGTATCGCCGGGGCTGGGCTTGAGCTCCAGGGCATCCCAGAAGTGGTGCTCCTGTATAGGAAGGGCGGTTGTCGGTGTGGCGGCCTGGCTGGCGGAACCCGCTATTACCAGGGCGCCGATCAGGGCGATGCTGCTGGCCAGGCCGATAGCCCGGCCCCTTGCCGTTCGATAGGTCATGCCTTCTCCTCCTGGCCGCTGGGCGGGATCGGGGAACCCGATGCCTCACCGCGGCGTCCGGGATAGTGGATCAGAAGTGGTTTTTCCAGGCTCGCAGGGTCGCGAAGGTGGCCTGGTCGCTGTCGGTGTCGCCGTGGGCCGCCGCGGCGCTGCGCACCTCGGGGGCGGCACAGCGCAGGAAGGGGTTGATACGCCGTTCACGCCCCAGGTGGCTGGGCAGGGTAGGGCGATCGAGTTCCCGGGCGCGCTCGGTGTTGGCCAAGGCCGTCGCCACGTCGGGGTTGTGAGGATCGGCGGCGCTGGCGAAGCGCAGGTTGGCCAGGGTGTATTCGTGTGCGGCGAATACCAGGGTGTCATCGGGCAGCTCGGCGAGACGCTGCAGCGAGTGGTACATCTGTTCCGGAGTGCCCTCGAACAGCCGGCCGCAGCCGCCGGAGAAGAGGGTGTCGCCGCAGAACAGCAGCGGCGGGATGCCGGCCGTGAAGAAGGCAATGTGGTCCAGGGTGTGGCCGGGGACTTCCATCACCTCGAAGCGGCGGCCCATGACCCGGCAGGTGTCGCCTTCGCCGACTCGCTCGTCGATACCTGCAATCTTGGGATTGTGCGGGCCGATGACGCGGGGGGAGTAGCGGCGTATCAGTTCCGGCAGGCCCCCCACATGATCCTGGTGATGATGAGTGATGAGTACGCTGCCCAGGGTGAGGTTCTCGCGCTCCAGCGTCTGAATGACCGGGTCCGCGTCACCGGGGTCCACGACACAGACCGCGGTGTCCGCATCCTGACGGAGTAGCCAGATATAGTTGTCGCCAAAAGCGGGAATCGGTGTCACGCTCAGCATGGGCAGTATGTCCTCGTCGCGTCGTCAACCGGATAAGCGGCATGGCGCCGCAGGAGCAGGGCACTCGTTCCAGGCCATCGCCCGGCTGCGAGCCCAAGCGAACCCAAGAGGCGGGCTCGAGGAGCTGTTGGCCAGGCGGCTGGGTGCTGCCAACATGACGCTATTGGCCTGCAAAACCGGGAATCTTGGAGGGTCTGGCAGACAATGTCAAACGCGCACGATGCCATTGCACTGGCACGCCTGTTTCGCGAGGGACGCCGCTACTGGGCGACGGACGACGGCAGTGCACACTGGCGCAGCGAGCGTGCCTGCCTCGGTCCCGTCTGTGAGCAGCTGCACGGTGGACACAGCCTGGAACTCGGCATGGCGCCCACGCTGATCGACATGTGCCCGATACGCCACGGCATGCGCTGGGCGCCGACCGCAGAGCTGGCCGAGGACCCTGCCACCCTGGTGTGCCCCCACGATGCGCTACCGCTGCCCGACGAGAGCCTCCACCTCGTGGTTCTGCATCATCTGCTGGAGATCCTGCCGAACCCCCATCGTCTGCTGCATGAGGCCGCTCGCGTCACCGCGCCAGATGGACGTCTGATCATCTTCGGCTGGGCGCCGCTGGGGGCGGCTGCCCTGTCTCGCGCCTTGCCGGGGCGTCGCCGGCGGCTGCCCTGGCGTGGCCAGTGGCGGACCCCGGGGCGTCTGCGGGACTGGCTGGCGTTTGTCGACTTCCAGATCGAGCGGGTAGACTATTGCGGATTCCACCTGCCCGGCAGCCTGCCGCGCAATGCCACGCTGGAAACCTTGGGACGTCGACACAATGTCCCGCTGGGCGACAGCTACATCATCTGTGCCCGACGCCGCTCGCAGCGGGTGCAAACACAGAAGCCGCGCCTGCGCCTGGGCGGTGCGCTCGGCGGCACTGCCCTGGGCCATGCCACCCGCGTCGGGCGACAAAGCGAAAGGACCACAGAGGTTGAATGAATCCCGCCAAAGTGACCCGCTACCGCGGGTCACCGTCTATACCGATGGCGCCTGTCGCGGCAATCCCGGGCCGGGCGGCTGGGGTGCCGTGCTCATCAGCGGTCGCCACGAGAAGATCCTGAACGGCTTCGAGCCCAAGACCACCAACAATCGCATGGAGCTGATGGCGGCGATCATGGCGCTGCGTGAGCTGAAGCGCGAGTGCGAGGTCGAACTGTGGACCGACTCCGAGTATCTGCGCAAGGGGATCACGGAGTGGATTCACGGTTGGATCAAGCGGGGCTGGAAGACCGCTGCCCGCCAGCCGGTCAAGAATGCCGAGCTGTGGCGTGAGCTGCTGGCCGAGACCGAACGCCACCGGATTCATTGGCACTGGGTCAAGGGGCATAGCGGACATCCGGGCAACGAGCGTGCCGACGCCCTGGCCAATGAAGCCATCGATGCGCAGCGTGGCGTCGCCCGGTCTACCGTCGAGTAGTCGGCGGCTCCCCCTCCACATCCCGAACCACCCGATTCACGAGCGAGCCAATGCGCCAGATTGTCCTGGATACCGAGACCACCGGCATCGACCCGAAAGAGGGCCATCGCCTGATCGAGATTGGCGCGGTGGAGCTGGTCAACCGCCGCCTCACCGGCAACAACTACCATCAGTACATCAACCCCGAGCGGGAGATCGAGGCCGAAGCGGTCGGGGTGCACGGCATCACCAATGAGCGGGTGGCCGACGAGCCGCGTTTCGCCGAGATTGCCGATGCGTTCTGGGAATACATTCGCGGCGCCGAGCTGGTCATTCACAATGCCGCCTTCGACGTCGGCTTCATCGACCACGAGTTCGAACTGCTGCGGGCCGAACGCCGCGAGCCGCGACTGGGGCCGGTGGCCGAGCACTGCCGCATTCTGGATACCCTGAAGCTGGCCCGTGACCGGCACCCGGGGCAGCGCAACAACCTCGACGCACTGTGCAAGCGCTACGAGATCGACAACGGCCGCCGGGTGCTTCACGGCGCCCTGCTTGACGCCGAGATTCTTGCCGAGGTCTACCTGGCCATGACCGGCGGGCAGACCGCCCTGACGCTGGATGCCGAGCACCGCGGGGGCAATGAAGCCCACACCGGCGGGCTGGCGATTCGCCGGCTGTCGCTCTCCCCCGGCAGTCTGCGTGTCCCGCAGCCCGCCGAGGAGGAGTGGGCCGCCCATCGCGCCAAGCTGGAGCAGATCCGCCAGGCGGCGGGCAACTGCTGCTGGGACGAACTGGCAGCGTCGCCGAGTCAGGACAAGGCCGGGGTATGATGCTGCGCCGTGAACTGCCGCCTGCGGACTGCGTGGGTCGGGTGATTCGCGTCGCCCAGGGACGCATTGCGCCGGGGCCGGATGGCTCTCCGCTTCAGCCCGAGCAGCGCTGGGGCAAGCAGCTTCAGCCGCTGTGCTACTGGAACGATACCCCGGTGGCCCTGGCGCTGGAAGCCGAGCCCGAGGAGGCTTGGCCGGATGGCAGGTGCTGGCTGTCACAGCTGGCGGAATCCTGGTTCCCGCTGCTCTCCACGGCGCTGCAGGTGGCGGCCTGGCTGCACGATCACCGCTTCTGTGGCCGCTGCGGGGCCCCGGCCTCGCCCCTGGATGCCGAGTTTGCCATGCGCTGCCAGCACTGCGGGCACCGCAACTATCCCCGCATTTCACCCTGCATCATCACGCTGGTGACCCACGGGGAATCCCTGCTGCTGGCCAGAAGCCCGCGCTTCCCGCCGGGGCGCTACTCGACGCTGGCGGGCTTCATCGAGCCGGGCGAGTCGGCCGAGGACGCGGTGCGGCGCGAGATATTCGAAGAGGTGGGGCTGACGGTGGGGCGAGTGCGCTACTATCGCAGCCAACCCTGGCCCTTCCCGCACTCGTTGATGCTGGGCTTCTTTGCCGAAGCCGCCAGTCGGCGAATTCGCATCGACGGGGTGGAGATCGCCGACGCCGCCTGGTTCAGCCCGCGCCAGCTCCCTCAGCTTCCCCCGCTCTATTCGATCTCACGGGCGCTGATCGAAACACATCTCGCCGAGGTGGGCGGGGGGCAGTAAGCCGTCTCGGCGGGGCCGCCCGTAGGGCGGCCCGCGGCGATGTGACGCGTCCCGGGCGTTCAGCGGGCCGGGAACAGGCTGGTCAGCTTGGTGGCCAGCATCACGTTGCCGGTTGCCTTGAGCTTACCGGTCATGAAGGCGGTCATGCCGTTGATCTGGCCGTTCATCACCCCTTTCAAGGTATCGGTGCTCAGGCTCAGGGTGACGCTGGGGTCATCATGCTCGCCGTCTTCGATCATCAGGCTGCCATCCTTGACCACCAGATAGTGGCTGCCGGCATCGCTGAAATGGAACTGGAAGACATCGTCCAAGCCTTGGGCGGCCTGAGGATCGAATCGGTCATGCAGCTTTTCAAGGGTGGTGCTGGACATCTGCGGCTTTCCTCTGTGAAAGGGGCTGGGTATGCGGGTCGCGGCAGGGCAGGGCCCGAACTCGGTCGAGAATATTTCAAACGATTGTTTCAATCAAGGCCATTGTGTCGGCCGACTGCCGTCGGCAGGATGATGGCATCATCAGGGAAGCGAGGGAATCGAGGTGAACGATTGGCTGTTGGATATCGGGATGTTCGTGGTCCAGCTGATGATCCTGGTGCTGGCGGTGGGCCTGGCGGTGGGCCTGGTGGTGGCCGTGATCGCCCGGGTACGCGGCGAGGGTGGCGAGCGGATGCGGCTGCGCCTGGAGGAGCTCAATCAGAGCCGCGAGTATCGGCGGCGGCGGCTGGCCCTGGCGGCGACCGAGCCCAGTGCCCGCAAACGCCTGCTCAAGGCGTTTCGACGCAATGACAAGGCTCGGGGGTGCCGCGGTGGAGACAAGCAGAAGGGGATGCCGCGACAGACGGTCTGGGTGCTGGCATTTCGTGGCGATCTCAAGGCCAGCGGGGCCGGGCGTCTGGCCGAGGAGATTTCCGCCGTGACCGCGGCCGCCGAGGAGGGCGACGAGGTCGTGGTTCGGCTGGAGTCGGCGGGAGGCCTGGTGCACGCCTACGGCCTGGCCGCCGCCCAGCTTGACCGCCTGAAGGAGGCCGGCCTCAGAACCACGGTCTGCGTCGACAAGGTGGCCGCCAGCGGCGGCTACATGATGGCCTGCGCAGCCGATGAGGTGAGGGCCGCCCCCTTCGCGGTGCTGGGCTCGATCGGCGTGGTGGCCCAGCTACCCAACGTGCACCGCCTGCTGAAGCGCCATGATATCGACGTGGAGCTGCTGACCGCCGGCGAGTACAAGCGCACCCTGACGATCTTCGGCGAGAATACCGACGAGGGGCGGGAGAAGTTCAGGGCGGATCTGGAAAACACCCATGAGCTGTTCAAGGCCCATGTCGCCGAGCGCCGCCCCAATCTGGATATCGAGGCGATTGCCACGGGCGAGATCTGGTACGGACGCGATGCGCTCGGGAAAGGGCTGATCGATGCCCTGGGCACCAGCGAGGCCTATCTCGTCTCACGGATGGAGGAGGCGAGGGTGGTGAGCGTGGCGCTCGAGCCGCGGCGGGCCATGGGGGAGCGACTGGGCCTGGCGCTTTCCCATGGGGTCGAGCGCGGTATCGAGCGCCTGCTGGAACGCCTCGATGCCGGGCGTTGGGAGCGGCGCTGACCGCTACAACTGCTGCAGGCGGGTCAGGACTTCCACCATCTGGCGCGCCTGTTCGCCCTGCAGGGAGTAGTAGATGGTCTGTGAGGCACGCCTCGTGGTGACCAGGCCTTCACGACGCAGGATCGCCAGGTGTTGCGACAGCGCCGACTGGCTCAGCGACAGTTGCTGGTTGAGCTCGGTGACCGACACCTCTTTGCCGTCGAGCAGGCAGAGAATGCGCAGTCGGTTATCGTTGGCCAGGGCCTTGAGCAGCGCCGTGGCCTGATCGATGGCGGCATCGCCGGCCTCGAGGAGGCGGGCGGCAGCGCTCGCTGAGGTGCTCATGATGGTTTCCCCGTATTGGTTGCCCGGACGCTTGTGGCGAAAGCGAGGCGGGCGACTGCGGGCGGCTCCCTCAGCCCGTGAAACGCCTCGTCGGTACGCCATCACCGGGAGGCAACGCTCATGGCTTACTCATTTAGTCATCATTGATAGTGGAGCGGCGGCTGTCAAACGTCGAATCAACGCAATTTCCCGCCCAAGAAACCGCTAGCGGCCCGGCTGTTGTCAACAATGTTCGCAGGCTCTGCTTTTTATTTCCCCAAATTAGCCGATGGTATGAGGGAAAATCCCGGGAAAATCTCTAGAGTGTCAACAATCACCGCAGCAACTCGACTCCGGACGGGACACTCATGGCCAATTATCAATTAGAATTTCAACACTCCATCGACCAGCCCGAGTCATTCTGGGCAGAGCAGGCGCGCCGGATTCCCTGGTTCACGCCGCCGACCACCATCCTGGAATACGACGAACAGCAGCACGCCCGCTGGTTCACCGATGGCGAACTGAATATCTGCCACGCCGCCCTCGACTATCACGTGGAGCAGGGCCGCGGCGATCAGCCCGCCGTGCTCTGGGACTCTCCCGTCACCAACAGCAAGCGCACCCTGAGCTATCGCGACATGCGCGACCAGGTCGCGCGTTTCGCCGGAGCGCTCAAGGGACTCGGGGTTGAGAAGGGCGATCGCGTCGTCATCTACATGCCGATGGTCCCGGAAGCGCTGATGGCCATGTATGCCTGTGCACGCCTGGGGGCCGTTCACTCGGTGGTATTCGGCGGCTTTGCTCCCCACGAGCTGGCAGTTCGCATCGATGATGCGCGTCCCAAGGCCGTGGTGGCCGCCTCATGCGGCATCGAGATCGACCGCGTCATCCCTTACAAGCCGATCATCGATGCAGCCATCGAACAGAGCGAGCACAAGCCCGATGCCTGCGTGATCCTGCAGCGCGAACAGCTGGCCGCCGAGCTCGGCGCACGCGACCATGACTGGGCGGCGCTGATGGAGACGGCCGAGCCGGCCGATTGCGTGCCGGTCAAGGGCAGCGATCCGCTCTATGTGCTCTATACCTCGGGCACCACCGGCAAGCCCAAGGGCGTGGTGCGCGATACCGGCGGCTATGCGGTGGCGCTGCACTATTCGATGGAGACGATCTACGATATGGCCCCTGGCGAGGTTTTCTTCTCCGCCTCGGACGTGGGCTGGGTCGTGGGCCACTCCTATATCGTCTATGCGCCGCTGCTGCGCGGCTGTACCACCGTGGTCTACGAGGGCAAGCCGGTACGTACGCCGGATGCGGGGGCCTTCTGGCGCCTGATCAACGAATATCAGGTCAAGAGCTTCTTTACCGCACCCACCGCGTTTCGCGCGATCAAGAAGGAGGATCCGGACGGCAAGCTGCTGCAGCAGTACGATATCTCCTGCCTCAAGGCGCTGTTCCTGGCCGGTGAGCGCCTCGATCCGCCGACCTTTCACTGGCTCGACGACCTGCTGGATGTCCCGGTGATCGACCACTGGTGGCAGACCGAGACCGGCTGGCCGATCGCCGCCAATCTGCAGGGCCTCGAGCCCATGCCCACCAAGGCCGGTTCGGCGACGGTGCCGGTGCCCGGCTTCAACGTCCAGGTGCTCGACCGGGAAGGCGAGCCGGCCAAGCCCATGGAGCAGGGCAGCGTGGTCATTCAGCAGCCCATGCCGCCGGGCTGCCTGGTGGGCGTCTGGGAGGATCCCCAGCGCTTCCATAGCGCCTATATGGCGGCGTTTCCCGGCTACTACCTGACCGGCGACGGTGGCTACTTCGACGAGGACGGCTATCTGTTCATCATGGGCCGCACCGACGATGTCATCAATATCGCCGGGCACCGCCTCTCCACCGGTGAAATGGAAGAGGTGGTCGGCGCCCACCCGGCGGTCGCCGAATGTGCGGTGATCGGCATCAATGACGCCCTCAAGGGGCAGCTGCCCGTCGGCCTGGTGATCCCCAAGGATGGCTTCGATGGTGACGAGGTGGCCCTGGAGGAGGAGCTGATTGCGCTGGTGCGTGACAAGATCGGCCCGATTGCCTGCTTCAAGCAGGTGCTGGTGGTCAACCGGCTGCCCAAGACCCGCTCCGGCAAGATCCTGCGCAAGCTGCTGCGGACCATTGCCGACGGCAAGGAGTACGGCGTGCCTTCGACCATCGACGATCCGGCCAGCCTGCAGGACGTGCATGACGCCATGAAGGAGCGCTCCGTGGGTGCCGCCCACGAGGCCCGCCAGGTCTGATTCCTGCTCTGATCGGAACCAGGGCGATCGACACGCCTTGACGGATGAACCAGGACGCCGCCCCCCGGGCGGCGTCCTGCTGTCGGCTACGTCGTCATCGCAGCGCGTGGTGATCGCCTCAGTGGAGCCGGTTCGCATTGGTCAGCGCAGACGGCAGGCGCGTATAATCCTCGCCTTGCTTGGCCGGCATGCCCGTCCGCGCTGCTCGCCTGAACCTGACCAACGATACGGGAGTCCCGATGACCGTCGAACTCAATCACCTGGATGCCGGGGGGAGCGGCACGCCGCTGATAGTGGTGCATGGCCTGCTGGGCAGCGCCGACAACTGGCGTTCGCACGTCAAGCAGTGGCAGGCGGAGCGCCGCGTCGTGGCGGTAGACCTGCGCAATCATGGTCGTTCACCCCATGCCGATGGCATGCGCTACGAGGAGATGGCCGACGACCTGCTGGCCCTGATGGATCGGCTGGACATCGGGCGCGCCCATCTGCTGGGGCACTCGATGGGTGGCAAGGTGGTCATCAGCCTGGCGCGACGGGCCCCGGAGCGGGTTGCCTCGCTGATCGTCGCCGATATCGCTCCCGTCGCCTACGGCCACGGACACGATGCAGTGTTCGCCGGCCTGCGGCGGGTGCAGAGCGGTCAGCCCGCCAACCGCCGCGAAGCCGATGCGCTGCTGGCCGAGCATGTCGAGGACCGGGCAACCCGGCTGTTTCTCGCCACCAACCTGGAGCGCGACGACTCGGGTGGGCTGACGCTGCGGCTGGGGCTGGATCAGATCGAGGCAGGCTATCCGGATATCATGCAGGCCCCGCCAGGCGAAGCGGCCTTCGAGGGGCCGACGCTGGTGCTACGCGGCGGCCGTTCCGCCTATGTCACCGACGACATGCTGCCGGGGCTGTATGCGGTGCTGCCCCAGGCACAGCTGGTCACCCTGGAGACGGCGGGGCACTGGCTGCATGCCGAGCAGCCCGAAGCCTTCCAGGCCGCGGTCAACGACTTTCTTTCCAGCTTGCCGGACGCTCACTGAGCGGGGCTGGAGCTGCCCAGGTCCACGGCCAACCGCTCGATGGGGGTGCTTTCCTCGAGGATGCCGGCGTCGAGCAGGAAGCGCTCGAAGCGGTGGTAGCGCCCCTGGTCCACCGCGGCGGGGCGCCGTGTCAGGCGTGGCAGGATGTCGTCCCAGGCCTCACGCATGTTGGGGTCGTCCAGGGCCGGCTCCGCCGAGATCAGCAGCTCCCAGGCCTGTTCCCGGTGGTCGAGAATCCACAGACTGGCTTCCTCCAGGGCGGCAACCAGGTGCCGCAAGGCTTCCCGCTGGCCGTTGAGCCGGTCCCGGTTGGCCATCAGGATCAGGCCATCGTGAATCGGTATGCCATGCTCTTCGATGCGCAGGGTGCGGGTGGGGACACCCTCATCGGCCAGCTGGCGAGGCAGCAGGTAGCGCTGGTTGATGATCACCCCGTCCAGCCCTTCGTCCCGCATGGCGTCCAGCGCCGAGAAGTTCACATCTGAGAGGGCGGCCTGATTGAGCCCTCCCGCTTTCGCCAGCAGACCGGCGAGGACCACCTCGTGACTGTCCTGATCGGTATAGCCCAGGCGCAGCCCGGCCAGGTCGGGCTCTCCGCCTGGCGCGTCCCGAGACTGTTTCAGGATCAATCCCGCCAGCGGAGAATCGATGAGGGTGGCGACTCTGACCAGCGGCAGGCCCCTGCCTGCCTGTAGGTGCAGCAGCGATTGTCGGCCCAGCGCCAGGTCGGTGCGCCCCGCCGCCAGGAGCTTGGCGGGTACGTTAGGGTCGGCTGGGCTGATCAGAGTAACCTGCAGGCCACGGCGCTGGAACATGCCCTTCTCACGGGCGACCAGCAGGGCGGCATGCTGGGGGTTGAGGTACCAGTCCAGGGTGATCTCGAGCGCTGTCATGGGCGGGGGTGCAATGGGCTCAGCGGGCTCGATGGCCACCGAGGGAACCGGCTCATCCGTCACCGTGGCCTCGTCCTCGGCAGGCAGGGGGGCGAGCAGCGGACCCAGGTCGATACCGGGCGGGATCTCGGTCACCGGTGGCACCGCCACCCTGGGAGGCGTCTCGTCGCGAGCCTCGACATAGGGCGGCACCGGGAAGGGCTGTGCCGACGCCTCGGCAGTCGCTTCGTCGGGGAGCGTTGGCACCATCACCTCGCTCTCCAGGCTCAAGGTCGGCGTTTCATCGGCGGCGTCTTCGGAACTGTCGGCTATGACGAGGCTCGGAACCAGGGCTGCGGCAGTCAGCATCAGGATCAAGGCGTGAGAGGCAAACCATCGAAGCGCGGGGGTGGCCATGGGGGCGGGAGTCTCCAGCGGTGGCAGGGGCCATCGGTGAGCGCCCAGTGTAGCCTCGTCAATGCCTTGGTGACCACCCGCAGGCCACTGCTCTGTCATGACGCTCATGGCATAATGGATTTCGTTGCGTTTCGAGGAATGGCATGGACACCATCAACACCCTCTTTCTCCTCAGCGGCTTTCTCATCGCCCTGAGCGTGCTGGGCAGTCGTCTCTCCACCCTGGTGGGGCTGCCTCTGCTGCTGATTTTTCTGGGCCTGGGGATGCTGGCGGGAGAGGATGGCCTGCTCGGCATCGAGTTCGACGACCACTCCCTGGCCTTCATCATTGGCCACCTGGCGCTGGCCATGATCCTGCTCGACGGCGGGCTGCGCACCCGCCTCAAGACCTTCCGGGTGGGGTTCAAGCCGGCGCTGACGCTGGCCACGCTAGGAGTTTTCCTGACCAGTGCGCTGGTTGGCCTGATCGCCATGTGGGTCTTCGATCTGACACTGGTACAGGGCCTGCTGGTAGGGGCCATCGTCGGCTCCACCGACGCGGCGGCGGTGTTTTCCATGCTCAGCGGCCGTGGCGTTCACCTCAACGAGCGGGTCAGTGCCACCCTGGAGATCGAGTCGGGGACCAACGACCCCATGGCGATCTTCCTGACCATCATGCTGGTCGAGCTACTGGTGGGTGAGATCGGCAGCGTAGGCGAGACCCTGCTGTTCCTGGTCACTCAGTTCGGTCTGGGGCTGTTCATCGGCCTGGGGGCCGGCTGGCTCATTGCCCGGCTGCTGCGCTGGGTCGACCTAGCACCGGGGCTCTACTCGCTGTTGGCCCTGGCCCTCGGGTTCGCGGTCTTCGGCCTGACCGGCTTTCTCGGCGGCAGCGGTTTTCTCGCCATTTACCTGACCGGGCTGATGATCGGCAACCAGCCCGGACGCCATCTCAATTTCATCCTGCCGGTGCACGATGGGCTCGCCTGGCTGAGTCAGATCGGCCTCTTCCTGATCCTGGGGCTGCTGGTCAGCCCCATGGAGCTGCTGGAAGTGGCGGTGCCGGCATCGCTGGTTGCCCTCGCGCTGATCTTCGTGGCGCGCCCCCTGGCCGTGCTGATCAGCATCAAGCCGTTCTTCAAGTTTCGCTGGCGGGAGATCGGCTTCATCGCCTGGGTAGGCCTGCGCGGGGCGGTCCCTATTGTGCTGGCGATCTTCCCGGTGATCGGCGGCGTCGAGAACGCCTCGCTCTATTTCAACGTGGCCTTTGCCGTGGTACTGATGTCGCTGCTGATCCAGGGCGGCAGCCTGCCGCTGATGGCGCGCTGGATGCGTGTCGAGGTCCCCTTGGGCGTGACGCCCAACCACCGCGGCCCACTGGGCATCCTGCCGGAAAACGACTACGAGATGTTCGTCTACAAGGTCGAAAATCAGGACCTGGATGACGTGCCCATTCGCCTGCTGCGCTTCCCCTCCGGTGCCGTGATCTCGGCGCTGTTTCGTGAACACGCCATGCTTCACCCCAAGGGCAGCACGCGCCTTAAGATCGGCGATGTCATCTGCGTCATCGGCCGCGCCGATGACCTGCCGGCATTGAATCGGCTGTTCAGCGGCGATGCCAAACTCAAGCAGGAGCGTGCCTTCTTCGGTACCTTCACCTTCGATGGCGACGCCCTGATGCACGATATTGCCGGCGTCTATGGCCTGACGCTCAGCCCCGGTGAGCAGGAGATGACACTGGCGGAGTTCGTCTCGCTGCGGGTCGGCGGCCATCCCGTGGTGGGCGACGACGTGGACTGGCACGGCATCCATTGGGTGGTCAGCGAGATGGAAGGCAACAAGGTGACGCGAGTGGGCCTGCGACTCTACTAGGCGGGAAAGCTGGCGGCGCGCGCCAGTATGAGATGGGCGCCGCGGGGTCGCTCAGCCCCGCTGTTTGCGCCAGGTGAGCGCCACGTCTACCGAGCGTTCGGGGGTGGTCATCCAGGTCATGCCATCCTGCAGGGTGCAGTTCAAGGTCATGCTCCTGTCCACCAGCTCAGCCAGCGCCTCTACCGACCGCGGGGCGACGTCCACCACCGTCAAATTGTCGAGCGCCGCGAGCCGGCCGGCATTCTGCTCCCACCAGAGCTCGGCGGCGTTGCCGCCGTAAGTGTAGAGCGTTACCTGCCCGGCGCGGGCGCAGGCCCGGCGAACGCTCTTCTCATCGGGCTGGCCCAGCTGAATCCAGTGCTCAATGGCGCCGGTGAGGTCCTTCAGCCAGAGGTCGGGCTCATCCTCGGTGCTCACCCCGCGGCCGAAGGCCAGCGATTCGTCGGCATGCCGGGCAAAGGCCAGCAGTCGTAGCATCATGCGCCCATCGGTTTCCGACGGATGCTGGGCCACGGTCAAGCCATGCTCGGCGTAGTAGTGCCGCTCCATGTCGGCGACCTGGAGTTGAACCCTGTGTATTTTTGCCTTCAATGCCATCTGTCCGCGTTACCTGCGCCGGTGGAGAAAACCTGAGCCCGCTATCATGCCACAGCGGTCGGTACCCGGGTATCGTCTCTGTGTGGCGGTCGAGGGTGGATCTCTGCCATGTTGGAAGCAGGCAGAGTCGTAGCGGCACCGCTGGCGACTGAGGTGATACGCAAGCACCGCTTGCATGGAGGCCGCATCATGCTGATCAGGCACCGGGCCAACACTCGTGGTCGCGACTTCTTCGTTGGTGATCTTCACGGCCAGTATCGGCTGTTGGAACAGGCGCTGGCGGATGTGCAGTTCAACGGCGACGCGGATCGCCTGTTCGCGGTGGGAGATCTGATCGATCGTGGCGTGTCATCGCTGGAATGTCTGGCACTCGTCGACGAGCCTTGGTTCTTCAGCGTGATGGGCAATCACGAGCAGCTGGCCAAGGCGGCGCTTTGCGACGGCAGCAGCCGGGCCTGGGGGCTCTGGCTGCTGAACGGGGGAAGCTGGGCATTACGCCGTGGCCTGGGGGAGGCTCGCCGGCGCCTGGAGATCGCACTGCAGCACCTGCCCTATGCGCGCGAGGTCGAGGTCCAGGGCAAGCGCATTGGCATAGTGCACGCCGACCCTCCGGACGACTGGGGGCAGATCGAGCAGGCCGACACCGAGCGGCTGCTCTGGGGGCGGGAGCGCATCGCCCGGGGCGATCAGACGCCGGTGGCGGGGATCGACATGGTGGTCGTGGGCCACAGCATCATCGATGCGCCGCAGACGCTGGGCAACGTCTACTATATCGATACCGGCGCTTTCCACACCGGGCGCCTGACGCTGGTGGAGGCCGGCGAACTGGTGACCCGTTGCCGCCAATAGCAGCAGTAACCAGCCGAGCGCGCCCCCGGCTCGATTTTGCCAGCTGAACATAGACCAGCCGAACATAGAAAAGGGGAATCGGCCAGTGACCGATTCCCCTTCAAATGGTGGCGGAGGGACAGGGATTCGAACCCTGGGTAGGCTCTCACCTACGCCGGTTTTCAAGACCGGTGCATTCAACCGCTCTGCCATCCCTCCGGCTTACGGCGGAGAATACTACCAGTATTCCCCGCTAGGTCAAGGGGTTCCGGCAGCTTTCAATGGAGAAGCGCCATGTCAACCGCAGCGCAAGCCGCCCGCCCCATGCCATGTCCTGCCGTGTCCGCGGCAGTGGTGGAGGAAGGGAGGGTGCTGATGGTCCGGCGCGGCAAGCCGCCCAACCTGGGCATGCTGGCTCTCCCCGGCGGACGCATCGAGCCCGGTGAGGAGCTACTGGCGGCCGCCGTTCGCGAGCTGCGCGAGGAGAGCGGCATCGAGGCCGAGCCGCTCCGTGTGCTCACCGCGATCGACCAGCTACACTATGATGATCGGGGGCGACTCGCTTACCACTACGTGGTCGTGGTGGTACTGTGTCGCCGGATACACGGCTCGGGCGTGGCCGGCGATGATGCCACAGAGGTCAAGTGGCTCGATGCGTCAGCACTGTGCAGCGAACAGACACTCTGTGACAGCGCACGCGACATCGCGCTGGGACTGCTGGGCAGCGACCCGCTGCGCTGAGCAGACGTTGACACTCGTGCAATCGAGGACTTGCGTCGGGAACCAAGCACCGGCATTCTTTGTCCACTGCCGAGATCAACCAAGATCAACCACAGGGAGCTCTGGATCGATGGCCTATAACGAAACACATGTGACACAGACCCAGCAGCAGTCGGCTCTGACGACTAACAAGGTATTGCGCAACACCTATGGCCTGCTGGCCATGACGCTGCTGTTCTCTGCTGTGACCGCCGGCGCCGCCATGGCCATGGGCATCGAGCGCATGAACATCCTGGTTTTCTTCATCGGCGCCTACGGCCTGATGTTCCTGGTGCACAAGACCGCCAATTCGGCGGCCGGGCTGCTGGCGACCTTCGCCTTCACTGGCTTCATGGGCTTCACGCTCGGCCCGATCCTCAGCGCCTACCTGGCGCTGCCCAACGGTGCCGCGCTGATCATGAACGCCCTGGCGATGACCGGCCTGACCTTCATTGGCCTGTCCGCCGTGGCGCTGGTCTCCAAGAAGGACTTCAGCTTCCTCGCCAACTTCCTGATGGCCGGCGCCATCGTGCTGATCCTGGCCATGGTGGCGGGGCTGATCTTCCAGATTCCCACCCTGATGCTGATGGTATCGGCTGGCTTCGTGCTGTTCGCTTCCGCCGCCATCCTCTACCAGACCAGCGAGATCGTGCACCGCGCCGGAGAAACCAACTACATCCTGGCGACCATCACCCTCTATGTGTCGATCTACAACCTCTTCGTCAGCCTGCTGGCCCTGCTGGGCATCATGAGCAACGACTGACGGCGACACGCCAGCTAACCGGCAGGCCCCGCTCCGGCGGGGCCTGCGCGTTTGAGATAGCGGGAACCCGCCACGATGCGCT
This sequence comes from Billgrantia campisalis, assembly GCF_022341425.1. Taxonomy (GTDB): domain Bacteria; phylum Pseudomonadota; class Gammaproteobacteria; order Pseudomonadales; family Halomonadaceae; genus Halomonas; species Halomonas campisalis. The sequence goes on along the minus strand of NZ_JABFUC010000003.1, from coordinate 250,609 downwards.
ACGCACTGCTTGTACAGGGGCCGCCCTACAGCCGACAGGCAGCCCACTCGGCCCTGCGCTTCGCCAGGGCGCTGCTCGCCAGGGGGCACACCCTGGAGAGCGTTTTCTTCTATCACGATGGTGTCTACAATGCCGCCCGGCTGGCCGCGCCCCCTCAAGACGAGCCCCACCTGGTGGATGCCTGGCGCGCCCTGCACGATGAGCACGGCACCCGGCTCCAGGTCTGTATCGCGGCGGCCCTGCGTCGCGGGCTGCTCGACGAGCGCGAAGCCAGCCGCCACGGCAAGACCGGCCACAGCGTCGAGCCGCCCTTCGAGCTGACCGGGCTCGGTCAGTTGATCGATCTGGGGCTCGGCTGCGACCGCCTGGTGACCTTTTCCCCCTGAGGAGGCGCGATGCACGATCGGGACACTCAACTCGGTGGCGATGTGCTGGTTATCCTGCGCCACCCACCCCACGGCAGCAGCTGGCTGCGCGAAGGGCTCGATGCTGCCCTGGTGGCCGCCGCCTTCGGCCAGGCGGTGAGCCTGCTGTTCATGGGCGATGGCGTCATGGCGCTGGCAGGCGGGCAGGGCCAAGGCCCCCTGGGGCAGAAGGGAACCGCGCCCACCCTGGACATGCTGGCCATGTACGACATCGAGGCGCTCTACCTGGAGAGTGGCGCACTGAGCGCGCTGGGGTTGAATCGCGATGCGCTTCAGCTGCCCGCTCAGCCGCTCGAAGCAGCCGATATCGCCAACTTGATCGCCGCCCATCGGCTGGTGCTAACCTTCTGATAGCGCCCGGGACACTGCAACGTCGAGGCATCCATGATCCTGCATATTCTTAATCGCCCCCCCAGCAGCAGCTTGACCTATCGCGAGGCCCTGGCCAGCATGGGACCGGAGGATCGGCTGCTGTTGATCGAGGACGGCGTCCTGGGCGCGCTGCCGTCACAGGTACGCCACTTCGAGTCGGTCACCGGCCGCCTGTTTGCCCTGCGTGAGGACCTGGCCGCGCGCGGGCTCGACGGCCACTGCGATGCCGCCGTACAGGTGGTCGATGTCGACGGCTTCGTGCAGTTGACCGAAGAGGCCGACAAGACGGTGAGCTGGTCCTGATGGCCTCCACGGCAGTCGAGCGCTATCTGCAAGTAGGCGAGCGCAGCGTTCCCTTGGACCCGGAGGGCTATCTGGTCGAGCTCGACGACTGGAGCCCGGCGGTGGCCCGCGCCATGGCGGAGGAGGAGGGCCGGGTGCTGACCGAGGAGCATTGGGAGGTGATCGAGGTATTGCGGGCCTTCTACGCGCGCTTCGAGGCCTCTCCGGCCATGCGCCCCCTGGTCAAGGCCGTGGGCCAGTCCCTGGGGCCGGAGAAGGGGCGCTCGCTGCATCTGATGCGGCTCTTCCCCGACAGCCCAGCCCGGGTTGCGGCGCGCCTGGCAGGCCTTCCCAAGCCGGCCAACTGTCTCTGATGCCCCTGGCATGAACTTCCTGGCCCACGCCTGGCTGGCCCGCGGCGGTAGCGACGACTTCCTCTACGGCAACCTGATCGCCGACGGCGTGAAGGGCAGCGATCTTTCGGCTTGGCCGACCGCGGTGGCGCTGGGCATCCGTCATCATCGCCGCGTCGACGGCTTCGTCGATGCCCATCCGGTGGTGCGCGAGGCGCGCCACCGGGCGCCGAAGGAGCTGCGGCGCTTCACCGGTATCGCGCTGGACCTGGTCTGGGATCACTTCGTGGCCGAGACGCTATGTGCCCGGGGAGACGATCGACAGCTGGTACCGCGCTGCTACCGGCTGCTGGCCTCCCGGCCGGCACCGAGGCGCCTGGCGGCCATGATGCCGCTGCTGGTCGAGCAGGACTGGCTGCGCCGCTATGCCGATTTCGCCTTCACCTGCCGGGCCGTGCAGGGGGTTGGCCGCCGCCTCTCCGGCCCCAACCGCCTGGCCGAGCTGGTTCCCTGGCTCGAAGCCGACTATGCGCGACTTGCCGACGACTTTCGGCGGCTCTGGCCCGAGCTGGAGGCAGCCCTGGGCGATGAATCCTGATGTCGTCACCCAGGCCCTGGCACTGTCTGAAAACTGGCTGCGCTCGACTATACGGTGTTAAAAATCGGCTCGTGCGCGAGTCCGATCAAAGTACTCATTTACACCCCGTAAACTCCGCCTTTTCGCCGATTTTTGCCTTGTCTGGCCTTCGCTCGCCGACCTTTCAGACAGAGCCTTGTGTCCGTCTCTTGTCGCGTCAGGGCACCTGCAGCCAGAGGCACTGGACCGGGTCGCCCGGCTGGATGCTGCCGTGTTCGGGAATCACCGCCAGGGCGTCCGCCTCCACGCAGGAGGAGAGCACCGCCGAGTTCTGATCGCCGAAGGCAAGGGCGTGGGCGCCGCCCTCATCGAAACCGAGCTGCACGCGCATATAGTGGCGTCGCGGCCCGGTCTTTGCGGCGAAATCCGCCCGCGCCGTGAGCGTCGGCAGGCCCGCCAGCGACGGGCAGCCGAGCAGCGCCCCCATCAACGGGCGCAGAAACAGCCAGGCCCCGACGAAGCTCGACACCGGGTTGCCGGGCAGCCCGACGAAGCGTGCCTCACCCGCCGCACCCCGGGACAGGCGGCCCAGTGCCAGCGGCTTGCCCGGGCGCATGGCGAGGCGCCACAGGTCGAGCCGCCCCAGCTCCGCGACCGCCTGCTTGACGTGATCCGCTTCCCCCACGCTGACCCCGCCGGTGGTGACCACCACGTCGGCCCGCCTGGCGGCCTCGCCGAGCAGCCGCCGCGTCTCGTCGGCACTGTCCGGCACCTCGGCCCGCCAAACCACCTCGGCGCCGAAACGCTCTAGCAGGCGTGTCAGCATGGGACGGTTGGAGTTGTAGATCTGGCCGGGGCCCAGCGGCTGCCCCGGTGCGACGATTTCATCGCCGGTGGAGAGCAGGGCGACCCGCGGCCGCCGGCGAACCGCCACCCCGGTGATCCCCTGTCCCGCCAGATGTCCCAGCGCGGCCGCCTCGAGCCGCTGGCCGGCGTCGAGCAGTCTGGTGCCGGCCGCCACGTCGCGGCCGCGTCGACGGATGTTATTGCCGGCGGGAATGCCCGTCGGAATCACCGCCTCGCGGTCGATCAGCTCGACCTGTTCCTGCATCACCACGCAGTCCGCGCCCGGCGGCAGCTCACCCCCGGTGAAGATGCGGGCGCAGCTGCCGCGCGCCAGCGGCGCCGCGGGCTGGCCGGCCACGACCCGCTGGGCAATCGGCAGGGCGCGCCCTGTGTCGTCATGGTGCAGGGCGTAGCCGTCCATCGCGCTGTTGTCGAAGGCGGGCACGTCGAGCCGGGCCGACACCGCTTCGGCGAGGACCCGGCCGGCGGCCGCCTCGCAGCTTAGCGTTTCCGCCGGGAGCGGCGATACCCCATCCAGCAGGGCCGACAGCGCCGTCTCCACGGATTGCAGGTCAGCCATGCTGGCCTCGCTCGGGGATCACCAGGTTGGCGAAGTTGCAGGGTTTGTGCCGGCTGTCGAGCTGTTCGGCCAGGATGCCATCCCAGGCGGTACGGCAGGCGCCGGTGGAGCCGGGCAGGCAGAAGATTACGGTGGCATTGGCCAGCCCGCCCAGGCAGCGGCTCTGCACGGTGGAGCTGCCGATCTCCTGCCAGGAGAGGTGGCGGAACAGCTCGCCGAAGCCTTCGACCCGCTTGTCGAGCAGCACCGACACCGCCTCCGGGGTGGAGTCGCGGCCGGTAAAACCGGTACCGCCGGTGGTCAGGATCACCTGGATATCGGGGTCGGCGATCCAGGCGGCGACCACAGCGCGAATGCGGTAGACATCGTCGATGACGATCTGACGGTCGGCGAGGCGATGCCCGGCCTCGGCGAGTCGCTCGGCCAGCAGCGCGCCGCTGCGATCGGTGCTCATGTCCCGGGTATCGGAGATGGTCAGCACCGCCATGTTCAGGGGGATCATCGGCTCGCTCATCTCAGGATGTCTCCCCGGCCTGACGCTTTTCTGCCTGCCGGGCCTCGAACGCCGCCTGCTGCTCGGGGGTGGCCGGCTGCTGGTGCTGCTGCTTCCATTCGGCGTAGGGCATGCCGTAGACGTACTCGCGAGCCGCCTCGTAATCGAGCTCGGCGCCGCGCTCCTCGGCCGCGGCCACGAGCCATTTGGACAGACAGTTGCGGCAGAAATCGGCCAGTATCATCAGGTCGATGTTCTGAACTTCCTTGTGCGCATCGAGATGCGTGAGCAGACGGCGAAAGGCCGCCGCCTCGAGTTCGGTACGGGTGGCATCATCCAGGTGCTGCATGGGGTCTCTCCCGGCCATCTTGGGGGTCACTGTGATCCGGCCAGCATAGCAAAAGTGACGGCTCGGGCGCGCGGCCCATCGAATCCAGATTGCGGTGTCTTTTCAACAGGACAGCGCGAACCGAGCATGCCATCATCTCAGCTGTGAACCTGACCAGGGAGCCGGCAATGTCCGTTATCAGCCGCAGTCATGCGCGCCTGCCCACCACGCTCGAGATCGCGGTGTACGATGAGTTTGGCGAGCGTCGCACACAGGCCATTGCCGCCGAGCGAGCCTTGACGCTGTACCTCAATCGGCGGGAGATCGTCACCCTGATGACCCTGGGGGCCGACCCGGAGGCCCTGGTGGCGGGCTATCTGCGCAATCAGGGGTTGATCGAGCGGTGCGAGGACCTGCTGGCGGTGCACGTGGACTGGGAGGTGGAGGCCGCCGCCGTGGTCACGCGTGGCCAGCCCGAGGATCTCGAGGCGCGGCTGGGGCAGCGCACCGTGACCACCGGCTGTGGCCAGGGCACGGTGTTTGGGCGGCTGCTGGAGGCGACCTCGCTGCAGGCGCTGCCGCAGACCGTGCTGTCGCAATCGGTGCTCTACGCCCTGCTCAAGCGGCTGGGCGACTACAACGAGACCTACCGCAGCGCGGGCGCGGTACATGGCTGTGCCCTGTGCCGCCAGGCCGAGGTGCTGGACTTCGTGGAGGATGTGGGGCGCCACAACGCGGTCGATACCCTGGCCGGACGCCAGTGGCTGGCAGAGGCCGACAGCGCCGATGCGGACATCTTCTATACGACGGGCCGTCTGACCTCGGAAATGGTGCTCAAGGTGGCGCAGATGGGCATCAGCGTGCTGGTGTCACGCTCCGGGGTGACCCAGAAGGGCGTAGAGCTGGCCGAGCGCTTCGGCGTGCTGCTGATCGCCCGCGCCAAGGGGCGTCACTTCCAGGCCATCCATTCCCCCGGGCGGCTGCGGCTAGACGCTATCCCGCCGCGCCGCCCGGGGGATCGCCGCCCCGGCTGAGCCTTGCAGGCGCCGGCTCAGGCATCGCCGCCGGGGGTGCAGACCGACAGCACCACGGCGTCCTTCTCGCTGATCGACACCAGCGCATGGCCCATATCGCTATCGAAGTAGATGCTGTCGCCGCGCGAAAGCGGCAGGGGCTCGTAGAATTCCGTATAGAGTCGCACCTCGCCCTCCAGCACGGTCAGGAACTCCTCGCCGTCGTGGCGCACCCATTCGCTGAACTCATCGAAGCTGCGGGCCCGCACGATAGTCTTGAACGGAATCATCCGCTTCTGGGCCAGCTCGCAGCTGAGTAGCTCATGCTCGTAGGTGGGGGTGGGGTGGTGCTGGCCGTCGCCCTGGCGCGTGAGGTCGCGGCGCCCCATGGTGCGCGGCTGTACCCGCGGTGGCGTCAGCAGCTGAGGCAGGTCGATGCCGAGACCGTTGATCAGCTTCTGCACGGCGGTGAAGGTGGGCGAGATCTGGTCATTCTCGATCTTGGACAGGGTCGAGCGGGCCAGGCCGGTGCGCTGGCTGACGTCTTCCAGCGTCCACTGGTTGGCCAGGCGAATTTCCTTGAGGCGCTCACCGAGTCGCAGCGGCTCCACGAAAGGCTTGCGGCCGGAGGCGATGCGCAGCGCGGCTTCCTGGTCGGTGGTAGCGGTCATTGGCAGGTACACTATCGGAAACAGAGTTTCCTGAAGCGTAACACAAATGGCCGGCCGCGCATCGCCCCGACGACGTCGCCAGGCGGGGTGGAGCACACCCCTTGGGTTGCCGGGCCTCAGCCGCCGAAGGGCTGGCCGAGCAGCGCCTTGAGGTGCGCTTCGGCACAGCGGCCGAGGGAGTCGAGGTCATAGCCGCCTTCCAGCACCGACACCAGGCGGTTGTCGGCGTACAGGGCGGCGATCTCCATGGCCAGGTGGGTGACCCAGTAGTAGTCCTCGTCCTCCAGGCACAGCTCGGCCATGATGTCTTCACGGTGGGCGTCGAAGCCCGCGGAAACCAGCACCAGCTCGGGCTTGAAGGCATGCAGGGCCGGCAGCCAGTCGTCCTCGATGGCGCGGCGGAAGGCGGCACTGTCGGTACCGGCCTCCAGTGGCGTGTTGACCACGTTATGCCATTCGCTGCGCAGGTAGCGCCACGGATAGAAGGGGAACTGGAAGCTGGTGCAGATCAGCACGTCGGGGTCGTTCTTGAAGATATCAATAGTGCCGTTGCACTGATGGACGTCGAAATCGAGAATGGCGATGCGCCTGGCCCCATATTTGGCCCGGGCATGGGCGGCGCCGACGGCCACGTTGTTGTAGAAGCAGAAGCCCATGGCATCGGTGGCTTCGGCGTGATGACCCGGCGGGCGCACGGCACAGAAGACATTGTCGGCCTGGCGCCGATAGACCTGGTCGACGCCGCGCACCACCGCGCCCGCCGCCACCCGCGCTGCCTGCAGGCTGTTCGGGTTCATCAGGGTGTCACTGTCCAGTGTCACGATACCGGATTCCGGCACGCACTTGTCCAGGGCGCGAAGGTGGCGCAGCGGATGGACCCTGGCCAGCTCCTCTTCGGTGGCCTGGCGCGCCTCCGACTGCATGGTCTGCTGCAGCAGCCCCGCCAATGCCAGTCGGGCGCGGATCGCTTCCAAGCGCAGCGGGCTTTCGGGATGCTCCGGCCCCATGTGGTGAAGGTCGCAGTCGGGGTGCGTTATGTAGGCCGTGATCATGCGTATGCTCCAGAATGACTGATGTCACTTTAATAGCCCTAAACCCTTGCACGACAGTGTCAATAAGTCGTACACAGGGTGGCAGGAACTGAGCTGGTGGAGGGAGCGACTTGGGTACCCGATTTCTGCGACACTTCTTCGAACCTCGCACCATTGCGGTGATCGGCGCCTCGGAGAAGCCCCACTCCATAGGTGGGCTGGTCATTCGCAACCTGCAGGATGCCGGCTTCCCCGGGACGATCTGGGCGGTCAACCGCAAGGGCTACCCCTCGGTGTTCGGGCAGCCCGGGGTGTCGCGCATCCGTGACCTGCCGGAGCCTCCCGACCTCGCGGTCATCTGCTCCCCGGCGCATAGCCTGCCGAAGGTGATCGCCCGTCTGGGACGCTTCGGCGTCAAAGCCGCGCTGGTCCTGTCCGGCGGATCCGACCTGGACGACGCCAGCGATGGGCGGGGGTCGATCCGCGAACAGATGCTCGCGGCGGCGCGGGAGTCGGGCATTCGGGTGCTGGGCCCGGAGTGCATGGGGTTGATCGTACCGGGGCGCAAGCTCAACGCCTCCTATGCCAGTCAGCCGGTGAAAGCGGGGCGCGTGGCCTACCTGGGGCAGTCCGGCATGCTGGGCAACGCCATGATCGACTGGGCGGCCGGCCGGGGCATCGGCTTCTCGCACCTGATCACGGTGGGCGACAGCGTCGATGTGATGCTCCCCGACCTGATCGACTACATCAACCAGTACGCCCCGACCCAGGCGATCCTGCTGCATTTGGAGCGCATCCAAGATGCCCAGCACTTCATGACGGCCCTGCGCGACGCCTCGCGCCACCGCCTGGTGCTGGCCATCAAGAGCGGGCGCACGCCCGAGTCCGACCTCTCCAATATGCCGCCAACCCCGGGGGTGGCCAACCGCGACGTGGTGTTCGATGCGGCCTTCTCGCGGGCCGGCGTGGTGCGGGTCAATGACTCCGATGAGCTCTTCGACGCGCTGATGACCCTGTCGCAGATGAAGCCGCTCAAGGGCGACCGCCTGGCCATCGTCTCCAACGGCCTGGGCCCGGCCATGCTGGCCATCGACAAGCTGATCAGCGCCGGCGGCCGGCTGGCGAATTTTGGGGAGGAAACCCGCCGCGCCCTGCGCAAGGGCGACTTCGACATGAGCAAGCCCGGCGAGAATCCGGTCGACCTGGGCGGCAACGCCACGCCCGAGAAACTGGTCGAGGCGCTGGAGATCGTCGCCGCCGACCCCGGGGTCGACGCCGTGCTGGTGGTGCATGCGCCGACCCGGCTGGCTCCCTCGAAGACCACCGCCCAGGCCATCATCGCCAATCGCAAGCGCTTTCGCCGCAACCTGCTGACCAGTTGGATGGGGCTCGAGGGCGCGCTCTATGCGCGGCACGAGTGCAGCATGGCCGGCATTCCCACCTACGTCTCGCCGGAGAAGGCGGTCAAGGCCTTCATGCACATGGTGGACTACCAGCGCGTCCAGGCGCTGCTGCAGGAGACCCCGCCGAGCCTGCCGTTCAGCACCACCCCCGATATCCGCGCCGAGTGCCGTACGCTGATCGAGCAGGCCAAGGCCGAAGGGCGAGAGACGCTCTACCACTCCGAGACGGCGCGGGTGCTCGAGGCCTACGGCATCCCGGTGGCGCCCAGTCGTCACGTGCATACCGCCCAGGAGGCCGCTGAGGCGGCCGGCGAGATCGACGGTCCCCTGGCCCTCAAGGTGGTCCACGAGGGCAACTGCCAGCCGTTTCGCTATCGTCGCCACCCCCACCGCCTCTCCGCCGGCCTGCTGCAGGACCTGCATACGCCACAGCAGGTCGCCGAGGGGGTAGAGCGGCTGGCCGACCAGGTCCGCGAAAAACTTCCCTCGCTGGTCATTCGCGAGTACTGCCTGCAGCCGATGCAGCGCGGCAAGCACTCCATGCAGCTCTGCGCCGGTATCACCCGCGACCCGATCTTCGGTCCGATCATCGTGTTCGGCATCGGCGGCTACAAGGTCAATATCCTGGCCGACCGCCAGGTGGCGCTGCCGCCGCTGAACATGACCCTGGCCGCCGACGTGGTGGGGCGCACCCACGCCGCTCGGCTGATTCGCGAACACTCCAGCGACCCGGAGCGTGACCTCGAGCGGCTCTGTCAGCTGCTGGTCAAGCTGTCGCAGATGGCGTCGGACCTGCTCGAGTTGCGCGGACTGGAGCTCAATCCGCTGCTGCTCAACCGCGACGGCATGATCGCGGTGGACTTCGCCATGGACCTCGGTGCCCCGGCGCGCTTCGCGATCATGCCTTATCCGGAAGAGCTCAGGGAGTGGGTGACCCTGAAGAACGGCATGGACGTCGAGGTGCGGCCGATTCGCGCCGAGGACGCCCCGCTGATTACCAGTTTCCATACCCAGCTATCGGAAGAGAGCATCCGCTTCCGCTACTTCCACAACAAATCCGATCTCACCCAGCGCGACCTGTCGATTCTCTCGCATATCAACTACGACCGGCAGATGGCCTTCATCGCCGAGCATCGGCGCGAGGATGGCAGCAAGGAGATGCTGGGGGTCGTGAGGGTCTGGAATGACCCCGACAATATCCGCACCGAATTCTCGGTGATTGTGCGTGACGACATGAAGGGACAGGGGCTCGGCAGCCTGCTGATGAAGAAGATGATCGCCTACTGCAAGAGCGTCGGGACCCTGGAGATGATCGGCAAGATCATGGTCGACAATCACCCGATGCGGGCGCTGATGAAGCACCTGGGCTTTCGTTGCCGCTACAACATGGAGGAGCAGGTCGTGGATGCGGTCCTGCGGCTCAACGAACCGGTGAGTGAGTGGCAGCGCCACCGGTTGGAGAGCCAGCCGGATTGAACAGGCCCCGATTCAGACCGTTCGACGGGAGAGTCGGGGCTTGATTGGGTGCCAAGGGTATCAGGGCGCCATGCGGAAATGCTGCCAGCGGCTGTCGCGGTTCTCGTAGCGGATACGGTCGTGCAAGCGGCTGGGCTGGCCCTGCCAGAACTCGAACATCTCGGGAATCACGCGGTAGCCGCCCCAGTGGATGGGGCGGGGAATGTCCTGCCCCTCATAGGCCTGCTCGAAGCGGTGCTGACGCTCCTCGATCCAGCTACGGCCGGGGATCACCACGCTCTGGGTAGCGATCCAGGCGCCGAGCTGGCTGGCCCGCGGCCGGCTGTTGAAATAGGCGTCCGACTCATCGCTAGCGACCTGCTCGACGCGACCCTCGACGCGCACCTGCCGGCTCAGCGAGGGCCACCAGAAGACCATGGCGGCGTGGGGTACGTTGGCCAGCTCGCTGCCCTTGTGACTGTGGTAGTTGGTATAGAAGACCAGGCCACGCTCATCATAGCCTTTGAGCAGCAGGATGCGTGCATGGGGAAGCCCCTGGCTGTCCACCGTGGCCAGCGTCATGACATTGCCGTCATTGCCTTCGACGTCCAGCGCCAGGGTCATCCACTCGTCGAACAGGACCATGGGGTCCTCGGGGACCTGGGTCTCTTCCAGCCTGCCGCCCTCGTAGTCCCGTCGGATATCGGCAATATTGCGTGTCATGGTGTTCTCCTCGTAAATTTTGCTCATGGTCGCCGCTGAGCAGCCGAAGCACAACACCCGATTTTGCCGGCTCGCGATGCTCAGCCGGGCGTATGGGCCTGCTGAACCCTCCCAGGCAATACGGCAAGGAGGCGAGATGCACTATCCGGTATGGGACCTTCCGACCAGGCTCTTCCACTGGGCCTTGGTGGGCGGCGTGGCGCTGTCCTTCTACACCATGAAACTGGGCGGCGCCCCCTTCCTGTTTCCCGTCGAAATCCATGCCAAGGCGGGCTATGTGGTGATGGGGCTGCTGCTTTTTCGGTGGTGCTGGGGGCTGGTCGGCAGCCCCCACGCCCGCTTCTGGAACTTCCTCTATGGCCCGCGGCGCATGCTGACCTATGCCCGGCGCCTGCTGACCGGTCCGCCGCCCCCCTATGCGGGACACAACCCGCTGGGCGGCCTGATGGTGATGGTCATGCTGGCGTCGCTGACGTTTCAGGCGGTCAGCGGCCTCTTCCTGACCGATGACATCTTCTTCCGGGCGCCGCTGTATGGCGTATTCGGCCGCGATGTGAGCCGTGCCTTGCTGACTCTACACCATCTCAACGCCAACCTGCTGATGGGGCTCATCGCCGCCCACCTGCTGGCCCTGGTCGTCCATCGCCTGAAGGGGGAGCGCCTGGTGGTGGCCATGCTCACCGGACGCAAGCTGCTGCCGAAGGAGCCCGAAGACGCGCCTGTTGGAGCGACACATCGCCAGCGTGCCAATCCCTGGCTCTTGCTGGTCTCGATGGCCGTGGCAGCCGCCCCGGTGATCTGGCTATGGAATGCGTGACAGCCCTGAATCAGCGTCCGAGCAGCGCACGGGCGGCCCAGCGGCCGCCCGTGTTAGCACAACGATGGCGTCTTGGCCGTCAGTCGGCACGGTAGTTGTCGTGGCAGCCACGACAGGTATCGGCCACGGCGGCCACCTGTTGGCGCATGGCACCAAAATCATCCCCCTGAGCCAGTTCGGCCAGCTCGGCGGTTTTCTCGATCAGCGTTTGCTGCCGGGATTCGAAATCGTCCCAGTCGTCGGCGATCACGGCCAGGGCATCGGTGTCGATACCGTGTCCGTCGCCCCGCAGCGACCCCTCCACGAAGCCTTCCCAGGGCAGGGAGGCCAGGAAGGCGAGGTTGTCGGCGCGATGGGCGAACTCCTCGGCATCGTAGTCGATGTCGCCCTGGGCCATGGCGCCCAGCGGGCCGATATGCCAGCCGATCACGCTCAGCGCACTCTGACGGTAGTGGATGGCATCCTCGATGTCACTGGCCTGGGCAACGGCGGCGAACGCCAGACCTGCGGACAGACCGCAGGCGGCCAGGCTGGTTTTCAGCGTCATGTTCATCACGATCTCCCTTCGCGCAGGTGTGTTGTCGATTTAGCGTAGCTGTAAAACCCATATCAATTTAGCAGGCTGTGAGAAAAATACCCGCCGAGATCAAGATTGGCTGTCACCGCGCAGCTGGCGACTGCGAAAGCGCGCATAGAACATGCAGCCGGTAAACAGTGCGAGCGCTGTCAGCGCCTCCAGCCCACCGCGCAGCCCTTGTCCGGGCAGGGTCGCCACCATCACTCCCTGAGTAAAGTAGAGCAGGCTGACGAATGCCAGCCAGGCATGTCCCCGCGGACGCTGACCGATGACCGAGGGCAGGAACAGCAGCAGCGGCAGGATTCGCACGATGATCGGGGTCAGGGGGTTGTCGCCGGCCTGCATCGACAGACTGCCCCACACCACCAGCACCACCAGCAGGGTGAAACTGCCCAGCACCAGCCGGCGCGCTCGCTCGGTCAGCTCATCCAGGCCATGGCGGGCCTCCAGCCCTTCCAGCCAGCGTCTCATCGCTCCTCCCGGCGCATGGCGTCCAGAGCAAGGGCCAGTCGGGCGAGTCGCTTGCCCTGGGCCTGGGCCAAATGACGCTCATCGTCGTCGAGGGGGCGATCGCTGCGCTTGCCGGCAACATGACTGGCCCCATAGGGGCTTCCCCCGCTGGTGGTGTTCATCACCTCGATCTCGCTGTAGGGCAGACCCGCATAGACCATGCCGTGGTGCAGCAGCGGCAGCAGCATGGAGATCAGGGTGGTCTCCTGGCCGCCGTGCAGGCTCGAGGTCGAGGTGAAGGCGCTGGCCGGCTTGTCGGTGAGCGCCCCGTTGAGCCATAGCGCGCTGGTCGAGTCGATGAAGTGCTTCAGCGGCGCCGCCATGTTGCCGAAGCGGGTTGGGCTCCCCAGGGCCAGGGCGGCGCAGTTACGCAGGTCGTCCAGGTCGGCATAGACGGCGCCTTCGGCGGGGATCTCCGGGTCCACCGCCTCGCAGGTCGGTGATACCGGCGGGACGGTGCGCAGCCGGGCGGCAACGCCCGGGCAGGATTCGACCCCGGCGGCCAGCTGTTCGGCCATGGCGCGGGTGGCACCGTGGCGGGAATAGTACAGGATCAGCACATAGGGCAGGGTGTCGCGCATTGGGTTTCCTGATGGTCTGTGGCAAGCGGGAGGGCGGGAAGGGGATCAGTCATCGTCATGAATGAGGCTGAGAACGTCTTCCGGCGGCCGGCCGATGATGGCGCGTTTGCCATCGTCGGCAATCGGGCGTTCGAGCAGTCGTGGGTGCGCCACGATGGCCCGGATCACCTGCTCCTGGTCCTGGATGTCGGCGTCCAAGGCCTTCCATTCGGCCTCCTGGGTGCGCACCAGGGCGGTGCCGTCGGCATCCAGCCGCGACATCAGCTCGCGCAGTTCGGTCTCGTCCAGCGGTTCATCCAGGTAGCGGCGCACGCGGACTTCGGCGCCGTGCTCCTGGAGCAGGGCCAGGGCCTGGCGCGACTTGGAGCAGCGGGGGTTATGGAAGAGGGTAATGACCATGGTGGTGCCTCGAGTCGGACGCTAGAATGGCGGCTATTGTAGAAGCAAGGCGGAGGCGTCGGCCAGCCGTCGATAGACCCAGGCCTCACGGCCATCCTCCAGCTCCAGGCGCACCCGCTCATAGCGAATGCCCAGGCGCTCGTAGCGATCCAGCCGGGCGAGCTCCCGGGAACTCACTTCGATCACCTGGCCGTCGACGCGCTCCCCGGGCGCCTCGGCTAGGTCGAGCCCTTCGCGCCGAAAGCCCTCGAGCAGAGCCGGCTCGGACTCGCTGGCGCGCCCCATCACCACCCAGCGCACCGCCGCAAAGCGCAGCGTGCCATAGACGAAGACCTCGTGGGGGCCCTCGTCGATAGCCGGCAAATGCTCGGGTCGGTCGTAGGTGAAGGGGCTGAGCATGGTCCACCACAGCCAACCGGCCAGCCCCAGGGGGGGCAGCAGCAGGCACAGCAGCACAAGGCGCAGGCGTGTCATGGGAACTCCTTGTCGAACACGGTAGGGACATGCTGCCATGCCTGGCCCATGGTTGTCTGATTCAACCTCACACATCGGCTCTGGTAGGATGACAACAGAACCGTAATCGCGGAGGTGGCCCATGACCCAGTCGGCTCGTAGTGATCAGGACTTCCAGGCGCTGATGGGCGATGTGACCCCGCTGGCGGGGGCGACCAACCGCGCCGATCCGGGGCGTCGGCGTCGTCCGCCCAGCGAAGCCCAGCTGGCCCGCCGCGAGAGTGCCCAGGCCGAGACCGGCCAGGACAGTTTCCTTTCCGACGACTTCGTCGATCTATTGGCGCCCTTCGACCCCATCGAGTACCGTCGCGACGGCATCCAACGCGGGGTGCTCGACCGCCTGCGCTATGGCGGCTATGCCGCCCAGGCGCGGCTCCACCTGCTGCGACGCCCCCTGGCCGAGTGCCGGCGAGCGCTGCCGCCCTTCATCCAGGAAGCCTATGCCCATGACCTGCGCTCGGTGCTGATTGTTCACGGCCGCGGCCGCGAGATCGATAGCCCACCCAACGTGCTGCGCTCCTACCTGGCCAAGTGGCTGGCCCAGTTCGACGAGGTACAGGCCTTCGTGTCCGCCCAGCAGGCGGACGGCGGCCTGGGCGCCACCTGGGTGATGCTGCGCAAGAGCGAACGAGCGCGAGCCGCCAACCGCGAGCGCCAGCAGAAACGTCGGGGGTAAACCATAGATACGCCGATGCCGGCCCCGATCGGGGCCGGCATCGCATGCAGCAGGTAGCGGCAGGGGGTCAGGCCATGGCCGACGCCAGCTCCTTCGAGGCCTCGCGCAGGCGATGGCGAAACAGCGGCTCGGGCTCGTCCACGGCCGGCTGATAGGCGCGGCTGAAGGCGTTGAGGGCGTAAAGGGCATCCTCGAGCCACTGGTCCTCACGCAGCGACAAAGCGTCGAAGCCGCAGCGGGTCAGGAAGAACACCTGATCGACCAGCACGTCGCCTACCGCACGAATCTCACCTTCATAGCCATAGCGTTCGCGCAGCAGCCGCGCCAGGCTGTAGCCACGCCCGTCGGTGAACTTCGGGAAGTCGATGGCGATCAAGGGGGCGTTGCCGAGCTCATCGGCGAGCTCAGGCGTCAGCTCGGTATCGCTGGAGAGCCACGGTGCGAGCTCTGCGCTCGCCTCGCTGGCCTGCCAGCGCGCCAGCGGCACGATGACGGGGCCCTCGGGCAGCGCCGCCTGATCGTCGCGCACCAGCGTCCAGCGATCCTCGGCCGGCTTCCCCTGACGGATGAAGGGGCGTGTGGTGAGAGTGTCTTGATCAGGCATAGACCCGCTCCTTGAAGGGTTTGAGGCCGATTCGGCGATAGGTTTCGAGAAAGGTTTCGCCGTCGAGTCGCTCGCCGACGTAGACCTGCAGGACCTTGTCGATCACCTCGGGGACGCTCTCACGGCTGAAGGAGGGGCCGAGGATCTTGCCCAATGAGGCCGCATTGCCCTGAGCGCCGCCCAGCGAGATCTGGTACCACTCCTCGCCTTTCTTGTCGACGCCAAGGATGCCGATATGGCCGACGTGATGGTGCCCACAGGCGTTCATGCAGCCGGAGATATTGAGTTCCAGCGGCCCCAGGTCGTAGAGGAAATCCAGGTCCTCGAAGCGCTCCTGGATGGCGTGGGCAACGGGGATCGACTTGGCGTTGGCCAGGCCGCAGTAGTCGCCACCCGGGCAGCAGATCAGATCCGCCAGGGTGCCCACGGTGGGGTTGGCCAGCCCCAGCTCCCCGAGCCGCTGCCAGAGGGATTCGAGTCGATCCACCGGCACATCGGAGAGCACCAGGTTCTGCTCGTGGGTCACGCGCAGCTCGCCGTGGCTGTACGCGTCGGCCAGATCCGCCACCTGGTGCATCTGCTCCCAGGTCAGGTCTCCCGGCGAGTGGCCGCTGCGCTTGAGCGACAGGGTCACCGCCTTGTAGCCGGTCACCTTGTGGCTGTGGACGTTGTTGGTCACGAAGCGGCCGAAAGCGCGATTCTCCTTGCGCAGCCGCTCGAAGTCGGCAATGGCCTCGGCGCTCACCGGGCGCCGCTCGGGATCGACGAAGTGGCGCTGCATGTCGCTGACGGTATCGCGGGTCAGGGTCTGGGGGCCATCCTTGAGATGGGCCCATTCGGCGTCCACGCGACGGCGGAACTCCTCGACGCCCAGCGCCTTGACCAGGATCTTGATGCGCGCCTTGAATTTGTTGTCGCGACGACCGAACTGGTTGTAGACCCGCACCAGGGCCTCCAGGTAGGTCAGCAGGTGCTGCCAGGGCAGGTCCTCGCGCACGGTCTCGCCGATCATCGGCGTGCGCCCCAGGCCGCCGCCGGCCATCACCTTGACCCGCACCTCGCCCTGGGCGTCGCGCCACAGACGCAGGCCCACGTCGTGCACCTGGATGGCGGCCCGATCCTCCTCGGCGCCGGTCACCGCGATCTTGAACTTGCGCGGCAGGTAGGTGAACTCCGGGTGGAAGGTGGACCACTGGCGGATCAGTTCGCACCAGGGACGCGGATCGACCTCTTCGTCCTCGGCCACGCCGGCGAACTGGTCGGTGCTGGTGTTGCGGATATCGTTGCCGCTGGTCTGGATGGCGTGCATCTGCACGCTGGCGAGCTCCGCCAGCATGTCCGGTACCGTCTCCAGCTTGGGCCAGTTGAGCTGCAGGTTGGTACGGGTCGTGAAGTGGCCGTAGCCGCGGTCATAGTCGCGGGCCAGGTCACCCAGCTTGCGCAGCTGGTAGGAGGCCAGCATGCCGTAGGGAATCGCGATGCGCAGCATGGGAGCATGACGCTGGACATAGAGACCGTTCTGCACGCGCAGCGGCAGAAACTCCTCTTCGCTGAGCCGCCCGGCCAGATAGCGATTCATCTGGTCGCGAAACTGGGCGACACGTTCATTGACCAGGGTCTGATCGTGGTTGTCGTAGCGATACATTCAGCCGATCCTGCTGCAGTGAGAGTGGCGAAGCGTCAAGGGCACCTTAACGCCCCGGCATTATTCTATGAAAGAATAAATATTCATAGTTTTTATACAAAAAGTAATATAAGAGCTCGAGTCCGCACCGCGCGGGCCTATACCCGCAGCCGCTGCCAGCGCCGCCGCTGCCAGATCATCACGAACCACGCCGAATTGAGGCAACGATAGCCGAGCTGCGCCCACCAGATGCCCAGCAGCCCCAGCTCCAGCTCCACCCCGACCCACCAGGCCAGGGGCAGGAAGACCAGCCACTGCAGGGTCAGGGTGGTGGTCATCACAGTGCGGTTGGCTCCGGCGCCGAGCAGCGCCTGACCCAGCACCAGGGCGGCGGCGTCGAGCACGATCATGGCCGCGGTGAGCTGCAGCGGCAGGCGCCCCAGCGCGATCAGTGCCGGGTCGTGGAGAAAGAGTCCCAGCACCCGGTCGGGAAACAGGGCCATGGGCAGCGCCAGCAGCGCCAGGCACAGCCAGGCCAGCCGTACCACGTCCCAGCCCCAACGGTGGGCCTCGCGGTGGGCGCGCTGTCCCAGCGCCTCGCCGACCAGGCTCATGGCCGCCATGCCCAGGCCGACCCCGGGCAGGATCAGCAGCAGCGAGAGGTTCACCAGCACATGGCCCACCGCCACGCTGGCGGTGCCGATCTGGCCAAGGATCCAGAACAGCACCGCGTAGCCGGCGGCAAACCACAGCTGCTGGAAGGAGTGGGGCGCGGCCAGGCGCAGGGTGGTGACGAAGGTCAGGCGGCGTGGCAGGGCGGCCAGAAAGCCGCTGGCGGTGGCGTGCCGCACGCTGAGCAAGGCCCAAACGGCGAGCCCCGCAAACAGCGACAGGGTGGTGCCGGCACCGGCCCCCGCGGCGCCCATGGCGGGCAGCCCCAGATAGCCAAAGATCAGGCCGATGCTGGCCAGTACGTTGACCAGATGCATGAACAGGATGATGCGCAGGTAGATGCCGGTCTGCTGGATACCGTTCCAGTAGCCGCGAAAGCAGAAGATCATCGCCACCGCGACCAGCGACAGCACCCGCCAGCGGAAGTACTCCACGGCCACGGCGTTGACCGCCGGGTCCTGGTTGATCAGGGCAAGCAGCCGCGGCGCCTGCCACAGGCAGAGTGCCGTGATCGGCAGCGCGGCCAGGACGGCGAGCACCAGCCCGGCGTTGAGCGCCACGGCGCGCTGTGCCCAGTCCGCCTCGCCGTGGCGCCGCGCGGTCTGGGCCTGGACGCCGGAGGAGAGCCCGAACACCAGGGCGGTGATCAGGAACATGGCATAGCCGCCGATGCCCACGCCGGCCAGCGGCACCTCGCCCAGAGACCCCACCAGGGCGGCATCGATCAGGTTGATTAGGCTCTGGGAGAGCATGCCGGCGATGATCGGCAGGGCCAGGCGCAGGATCTTCTGGCGCCGCGGGGGAGTCGGCAAGATGCCGGCCCCCGCGGGCGGGTGACGCATTGCGGCCATCAGCTCGGATCGTAGGAGAGCACCGGGGCGAGCCAGCGCTCAAGCTCCACGAGGGACATGCCCTTGCGGTCGGCCAGCGCTTCGACCTGATCCCGGGTGATCTTGCCGGTGGAGAAGTATTTCGACTGCGGGTGGGAAAAGTACCAGCCCGACACCGCTGCCGCCGGCCACATGGCGAAATTCTCGGTCAGGTCGATGCCGGCGTTCTTGGTGGCATCGAGCAGGCGGAACAGGGTCGTCTTCTCAGTATGGTCGGGGCAGGCGGGGTAGCCCGGCGCCGGGCGGATCCCCTGGTACTTCTCGGCGATCAGCTCGACGTTGTCCAGCTGTTCGTCAGGTACATAGCCCCAGAACTCCTTGCGCACCCGCTCATGCATGCGTTCGGCGAAGGCCTCGGCCATGCGGTCGGTCAGGGCCTGCACCATGATCGCGCTGTAGTCGTCGCCGGCAGCCTTGTAGCGCTCGGCCAGGGCCTCGACGCCATGGCCGGTGGTCACGGCAAAGCCGCCAATCCAGTCGGGCTTGCCCGACGCCTTGGGCGCCACGAAGTCGGCCAGGCTGTAGCAGACGCCGTCGCGATTCTTGGTGGTCTGCTGGCGGATGTGGTGCAGCCGCTCGATGACCCGGGTGCGCGACTCATCGGCATAGACCTCGATGACATCGTCATCGACGCTGTTGGCCGGCCACAGGCCGATCACGCCACGGGCCTGGATGTGCTTCTCATCGATCAGTTTGCGCAGCATCGCCTGGGCATCGGCGAACAGGCTTCGCGCGGCTTCACCGACCACCTTGTCATCGAGGATCTTCGGGTACTTACCGGCCAGCTCCCAGCTCATGAAGAAGGGGGTCCAGTCGATGCGCTCGATCAGCTCCTCGATATCATAGTCGTCGAAAACCTTCAGGCCGGTGATGGCGGGGCGCGGCGGGGTGTAGCCGGCCCAGTCGATGGGCAGCTTGCGCTGGCGGGCCTCGGCATAGCTGAGGTCAGCCGCCTTGGGGCGGCGCTTGGCGTTGCGTTCGCGAACCTGCTCGTACTCGGCGCGGATCTCGGCGGTATAGGCCGGCTTGAGCTCGGCCGATAGCAGCTTGCCGGCCACGCCGACGGCCCGCGAGGCGTCTGCCACGTAGATCACCGGGTGCTCGTAGCCGGGGTCGACCTTGACCGCGGTGTGGGCCTTGGAGGTGGTGGCCCCGCCGATCAGCAGCGGAAGGTTGAAGCCCTGGCGCTGCATCTCCTTGGCCACATGGACCATTTCATCCAGCGACGGGGTGATCAGCCCGGACAGCCCGATGATATCGGCCTTCTCGTCCCGGGCGGTCTGCAGGATCTTCTCTGCCGGCACCATCACGCCCAGGTCGACCACATCGTAGTTGTTGCACTGCAGGACCACGCCGACGATGTTCTTGCCGATATCGTGGACGTCGCCCTTGACCGTGGCCATGACGATCTTGCCCTTGGCCTGGGTATCACCGCTCTTTTCGGCCTCGATGAAGGGGATCAGGTAGGCCACCGCCTGCTTCATGACCCGTGCCGACTTGACCACCTGGGGCAGGAACATCTTGCCGGCCCCGAACAGGTCGCCGACCACGTTCATGCCGTCCATCAGCGGGCCTTCGATCACCTCGATGGGGCGAGCGGCACGCTGCCGGGCCTGCTCGGTATCCTCCTCGATGTGGGCGGTGATGCCCTTGACCAGGGCGTGGGAGATGCGCTTTTCCACCTCCCAGCTGCGCCACTCCAGGTCCTCCTTCTTGGCGGCGCCGCTGCCGTCGCCCTTGTACTTGTCGGCCAGGTCGAGCAGGCGCTCGGTGCCGTCGCTGCGCCGGTTGAGCACCACGTCTTCCACCGCCTCGCGCAGCTCGCCGGGCAGGTCGTCATAGACGGCCAGCTGGCCGGCGTTGACGATGCCCATGGTGAGGCCGGCGCGGATGGCGTGATAGAGAAACACCGAGTGGATCGCCTCGCGCACCGGATTGTTGCCGCGAAAGGAGAACGACACGTTGGAGACGCCGCCCGACACCATGGCGTGGGGCAGGTGTTCGCGGATCCAGCGAGTGGCCTCGATGAAGTCCACCGCGTAGTTGTCGTGCTCCTCGATACCGGTGGCGATGGCGAAGATGTTGGGGTCGAAGATGATGTCTTCCGGCGGAAAGCCCACCACGTCCACCAGGGTGCGATAGGCGCGCTGGCAGATCTCGGTCTTGCGGGCGAAGGTGTCCGCCTGCCCCTGCTCATCGAAGGCCATCACCACCACCGCCGCGCCATAGCGGCGGCACAGGGTGGCCTGCTCGACGAAGGCCGCTTCGCCCTCCTTGAGCGAGATGGAGTTGACCACCGCCTTGCCCTGCACGCACTTGAGCCCGGCCTCGATAATCTCCCACTTGGAGGAGTCGATCATGATCGGCACCCGGGCGATGTCGGGCTCGCCGGCGATCAGGTTGAGGAAGCGCACCATGGCCTCCTCGGACTCCAGCATGCCCTCGTCCATGTTGATGTCGATGATCTGGGCGCCGTTCTCTACCTGCTCCAGGGCCACTTCGAGGGCCGTATTGTAGTCCTCGTCGACGATCAGACGCTTGAAGCGCGCCGAGCCGGTGACGTTGGTGCGCTCGCCGACGTTGACGAACAGCGAGCCCTTCTCGATGTTGAAGGGCTCCAGGCCCGACAGGCGGCAGGCCCGGGCCCGTTCGGGGACCCGGCGCGGCGTCATGTCGGCGACGGCCGCATGGATGGCGGCAATGTGTTCGGGGGTGCTCCCGCAGCAGCCACCGATGATATTGACCAGGCCGCTCTCGGCGAACTCGGCGACGATGGTCGCCATCTCCTCCGGCGTCTGGTCATACTCGCCGAACTCGTTGGGCAAGCCAGCGTTGGGGTGGGCGGAGACGAAGGTGTCCGCCTTGGTGGCCAGCTCTTCCAGATAGGGGCGAAGCTCCGCGGCCCCCAGGGCGCAGTTCAGCCCGATGGAGAGCGGCTGGGCGTGGCGCACCGAATTCCAGAACGCCTCGGTGGTCTGACCGGAAAGGGTGCGGCCGGAGGCGTCGGTGATGGTGCCGGAGATCATCACCGGCAGGCGCTCGCCGCGATCGCCGAACAGCTGCTCGAGGGCGAAGATCGCCGCCTTGGCATTGAGCGTGTCGAAGATCGTCTCGATCAGGATCAGGTCGCTGCCGCCCTCGATCAGCGCCTCGGCGGCCTCGTAGTAGTTGTCGCGCAGCGCATCGAAGGTGACGTTGCGCTTGGCCGGGTCGTTGACGTCCGGTGACAGCGAGGCGGTGCGCGAGGTGGGCCCCAGCACCCCGGCCACATAGCGCGGCACCCCGGTCTCGGCGGCCACGGCATCGCACACCTGGCGAGCCAGGCGCGCCGCTTCGAGGTTGATCTCCGGTACCAGGTCTTCCATGCCGTAGTCGGCCTGGGAGAGGCGGGTGCTGTTGAAGGTGTTGGTCTCGACGATGTCGGCCCCCGCCTCCAGATACTCCCGGTGCAGGCGCGAAATCAGCTCGGGGCAGGTCAGCACCAGCAGGTCGTTGTTGCCCTTGAGATCGGAGGGCCAGTCAGTGAAGCGCTCCCCGCGGAAATCGGCCTCGTCGAGTCCGGCGTTCTGAATCATGGTGCCCATGCCGCCATCGAGCATCAGGATGCGATCGTTGAGGCGCTCGGTGAGGGTAGCAGTCAGGGCAGAGGGAACGGCGGCCATGGGTAGGGTCGGTCTCCAGCGTAGTCACGTCCAGGGTGGGGGCCGCGCCAGCGCCTATGAAGCGTCTTCTCGTGCGACGGCCGAATTAGCCGCCCATAGTAGCAAAAGCGGCTTCGCGAGGGCAGGGTATGGTTAAAAACCGACCAAAATGGTCGGGATTGTCTCGCTCCGCGCTTTTGCTTACCATGTCGGTATGTCATCTATGGCCAGCCCGCCGGGCGGCCCGACCAGCGAGACGACCATGAGCGAGATCATCCAGATTACCGACAGCGCCCAGGACTACCTTGCCGAGCTGCTCGAGAAGCAGAACGTCGAGGGAATCGCCGTGCGCATCTTCATTACCCAGCCCGGCACTCCCTATGCGGAAACCTGCCTGGCCTACTGTCGCCCCGGAGAGGAAGAGCCCAGCGACGAGCGTCTCGATCTCGACAAGCTCGGCGTGTTCGTCGACAAGAACAGTATCCCTTTCCTCGAGGAGGCCGTGGTCGATTTCAATGCCGACCGCATGGGCGGGCAGCTGACCATCAAGGCCCCCAACGCCAAGATGCCCAAGGTCAATGCCGACAGCCCCCTGGAGGATCGCGTCAACTATATCCTCTACAGCGAAATCAATCCCGGCCTGGCCGCCCACGGCGGCGAGATCAAGCTGATCGAGCTGACCGAGCAGAACGTCGCCGTGCTGGCCTTCGGTGGTGGCTGCCAGGGCTGTGCGGCGGTGGACCTGACCCTCAAGGAGGGCGTCGAGAAGACCCTGATGGAGCGCATTCCCGAACTGGCCGGCATTCGCGATGTGACCGACCATACCGACACCACCAACGCCTACTATCGGTGACTGCCGCCTGTCCCTGGCGTCTGCCGCCTACCGGCTGTCGCCCCCGTCGCTAGACTCTGCACGAGCATGTGGTTGAGAAGGCCCCGCCGAGGCGGGGCCTTCTTCGTTGATTGCCCCTTCGTCGTCATCCACCGCTGCCTCAGCGGGTTGCGTTCGCGCCTGCCGCTCCTGGCGGGCCAGCGCAGCCTCCAGGGCCCGCAGCCTCGCGCCCTGTTCGTCCAGGTGGCGGCGCTGATCATCGACCCGCCCCTGCAGCAGCGCCTGGGCGTGGCGCAGGGTGTCGGCCCGCTCCTCGGCGCGGGACCTGGCCCACTGGGTCTCCCGGTGTGCCTTCTCCTCCTGGGTAAGCGCCTGACGCGCCTCCTGCAGCTCCCCCTGTAGCGCCTCCAGGCGGCCTTCCAGCTGCTGTTGCCTGGCCGCCTGCCGCTTGTCCGCCGCCAGGCGCTCCTGGCGAAGATCGTCCAGCAGCGCCATCAGGCGGGCCTCGGCGGCTTCGTGGCGCTGCTCCTCCTGGGCCTCCTGCGCCTGGTGGCGGCCCTCGAGCTCGGCCAGCGCCTGGTGCTGGACCTGAGCCTGGCGTTCGAGCTCGGCCTGCAGCGCTTCACCGCGTCGGGTAGCCTGCGCGAGGCGCTCCTCGAGCCGCTCGCGCTGCCGGTTGGCCTGGTCGCGTTCGGCCTCGGCCCGGGCGAGCTCGGCGCCGCGCGCCTCCAGGCGCTGCTCGATGCTGGCCAGGTGAGCGGCCAAGGCGGCCTCGCGCTGCGCCGCATCCTCGGCGTTACGGCGTGCGTCCTCGGCCGCCTGCCGGGCCGAGGCGACCTTGCCGTCGGCCTCCTCGCGATAGTGGGCAAGTGCCTCGCCGGCGGCCTCCTGGGCCTGCTCCCACAGCTGTTCGGCCAGCTGCTGGATACCCTCGGGCATAGTGCGCGGCGGTGGGCGGTCGCGGTTTTCCTCCCGGCGCGTACGCCACTCCCTGAGGTGCTCGCTAATGGTGGTGAAGCTGCCGGTGCCCAGCACTTCACGAATCTTCTGCACGCCGGGAGCGTCGCCCCTGGCGAGCAGGGTGTCGATCGCCCGCCGGACGTCCTCGTACTGCACACCGCTGCGTGCCATCTCACTCTCCTCGTTGCGCCGCCGTCGCGCCGGCAGTCTCCATGCGCGTCATGGGACTTGATGTCGGCGGCAGGATAGCGCGGCAGGCCTCGAAAAGGAAGAATATTACATATTACGTAACTGTATTATTATTTATCTTATTAAACAAAAAAGCATGATTACGCTCATTATCTTGCATTTATTGAGAGAGGACGGAGATACTGAGGGGCAAGGGGCAAGGGGCAAGGGGCAAGGGGCAAGGGGCAAGGGGCAAGGGGCAAGGGGCAAGGGGCAAGGGGCAAGGGGCAAGGGGCAAGGAGCAAGAAGAGAGTGAGTCGCCAGAAACATAACGAAACAGGCCTGCAGGGCTGGCCGGCGCCTGCAGGGGAGCTGCTGCCCGCCGAGCCGGGCGGGCAGGGTGCCTATATCGCCGCAAGCAGCGACGCGGAGGCGGTGGGGCAGTGGCTGGCCGAGTATCGGGCCAGCCCGCAGACGCTGCGCGCCTATCGACGGGAGGCCGAGCGACTGCTGCTGTGGCTGAGCGAACAGGGCAGGGGGCTTGGCGAGCTCAGGCGAGAGGACCTCGATGCCTTCGAGGCCTTTCTCGTCGACCCGCGGCCGCGCAGCCGCTGGGTCGGGCCGCCGCGGCCGCGGCACAGCCCCGAGTGGCGGCCGTTCCGAGGCCCGCTGTCGCCGGCCAGCCGACGACAGAGCCTGGTGATCCTGCAGGGCCTGTTCGCCTGGCTGGTGGAAGCCGGCTGGGTGGCGCACAACCCGTTCCGGCTGATGCGCGACAAACGTCGCCGGCTCAACAACCGCCAGCAGGGGGTGGAGCGCTACCTGGAGCGCCCGCTCTGGGAATGGCTATGGCAGTGGCTTGCCCGCCAGCCGGAGGAGGGTGTCGGCGAACGGGAGCACTTCGAGCACGGGCGTCGCCGTCTGGTGTTCGGCTTCGCCTACCTGCTAGCCCCGCGGATCAGCGAGATGGCCGGGGCACGCATGGGCGACTTCGAGCGGCGCGAGGGGCGCTGGTGGTGGCGAGTGGTGGGCAAGGGAGACAAGGTCGCGCGCATCCCGGTGCCGCCGGATATGCTCGCCCTGCTGACCCAGTGGCGCGAACGGCTGGGCCTGCCGTCTCATCCGGCCCCGGACGAGACGGCCCCGCTGCTACGTAGCCTGGACGGCCGACGCGGCCTCGGCGACAACCGGCTCTACCGGCTGATTCGCGAGACCTTCCAGCAGGCCGCCGCAGCGCTGGAGAGCGAGGCCGGGGAGGGGGCCAGAGCCGAGGTGCTGCGGCTGCGTCAGGCCACGCCGCACTGGCTTCGCCATACCGCCCTGACCCATCAGGCTCAGGCCGGGGTGGAATTGCGCTACCTGGCCGGCACCGCCCGCCATGCCCGGCTCGACACCACCGCTCGCTACCTGCACGCCGAAGATGAGGAGTGGCATCGCCAGCAGTCGGCCCACCGCCTGCCGTTCGACAGCCGCGGCCGGTCCTACGCGGATGATCGTGATGGGGCCGCTGAACCGATATAATGGGGTCCATCCCCTTCAAGGAGTCACCATGAATTCCGAGACCACAGCCGAACAGGCCCAGCAGGCGCTGCTGGATGAGTTCGAGATGTTCGACAACTGGATGGACCGCTACCAGTACATCATCGACATGGGCAAGCAGCTCCCCGAGTTCCCCGAGGAGTGGAAGACCCCCGAGCGCAAGATCCAGGGCTGCCAATCCAATGTCTGGCTGCACCACCGCCACGAGGGGGGGCGCCTGCGTTTCGACGCCGTCTCGGATGCCGCCATCGTGTCGGGACTGATCGCGGTGCTGATGCGCATCTACAATGACCGGCCGGCGGCGGAGATTCGGGACACCAGCCCACACTTCCTCGCCGATCTGGGCCTCGACAAGCACCTGTCGCCGACGCGCAGCAACGGCTTGAACAGCATGCTGGCACGCATCTACGAGATCGCCGAGCAGGAAGCGGCCTAAGCGCTAGCCCTGCTCATATAATCATTTTTATGGACTAGGCTTTAAAAATAATCGTTTTTAAGGCGGGATAATCATTTTGGTGGCGAGTGGGCCGGGTGGTCGCGGGCTACCACTATTTGTTCAGCGCTTCCTTAGCGGTGACGGCAGGCGCCGCCGCGGGGCCGGAAGTGCTCGTCGAGTTCCGGATCCTCCCGGCAGAGACGCTCGCTGGGCCCGCCGGGCACCGGGTCGATGCCGCCCTGGCTGCCGGGGTG
This sequence comes from Billgrantia campisalis, assembly GCF_022341425.1. GTDB lineage: Bacteria > Pseudomonadota > Gammaproteobacteria > Pseudomonadales > Halomonadaceae > Halomonas > Halomonas campisalis. The sequence goes on along the minus strand of NZ_JABFUC010000003.1, from coordinate 224,364 downwards.
GCAGCGTACGATACGGCGAGCGGCCAGCCAGCCACCCTTCAGCGGCCCGTGGACCTGAATTGCTTCTGCCGTGTAGTGGGAGCAGCTGGGCCAGAAGCGACAGCGGGGGCCCAGCAACGGGCTCAAGGCGACCTGGTAGAGTTTTACCAGCCCGAGCATGAGCAGGCCGAGCCCGCGGGTCAGCAGGCGCCCTAAGCGGTAGAGCCAGGCCGCAAGGCAATTCATGGATCGGTACTCCCCTAGGGCTTCTGGTAGAGCGTATCGGGGTCGATCAGCGGATCGCTGGTGATGCGCGCGCCGGTTTCCTCGAGCGCCACATAGAAGCAGCTGCGCCGCCCGGTATGACAGGCGGGGCCGGTCTGATCCACCCGCAGCAGCAGGGTATCGCCGTCGCAATCGAGGCTGGCAGAGCGTAGGTGCTGCTGCTGGCCCGACGACTCGCCCTTGCGCCACAGCTTGCCGCGGGAGCGCGACCAGTAGCAGACGCGGCCGGTGCGCAGGGTCTCGTCCAGCGCCTCGCGGTTCATCCAGGCCATCATCAGCACCTCGCCGCTATCGTGCTGCTGAGCAATGGCGGGCATCAGGCCGTCGGCGTTGAAGTGGGCGGCATCGAGAATCGCGGCACGCGGCCAGCGCGAGTCGCGTTCGGCACGCTCCAGTTCCTTGAAGGTTTCGGCCATGGGAGCTCCTGGGGTGAGAATGGTGTGGGTCAAGGCGGTCGGCATCAGCAGGCCTGGGAGGCGGCCTCCTGACAGTCGTCACAGCGTCCCAGCAACTCGATGGTCTGACGCTCCACGCGAAAGCCCAGCGCCTGGGCGCGGGCGTCGAGCTGCGCATTGACATCGTCGAGATGCAGCTCTTCGACCCGACCGCAGTTGCGACAGATCAGCAGCTGGAAGCCGTGGGCGTGCTCGGGACAGGGGCAGGCGACATAGGCGTTGAGCGACTCGATGCGATGCACCAGGCCCTGCTCGATCAGGAAGTCCAGGGCGCGGTAGATGGTCGGCGGCCGGGCGGCGGCATGCTCCATGGCCAGCCGGTCGAGCAGCTCATAGGCCTTGAGCCCGCCGCTAGCACTGGCGATCATCTCCAACACGCGGCGGCGAATGGGGGTGAAGCGCGCGCCGTGCCGCTGACACTGTCGTTCGGCCTGCAGGAGCAGGGTGGTGGAGTCGGCCATGGTCGATCCGCTGCTGGAAAACAAGCCTCTATTCTACGCGCTGGGCGCCGAGGCCACCACCGAGGGGCGGGGTTGGTGGGGACGGCACAGAACGCCCCGGCGGGCGAAATGGCGCTGGGCGAAGGCGACCCGCTGCTCGGGGCCGACGCCTTCACCCTGCTGCTCGATGAGGTCCAGGCGTGGCCGCAGGCCTTCGCCGTTGGCCATCTGGATCGCCAGTCCCGGACGGGCATTGAGCTCCAGGAGCATCGGCCCTCTGTGCCGGTCCAGCACCATGTCGGTGCCCAGGTAGCCGAGCCCGGTCATCTCGTAGCAGCCGGCCGCCAGCAGCAGCAGGGCATGCCAGTCGGGAATGCGCAGGCTCGCCAACTCGTGCCCCGTATCAGGATGGTCCAGGCGGGTGCGGTCGAACTGTACGCCGCGCAGCGCCGCCCCAGTGGCAATATCGAGCCCGACGCCCACGGCCCCCTGGTGCAGATTGGCCTTGCCGTCGGATGCCGCCGTCGACAGGCGCATCATGGCCATCACCGGGTAGCCGCGGAAGATGACCACGCGAATATCGGGGACGCCTTCATAGGTGTAGGCGGAGAGCGTCTCGTCGAAATTGATCAGCGCCTCGACCACGGCGACGTCCGGCGACCCCCCCAAGGAGTAGAGGCCGGAGAGGATATTGGAGACATGGCGCTCCAGATCCGCGAGTGTGAGCCTTGCGCCGCTGGGCTTGATATAGCCGTCGGGGTCGCAGCGCTCGATCACCAGGATACCCTTGCCGCCGCTGCCCTTGGCCGGCTTGATCACGAAACCGGCGTGGCCGGTCACCATCTGGCGAAGCTGCTTGACGCCGAACTGGGTCGTCACGGTGCCGACCAGCGCCGGGGTGGTGATGCCGTGCTTTTCGGCCAGCAGCTTGGTCTGCAGCTTGTCGTCCACCAGGGGGTAGAGTCGGCGGTCGTTGTAGCGCCCGATATAGCGGATATTGCGCCGGTTCATGCCGATGATGCCACGGCTGAAGAGTTGGCTGGGGCGTGCCCACATGGCGTCAGTCCTCGGTCACGGGCTTGAAGCGGCGCAGTTCGAGCAGTCGGTAGCCGGTATAGTTACCGAGCAGCAGGATCAGCGCCATCAGGATCAGCTGCACCCCCAGGAAATTGAAGGTGATATGGCGAATCCAGGGGTTGTTCATGGCCAGATAGGCCAGCACGGCGGTGACCAGGCTGCCGCCCCCCTGGATCAGCACCTCCTTGGGGCCTTCTTCCTCCCATAGGATCGACATCCGCTCGATAGTCCAGGAGAGGATGATCATCGGGAAGAAGGTGATGGTCAGTCCCGCATTGAGGCCCACCCGATAGGAGAGCACCGAGAACAGCGAGATGATGGCAATGACCGTGATGATCACCGCCGAGACGCGCGCCACCAGCAGCAGGTTGAGATAGGAGAGGTAGTTGCGGATCACCAGGCCCACGGCAACGATCAGCAAAAAGCCGATCAGCCCGGTGAGCAGCGTGGTCTGGATGAAGGCCAGGGCGATCAGTACCGGCATGAAGGTGCCGGAGGTCTTGATCCCCACCATGATGCGCAGGAACACCACCACCAGGGCGCCGATGGGAATCAGCAGGATGGTCTGGAACAGCGCCTGTTCCTCGAGAGGCAGGCTGTGGATCGAGAAGTTAAGCAGGGTGTCATTGGCCAGCTGGCTTCGAACGGCTGCCGCGGCCGGCTGGTTGCGCGAGAGCATCGAGAAGGTCACCCGAGAATTGGTGCCGCCCTGCACCTCCAGCACCGCCTGACCGCCGGTCTCCCATAGCAGCAGGTTGTCGGGTCGCCCCTGTTCGCCGGTAACCGGATTGAACAGCGACCAGCGCCTTTCATCCTCGTAGACCTGAATCCAGGGCGTCAGGGTCTGGCGGCGCCGGCCGTCGTTCAGCATCAGCCCGCTGACCTCACGGGCATGCACGCCGGCTTGATTGAGCAGCCGCACCAGCAGAGGGCCGCGGTCGAATTGCGTCAGCAGCAGACGGGCGTTCTCGCCCTGGCGATCGTCGCTGAAGTCGCGAATCAGCTCCCGGGCGAAGGTATAGGGATCGGCGCTGCGCGCCCAGGCGCGCTCGATGACCTGGGCGGCCGCCGTGTCATAGGGCCGTTCCCAGGCGCTATTGCGCAGCGCAGGACGCGGTATCGGTTGCTGGTCGCGGTCGTCGGTCACCAGCAGGCGAATGGAGTAGTAGAGCTGCTGGCTGCCGGTCGCCTCGCGGATCGACCACTGGGCGCGGCGGGCGGCGTCATCCTGGAGGAATGACAGGCCATACCCCGGCGAGGCGGTGTTTTCGGTCAGGATACGATAGCCACGCTGGTGAGAGGGCAGGGCAAAATCAACGCGAACGGGCTCCCCTAGGGCCGTGAAGTCGACGACGGCCTCTACCTCCCAGGTTTGCCGCTGCTCACCCGGTGTCCAGGGGACTTCGAGCTGAACGTGCCGGTGCACGCTGAAGCCGATGCCGAGCACCAGCAGCAATCCCACGATCAAATAGAAGGGCAGTCGCGACATGTAGGTTCCTTGGAGGGCAGGGTGGGCGAGGCTCAGCGCTCGTCTTCATCCTGGTCATCGATCTCGTCCTCGTGGGCCTCGTCGGCGGGCCGGCCACCGGGAAACTCGGGACGGGGATGGAGATAGGTCTCGGCCACATCGATCACCGCCAGGTCCATGAGGAAGCGGCGCCCTAGCAGCACCGGGTAGTTGAGGTGGGTGCGATCACTGAGGGTGAACTCGACCGGCTCATGGATAGCCCCCAGGCTCATGATCAGGCTGACCACCGGGCGGGACTCGGTGCCGGCGGCCTGCAGGATGCGCACCCGACGCACCACCGGTGCTTCGATCCATTCATCGCGTACATCGTCCACCGCCACGTCGTCGTCGGTCAGGCCGAGCTTGAAGCGAACCCAGTTTTCACCGTCGCGCTCGAAGCGGGTAATCTCGGTGGCCGACAGCGAGGAGGTGCTGGCTCCCGAGTCGACGCGGGCCTTGAGGTAGGTGCCGATATCGGGCAGACCGATCCACTCGGAACGGCCGACCAGTTCCTTGCCCTCGAGTACGTCGCCGGCCCGGTCATTGCAGTCGGCGGCGATGATCACCGGCTCATCGTCGCGCTGCTCGAGCCGCGCGATATCGCTACGCAGACGACGCAGCAGGCCGCCGACCTCGCGCACATCCGCCTGCAGCTCGCCTTGGCGCAGATCCTGCTGCGCCTGCCACTGCAACTGGGCGTCACAGCGCTGTCCCAGGTTCTGCTCCAGGTGGGCGATACGCGCCTCGAAGGCGTCAGGCGTCAGCGTCGGTTCGGGCTCGGCCTGTTGGCCAGGAGCCAGGGCGCAGCCGGTCAGCAGCAGCGAGGTCAGCAACCAGGGCACAGCGGTCAGCGATAAGAGACGCATGCGGGACAAGGACCTCCGGGGCGGCGACCCTCAATGCAGGGACTGGCGAGGGTGGCAAGTGGGCTGGCGTAGCGAAGAAGGGATGATAAGGAGTCCGGCGCCGGTTTGTCCAACTCGGCAGCATCTATGATTTAACATAATATACATTATGCGAACTACTGGATACCATCCCCAATAATGCCCAACCAATCGATACCCAAGCCCTCGTGCCGTAACGTTGGGAAACCGGCGCCACCCGCAAGACACAAACACCCCCGGCACCACCAGGTGTCGGGGGCAACGACCGTCATGCCAGGCATCCGGGTTGGCACTGGTTGCAGTTAGAGCGGCTTCTCGTCGTCGGCTTCGGCCGGCGCATAGGAGCCATCCTCACGGTGCACTTCCTTGCCGCTGAGACCCGGCGTGAACACGCAGGCCAGGTGCATGGTCTTGAAGGCGCGCAGCAGATGCTCGTCGTGCTGGTCGAGAATGTAGATGTCGCCCTGCTTGATCGGCCAGATCTTGCCGTCGGCCAGGGTCTCGACCTCACCGTCCCCTTCGATGCAGTAGACCGCCTCGAAGTGGTGCTTGTAATGGATATGCGTCTCGGTACCCGCATAGATCCGCGTGATATGGAAAGAACAGTTGCCACCATCGTCGGCGAGGCTTAGACGGGTACTGTCCCAGTTGCCGTTCTCGGCCTTGACCAGGCGGTCAGTCTCCCGCGCGACTTCGAGGTTGCGTACGATCATGGGTCTCTCTCCCGGTAATTCGGTAGTTGGGCAGCCGCTGTGCGTGCTGCCCAGGGACTGACTGCTGCACTAGGTCAGCAGACGCACCTTGATTTCAGCAGATGCCGAGGCGCTTGTCGTGCTCGGCATCTGGCTCACTCAGCTAAGCGCCTGCTTGGTGCTGGCCTCGAGGATATCCAGGCCCTCGACCAGGTCTTCGTCGCTGATGGTCAGCGGGCAGAGGCACTTGACCACTTCGCCGTCCTGACCGCTGGTCTCGATCACCAGGCCATTCTCGAAGGCCTGGGCGGTGATCTTGTCGGCCACCTCGCCGCTGCCGACATCGATGCCGCGCATCAGGCCGCGGCCGCGCTCGCTGGCCTCGATGCCCTGCTCGCTGATCCAGGCCGCAATGCGCTGGAAACGCTCGGCAACCGCCTGCCCCTTGCGCTCCACCTCCTTGGCGAAGGCGTCATCGGACCAGTACTCGCGCAGCGCCGCGGCGGCGGTGGTGAAGGCCAGGGCGAAGCCGCGGAAGGTGCCGTTGTACTGGCCGGGTGACCAGACATCCAGCTCGGGGCGCATCAGCACCTGGGAGAACGGCAGGCCCAGGCCGGAGAGCGACTTGGAGTTGGTGACGATATCCGGCGTGACGCCGGCGTGTTCGAAGCTGAAGAACTTGCCGGTACGCCCGCAGCCCGCCTGAATGTCGTCGACGATCAGCAGGATGTCGTGGGCGCGGCAGATGCCTTCCAGGCGCTTGAGCCACGCGTTGCCGCAGGCGTTGATACCGCCCTCCCCCTGCACGGTCTCGACGATGACCCCGGCCGGCACATCCAGACCGCCGGACTTGTCGGTGAGCAGCTTCTCGAAATAGTCGAGGGTATCGGTACCGTCACCCAGATAGCCGTCATAGGGCAGGAAGGTACCGCCGACGGTGGGCACCCCGCCGGTGGCCTCGCGGAACTTGCGATTGCCGGTGGTGGCCAGCGCCCCCATGGTCACGCCATGGAAGCCGTTGGTGAAGGTCACGATATTGTGGCGCCCCTTGGCATTGCGCGCCAGGCGAATGGCGGCCTCGACGGCGTTGGTGCCGGTCGGCCCGGGGAACTGGACCTTGTAGTCCAGGCCGCGGGGCTTGAGGATCACCTCGTCCAGCGCCTCGAGGTAGTTGCGCTTAGCGGCGGTCCAGAAGTCCAGCCCGTGGATGATGTTGTCCTCGGCCAGATAGTCGAGCAGCGCCTGCTTGATCTTGGGGTTGTTGTGGCCGTAGTTCAGCGTGCCGGCACCGGCCAGGAAGTCGATGTACTCGCGGCCGTCCTCATCGGTCAGCCGCGCATTGCGGGCCTGGGTGAAGACCACCGGGAAGGAGCGTGAATAGGTACGGACTTCGGATTCCATGCGTTCGAGAAGCTGGGTCTGCATTGGGCGACCTCCTTGCTGAGAGTAACGGGGAGCGTGGACGGCCGGGCATGGCCGTCCAGCGCAAATGACGGGGTGTTGCCTATGGGGGCGGGACCTGTTAGAGACGGCCGGTATCGAAGGGGCCGATACGCACCAGGTTTTCGGGATCATGCTCGCCGCCGAGCTGATCCGTGGAAAAGTACTCGCGGCTGTTGAGCGGCGCCTGCCAGCGATCGGCGAGCCGCCGAAACAGTCCCCAGGACGCCTGGTTATCCGGCGTGATGGTGGTTTCCAGGTGGTGAACCTCGGCGAGTTCCGGGCGGCTCATGACGGCATCGACCAGCCGGCGCGCCAGACCGGTGCCGCGGGCCTTCTCGCCCACGGCGACCTGCCACAGGAAATAGGTATCGGGGGCATTGCTCTTCACGTAGCCGGAAACGAAGCCGACGATTTCCCCCTCTTCATTGGTTGCCACGGCGCAGGTATCACGAAACTGCGTGGCCAGCAGCAGATAGGCGTAGGCAGAGTTCACGTCCAGCGGCGGACAGGACTTGACCAGCTCATAGATCCCCCAGCCGTCATCCGGGTTGGGCTTGCGAATGAACAGCGGTGCGGCATCGCTGCCGACCACGGCGTCGGCCACGCTGGGGCGCGCCAGATCGGCAGAGGGGGTAAAAGGCTGCGGTGTCACGTTCATGGTTAGGCTTCGCTGTTGCGATGTCGGAAAGCATGATATCAGGGGCTTGTGGCCAAATCAAAGTTGCCATTATGGCTGCCAGCAGCTTCCATAACACCAGTTTATGAAAGCTCCTCCCCTCACCTTTATCTTCCCAGTTTAGCCCAGTCTCGCCGACACTCTGCTTCCCTACGGTCAACGGGCCACCCGAAGGTGGCCCGTCGAAACCGCACCGCCGACTGCCGATCAGCGGCGTGTCGGCGTACGCAGGGTCACGAACTCTTCCGCGCCGGTGGGATGGATGCCGACGGTCGCATCGAAATCGGCCTTGGTCAGACCGGCACGCACGGCGATGGCGATGCCCTGGATCACCTCGCCGGCCTCCTCGCCCACCATATGGGCCCCCACCACCACGTCGCTGGCGCCGTCGACGATCAGCTTCATCAGGCAGCGCTCCTCGCTGCCCGAGAGCGTGTGCTTCATGGGGCGAAAGTCGGTGCGGTAGACGCGAATCGCGCCGTGGCGCTCCCGGGCCGCCTCCTCGGAGAGTCCCACGGTGCCAATATTGGGGTGGCAGAACACCGCGGTGGCGATCCTGGCGTAATCCAGCGGCGCCGGCGCTTGCTCACCGAAGTGAGCCTGGGCCATCTGCATCGCCTCGGCCAGGGCCACCGGGGTCAACTCAGGGCCACCGGTGATGTCGCCAAGCGCCAGGATCGAAGGCACCGAGGTCTCGAACCGCTCGTTGACCTTCACGCTGCCATCGGCCTTGAGGTCGATGCCCAGAGCATCCAGGCCCAGCCCGGCCAGATTGGGCCTGCGCCCGGTGGCCGCCAGCACCGCATCCACCTCGACCACCTCACCGCCGGTCAGGGTCACTCGAAAAGCGTCATCGACGCGCTCAATGGATTCGATATTGGTCTCGAAATGCAGCCTGACGCCCTTCTTGGTCATCTCATCACGGGTGAACTCCCGCACCTCGTTATCGAACCCGCGCAGGAAGAGATCGCCCCGATAGACCAACTGGGTGTCGCTGCCCAGCCCATTGAAAATACTGGCAAACTCCACGGCGATATAGCCGCCCCCCAGCACCAGGAAGCGCTTCGGAAAATGCTCCAGATCGAAGATCTCGTTGGAGGTCAGGGCGTGCTCGCTGCCGGGAAATTCCGGCACCCAGGGCCAGCCGCCCACCGCCACCAGGATCTTCATGGCGCGGATGGTTTCACCGGCCACTTCAACACGGTGAGCGTCCAGCACCCGGGCCCGGCCGTTGATCAGGCGCACCCCCGCACCGTCGAGCAGCCGGGCATAGATCTCGTTGAGGCGCTTTATCTCGCTGCTCTTGTTATCGCGCAGGGTCGCCCAGTCGAACGACGGCGGCGCCGGCAGCTGCCAACCGAACCCCCCGGCATCCTCGAAGGCATCGTGAAAGTGGGCGGCGTAGGAGTAGAGCTTCTTGGGCACGCAGCCTACGTTGACACAGGTGCCACCCAGGTAGCGGTCCTCGGCGATGGCGACCCGGGCACCCATGGCCGCCGCGGTCCGGGCGGCGCGCACGCCACCGGACCCGGCGCCGATTACGAAGAGGTCATAGTCGAACTCGGACACGTCGTTCTCCTGAAGCCGTGGGTCATTGGTGCGGCGATGATACCATTCCCCCTCGTCGAGGCAGACAGCCACCGCTTCGCTCAGCATCACCCCAACCTTCAGCGCAACGAAAGAGTGACGCCATGAAAAAAGAGATCAAGCAGCTCGTCGAACGCAACCGCCAGTGGGCCGAGGGCATCCGCCGGGAGGACCCGGCCTTCTTCGACCGGCTGTCGGAGCAGCAGAACCCCGACTATCTGTGGATCGGCTGCTCCGACAGCCGGGTGCCGGCCAACCAGATCATCGACCTACCTCCCGGGGAGGTGTTCGTTCACCGCAACGTGGCCAACCTGCTCCACCACAACGACCTCAACGCCCTGTCGGTGGTGCAGTACGCGGTGGATGTGCTGAAGGTGCGCCATATCATGGTGGTGGGCCACTACGGCTGTGGCGGCGTCCGGGCGGCGGTCACCGGCGGCGACAACGGTATGGTCGATATCTGGCTGCACTCGGTGCGTGAACTCTACGCCCGGCATCGCGAGGAGTTGGACGCGCTCGAGCTCGATGATCGAGTCGACCGGATGTGCGAACTCAACGTGAAGGCTCAGGTCACCAACCTCAGCCACACCAAGATCGTTCAGCATGCCTGGCAGCGCGGCCAGCCGTTGGCGATACACGGCTGGGTCTACGGCCTCAAGGATGGCCACGTCACCGATCTGGACTGCACGGTGGAGAGCCTCGAACAGGTCACCGAGCTGTATCGCATCGAGCGTCTCGATCCTGGCGCTTGACCCACGCCCCTTTCTACAACAATAACTTGCCCTCCCATGCGCGGCAGTGATTCAGGCTGCGCATGAGCCCAGTCACTATTTCGATTGTCCCGCGTCTCGGTGGCTCACTATGGTGGTCGCCGAATCGACAATACACAACAAGCCACCATCCGGGACGCGACATGACCCTCAAGAAGACTCTACTGGCCTCCGTGATCGGCGCCGCCCTGGCCGCCACCCTACCGGCCACTGCCGCCGCCGAGACCTTGCGCATCGGCTACAGCGCCGACCCCGAAACGCTGGATATCCACGAACAGCTGTCGGGCGGCATGCTGCGCTTTTCGCACCTCGCCTTCGACCCTCTGGTGCGCTGGACCCAGGATTTCGACTTCGAGCCGCGTCTGGCCAGTGACTGGGAGCAGGTGGACGCAACCACCCTGCGCATGACCCTGCGCAAGGGCGTGACCTTCCATTCCGGTAACCCCTTCACCGCCGAGGACGTGGCCTGGACTATCGAGCGCCTCAAGGCGAGCCCGGACTACCGCACCATCTTCGAGCCGATCGCCGACGCCCGCGCCCTGGACGACCACACCCTGGAGATCACTACCCACGCGCCCTACCCGCTGCTGCTCAACCTCGCCACCTATATCTTCCCGCTGGATCGCGAGTTCTACAGCGGCTCGACCGATAACGGCCAGGACAAGGCAGAGATCGTCAAGGCCGGCAACTCCTTCGCCTCGCGCCATCTCTCCGGCACCGGGCCCTTCATCGTCACCGAACGCCGCCAGGGCGTGCGGGTCGAGTTCGAACGCTACGCCGACTATTGGGACGAGGCCTCCGAAGGCAATGTTTCACGCATCGTGCTGACGCCCATCGCCGAGAATGCCTCGCGGGTCGCCGCCCTGCTGTCCGGAGGCGTCGACTTCATCGATGCCGTCCCACCCAACGACCTGGACCGGGTTCGTCAGGCCCAGGACACCAACCTGGTGGAGATCCCCGGCACCCGCATCATCGGCTTCCAGCTCAATGAGGCACGCGTTGAAGCCTTCCGCGACCCGCGTGTGCGGCAGGCCGTGGCCTATGCCATCAACCAGCAAGGTATTGCCGACCGTCTGATGCGCGGCTTCGCCACCCCGGCCGCCCAATTCTCCCCGGCCGGCTACTCGGGTCACAATCCCGAGCTGATGCCGCGCTATGACGTAGAGCGTGCCCAGCAGCTGATGGCCGAAGCCGGTTACGAGGATGGCTTTCGCATCGACATGATCGCGCCCAACAACCGCTATGTGAATGATGCCCAGATCGCTCAGGCGGTGGCCAATATGCTGGCGCGCATCAATATCGACGTGAACCTGCGCACCATGCCGCTGGCCCAGTATTGGCCCGAGTATGATACCCGCAGCTCGGATGCGGCGATGATCGGCTGGCACTCTGATACCGAGGACAGCGCCAACTTCTTCCAGTACTTGACCGCTTGTATCGACACCGACACCGGTGCCGGTCAGTACAACTACGGCAGCTACTGCAACGAGGCGCTGGATGCCCTAGTGGCCGACGCTGACGCCGAGACCGACCTCGAGACCCGCAACGCCATGCTGCGCGAGGCCGAGCAGATGCTCTACGACGATGCCGGCTACATCATGCTGCACTGGCAGAATCTGGCCTACGGAGCTCGCGATGGCATAGCCATCGACGCGGTGGTCAATGCCACCGACTTCCCCTATCTGGGGGACCTGGTCATCGGCCGCGACTAGCTTCGCCCGGGTACCGCCTGCCCCACGCCCGGGGTAGGCGGCTTCCGTTCGTCATTACCCTCCCTGACAGGCAAACGCCATGATCGCCTTTCTGACCAAGCGGCTGATGCACGCCCTGCTGGTGATGTTCGTCATCAGCGTTATCGCCTTCGCCATCCAGGGCAACCTGGGCGACCCCATCCAACAGATGGTTGGCCAGTCGGTACCCGAGAGCGAGCGCGCCGCCCTGCGCGACCAGTTGGGGCTCAACGATCCCTTCCATGTCCAGTACCTGCGCTTTGCCGGCAACGCCCTGCAGGGCGATTTCGGCTACTCCTATTTCTACCGGGAGCCGGCCCTGGAGGTGATCGCACGCCATCTTCCGGCCACCTTGGAACTGGTGTTCGGGGCCAGCCTGCTGATCGTGCTGCTGTCCGTGCCCATCGGCGTGTTCAGCGCCATCAAGCCGCATGCTCTGCTGTCCCGCTTCTTCATGGGAGTCTCCATCGTGGGGATCTCGGTACCGGTGTTTCTTACCGCGATCATCCTGATCCAGATCTTCTCTATTGGTATCAGCGTCACACTTTTTCCGGGATCCACGGCCTGGGGCGCCTGGCTCAATGCTGCGCTGTCCACCCAAGGCCACATGCCCTCCTTTGGCCGCGGCTATGAGCTGGTGCATGTGATGGGCCACTGGGATACCAACCTGGCGAGCTTCGACGGGCTCAAGCACCTGGTGCTGCCCTCTATCGCACTGGCCTCGATCATGCTGCCGCTATTCATTCGCCTGATCCGCGCCGAGATGATGGAAGTGCTGCAGTCAGAGTACGTCAAGTTCGCGCGCGCCAAGGGCATCGCCCCGCGGCGGATCCACTTCTTGCATGCGCTGAAGAACACCATGCTGCCGGTGATCACCGTCGGTGGCGTGCAGATCGGCACCATGGTGGCTTACACCATTCTTACTGAGACCGTGTTCCAGTGGCCAGGCCTGGGGCTGATGTTCCTTGATGCCATCAACCGCGCCGATATTCCGCTGATCGTCGCTTACCTGATGATCGTTGGGGTCATCTTCGTGGTCACCAACACCCTGGTCGACCTGATCTATGGCCTCGTGAATCCCACCGTCAAACTGACAGGCAAGCCCGCATGAGCACCAATACCTCATCCCCTGCGGCGACTCCGGCCGTCGGTCGCTGGCAGAGGCTGCGCGACTCCTATTTGGCCTACAGCTTCAAGCGAGACTGGGGGGCCCAGCTGTGCCTGGCGATCCTGCTCGGCCTAATCAGCATGGCGTTGCTGGCGCCGTGGCTGGCGCCCACCGACCCTTACGACCTGGCCCAGATCGATATCCTCGATTCCGAGCTGCCGCCCTTCTGGGTCGACGGCAGTGACGCCCGCTATACCCTGGGTACCGATGCACAGGGCCGCGACCTCTGGTCGATCATCCTCTACGGCACTCGGGTATCTTTGTTGATCGGCTTCGGCGCCGTGCTGCTGCAGGCGCTGCTGGGGGTAGTCTTCGGCCTGATGGCGGGTTACCTAGGCGGTCGCGTCGACGCCTTTCTGATGCGTCTGGCCGACATCCAGCTCTCCTTCTCTACGCTGATGGTAGCCATCGTGGTCGGTGCCGTGGTCAAGGCCACTCTCGGCGGCGCTTTCTACAGCGACTATGCGGTGCTGATGTTGATCCTGATCATCGGCCTGGCTGAGTGGCCGCAGTACGCGCGCACCGTGCGCGCCTCGGTGTTGGGCGAGAAGCGCAAGGAGTATGTGGACGCCGCCAAGACCATGGGGCTCGGCAGCCGCCGGATCATGTTCCGCCACGTGCTGCCCAACACCCTGACGCCGATCTTCGTCATCTCCACGGTGCAGGTGGCCAACGCAATCATTTCTGAGGCCGCCCTCTCCTTCCTCGGCCTGGGCATGCCAGAGACCCACCCCTCCCTGGGCTCGCTTATCAAGGCCGGCTTCGACTACCTGCAGTCCGGTTCCTGGTGGATCACCCTGATCCCCGGCGCGGTGCTGGTAGTGCTGGTGCTATCGATCAACCTGCTTGGCGACTGGCTGCGTGACGTCATGAATCCCCGACTCTACAAGGGCTAAGGAGCGTAACATGGCACTACTCGAAGTCCGTGACCTGGATGTGCGCTTCGCCCTGCGTCATGGCGAGGTCCGCGCACTGCGCAATGTCAACTTCACACTCGACCGCGGCGAGCGGCTGGGTATCGTCGGCGAATCCGGCGCCGGCAAGTCAGTAGCGGCCTTCAGCCTGCTCAACCTGATCGCCAGGCCCGGCTTCATCGCGGGCGGCAGCATCCGTTTCGACGGCCAGGAACTCACTGGCCTCGGTGAGCGCGGCCTGCGCAAGATTCGCGGCAACCGCATCTCGATGATCTTTCAGGATCCGATGATGACCCTCAACCCGGTGCTCTCCATCGGCGAGCAGATGGTCGAGTGCCTCAAGGCCCATCGTCGTATCTCACGCCGGGAGGCTCGGGCCATCGCCCTGCACAAATTACAGCAGGTGCAGATCCCTTCGCCGGACACGCGCCTCGACCAGTACCCCCATGAACTCTCCGGAGGCATGCGGCAGCGGGTAATCATCGCCATCGCCCTGCTGCTCGACCCAGACATCATCATCGCCGATGAACCGACCACAGCGCTGGACGTGACCATTCAGGCCGAGATCATGGCGCTGCTGCGCGAGCTATGCGAGAAGCACAACGTCGGCCTGGTACTGATCACCCACGACCTGGGGGTGGTCAGCCAGGTCACCCAGCGCATGTTGGTGATGTATGCCGGTCGGGTCATCGAAGCCGGCCCCACCCGGGAGATCATCAACGACCCTCAGCACCCCTATACCCAGGGACTGATGAACGCTCTGCCGCAGATGGCCACGCCCGGAAGCCACCTCAACCAAATTCGCGGCAGCATGCCGTCGCTGGCTAACCTTCCCTCGGGCTGCGCCTTCCATCCTCGCTGCGACTTCATCGACCGCGCCGACGGCAGCCCGCGACCCGCCTGCACCGAGCGTATTCCGGCGTTCGTCGACTCTGGCAACTGCCGAGTGGCCTGCCACATGGTGGCAGAGATGCTGGCCCGAGAGGCCACGCCCATCAAGGAGAAAGTCCAATGACCACCATCGCCGAGCCCCTGGCCACGCCCGGCTACGACAGCGCGAGTGCCACACCGCTGCTGGAGATTTGCGGTCTGGAGAAACGTTTCGATCTCTCCGGTGACTTCCTGGAGCAGCTGCGCTTCAAGGGCGGCCGCCTGGTGCGCCACCAGGAGTTCGTGCATGCCATCAACGGCGTTGATCTGACTATCCAACGGGGCGAGGCACTCTGTGTGGTGGGCGAGTCCGGCTGCGGCAAGTCCACGGTGGCGCGCACCGTGATGGGACTGCTCTCGCCCAGCGCCGGCGAGATCCACTACGATGGGGCGCGCATCGATGCCCTCTCGCCTCGTGCCCTGCTGCCCTATCGCAAGCGCATGCAGATGATCTTCCAGAACCCCTATGCCTCGCTGAATCCGCGCATGACCATTCAGCAGACCCTGGAGGAGCCGATCCGCCTTCACCATCCCGACTGGGACCGGGAGCGGGTCGTCGCCAAGGTGCGCGAGGTGATGGCCTCGGTGGGCATCGACCCGGACTGGGGCGGGCGCTTCGGTCACGAGTTCTCCGGCGGCCAGCGCCAACGCATCGCCATTGCACGGGCGCTGGCCGTCGACCCGGAGTTCATCGTCGCCGACGAGCCGATCTCGGCGCTGGACGTCTCCATCCAGGCCCAGGTGCTCAACCTCTTGATGGATGCTCAGCAAGAGCGCCACCTCACCTATCTGTTCATCACTCATGACCTGGCGGTGGTGGAGCACTTCGGTACCCGGGTGGCGGTGATGTACCTGGGCACGGTGTGCGAAGTAGCACCAACCCGGACGCTGTTCGCCACCCCGCGTCACCCCTATACCCAGGCACTGCTGTCGGCGATCCCACGGCTGGAGGATGACCGCCCCCAGCCGATCCGACTAAGCGGCGAGGTGCCCACCCCCGTCGACTTGCCCTCGGGCTGCGTTTTCCATGGCCGCTGCCCTTACGCCGAACCTCGCTGCCGCCGGGAGGTACCCAAGCTAAGGCCCCAGGCCGACGGCAGTCAGGTGGCGTGCCATGCAGTGGAAGAGGATCGGCTATAGCCCTTTTCGCTATTGAATGGCATTATCCGCTGCTTTTCATAAAAATATCGACAATATATTCGGAAAAAGCGGTGACCCATGGAAATTCGTTGGCTAGAAGATTTCATCACCCTGGCCCGCACCCGGCACTTTTCACGGGCGGCAGACGAACGCCATGTCACCCAGCCGACCTTCTCCCGACGTATCAAGTTGCTCGAGGAGGAAATGGGGGCCGTGCTGATCAACCGGCAAAGCCTACCGCTGTCTCTGACTCCCGCCGGCGAGGAGTTTCTCGGTCTGTGCGAGCAGGTCACCCAGCGCGTCGTTGCCACCCGTGAGCGGCTCTCACGGCTGGCCGACACCCAGGCAAACCAGTTGCGCCTCGCCGCGCCGCAGAGCCTGCTGTCATGCTTTCTACCCGACTGGCGTGATTCACTAGCGCTCGAGCCGCCCCTTCAGCCGTACCTGCGGGCCACCGGCTGGCTGGTGGGTGACTATTTTCAGGCATTGAGTCACGGTGAATGCGATCTGGCACTATGCTACTGGCCACGCTTGGTCGAGCCGCCGTCGATAGATCGCCAAGGCTGTGAGCAGCGCTGGGTCAGCGAAGAATGCCTGGTGCCGGTCACGGTACCCAATGCCGACGGCACTCCCCGCTTCTGCCTGGAGACCTCACATCGCGATGCCCTGCCGCTGATTGCCTACCATCATCGCGGGCTGCTGCATGCCGCCATCGGCGCACACCTGGCCGGCTTGAACCGGGTACCGAAGTTCCACGTGCTCAGCGAAGGCATTCAGAGCAGCAACATCCGCGAGCTGGTAGGGCTAGGCTATGGACTGGGGTGGCTGCCGTTGCGAGTGGTGGCCCCTGCCCTCAGGGCCGGCGAATTAGTCGCCGCTGGCGATGCCCGTTGGCAAGTGCCCCTGGATATCCTGCTGTTCCGGCATCCGGAACATCGACACCCGGCGCTGGACGCCCTTTGGCAGCAGCTGCCGGAAACCCATCCGATTGCATGAGAGGCGTCACCTCGCCTTCTGGAGCCCCTTCATGACTCACTCGCTCGCCGATGCCCAGAGGCTGCATCTCGAACGCCTCGAGCGGGAGTACGCCTGTCTGCTCGACGCACTCGGCTATGATGGGGTGCTGCTGTATAGCGGCCACCCGCATCGCCATTTTGCCGACGACCAGGAGGCCAGCTTCGCCACCTACGGGCACTTCCTGCACTGGGTGCCGCTGGCCGGTGTGACGCGCAGCTGGCTGCTGCTGCGTGCCGGGCAACGCCCCGCGCTCTACTTCCATGCCCCCCGGGATTTCTGGCACCTGCCCCCGGCGCTGCCGGATGAGGCCTGGACCCAGCGCTTCGCCATCGAGCTTCGCCAGTCGGAGACGCCGCCGCCGCTGCCGGCCGGTCGCTTCGCCGTGCTCGGCGAGGTGGCCCCGGCCACGGCCGCGGCGCTGGGCGCCGAGCTCAATCCCGAACGGCTGACGGCGGCGCTGGACGAGCTGCGGGTCTGCAAGAGCGACTACGAGGTCGCCTGCCTGCGGGAGGCCAACCGGCGGGCCATGCAAGGACATCTGGCGGCCTGTGATGCCTTCCGCGGCGGCGCTGCCGAGCTCGACGTCCAGTTGGCCTACCTCAAGGCGTCACGCCAGCGGGAAAGCGACGTGCCCTACGGCAACATCGTCGGGATCAACGCCCATGGCGGTGTGCTGCACTACCAGCACTACGATCTCAAACCGCCCGATCGGCAGCACAGCCTGCTGGTCGATGCCGGCCACCGGGTGCGTGGCTACTGCGCCGATATTACCCGCACCTGGTCTGGCGCCGACGCCGACTCCTGCTTCCCTGCGCTGATCGATGGGGTCACGGCGCTGCAGCGGCGGTTGATTGCGGCGCTGCGCCCCGGCGTCAGCTATGTGGCGCTACATGAGCGAATGCACGACGAGCTGGGGGCGCTGCTCGCCGACCAGGGGGTGATACGCTGCTCGCCAGAGGCGGCGGTGGCCGCCGGCATCACCCGGGCCTTCTGTCCCCATGGGCTAGGCCACCTGCTGGGCCTGCAGGTACACGACGTCGCCGGGCGCTGTCGCGGTGACGGCAGCCCGCTGCCGCCGCCGCCCGAGCACCCTGCTCTGCGCCTGACCCGTGAGCTGGAGGCAGGCATGGTGGTCACCGTGGAACCGGGGCTCTACGTTATCCCCATGCTGCTGGATCCGCTACGTGATGCGCCCGTCGGGCGCGACATCGACTGGACGCAGGTCGAGCGCCTCGCCCCCCACGGCGGCATCCGCATCGAAGACAACGTGCTGATCACCGCACAGGGCGCCGACAACCTGACGCCAGGCGACGCGGGGTGAGCGATAGGCCGGGCGCCGGGGTCAGCCGATCGGACCGCGGACGCCGGTCCCCTTGAGGCCGCAGTCACCGCTCGGGTGGATGGGACTAAATATAAAGTGCCCAAAATAAGAGGGGGATTAACCCAGGTTAGCAGACGTCAGCGGCGCCTTTGACTAGCCTGTTTTCCAGGCATAGTCAAAGGCGCCCGTTAGGCGCCGACGGCATATGTGCCCTCATCCCGACGGCATATGTGCACCGCAAAAGTCCCGCAATACTAGAGGTGAGGCTCATCGTGAACATGTCACGTCTTCCCCCACTGGGCGCTCTTGCTTTCAGGCAAAAGAGCCAGCCGACAGGCGTCATCAGTCTTATTGAGGATATCCTAACCCGGGCCAATGAGCATGAGCACCAGGAATATCATCGCTATCGCAGGCTTTGCCTGCGCTTCTTGACCTACCACATTGGCATTAGCCAACTCATGCAGACCCTGGCCATTGAGAGCCAGCAGCGTATCCAGACGCTGATCGAGGTGTCAGCGTCCCTGCCGATCGAGCAGTCTCTGCTTCGCGATCCGTCCCTGCGCTCCGAACAGCGCCTGCAGGTCAACCCCCACTTCTTTATTTTCGATGATGAGGTGGCAGCGCAAGAGCTCAGCCGAGCGCTACTGGAGGAGTGGCGATCACGGCGCTTCTATGAGCGCCTGCAGGCCTATAATGCCATCCCCGGCCTGGATGCCTGGCTGAACGACTGCATTGGCCAGCGCCGGGCACAGTTCCAGATTCTCCAGGAAGCGCGAGACCAGCTTCCTGCTGCCCTCACGCTGCCCGCCCCGACTAGTCGAGACGAAACGCGATAAAACGCGATAGGTTCAAGCCGCCGGCGACGACCCGCTGGCGATCGCGCTCTTCGCCTGCATTAGCCGCCAGGAGGCCCTGCTCACCGAACGCATGCTCGTCACCCTCCATCGCAGCGCGCGTTCGCAGGTGCTGCATTTCATGGTCGAGACTTACCTTCGACTCGAGAAGCTGAAAACCGTCGACCTGGCGTCATTCGAGTTTCCCGTTTCCCAGCGGCTGCTGGGTCAGATTCTTGGCCTGTCGCCGGTGCATATCAATCGCACGCTCAAGGAGCTGGAGCAGGATCGCGTGCTCAAGAAGCACCGCAGCCACCTCGAGGTCTACGACCCGCCGCGGATGATCGAGGAGGCGGAGTTCGACGCCGAGTATCTGAACGATGAGTTGAGCGGACTGAAGGCACGCCTGGCGCGGCTTTAACCGCCAGAAGCCAGGCATTCCCCTCCGCCGTGCTCACCCAATCGGACAGCTGACCCCGGTTCCCTTGAGGCCGCAGTAGCCGCCCGGCTGCTTGTGCAGGTACTGCTGATGGTACTCCTCGGCGTAGTAAAAGGCCGTCAGCGGGGCGATCTCGGTGGTGATATCGCCCTTCCCCGCCCGGGTCAGCGAGCGCTGATAGGCCTCTCGACTGCGCTCGGCCTCGGCCAGCTGAGCGTCATCGGTCGTGTAGATCGCCGAGCGATACTGGCTGCCGATGTCGTTGCCCTGGCGCATGCCCTGGGTCGGGTCGTGAGCTTCCCAAAAGACCCGCAGCAGCTCGACCAGAGGTAGCGTGGCCGGGTCATAGACCACCTGCACCACTTCGGTATGGCCGGTCAGGCCGGTACAGGTCTCCTCGTAGGTGGGGTTGGGCGTGATGCCGCCGGCATAGCCGACGGCGGTCACGTAGACCCCGGGCAGCTGCCAGAACAGTCGCTCGGCGCCCCAGAAACAGCCGAGCCCCAGCACGATGACGGCATGCTCCGCCGGGAACGGCGGCAGCATCGAGCAACCGTTGACGGCATGCACACCCGAAAAGCTGAGCGGCGTATTGCGGCCCGGCAGGGCGCGGGAGGGATCGAGAATCATGGTCAATCTCCTGTGGAAGAGGCGTCGATCTGCGGCGGCTTACCCGGCAGGCTGAAGGTATAGACCAGATCGACGGCCTGGGCCGCCCCTGAGACCGCCTGCAGGTAGAGGTTTCGCCACAGCGTATAGCGCAGGGTGAGCTCGGCGATGGGCGAGAAGATCCCCACCCCGTAGCTCACCCGCAGGTCCTCGGTGATATAGCCGCTGACGACGATCTGTCTGTCGTCTCCGGCCCCGGCGGCCTCCAGCGCCAGGTCCGCGATGCCGAAGACCTCGCCGATGGCCCCCACCGCCCCGCCGGTCCGGCCCAGGGTCAGACCGATCAGCGCCGAGGTCAGGGCGCCGTCGGCGTCGCCGTCCCGTGGGGCGCGCCCGCGCAGCAGGTAGGAGAGCGCCCGCGCCTCGTCCATGGCGGGTTCGGAGAAGATCGCCAACCGCGGCTCGGCGGCGAAGCCGGAGACGCGCAGCCCGGCGATCACACCATCCTCGGTGACATCCGGATTGCGGATGGCCTCGAAGTCCAGCAGCGGCTGGTCGGGCGGGCCGCTGAAGAACAGCTGGCCCTGGCGGATCAGCAGGTCCTGGCCAAAGGCGCGGAAACGCCCGTCGACCAGGTTGACGTCACCGAACAGCTGAACCGGCCCGGCCTGCTGGCGCACCTCCAGGATGCCACGCAGCCCGGCCTGCAGGCCATAGGCCTCCAGCTGCATATCGGGGCCCAAGCGCAGATCGATACGCACGTCCATGGCCATGCCGGCCTCGCGCAGGGCGGCCGCGGCGGTTTCGTCCACCCCGGCATCTTCATCGAGGCCTTCCCGCTCCGCGGCGCGCCGTGCCCGCTCCTCATCGCGGCGGGTGATGATGATCTCGTCGGGGCTCGGGCTGACCGCGGCGGCCGGCACTTCGCCCACTTCGAGCCGCGCCCAGGGCACCTGCACTGCGCCGCGTACCTGCAGGCGGCTGGGGTCGATGCGCACGCGAATGTCCGGAGCGACGCGCAGCCGACCGAACTCCGGCATGGTCACCAGCAGCGGCTGACGCGTCCCGTCCAGGTCGATCGCCAGCCGCCAGTCATCCGGCGACGGCCAGGCGGCATCGCCGACGATCTCCAGGCGGCCATCATCGGTGACCAGGTGGCCATCGATATCGCCACGATCACCGGCCAGGCGTATACGAACTCGACCGTCCTGCACCATCAGCGGCAGGTCGAGGCCGCTGGCGCGCAGTCCCTCAAGCGTGATGCTGCCATCGAGCTGCGGTGCCTCGCGGCGACCGGTGATGTTCACGTCGCCGACCAGGCGCCCTTCCAGCTCATCCATGCCGGTGACCAGGGTGCGATAGCGCGACAGCTGAATATCGTCGAGGATCAGGCGCCCGTCCAGGCTGCCTCCCGTCAGGGGGTCATCCAGCCTCAGCGCCAGGCCGATGCGCCCCGCATCGTCCAGCTGCAGGCCCAGATCGAGATCGACCCTGGCCTGGCTGGCATCCACCTCCAGGGTCAGCCGGCTGTTCGGCAGCTGCCATGGCTGACCGTAGGCGTCGAGTCCCTGCAGAGAGAGCGTGGTCTCCAGATCTGCCCGGGCACCCCACTGGGCGCCGGCCTGGCGCCACTCGACCACCAGGGAGAGGAGTGTCTCGCCCTCGGCGGCCCAGTCCGGCGGCAGCCACTCCTCAAGGATCGTCATGGACAGGTCGCGCACCGAGAGCACCGCCCGCCCCTGGTCGGCGCTGGCTTCGAGAGTCTCGTCGAGACACACCCTTCCCCCCTGCTCACGGCGCAGGCAGAAGGGCTGCACCCGGGCACTGGCCGCGGCGATATTCACGTCGAAGGTCAGCGGGTCCACGAGGCGAATATCGCCGTTCTCGCTGTCCACCTCCAGCGGCGTCAGCTGTCCGGCATAGCGCTGACGATCCTCGCTGAGCCCCCCCTCCACCGCCAGGACCGCCCGCGACAGCGGCATGCCCCGCCCGGCGATCGCCTCCAGCGTCAGGCGATGGGCGGAGAGCCGTCCGTCCAGGTTCAGGCTGACCTCGCTGAAGCGCTGGCCGCCGGCATTGAGGCGCTCGATGGCCAGGCTCAGGTCGAGATCCGGATCATCGATCCCGCTGACCCGGCCCGAGAGCCGCAGGCTGTCGAGGCGATTTTCGGCAAAGGCAAGGCCGTCACCACTCAGCTCGAAGTCGAGCTGCGGCGCCTCCAGGCTGCCAGAGGCGGTGAAGCGGCCTGCCAAGGTGCCGCCGAGCTCATCGTGGAGGCTGGCCAGGGCCGGCAGGTCGAACTCGCCGCCGAGGTCCAGCTGTGTGTCGGAGACGCGACCGCTGGCGGTCAGCCGATTGGCGCCCTGGCGAAAATCCAGCTCGTCGATGGTCCAGCGCATCTCGCTGTCCCCCGCCAGCCGGGCCTGCAGCGACAGCGGCAGCGACTGCAGCTCACCGCCGATGGCCAGCCGCGGCACCTGCAGCCGCCAGCCCTGGGCCGACTGAACGAAGTCCAGCTCGATATCGCCGCTGAGCCGCCCCTGGACGGCCTCGGTGAAGGCGCCGGGGTCGAGGTTATCGAGTCGCAGCACGGCCTCGACATCGAGGCCCTCGGCCCAGCCGACGCGACCGCGGCTGACCACCGAGGCACGCCCCAGGGTGAGCGACAGCGGCGTCCAGGCGAAGTGTTGAAGATCACCGCTGCCCGAGAGGGCCACCCGGGTGAGCGGTACCTCCGGTCCTTCCACGCGCATCGACAACGCGGCGCGGTAGGCCAGCAGACTGCCTTCCAGTTGGAGAGTCAGGTCCTCGATCACATAGGGGTCCCCGACGGGCGGCGGCGCCTGGTCATCCGTTTCGTCGCCAACGGTGCCCTCGTGGGGTGGCAGCGGCCACTGCAGGAGCTCGCTCTTGAACGCGGCGCTGAACGGCAGGGTCGGGTCCAGGGCGTCCAAGTGCGCCGTCAGGCGGGCGTTGACGGGGCCCCAGGTCTGGAGATCAACGTCCAGCCCCCCCAGACTGCCGTCCAGGCGCAGGTCAAGCCGCTTACCGGCCAGCTCCGGCATGATCTCGGGCAGCCACAGCGAGGCCTCCAGCCGCGCCTCGAGGGGATAGTCATCGCGCAGCTCGACCCGCGCCGAGAGCCGGGCATCGGTATCCTGGGTGGCCAGTTCCAGGGGCGCAATCTCGACCACCTGGCCGCGGGCCTCGAGGCTCAGCGACAGGCGTTGGATGGCGTAGTCCAGGGGGCCTGACAGCGCGGCATCCTCGACGATCAGCTCCGGCACCCGCAGCCGCAGCGGTAGCTCGATTTCGGGGAGTGAAAGGCGTTCTCGATCCTCCAGCGGCCGGGCGGCCAGGTCCTGCAGTTCCGCCGCGGCCACCGCCGGAAGCGGCGACTGCACGGCGATGGCGGCATCGATCGCCTCCGCCGTCAGCCGTGGCCCGTCGTGTTCGGCCTCGCTCAGGGCCAGCCGCACGCCGGCGGACAGCGGCAGTTGCACGCGCAGGCCCCCGAGCCGCGTCGGCAGCAGGGTCAGCGTCGACGCCTCGGCCTCGGCACCGGTGGTGAATTCCTCAAAGGTGACGCGTGTGCCATCGGCCAGCTGCAGGTCGACATCGATCAGCGACAGCGCGCGGATCGACAGGGGAAATGGCAGGCGAATTTCGTCCAACGGTTCGCCCACCGCCGGCGCCTCGGCCTCCACGTCGGCATCGCCGGCCCCCAGGCGAATGCGCGCGCCCTCCACGGCCAGCCGCTCGATGCACAGCTGCCCTCTCAGCAGGCAGTCGTCCGCCCAGGCCAGTTCCAGTCGCTGGAGACGCACCCGGGCCGGGCCGGCCTCGAGCTTGAAATCATGCAAAACCAGCCGGTCCAGCGGAGCCCCCTCGGCATCGGCCAGTTCATAGAAGCCGCGCTTGGCGCCCTCCTCCAGCAGCAGCCCGCTGCCCCAGGGCGACAGGGCCAGGCCGAGCACCAGCAACACCAGACCCAGGCACCACAGCGGCACCGCAACCAACAGCCACAGCAGGGCCCTCAACAAGGCCCAGCTGCGCGGGAAACGTACACAGGGAAAGCGAGTTCTCAGAACTCCGGTCCAATGGCGAAATGAAGGCGCCACGCATTCTCCTCGTCGTCGAAGGGGTGAGCCACGTCGAAGCGAATCGGGCCGACCGGCGATATCCAGCGAACGCCTAGCCCGGCCCCGGTGTTGAGTGAATCGGGCGCCCAGTCATCGAAGGCGTCGCCGGTATCGACGAAGGCCGCGCCCCACCAGTCGCCGGTCACCCGCCGCTGGATTTCGGCGCTGGCGGTCAGCAGTTGCTGGCCGCCGCGCAGACGCCCCTCCTCGTTGCGCGGCGCCAGGCTCTCGTAGGCGTAGCCGCGCACGCTGCGATCCCCGCCGGTGAAAAAACGCAGCGAAGGAGGAACCTTGGAAAAGTCGTCGGTCTCGATCGCCCCCAGCCCGAGGCGCGTGACGAAACGCTGGTTGTCGCCCAGCATGCGGATCCACTCGGTATCCCCGGTCATGCGCAGGAAATCGGCATCGGAGCCCCACACTGAGTCGGAATACTCGAAGGCGATACGCTGGCGATCACCCCAAGTGGGAAAGCGCGGGTCGCGGGTGCGGGTGCGCGACCAGCTGACGCCGGGATAGTAGATCAGGACGCTGTCGGCCTCACCCCCCTGGGTGAAGTCCTCGAAGGTGGCCCGCACGAACACCGTCTGGACCCAGCGGTTGTCGAACTCCCAGCGTCGGGCCAGTTCCACGCTGCTTTCGAGGGTTCGCGTATCGCCTGTGTCGCGATGCCGCAGGCCGTACTGGGCCCGGTACTGGTCGCGCAGCGGGTTGTCCAGCGGCATCAGGTAGGTGCCGGTCAGCTGCTGCTCCGGCTGGGAGACGAAGAGGTCATGATCGAGACTGTGGCCGTAGCGGTTGATCCACGGCTGATCCCAGCCGAAGCGCAGCCGCGGCCCCACATCGGTAGCGTAGCCGACGCCGACCTCGAACTGGTGGCGATCGGCCGGGGTGACCACCACGTCGATCGGCATTTCGGGCCGCTCCGGGGCCCGCAGCGTCGCCACCGTCGTCAGGGCATCGGGGGTCAATCGCGATACGCTGATCTCAGGAGTGGCATCGGCCGCCGCCTCGCCGGCGGCGTCCACCTCGTTCCACCAGCCCAGACGCGGCGGCGGCAGGGCGAGCTCCCGGCGCACGTCGAGTCGTGGGCGCACGCTGACCGAGCCGAACCATCCGACCTGCCCCAGGCGCTGGTTGTAGAGGGCGACATCCCCGGCCAGGTAGGGGTCGCCGGGGGTGAAGGGCGCCATGCGCCGCAGCCGCTCCTCGACGATATGGCTGCCGCGTATGGCCACTTGACCGAAGCGATAGCGGGCACCGCTGTCCAGGGCGAGGTAGAGCCGGGCGCTCTCGTCGAAGGGGCGCACCTCCATGCGCCGGTCGGTGAAGCGCCAGTCGAAGTAGCCGCGCTCCAGCGACAGGGCGGCGAGGCGATTGCGCAGTCGGTCCCAGGGGGCGTGGCTCAGCGGGTCGCCCAGCGCCAGGGGGAAGTCATCCACGGCCTGGCGAAAAGGGGGATCCCGGGCGGCGTCGCCGTCGAGGCGGATATCCAGCACCTCGATGCGCACCTGGGGGCCCGGCTCGATGGTCAGCGTGACGCGACGCGGTGGGTCGCGATCGTCCAACTGATGCTCTATCTCAGGCTCGTAGTAGCCATAGACCCGCATCGCCTCGCGGGTGCGCCGCCGGATCTCGCTCTCCAGCCGAGCTCGTCCGTACTGCTCGGCCTCCAGGCCGCTCAGGTAGTGGCGCACATTGTCGGCCACATCGCCTTCGATCCCGTGAATCCGGGCATCGAGGGCCCACGCAGCGTGAGTCATGCCAAGACACAAGGCCGCTGCCACCAGGCGTGGTATCACGCGTCTTCCCATATCAACGGCTTCCTGACCGACTCCCGTTGCCTGGCGACGACTCCATCCACCAGGCGACTCTGCTTCGTCGAAGGCGGTCCAGGGATGGCCGACTCCGGAGACGAAGCTACTGACGCAGGGCCTCCAGCCCCGCGCTGAGGGCGAGCTGCGACTGTCGCAGTTCACGCAGCTCGCCCTCCATGGCCGTCAGCCGCCCCTGCAGGGCGACGACTGCCTCTTGCTCATCTTCATGACTGGCCGCCTGGGCTTCAAGTTCATCGGCCAGGGCACGATACTCTGCCGACAGCGCCTCGAGGCGCTCCTCCTGCTCGCCCTGGCGCCGTTCGACGAGTGCCTGAAGCCAAGCCATTTCCTCCGCCAGTGCCTCGCGAGCCTGCCGCCCTTGCGCCAGGTCGTCGGCCAGCGGATCGAGACGGGACTGCCACGCCTCTCTTTCGGCGGCCAGGGCTTCATTCAGCGCTTCCAGCTCGGCCTCCAGCCGCTGGGTACGCCGCTCGCCGGCCTCGTCCAGGGTCTCCAACCGCGTTGCCAGCGCCTCGCGCCCCTGCTCACCGACGCGCTCCAGGGCATCCAGCGACACCTGCAGGGCGCCCAGCATGGCATCGCGGGTCGCCGCCTGGTCGGCGAGCTCCTCCTGGCGCTCGGACAGCGCTTCGATCCAGGAAAGGTCTCCGACGGCCGAGCGCTGCAGCTCGAGCTCCAGCCCGGTGGTACGCGCGGCGATGGAGTCGCTGCGCTCCTCCAGGGCACCGAGCCTTGCCATCACCCCCTCCAGGCGCGCCCCCCTTTCCTCTTCCACATCGAAGCGCGCATGCACGTTGGACATCTCGCCGGCCAGCCGCTCCCACTGGGTGTCCAGCCGCTGGCTCTCCTGCCAGCCGAGCCAGCCCAGTGCGCCCACCGCGGCCAGCAGCAGCAGGAGAAGAACGTACAGTGGCCAGAGGCGCGGGGCCGGCGGCCGCGCCCGGTGCAGGCGTGACACGCTGGCATCCGGGTCCGGCACGATCGGGCGCCGCTCGGGCGGTCGCGCTTCGGACATGGCTAACTCCTTGTCTCCATGGGCAGGCAGGCGCCTGCCCATTGTAGGCGGCCCGCCCTACTGGACGCACGCCATCGTCTCAACGCCGCACACACCGCTCGGCGGCATCGGCCCGACGCCCGATGCCGCGATAGGTCAGCCCCCAGCTGGCCACGTGGTTCGGGTCGTAGATGTTGCGGCCATCGAGCAGCAGCCGCTCACGCAGCTGCCCGGCCAGGCGCGCCCAGTCCGGATTCCAGTAGTGCTTCCATTCGGTGACAAGCATCAGCGCATCGGCTCCCTCGCAGGCGGCATAGGGGTCGCCGTCGAACAGCTCCAGCAACGGGTGGTCGCCGAGCGCATCCCGCAGCGCCGCCGTGGCGGCCGGATCGTGCAGCCGTACGCGTACGCCCTGGGCCCACAGCGCCCGCAGCAGGGTCAATACCGGCGCATGGTCGATGCGCGCGGAGCCAGGCTTGAAGGCCGCTCCCCAGATCGCCAGGGTGCGGCCCTCGAGGCGTCCCTGGAAATGCGCCCAAAGTTTGCGAAACAGGGTCTCCTTCTTCTGCTCGTTGATGTCGAGCACCTGCTCGAGCAGCGCCGAATGACGGCCGCTGGCCTCCTGGACATCGGCCAGGCGCATCAGGTCCCGGGAAAAGTGGGGACCGCCGAAGCCGCAGCCCGGGTAGAGGTATTCGTAGCCGATTCGCGAGTCGGCCCCCATGCCCTGACGCACGTACTCGACGTCGACACCGAGGGTGTCTGCCAGGCCGGCGATCTCGTTCATATAACTGATGCGCGTGGCCAGCATGCCGATGGTGGCCAGCTTGGTCAGCTCGGCGGCGCGACGCGGCATACGCTGAAAGGCGTCGCGTCGCCGGTTGAAGGCGCGCAGCAGCTCGCGCACCTGGGCCTCGGCCCAACCGTCGTCGCAGCCCAACAGCCAGCGCGAGGGGCGCGTGAAGGTCTGCCAGGCGCGCCCCTCCTCGAGCATGTCGACCAGCGTCACGGCGCGCGACTCGACGCCGTTCAGGCTCGCCTCGAGCCGCTCGGTCTCACCGACCGGGAACGTCGAGTTGTTAACCAGCACCAGTGGCTGGTTGGCTGCGATAGCCGCCGACGCCACCAGCTCACCGGCCTCGGTGCGCTGCTCCGGCGAGAGGGCCAGCCATACGATATCGACCCGCCCCGCTTCGCGCCGATCACCGCTGCCGTCCACGGTCAACGTGCCCTGTTCGCGCCCCTCCGCCAGTCGAGCCAGCAGCTCGGGCTCGCGCTGCAGCCAGTCGGCCTCGGCCAGCGTCGACCAGGGCATGCTGGCATGGGGCACCCAGTGCACCCGATGCCCCACCCAGGACAGCGCCGCGGCCGCCGTGGCCGCCGCCAGCTCACTGCCGTGAATTACCACATGCATGGCGTTTACTCCCTCCGGCCGTAGCGGTCGATCAGCGCGCGCACCTCCTCCCCGAGGCGAGGGTGACGGCAGCCATAGGCCAGGATGGCCTCCAGATAGCCGAGCGGATGGCCGCAGTCGTAGGTCTTGCCCCGCATACGCCAGGCATCGACGCCGTCGCGGCGGCGCAGCGTCTCGATGGCATCGGTGAGCTGGATTTCGTTACCCGCCCCCGGCGGCGTCTCGGCCAGCAACGGGAAGATATCGCCCGGCAGTACGTAGCGGCCGATCACCGCCAGGTTGGAGGGCGCCTGGTCACGGGGCGGTTTCTCCACCACGCCTGACAAGGGGCAGCCCGCGCCGGGACCGGGTACCGGACCCTCCGGGGCCACGATGCCGTAGCGATCGACGCGCTCCCAGGGCACCTCCTCGACCATTAGCTGGGCACGACCGCTGGACGCATAGGCCTCGAGCATGCAGGCCAGATCGTTGGCGGCGCCCGCCTCGCCGGCGACCAGTACATCGGGCAGCAGCACGGCAAAGGGCTCGCTGTCACCCACCACCGGGCGCGCGCAGAGCACCGCGTGGCCAAGACCCAGCGGCTGTGGCTGCCGCACGCTGATGATATTGACATCATTGGGCACGATAGCGCTCAGTTCATCGAGCAGTGCCTGCTTGCCCTTGGCCTTGAGGCTGGCCTCGAGTTCATGGTTCGCGTCGAAGTGGTTTTCGATGGCGCTCTTGCTGGCATGGGTTACCAGCACGATATCGCGAATGCCGGCGGCCACCGCCTCTTCCACCACGTACTGGATGACGGGGCGGTCGACGATGGTGATCATCTCCTTGGGGATCGCCTTCGATGCCGGCAGGCAGCGGGTGCCGAAGCCGGCCACGGGGAGAACGGCCTTGCGAATCATGATGCCTTCCTTGTCAGGGTAAACGGCGGTTGGCCGCTGTCGCCGGGTGCATGATGCTCGGGCAAGGAAATGCGCAGGCATGGGAAAGCGGCGGCGGCTGCAGGTAGAATGGGTCCATGATACCGAAGGCGCCGGTCGATGCCACGTGCGCCGCCCTCTTATACGGAGAGATCAGATGAGTGCACCCCTCCAGGACGGTGTATCCCCCCACCGCCACAACGTCGACCAGGCCGAGGTAGCCAAGTTCGAGGCGCTGGCCAGCCGCTGGTGGGACCCGCAGAGCGAGTTCAAGCCCCTCCACGACATCAACCCGCTGCGCCTGGATTTCATCGACGCCCGCTGTGGTCTGGCCGGCCGGAAGGTGATCGACGTCGGCTGCGGCGGCGGCATTCTCGCCGAGGCCATGGCCCACCGTGGCGCCCGGGTGACCGGCATCGACATGGGCGAGGCGCCGCTGGGCGTGGCGCGCCTGCACGCCCAGGAGAGCGGCGTGGCGGTGGAGTACCGGCAAGCCAGCGCCGAGGAGATGGCCGATGCCCATCCCGGGGAGTACGACGTGGTCACCTGCATGGAGATGCTTGAGCATGTCCCCGATCCCGGCTCGGTGATTCGCGCCTGCGCGACCCTGGTCAAGCCCGGCGGCCACGTCTTCTTCTCTACCCTCAATCGCAATCCCAAGGCCTATGCCCTGGCAATCCTCGGCGCCGAGTACCTGCTCAACATGCTGCCCCGGGGCACCCACGACTACCGCAAGTTCATTCGCCCCTCGGAGCTGGCCGGCTGGTGCCGCGAAGCGGATCTGGCGGTACGCGAGCAGAGCGGCCTGGTCTACAACCCCGTGACCCGCCACTACCGGCTCTCGGATCGCGATGTCTCGGTCAACTACCTGATGCACTGCCGCCGGGAGTTGGTGTGATGCAGCGCCCCCAGGCCCTGCTGTTCGACCTGGACGGCACCTTGGTCGACACCGCCCCCGACCTGGCGCGGGCCACCAATGCGCTGCGTGCCCACCACGGCCTGGCGCCCCTGCCCTATCCGGTGATCCGTGCCCAGGTCTCCAACGGCGGCAGCGCCCTGGTGGCGCTGGCCCTGGGCCTGGAGACCGGCCACCCGGCCCATGCCGATGCCCGGCAGTTCCTGCTCGACGCCTATGGGCGGGCCGTGGCGGCCGAGAGCCGGGTGTTCGCGCCACTGGAGCCGCTGTTGAGCTACTGGGAGGCGCAGAAGAGGCCCTGGGGCATTGTCACCAACAAGCCGCGCGCCTACGCCGCACCGCTGGTCGAGGCGTTGGGCATGACCCCCGGCGCCCTGCTCTGCGCCGACGACCTGCCGGTCAAGAAGCCGGCCCCTGAGCCGCTGTGGGCCGCGGCTCGACGGCTGGGCGTGGCGGCCGAGTCATGCTGGTACATCGGCGATCATTTACGCGACATGCAGGCGGCCCGCGCCGCCGGGATGGCCGCCATCGCGGTTGGCTACGGCTATATCGAGGAGGGCGACGACTATCGTGGCTGGCCGGCCGACCGCTGGTTCGATACCGGCGAGGCGCTGGTAGCAGCGCTGATGGACTGACGGCCTCGCCCCGTTGCCGCAGCAACGGGGCAGGCGTGGGCGCGATCAACCCTGGCGGGGCGGCTGGGCATCGAAGCGCTCGCCGTTGTGGCCACGGCTGTCCGGCCCCATCAGCCACAGGTAGGTGGGCATGATCGCCTCCGGCGTCGGCAGGCTCTCCGGGTCTTCGCCGGGATAGGCATTGGCCCGCATGCGCGTGCGGGTCGCGCCGGGATTGAGGCTGTTGACGCGAATCATGCCGCGGTGCTCCACCTCGTCGGCGAGCACCTCCATGAAACCTTCGGTGGCGAACTTGGAGACCGCATAGGCCCCCCAGTAGGCGCGCCCCTTGCGCCCGACGCTGGACGAAGTGAACACCACCGAGGCGTCCTTCGACGCTTCCAGCAGCGGCAACAGGGCCTGGGTCATCCACACGGGCCCGTTGATATTGACCTGCATCACCTGCTCCCATAGCTCGGGGCTGTACTGCTCGAAGGGGGTGATCTTCCCCAGCAGGCCGGCATTGTGCAGGATGCCGTCGAGACGCCCGAACTCCTTGTCCAGGGTCTCGGCCATGTCATGGTAGTCCTTGAGCGTTGCCCCCTCGAAATTTAGCGGGACGATGGCCGGCTGTGGCCCGCCGGCCGCCTCGATCTCGTCGTAGACCTTATCCAGCTTGCTGGTGGTGCGTCCCAGCAGAATCACGGTGGCACCATGGCGGGCAAAGCTCAGGGCCGCTGCCCGGCCGATCCCGTCACCGGCGCCGGTGACCAGAATGATGCGGTCCTTCAGCAGATCGGCCGGTGCCTGGTAGTCGATCTTGCAGCTCATGGCGGCTCCTTGGTCAATGGCCAGCCTCACAGGGACTGGCGAAGAAAGTCGTTGGCAAGGCTCGCCGCGCTGCTGTCGGGGTAGTCCTCGCGTACGCGTTCGAGCAGGCCGCGGCTGGCGTCCGGCTCCCCCTGGCGGGCCTTGATCAGGCCCAGCTTGTAGAGCGCATCGGGCACCTTGCTGCTCTGCGGATAGTCATCGATGACCCGGCGGAAGGCCGTTTCCGCGGCTCCCAGGTCGCCCTGGGCAGAATGCAGCTCGCCGAGCCAGTAGTGGCCGTTGGCGGTCAGGCTGTTGTCGGGATGCTCGACCACGAAGGCCTCGAAGGCGCTGATCGCTTCCTCGAACTCTCGGGCCTGAACCCGTGCAAAGGCGGACTGGTAGGCGGCCTGGGCATCGGCGCTCACACCGCTGGACGGCGATGCCTGTACCACCTGACGGGCCGATTCCGCATCGACCTCGGGGGACGGCTCGATACCGGCGCTGCCGGCCATCAGACGCTCATCGAGATCCAGATACTGCTGGCGGGTCTGATTGCGCAGCTGCTGGAGCTGATGGCGCAGCTCCTCGATCTCGCCGCGCAGCTGCTGGATCTCGCGCTGGTGCTCCTGGACCTGGTTGAAGATGACCAGGCTACCCCCCGCCTCTTCACGCACCTCCGCATGATCGAGGAAGGTGCGGGACTGGGCCGTGAGGTCCTCCACTATCGGGCGCTGCTGCGCCATCGCTGGGCTCACTACGAGCAGCGGGAGCACCATGGCTCCCGCGCCGCACAGCCCTTTCAGACCGTGTCTCATGCATGACTCCATCCGGCGCAGGCTGCGCCAGTTCGATCAGTAGGCGAAGACCACCCGACGGTTCTGGGCGTAGGCTTCATCGTTGTGCCCGCGCACGGCCGGACGCTCCTCCCCGTAGCTGACGATTTCCAGCTGCGAGGGCGAGACGCCCTGGACTCCCAGGAAGCGCTCGACCGAACGCGCCCGGCGCTCGCCCAGGGCCATATTGTATTCGCGGGTGCCGCGCTCGTCGGTATGTCCCTGGAGTACGACCCGTGCGTTGGGATTGGAGCGCAGGTAGCGGGCATGAGCAATCAGTACCGACTCGAATTCGGAACGGATATTGTCCCGGTCGAAATCGAAGTAGATGGTGCGCACTTCGGGGATGCGACCGTCGACCTGCTGGCCGGCTCGCTGCCCGTTGGTCCCCATCCCGGTACCACTGACCTGGCCGGTGCCGGCCACACCGGTACCCGCGGCACCGTCACGGCTGCGATCCACAGTCCCGTCCTGGGTGCCGCCGGTGCTGGAACAGCCGGCCACGAACGCCAGCGACAGGGCGATGGCCAGGGTTCTGGCATGCGACTTGAATTGCATCGTCAAACTCCTTGGAGGATTCGATTGACAGGGTTCATCGAGCATCAGTTTAAGAATGGTGACCAGGCGGGCTCACGCACGTCACCCTGCGCCGAGGGCAGCCGGTAGGAGGCACGCCCATCGGCCGATACGGCACTCAGCACCCCGCTGTTTCCTGCCTGGGTGGCGAAGATTACCATGGTCCCGTTAGGGGCAACACTGGGAGATTCATCCCAGCGCGATTCGCTGAGCACCACCAGGCGACCCGACTCCAGGTCCTGGCGCGCCACCTGATAGCCGTTGCTTGAGCGGTGGATCAGGAAGATCGCTTCGCCGTCCGGTGCAAAGCGGCCCCGGGCATTATAGTTGCCGGTGAAGGTCAAGCGCTCCACCTGGCCGCTACTCATGTCATGGCGGTAGAGCTGGGGGCCACCGCTGCGGTCGGACGTGAACAGCAGGCTGCGGCCATCCGGGGACCAGGCCGGTTCGGTATCGATGCTGGAGTTGTTGGTGATGCGCTCGAAGCTGCGCGCGCCGACATCCATCACGTAGATCTCCGGCTGCCCGTCCTTGGAGAGCGTCATCGCCAGCTTGCGGCCGTCGGGTGACCAGGCAGGGGCCCCGTTGATCCCCTCGAAGGAGGTCGCCCTGACACGCTGCCCGGTGGCCAGCTCCTGAATATAGATGGCCGGCCGCTCGGTCTCGAAGGAGACATAGGCGAGCTTGCGACCGTCCGGCGACCAGGCCGGCGAGAGGATGGGCTCGCGGGAGCTGAGCACCTGCTGGCCGTTGCGACCGTCGGCATCGGCGACATAGAGACCAAACTGCATGTCATCGCCGACGCCCCGGGCGGTGACGTAGGCGATGCGGGTGGCGAAGGCGCCGCGAATCCCGGTGATCGCCTCGAAGATCTGGTCGCTGATGTAGTGCGCTCCGCCACGCAGCTCGCCGCTGCTCGCCGTCACCGTCTCGCCGAGCATGCGGCGGCCACCGCTGACATCCAGCAGTTCGTAGCGGACCCGGTAGCCGTCCCCCTCCCGCGCGACGCGCCCCACCACCAGGTAGCGCACGTCCAATGCTCGCCACTCACCGAAGCTGACCTCTTCACCGGTGGCGGGACGGTTGAACATGGCGCTGCGCGGTAGCGGCTCGAAGTAGCCGCTGCGCTCCAGGTTGTCGCTGATCACCTCGGCGACGTCCTCGGGCAGGGACTGTCCATCCTCGGCAAAGGGCACCACGGCAATCGGAGTGGCGCGGTCGCTGCCGCGGGTGATCTCGATGGTCAGGTTGGCGTGGGCCAGGGTGCCGAACAGCAGCAGCATGGCGCCGAGCCAGGTGGTCATGAAGGCTCTCATCAGCGTACATCCCCCGGTCTGAATCGCAGATTGAATTGACGGAAGTCACGTTGCGCGGCAGCGGGT
Source organism: Billgrantia campisalis (assembly GCF_022341425.1). Classification (GTDB taxonomy): domain Bacteria; phylum Pseudomonadota; class Gammaproteobacteria; order Pseudomonadales; family Halomonadaceae; genus Halomonas; species Halomonas campisalis. The sequence goes on along the minus strand of NZ_JABFUC010000003.1, from coordinate 190,035 downwards.
AGCTGTCGCAGTTCACCGAACGGCGCGGCGGCCTCTACCGCCTGGATGGCGGAGCGGTCAAAAGCACTATCCCCGCTACTCTGAGTCACGCTGGCACCAAACAGTTCGCCCGACGGCCCCAGCTGGACCTGCACGGTAGCCGCCAGCCCGCCGCCGGCCCCGGGCGGAATCACCCAGGCCTGCTCCACGGCACGCCGCACCAGGTTGATGAAGCTGTTGGCCGCCTCCTGAGCCTGGCGGGCATTGGCCACCGCGTCGGACTCGCCCTCGATGGCGCGGTCCAGGCCCTGGCTGGCGGCCTCGGCGGCACGTCGCGCCTCCTCTTCGGCCCGGCGCTGGCGCTCGGCCTCCTCCTCGGCGCGGCGGCGCTCCTCCGCTTCGCGCTCACGGCGGGCCTGCTCTTCCGCCTGGCGCTGGCGCTCGGCCTCCTCCTCGGCCCTGCGCTGCTCTTCGGCTTCACGCTCACGGCGGGCCTGCTCCTCCGCCTGGCGCTGGCGCTCGGCCTCCTCCTCGGCCCGGCGCTGCTCTTCGGCTTCGCGCTCACGGCGGGCCTGCTCCTCCGCCTGGCGCTGGCGCTCGGCCTCCTCCTCGGCCCTGCGCTGCTCTTCGGCTTCACGCTCACGGCGGGCCTGCTCTTCCGCCTGGTGCTGACGTTCGGCCTCCTCCTCGGCACGCCGCTGGGCCTCGAGCTGACGCTGCCGCTCGGCCTCGGCGGCCTCCTCCTGTTGGCGCTGGCGTTCGGCTTCCTGCTGCTCGCGCAGCTCGGTCTGGCGCTCGGCCTCCTCGGCACGGCGCTGGGCCTCGGCCTCGGCGGCCTGGCGGGCCTCTTCGCGGGCGCGTGCCTCCGCTTCCCGGGCAGCCTGCTCCTCGGCCTCCCGCTGGGCGGCCTCGGCGGCGGCCTGTTCCGCCTCGCGCTCTGCCTGGGCCTGCTGCTCTGCTTCTTCCGCCTGGCGCGCCGCCGCCCGGGAACGGGCCTCCTCGGCGCGCTGGGCCTGGTCGGTAGTGGTCTCGGTACTCACCAGGGTGGCCTGGACGATGGAGCTGGTTTGGTGCTCCGGCTCGCGCTGGGGCAGGGTGACCACGCTCAGCACCACCACCACCAGATGCAGCCCCACGGCCAGCACCGTGGGCAGGCCGTAGCCGACCGGCCGGTCATCCCGTGAGTGTAGCTGCGGCTCCTGTCGCGCCATGACGTCTGTTCTCTCCTCAGTCACGCGGGGGAGGCTCGGAGATCAGCCCGACATTGACCACGCCGGACACCTGCAGGGTGCTCATCAGGGTCACCACCTCGCCGTAGGGCACGCTGCGGTCGCCACGCACCATGACCGGTGTACCGGGCTGGCGATCGAGCAGGATGATCACCCGCTCGGCGAGCTCATCGAGGTCGACGCGAATCTCATCGCCGCCCAGCTGCAGGTAGTAGCCGCCCTCGCGGTCTACCGACACCACGATCGGCTCGTTGTCTTCCTGGGCGTCGATCGCTTCGGAGGTCACCTGCGGCAGGTCGACCTGGACCCCCTGAGTCAGCATTGGCGCGGTGATCATGAAGATCACCAGCAGCACCAGCATCACGTCGATGAAGGGCACGACGTTGATCTCGCCCATCGGCTTGCGCCGTCCGCCGCGGTTGAAAGGTCCGTTCATGTGCGACTCCCTCAGGCGGCGTCGGCGTCGCCGCGACCCTGCAGGTTACGATGCAGGATGGAGTGGAACTCCTCGGCAAAATCCTCGTACTTGCCCAGCAGCCGGCCCGACTCCGCGGAGAGCCGGTTGTAGAAGATGACCGCCGGAATCGCGGCAAACAGCCCCATGGCGGTAGCGATCAGCGCCTCCGCGATCCACGGCGCCACCGTGGCCAGGGTCGCCTGCTGGGCCATGGAGAGCGACTGGAAGGAGCCCATGATGCCCCAGACGGTACCGAACAGGCCGATGTAGGGGCTGGCGGAGGCCACGGTGGCCAGGAACACCAGGTGCAGGGTGAGGCGATCCTCCTCCCGGGACCAGGCCACCCGCATGCTGCGCTGGACGCCGTCGAGGATGGCCTCGGGGCTGCGCGTCTTGGTCAGCAGGCGGTTGAACTCGCGAAAGCCGGCGCGAAAGACGTGCTCGGCGCCCTGGGTCTCCTGTTCGGCAGGGGTGTCGCGATACAGCTCATTGAGGTCGACGCCGGACCAGAAGCGCTCCTCGAAGGCCTGATGGGTGCGGCGCGCCCGGCGCATCACGAAGGTGCGCTGGAAGATCACCACCCAGGAGAGAATCGAACCGATCGTCAGGATCAGCATGACCAGCTGCACCACGGTGCTGGCACTCATGATCAGGTGGGGAATGGACATGGAGTCGTTCACGGGCATCCTCGTCAGTCTTGCAGTTAACCGGTAAGGACCGCGGCGAGCGCCGGCGGCCATGGTGTGGGCCTAAGGCGGGCAGCATCCAGACAGGCGATGTCGACCCTGGCGTCGCACAAGGGTTCCCCGCCGCGCCGCACCGTCTGAGCGAAACTCAGCCGACAGCGACCGTGAGACTGGATGGCGGCGCTGACCTCCAGGCCATCATCCAGCCGGGCGGGCTTGGCATAGCGACACTCCAGCCGATGGACCACCAACTGGATACCGGCATCGAACAGCTCGCGCTGGGTGATGCCGTGACTGCGCAGCCACTCGCTGCGGGCCCGCTCCATGAACTTGAGGTAGTTGACGTAGTAGACGATGCCACCGGCGTCGGTGTCCTCGATGTAGACGCGCACCGGCAGGCGAAACTCGCTCACGGCCGCACCTCGCCGCTGGCGTCCTGGGCCTGGTCGTGGGGCGCCAGGTCGAAGTGCTGCCAGGCCTGGCGGGTGACCACCCGCCCCCGGGCGGTACGCATCATCAGCCCCTGCTGGATCAGGTAGGGCTCGATGACATCCTCGATGGTGTCGCGCTCCTCGCCGATGGCCGCCGACAGCGAATCGACCCCCACCGGGCCACCGTCGAATTTCTCGATCATCGCCAGCAGCAGGCGACGATCCATATGGTCGAGCCCATGGTGGTCGACGTGAAGCATGTTCAGCGCCCGGTCGGCGACCTCGGCATCGATGCGCCCGGCCGCCCGCACCTCGGCATAGTCGCGTACCCGTCGCAGCAGGCGATTGGCGATCCGCGGCGTACCCCGCGAGCGCCGCGCCACCTCGAGGGCACCGGGCCGGTCGGCCTCGACGCCCAGCAGCCGCGCCGAGCGCGAGACGATCTCGGTGAGGTCATCGATACCGTAGAACTCCAGGCGCTGGACGATGCCGAAGCGGTCGCGCAGCGGTGACGTCAACAGCCCCGCCCGGGTGGTGGCACCCACCAGCGTGAAGCGCGGCAGATCGAGTTTGATCGAGCGTGCCGCCGGCCCCTCGCCGATGACGATATCGAGCTGGAAGTCCTCCATGGCGGGATAGAGGATCTCCTCCACCACCGGGGAGAGTCGATGAATCTCGTCGATGAAGAGCACATCGCCGGGCTGCAGGTTGGTGAGCATGGCGGCGAGATCCCCCGCGCGCTCCAGCACCGGGCCGGAGGTGGCCTTGAGCCCTACGTCCATCTCGGCGGCGATGATATTGGCCAGGGTGGTCTTGCCGAGCCCCGGCGGGCCGAACACCAGGGTATGGTCGAGGCTTTCGTCGCGACCGCGTGCCGCGCTGATGAAGATCTCCAGCTGCTCGCGCACCCGGGGCTGACCGATGTACTCGGCCAGCCGTTTGGGACGAATGGCGTGATCGACGCCGGTCTCGCCCTCGCGCTCGTCGGCGGCGATCAGTCGGTCGGTGTCAAGCATGCCGGCAACTCGCGTTCACGGTAAGAATCCCTCGCCTGATGTGAGTATCAGCCTGCCAGGCGGCGCGTCAGCGCCGCCTTGATCAGCGCCTCGGTGGGGAGCGTTTCATCCAGGCCGGAGAGCATCCTGGCGGCCTCGGCCGGTTTGTAGCCCAGGCTGACCAGGGCGGACTCGGCGTCGGCCAGAGCGTCCCGGGGGCCAGCCTCGGCGGCGGGCGACGCCGCCTGCTCCAGCGCCGCAGCGCCCTGGCTCGCCTCCCAGTGGGGGAAGCGGTCGCGCATCTCGATGATCAGGCGCTCGGCGGTCTTCTTGCCCACCCCCGGCAGACGCGTCAACGACTTGACGTCGTCATCCATCACGCAGCGGATGAAGGCTTCCTCGTCCATCCCGGAGAGAATCGCCAGAGCCAGCTTGGGACCGATGCCGTTGACCTTGATCAGGGCACGGAACAGCGCCCGCTCCTGCTCGCGGGCAAAGCCATAGAGCAGATGGGCGTCGTCGCGCACGCTGAGATGGGTATACAGCGACACGCTTTCGCCGGTGCCCGGCAGGGCCACCAGGGTGGTCATCGAGGCTTCCAGCTCGTAGCCGACCCCGGCTACGTCCACCACCAGCCAGGGCGGCTGCTTGTCGAGAAGGGTGCCACGCAGGCGTCCAATCATGAGGCTGTCTATCCTGCCAGGGTTCATCGGCGGCGGGCAGCCGCCATGTCATGGGGCCACTATCATCATGGGCCACTATACTGGTCGCTCAGGCGGCTGACCAGTCTGCCAACAAACGGTGTTCGAAAACGGTATTCGACAATCATCGAGCGTCGCCAAGGGGCGACGCCGTCACGGTTTGAAGTCCCGCCAGGAGGTGCCCTTTCGCCGGGTGCGGTGCCCACCGAAGCTGCCCGAGGTCAGCAGCCCGAGGCGGGCGTGAGCGTGAGTCAACGCAATGGCCAGCGCATCGGCGGCATCGGCCTGGGGCGTGCCGGAGAGCCCCAGGATGGCGGCCACCATATGCTGCACCTGGGTCTTGTCGGCGGCGCCGCTCCCGGTCACCGCCTGCTTGATCTGACGCGGCCCGTACTCGCTCACCGGCAGGCCGTGATTGGCCGCGCAGACGATGGCCGCCCCACGGGCCTGGCCGAGCTTGAGCGCCGAGTCGGCATTCTTCGACATAAACACCCGCTCGATGGCGAACTCTCCCGGCCCATGCACCGCCACCAACTCGCTGATGCCGGCGTAGACCTGGGCCAGGCGCTGAGCGACCGGCTGAGCGACGTCGATGCGCACGCAGCCACTGGCCACGTAGCGCGGCACGCTGCCCGACACGTCCAGCACCCCGTAACCAGTGATCCGCGAGCCGGGGTCGATCGCCAGGATCAGCATCGCAGCGGGGCCGTGACGGCACAGTGGCATGGGGGCATAGCGGCCTCCTTAGGCTTCGTCCGAAAAGTGCCTACGCTCGGCCATACGGCGTTAAAAATCGGCTCGTGCGCGAGTCCGATCAAAGTACTCATTTACAGCTCGTAAACTCCGTCTTTTCGCCGATTTTTGCCTTGTCTGACCATCGCTCGTCGACTTTTCAGACTGAGCCTAGGCAGGCACCAGAGTATCGTCGGCAGACGACACCGGCGCCCCAGGGCGCCGGTGTCATGCCGCTCAGGGGAAGGCGAGACTCACGCCTGCGGCTCTTCCACCTTGGCCTTCTGGCGCAGGCGGATGTTGAGCTCGCGAAGCTGCTCCTGGCTGACGCCCCCCGGCGCGTCGGTCATCAGGCAGCCGGCGCTCTGGGTCTTCGGGAAGGCGATGACTTCGCGGATGGTGCGGGCACCGGCCATCAGCATCACCAGGCGGTCGAGACCGAAGGCCAGGCCACCGTGGGGAGGCGCGCCGTACTGCAGGGCATCGAGCAGGAAGCCGAACTTCTCGCGGGCCTCCTGCTCGTCGATGCCCAGCACCTCGAGCACCGCCCGCTGCATCGCCTGGTCGTGGATACGGATGGAGCCGCCGCCCAGCTCGGTGCCGTTGAGCACCATGTCGTAGGCCCGCGACAGCGCCGAGACGGGATCGCGCTTGAGCGTCTCCACGTCGCAGGAGGGGGCGGTGAAGGGGTGGTGCAGGGCCTGCATCCGCGCGCTGCCGTCGTCCTCGAACATCGGGAAGTCCACCACCCACAGCGGGGCCCACTCGCAGGTGTAGAGGCCCAGGTCCTCGCCCAGCTTGACGCGCAGCGCGCCGAGCGCCTCGTCGACGATGCGCTTCTGGTCGGCGCCGAAGAAGATGATGTCGCCGTCCTCGGCGCCCACGCGGTCGAGCAGCGCCTCGACCACATTCTCCATGAACTTGACGATGGGCGACTGCAGCCCCTCGAGCCCCTTGGCCCGCTCGTTGACCTTGATCCAGGCCAGGCCCTTGGCACCGTAGATGCCGACGAACTTGGTGTAGGCGTCGATCTCCTTGCGCGAGAGCTTGGCCCCGCCCGGCACGCGCAGCGCGGCCACGCGACCATCCTCGGCGCTGGCCGGGCCGGAGAACACCTTGAAGTCCACCTGGGACATCAGGTCGTCGACGTCGGTCAGCTCCAGCGGAATGCGCAGGTCCGGCTTGTCGGAGCCGAAGCGGGCCATGGCCTCCGCGTAGGCCATGCGCGGAAACTCGGGCAGCTCCACCTGGAGCACTTCCCGGAACAGCTGGCGAATCATCGCCTCGGAGACGCCCATGATGTCGTCCTCGGAGACGAAAGAGGCCTCGAGATCGATCTGGGTGAATTCGGGCTGCCGGTCGGCGCGCAGGTCCTCGTCGCGGAAGCACTTGGCGATCTGGTAGTAGCGGTCGAAGCCGGCCACCATCAGCAGCTGCTTGAACAGCTGGGGCGACTGCGGCAGGGCGAAGAAGCTGCCGGCGTGGGTACGGCTCGGCACCAGGTAGTCGCGGGCACCTTCGGGTGTGGCCCGGGTCAGCACCGGGGTCTCGATGTCCAGGAACCCCTGCCCCTCGAGGAAGGCGCGCACGCTGTGGGAGATCCGCGAGCGCAGGCGCAGCTTGTCGATCATCTCGGGGCGGCGCAGGTCGATATAGCGGTACTTGAGCCGCACTTCCTCGCCCACCTTGCCGTGCTCGTCGAGCTGGAACGGCGGCGTGGCGGCGGTATTGAGGACCTCCACCTCCTTGGCCAGCACCTCGATCAGGCCGGTGGGCATGTTGGGGTTCTGGGTGCCTTCCGGGCGCAGCCGCACGCGGCCCTGGATGCGCAGCACGTACTCGCTGCGGGCACGGTCGGCATTGGCGAAGGCCTCGGCGGTATCGGGGTCGACCACGACCTGGGCAACGCCATCGCGATCGCGCATATCGAGGAAGATCACCCCACCATGGTCACGGCGACGGTGTACCCAGCCGCACAGGGTGACCGTCTGGTCCACCAGGGTCTCGTTCAGCTGGCCGCAATAATGGCTGCGCATGTCGTATCCTGTACTGTTGCGTTGATCGAAGGGTGGAACAGCGGGCGGCCCTCAGGCCGCCGCGCCATCTTTCTTGGAGGACGTCTTGGTGTCCTTGGCGGCGGGCTTGGTATCGCCTGAAGAGTCGCCGGCAAGATTCTTCTTGCTGCCGGACTTGAAGTCGGTCTCGTACCAGCCACCGCCGGCCAGGCGGAACCCCGCCGCCGAGACCAGTCGTTGAAGCTCACTGGCCTGGCAGGCGGGACAGTCGGTCAGGGGGGCGGCGCTGATCTTCTGCAGTTTTTCCAGACGATGGCCGCAGGCCTTGCACTGATACTCGTAGATGGGCATGGTTCAACTCTCTCCTGAATTCGACGGCGCGTTACCCGCAGCGATATAGGGCCGGCCGACGCGAAATCCAAGCCTGCCGCAAAAGCCACGTATTATACCTGCCCGGCACGACCTGTCCCAGCCCGGCGCACCGTCAAGCCAAAAGGAATCTCCTCATGAAAGCCGTGATTCTCGACGCCGCCAGCCTAGGCACCCAGATTGACCTCTCGCCCCTTCGCGACTGCGTGGAACGGCTGGAGGTGCATGCCCACAGCCCCGCCGCCAAGCTGCCCGAGCGGCTTGCCGATGCCGAGGTCGCCATCGTCAACAAGGTGGTGATGGATGCCGCTATCCTGGAAGCACTTCCGGAGCTGCGGCTCATCTGCGTTCTCGCGACGGGGACCAACAATATCGACATGGCGGCCGCCGAGAGACTCGGCATCGAGGTGCGCAACGTCACCGCCTACGGCACCGCCAGCGTCGCCCAGCACACCCTGATGCTGATGCTGGCACTGGCCAACCGCCTGCCCCGCTATCAGCGGGACGTGGCCGAGGGGCGCTGGGGGGAGAGCCCCTTCTTTTGCCTGATGGATCACCCCACCCTGCAGCTCGAGGGCAAACAGCTGGTGATCGTCGGCCAGGGCGAGCTGGGCTCTCGGGTGGCTGACCTGGCCGAAGCCTTCGGCATGGCGGTGACCTTCGCCGCGCGGCCCGGTAACGAAGCTAACGACAGCCGCCCTTCCCTCGCGGCGCTGGCGCCGCAGGCGGATGTCATCAGCCTGCACTGCCCGCTGAGCGATGCCACTCGCCACCTGGTCGATGCCGCCCTGCTGGCCAGCGTCAAGCCCGGCGCCCTGCTGATCAACTGCGCCCGCGGCGGCATCATCGACGAAGTGGCGGCCCTGGCCGCCCTGCGCGAGGGTCGCCTCGGTGGTCTCGGCGTCGACGTGCTGCCCGTGGAGCCACCCCGTGAAGGGCATCCCCTGCTGGACGCGCTGAACGAGAAATTGAACCTGGTCGTCACCCCGCACAACGCCTGGATCAGCCCGGAAGCGCGTCAGCGTATCGTTGACCTTACCGCGGAGAATTTACGTCGCTGGCACCAGGCTTGATCCTCACCTGATTGCGAGCATTCCACTGTTGTAAGGGGTTATAGATGCAAGATAACGGTATAAAGGCGTAGCAAAGGCGCGGCAAGGTTGCAGCCCACGGGCTGCGCTTCGATACTCAGGACACTCTCTTGAAGCCGCCACAGGGCCGACCATGCTCTACAACTTCGGGTCCATCAACCTCGACCACTTCTATCGGGTGCCCCATCTGGTGCACCCCGGCGAGACCCTCACCAGCCGCACCTACCGTGTGGGGCTGGGGGGCAAGGGCGCCAACCAGTCGCTGGCCATGGCGCTGGCGGGTGGCCGCGTGACCCACTGGGGACGACTCGGCCGACAGGACGGCTGGGCAAAGGAGACCCTCTCCCGGGCCGGCGTCGATGTCTCCCGCCTCGAACTGGTCGACGAACCCAGCGGCCACGCCATCATTCAGGTCGATGATCGCGGTGAGAATGCCATCATCCTCCATCCCGGCGCCAACCATGGCTTTAAGACCGCCACCCTCGCCCAGCTCATCGAGACGGCCCGCCCCGGCGAGTGGCTGCTGGCCCAGAATGAGTGCAATGGGCTGCCCGAACTCATGGAGCACGCTCGCTCCCGCGGGCTCAACATCGCCTTCAACCCGGCGCCGATGACCGATGCCGTCCAGACGCTGCCACTTGACGCCTGTCGACTGCTCTTCGTCAATCGCGGTGAAGCCGCTCGACTGGCCGAAGTCGATGAGGCAACCGATGCCCAGTCACTGCTGACAACACTTGCGCAGCGGCTACCCGAGACCGCCACGGTATTGACCCTGGGCGGGGAAGGCGCCTGGTACCAACACGACGAGGAGCGCTTCTATCAGCCGGCCATCCCGGTACGGCCCGTCGACACCACCGGTGCCGGCGATACTTTTATCGGCTACTTCCTGGCCACCCTGCAGACCGGCGCTTCCGTGCCGGCCTGCCTGGAGCGCGCCGCCATGGCCGCCGCTCTCGGCGTGCAGCAGCCCGGCGCCGCCGAGAGCATCCCGGCGAGCGAAGCGGTCGACCGCGCTCTACGCGACGGCCTGCCGGCCTGAGCCCTATCCACTGGAACACCCCCACAAGGAGCCAACGTGCCTCACCCGATTATCTTCGATACCGACCCCGGCGTGGATGACGCCCAGGCCATCGCCATCGCCCTTCGCCACCCGGAGATCGAGCTGCTGGGCCTGACCACCACCTACGGCAACGTCGACGTGGAAACCGCCACCCGTAACGCCCTGCTGCTGTGTCAACTAGCCGAACGCACTGTGCCGGTAGCCCAGGGCGCCGCCGCCCCCATGGTCAAGCCCCGACACCCGGCGCCGGCCCATATTCATGGCGCCAACGGACTCGGCGATATCCCGCTGCCGGCGGTCAGCGGCTCGCCCGAGCCGCGCAGCGCGCCCCAGTTCATCGTCGACACCGTCAACGCCAGGCCCGGGGAGATAACCCTGGTCAGTGTCGGGCCGGTGGGCAACCTGGCCGCGGCGCTGCAGCTCGACCCGCAGCTGGTCGACAAGGTCAAGCGGGTGGTGGTGATGGGCGGTTCGATCCGTGAAGGGGGCAACGTGACGCCGGTGGCCGAGGCCAATATGTTCAACGACCCGCACGCTGCGGCGCGCGTGCTCACCGCCGGCTGGCCGCTGACTCTGGTGGGCCTGGATGTCACCCACCGCTGCGTGCTCGGCCCTGCGCACATGGCACGCATTGCCGCCGGCCAGGGTGCGCTCGGCGAGGTGCTGGCGGGCAGCTATGCCTTCTACCGGGACTTCTATCGCGACTTCCTGGGCATCGACGGCTGCTGCCCCCACGACAGCTGCGCCCTGGCCTGGCTGCTGCGTCCCGACCTCTTCACTACCGCCCCGGGGCACCTCACGGTGACAACCCACGGAGACGCCGAGGGACAGACCCTCTTTGCGCCTGAAGGGCGCGCCTTCATCGAGCCGCGCTGGTCGCGCACGCCGCTGGTGGAGGTCTGCCTCGAGACGGATGGCCCCGCCGTGGTGGAGTGGATCGCCGACACCCTCGGCTAACCGAGGGTGTCGCCTACGGCATGCTACAGCGTCAAGAAGTTGTCCGGGTCCCGAGGCTCGATCGACTCGAGCTCCACATGGGTGACCCGGGCATTGGGCGGCCCCTGCCAGAGCCAGGCCGCCACCTGATTGACCGCCTCACCCTCGCCGCACAGCAGCACCTCCACGCTGCCGTCGGGCAGATTCTTGGCATGCCCGGTGACACCGCGCTGTAGGGCCTGCTCCTGTACCGCCCGGCGATACCAGACGCCCTGCACCTTGCCCGCCACCAATGCCTTCACGCAGCGTTTGCTCATTGCACTTCCTCCACTGGTCATCCATCCCGGTTCGGTTTCTGCGTGCCGCCTCGCCCAGGGTTCCCGCGACGTGCGGAATGCTCTAACCTGAACACTAGGGCGCGCCACCGCCACAAGCAACGGCCGCCCACCAACGCCCTGATCGGGCACAACAACAAGCGTCCTCACAAGGGAGACACGTCATGCCGGTCTTTGACCACCCCGAATTCGATCACCATCAGCAGATCGTCTTCGGCAGCGACGAAGCGAGCGGCCTGCGCGCCATCATCGCCATTCACGATACCCGACGCGGCCCCTCGCTGGGCGGCCTGCGCATATTCCCCTACGCCAGCGAAGCCGACGCCCTCACCGACGTGCTGCGGCTCTCCCGCGGCATGACCTACAAGTCGGCCCTGGCCGACCTGCCGCTGGGCGGCGGCAAGGCGGTGATCATCGCCGACCCGCGCCGCGACAAGACCCCCGAGCTGCTGCGCGCCATGGGCCGCCTGGTCGACTCCCTGGGGGGGCGCTATATCACCGCCGAGGATTCCGGCACCAGCGAAGCGGACATGCGCATCATCCACGAAGCCACCGACCACGTCAGCGGCCTGGGGCGTCGTCCCGGCGAGTCCGGGGACCCCTCTCCCTATACCGCCCACGGCGTCTTCTGCGCCCTGAACAGCGCCGTCCGCCACGGCCTGAAGCGCGAGCACCTGCAGGGCCTCCGGGTCGCCGTGCAGGGGGTCGGTCACGTCGGCGAATACCTGGCCCGCCAGCTGCATGCCGCCGGCGCCCAGCTGGTGCTGACCGACATCAACCGTGATGCCCTCGGGGCGCTGGCCGAGGAGCTCGGCGCCGAGACCTGCGCGCCGGAGGCGATCTTCGATGCCGACGTTGACGTCTTTGCCCCCTGCGCCATGGGCGCGGTCCTCACCCCCGCCGTCGTCGACCGGCTGAAGGCCAGCGTGGTCTGCGGGGCGGCCAACAACCAGCTGGCCACCCCCGCCGTCGCCGAGCAGCTGCATGCCCGCGGCATCCTTTATGCCCCGGACTATGTCGCCAACGCGGGAGGGGTCATCGAGGTGGAGTGGCAGCGCCGCGGCGACTACGCGCGCGACGCCGTGATGGCCCATGTGGAGCGTATCGCTGACACCCTGGACGAGATCTTCGTGCGCGCCATCGCCGAGCAGACCAGCCCCGCGGTGATCGCCGACCAGTTGGCACGCGAACGCCTCGACGGCTGATCCAGCGGCCGACGCTTCGGGCGGCGCCAGCCGCCCGAAGCCCTCATTTGTCCAGCAGTTCGCGCCGGACGACCACCGCGGTGCTGCGAGGCACGATCTTTCGCCCCCGGGCCAGCAGGTGACTACGGGTGAAGGCGGCGCCGAACAGCAGGATCAGCGAGCTGTAGTAGACCCACAGCAGCACCATCACTACCGAGCCGGCGGCCCCGTAGGCCGACGCCGTGGCCGTGTAGGCCAGATAGGCGGCGATCACGCTGCGCCCCACGGAGAACAGCAGCGCCGTTACCACGGCCCCCACCAGGACATCTCTCCAACTCAACACCACGTCGGGCAGCACCTTGAAGATGGTGGCGAACAGCAGCGTCACCATGAGCAGGGAGATCAGGAACTCGGCGCCGGTGCCCAGCAGGCCGATGAAGGGCACCAGGTTATCCCCGGCGCGCAGCATGGCGCGCACCATCACCCCGAGCACCAGCGACACCAGCAGAATGAAGCCGATCGCCAACACCACCGCCAGGGAGAGCAGCCGGTTCTTGAGAAATACCAGCAGGCTGTTGGTGCTGGGCTTGGCGGTCACCCCCCAGAGGGTATTGAGCGAGAACTGCATCTGGGCGAAGACCGTGGTGGCCCCCACCAACAGCGCACCGACGCCGAGCAGCGTCGGCAGCAGGCCGCTCTCCTCGATCCGCGAAGCGGCCACGGTCTGCTCGATGGCGTGCGCCGCCTCGGTACCCAGGGTGCCCTGCAGCTGGGCGACGATCTGTCCCTGGGCCGCATCTTCACCCAGCACCACGCCGATCACCGTCACCGCGATGATGATGGTGGGGGCCAGCGAGAATAGCGTATAGAACGCCAGTGAGCCGGCGTAGCTGAAGGCGTTACGCTCCAACCACACTTTCACGGCGCTATGCGTGACCTGCCACCAGAACTGCCATCCGCTCGCTCTCACCTCACCTCCCTGTTCCTTGAGCGTCCTGCCTCAGCATATGCGATTCCGACATGACATGCTGCCCCCTGGGAGTCTGTCGGATCTGACCGTTCGTCGCGAGAAAGCCGGATTGCGAGACAGGTTTATCGATCCGATAAGGCGAAAAGTCCGCTGATAATGAATCAGATCGATGACATTGGCCGGAAGCCCGGATGTCAACGTAGGTCAGCGTTAAGTTCAACTGGCTTCTGGATTGCAGCGCCGCAGGGCCCCGCCCATAATGGGCGCCCCGAGCCGCCAGCGAAGGATCCGCCGATGCCCCCTCCTACGCCCGATTTCGACTGTCTGGTCTTCATCGGCCGTTTTCAGCCACCCCACCTCGGGCACCTGGCGGTCATCAACGAGGCGTTGCGCCATGCCCGGCAGGTCATCGTGCTGGTCGGCTCCGCCTGGCAGGCACGCTCCCTGCGCAACCCCTGGCGCTTCGATGAACGCCAGGCGATGCTGCGCGGCTGCTTCGACGAGGAGGACAATGCGCGCCTGGCGATCGTGCCGTTGCTCGATGCCCTCTACAACGACGACGTCTGGGTACGCGACGTGCAGCGCAAGGTGCGCGACATTGCCGGCCACCACCATGCCCGACTGCCGCGCATCGGCCTGATCGGCGCCAGCCGCGGTCAGTCGAGCTACTATCTGTCGCTGTTCCCACAGTGGGAGTCGACGAGCGTCCCGCTGGTCGAAGGGATTTCCGCCAGCCAGATTCGCGAGCGGCTGTTTCGCTCGGCCTCATCGGCCGCCGATTACCTGAGCACCGGTGCCACCCACGACCTGCCGCCCGGCGTCTGCAGCGCCCTACGTCAGTTCATCGAAGGGGAGGCCCACCGCCAGCTGCTGGAGGAGCAGCAACTGCTCGAGCAGTACCGCCAGGCGTGGGCCCAGGCGCCCTACCCGCCCATCTTCGTGACCGTCAATGCGGTGGTCGTCCAGTCGGGTCATGTGCTGCTGGTGCGGCGCACGTCGGCCCCCGGCAAGGGCCTGCTGGCGCTTCCCGGAGGCTTCATCAACCCCCATGAGCGGCTGCTCGACGCCTGCCTGCGCGAGCTGCGCGAGCGAGTGCGCCTCAAGGTGCCGGAGCCGGTGCTGAAGGGGTCGTTGCGCGGCCAACGGCTGTTCGACGAACCGCATCGCAGCTGGCGCGGCCGCACCCTGGCCGAGGCCTTCTATTTTGCGCTGCGCCCCGAACAGCAGCTGCCCCGGCTCAAGCCGGTCAAGGGCGGCGACCACGCCCGCTGGGTCCCCCTGGCAGAGCTGGAGCCCGAAAGCCTGTTCGAGGACCACTTCTTCATCATCCAGAACTTTCTTGGCCTGCCAGCGGATTTCGGCGGGGCCTAAAAGTGCTTCACGGATCGGCGAGCGGCCCAAGCACAAGGCGCCCGGAGCGCAGGAGGTGGAGCATATGGGGTATATGTGACGCCTCCGAGCACCGCGTAACGCAGTGATTGGGCGGCGCAGCCATTCGTGGAGTGCTTTTCTAAGCTTGGAGGAAGTCGCGGGGAAGTTTCTGCATCTGCCGCCACAGTTTCTCCACGCCCGGCTTGTGGACCAGCGAACAGCGATAGAGGCGAATCTCCAGCGGCACGTCCCACTTCTCGCTGCCGGCCCGCACCAGCCGGCCGCTGTTGAGATCCTCGCGAATGCAGAAGTCGGGAATCCAGGCCAGCCCCACCCCCTGCAGCACCATGCCCTTGAGCCCCTCGGCCATGGCGGTCTCGTAGACGGTGCGCAGCTGCAGCCGCAGCGGGTCGTTCTTGAGCACCATGCGCACGCTGCGCCCCAGGAAGGCGCCCTGGGTATAGGCGAGGTAGGGAATCGGCTCCTGGCTGTCGAGGCTGAAGCGGGGCCGCCCCGCGTCGTCCGCCAGGCTCACCGGCAGCATCTTGACCTGGCCGATGGAGAAGGAGGGAAACACCTCGGCGTCGAGCTGCATGGTCGCGTGCTGGTCATGGTAGGCGAGCATCAGGTCGCAGTTGCCCTCGCGCAGCACATGGATCGCCTCGCCGACGTTCATCGCCACCAGGCGGGTCGGCAGCTCCCCCAGCCCTTCCTGGAGTCGCGAGATCCACTGGGGATAGAAGCTCAGCGCCAGGGAGTGGGCAGCGACGATATCGAGAGCTTCGCGGGCCATGGAAACGCCGCGTAGATGACCCAGGCATTCGTTGAGCTGTTCCACCAGGTTGCGCGCGGTGATCAGGAACAGCTGCCCTTCCGGGGTCAGATTGATCGGCGTGGTGGAACGATCCACCAGGGTCACCCCTACCGCCTGCTCCAGCGAGCGGATGCGGCGACTGAAGGCCGGCTGGGTGACATGCCGCTGGCGGGCGGAGGCCGAAAAGCTGCGTGTATTGGACAGGGCAACGAAGTCTTCCAGCCATTTGGTCTCGAGGTTCACCGCGGCTCCCGATGACAGGCGTTGATTCTAGGTGGCGCAGGCGGCTCCGCGCTGCGAAACGGCCGATTTGGCAGGCCCTAATGTACCCCAGCGACGAGTCGAACCCAAGCGGCTACTGGATCGGCGAGGTCAGGTAGGCCGCCCGGGAGATCAGCTTGCGCCACAGCGGTCGATTCTGCAGTTCGTCATAGCCGATTCGCCGGCAGGCGGCGAAGTCGCGCTCGAGCATCAGCCGTACCTCGGCGGCGAAGCGCCGGTCCGGAATGAAGGCGGTGATCTCGAAGTTGAGCCTGAAGGAGCGATTGTCCAGGTTCACGGTGCCGACGCTGGCTGCACTGTCGTCGATCAGTATCACCTTCTGGTGCAAGAAGCCGGGCTGGTAGCGATACACCTTGACCCCGGCCCGCACCATGTCGGGCAGGAACGAGAAGGCCGACAGATACACCAGCAGGTGATCCGGGTGCTCGGGAATCATGATGCGCACGTCGACGCCGCGCATGGCGGCTAGCCGCAGCGCATCCTGTACGCCCTGATCCGGCACGAAATAGGGGCTGGTCACCCACAGCCGCTCGTGGGCGCTATGAATGGCGTGCTGTACCAGCAGGCTGGCGGTCTCCTGACGATCCGCCGGGCCGGAGGGCACGATCACCACGTTCTGGCATTCCACGCAGGTGGTCTGGGGCTCCCAGCACAGCCAGATCACCTCGCCCGTCGCCCAGTGCCAGTCCTCCCAGAACGCCTCCTGGAGCCCCAGCACGCTGGGGCCGGTAAGCTTCAAGTGAGTGTCCCGCCAAGGACCGTGACGGGGGTGCTGACCGAGGTACTCGACCCCGACGTTGAACCCGCCCAGCCAGCCCTCGCGCCCGTCCACCACCAGCACCTTGCGGTGGTTACGAAAGTTGAGCTGAAAGCGATGCTTGAAGCCGCGGGATGAGCGGAAGGCGGTGACTTCGATACCGACATCGGTCAGTTCACGCAGGTAGCCTTCGGGCAGCTTGCGACTGCCCACCTCATCGAACAGGAAATAGACCCGCACGCCGCGCTCGGCGGCGGCCTGCAGATGCTCCTTGAGCCGCATGCCCAGGGCATCGTTGCGCACGATGAAGAACTGCACCAGCACGTAGTCCTCGGCGGCGTCGATGCCGGCGAAGATACTGTCGAAGGTCGCCCGGCCGTCGATCAGCAGCTCGGCCCGGTTGCCGCTGGTCAGCGGCATCATGGCCAGTTGCTCCACGGCGCGGATATCCGGGTCGCGGGCATCCGCCAGGTAGGGTTCGATCAGTACCCGGTAGCGCGCCAGGACCCGGCGCAGCACGGTATCGCGCTCACCGCGGGCGGAGACGTAGCCGTAGAAGCGCGGCCGCCCGAAGATCCAGTAGGCCGGCACCGCCAGGTAGGGCAAGGTCACCAGGGAGATGATCCAGGCCACGGCGCCCTGGGAGGTACGGCTCGACATCAGCGCCAATCCCGCCGACACGAACCCCAGCAGATGAACCAGGGGAATTACCAGGCCGAACAGCCAGGAGGTCATGCTCTCTCCCTGAAAAAACAGCGTTCTACATCATACCCCAAACGGCTGCGGCCCCGCCAGATGGCGGGGCCGAGAGGTCGCATGGCCACAACGGCTTATAGCGAGAGGCGCCGGAGACAGCTCAAAGAGGGGGTCCGATGCCAGGGATGGCATCGGTAGCGCCCCAGGAGGGGTTCACAGCGCCCCCTCGTAGAGCTGTCGCCGGATCAGCCTCGAGCGTCACCGCCAGAAGCGATAGACGCGATCAGGCGCGCTCGGCGATGATCTCCTTCCACTTGGCCGGGCCGGTCTGATGCACCGAGGTACCCTGGCTGTCCACCGCCACGGTGACCGGCATGTCCTCCACCTCGAACTCGTAGATGGCCTCCATGCCCAGGTCCTCGAAGCCCACCACCCGCGACTTCTTGATCGCCTGGGCGACCAGGTAGGCGGAACCGCCCACCGCCATCAGGTAGACGGCCTTGTTGTCGCGGATCGCCTCGATGGCGGCCGGGCCGCGCTCGGCCTTGCCGACCATGCCCAGCAGGCCGGTCTCTTCCAGCATGGTACGGGTGAACTTGTCCATGCGGGTGGCGGTGGTGGGACCGGCCGGGCCGACCACCTCGTCGCCCACCGGGTCCACCGGACCCACGTAGTAGATGAAGCGCCCCTTCATGTCGACGGGCAGCGGCTCGCCCTTGGCGATCATGTCCACCATCCGCTTGTGGGCGGCGTCGCGGCCGGTGAGCAGCTTGCCGTTGAGCAGCAGGGTGTCGCCGGGCTGCCAGGTCTGCACTTCTTCCGGCGTCACGCTGTCGAGGTCGACGCGCTTGACGTTGTCCCCCGCCTCGCGGGTGATCTCAGGCCAGTCCTCGAGTTTCGGGGCCGGCAGCGCGGCGGGGCCGGAGCCATCCAGGGTGAAGTGGGCGTGGCGGGTGGCGGCGCAGTTGGGGATGATCGCCACCGGCTTGTTGGCGGCGTGGGTCGGGTAGTCCTTGACCTTGATATCGAGCACCGTTGTCAGGCCACCCAGGCCCTGGGCGCCAATGCCGCTCTTGTTCACCTTGTCGAACAGCTCCAGGCGCAGCTCTTCGGCGCGGTTGGAGGGGCCGCGGGCCTGCAGCTCCTGGATGTCGATGGGATCGAGCAGCGCCTCCTTGGCGATCTCCATGGCCTTCTCGGCAGTGCCGCCGATGCCGATGCCCAGCATGCCGGGTGGGCACCAGCCGGCGCCCATCTTGGGCAGCTGTTCCATCACCCAATCGACAACGTTGTCGGAGGGATTGAGCATGGCGAACTTGGACTTGGCCTCGCTGCCGCCGCCCTTGGCCGCCACGTGCACCTCGACGCTGTCGCCGGGCACGATCTTGTGGTGGATGATCGCCGGGGTGTTGTCGCCGGTATTCTTGCGGGCGCCGTCCGGGTCGGCCAGCACCGAGGCACGCAGCACGTTGTCGGGCAGCTGGTAGGCGCGGCGCACCCCTTCGTTGATCATGTCGTCGAGGCTCATCTCGGCGTCCCAGCGCACGTTCATGCCCACATGCACGAACACCGTGACGATGCCGGTGTCCTGACAGATCGGGCGATGGCCTAGGGCGCACATCCGCGAATTGATCAGGATCTGGGCGATGGCGTCCTTGGCCGCGGGGTTCTCCTCGCGTTCATAGGCCGCCGCCATGGCGTCGATGAAGTCCTTGGGATGGTAGTAGGAGATGTACTGCAGCGCATCGGCGACGCTGTCGATCAGATCGTCCTGGCGGATCACGGTCATGGGCAAGGCACTCCTCGGCATGGTCGGCATGCCCGCTTCTGGATTCGCGGCGCGAAGCGGCGGGCTCGAACGGGGGCGGATTATACCCTAACAACTCCTTGCCGGCAGCGGATTGCCGCCAAGGTCGTAGAACCCGCTGGCCACAAGACAAGATAACGGTATAAATTTCGCCTCACGATTCTCGCGGAGCTCGCCGTGACCCGGCGACTACGGATCGGGCTGGCAGGCGGGACAGCGATACAGGCGACGCGAGGCGACCATCAGCCGCTCGATGGCGGCCCCACAGGCGTGGCACGGCAGGCCATCGCGCTCGAAGACGGCAAAGCGCCAGCGCCGAAAACCGGCCCCGCGCGACCGCTCGGCCTTCGCCCAGTCGTCGCGATTGGTCACCCCCGCCTGCGTGTAGGCCTGATGGGTCACCTCCAGCACCGCTCGCGCCAGCCGCACCAGTTCCGGCTGCGACAGCGCCTCGGGGCGAACCTTGTGGGACAGCCCGGCAAAGTAGAGGATCTCCGAACGCAAGTAGTTGCCGACACCGGCGAACAGCCGCTGATCGAGCAGCAGTCCGCCCAGGCCGCGGCGGCGAAACGGCGCCGACTGAAGGCGCGCGGCGGCCTGCTCCACCGTCACGCCGTGGGTGAGCAGATCGGGGCCCAGCCGGGCCAGGAAAGGGTGCCTACCCAGGCTGCCCTCCTCCCACAGCGACACGTCCGAGGCGCTGTAGAGGCTGGCCGCCCTGCCCTCGGCCATCAGCCGGACCCGCAGCGAGCGCTCGGTATCGGGCTCGCGCTCGGCGTCGTGGAGCTTCCAGACACCGTAGAGCTGGTTGTGGGAGTAGAGCACGCGCCCATCATCGAAGCGGGTCAGCAGCGCCTTGCCCCAGCTGTCCACCGCTGAGACTCGCCGCCCCACCAGGGAGTCGGCCTCGGGCGCCAGTTCGGGGAAGGCGAACCAGACGTGCTCCAGGCGACGGCCGGCCAGCTGCTCATGAACCCGATCGGCGGCACGGCGAATTTCAGGGCCTTCAGGCATGACGCCTCTCTCCTTAGACGAGTGAACGGCACCGAGGCCAAGACCGATGCGGTGGCTCGTAGCGAGGGGCGCCGCTGACCGGCCGAAGGGGAGGTCATTCGACAGGGATGTCGAATGTAGCGCCCAGGGAGGGGTTCACAGCGCCTCCCCGGCGGCCGGTCAGCGGATCAGCCCCGAGCGGTGCGGCCGGGCTCGATGGCCTTGATCCAGGAGCCGAACAAAACATCCGCTGACCACCGAGACTGCGATCACCCCAGCGCCAGCTGACGCTCCTTGAGCTCATGCAGCCGGTCGCGGAGGCGCGCGGCCTCCTCGAACTCCAGGTTCTGGGCCGCCTCGAACATGGCATCCTCGACCCGCGATACCTCCTTGAGCAGATCGGCAGGCGACAGCGAGGCGGGGTCGTAGACGGCGCTTGCCTCGGCCACCTTGCGCTCGGACTTGCGGCGGCTGCCCTTCTTCCCCGGCGCCTGGGCGGCCTCGAGGATATCGGCCACCGAACGGGTCACGGTGGTCGGGGTGATGCCGTGGCGCTCGTTGTGGGCGATCTGCTTGGCGCGCCGCCGCTCGGTCTCCTCCATGGCGCGGCGCATGGAGTCGGTGACCCGGTCGCCGTAGAGAATCGCCTTGCCGTGGGCATTGCGGGCCGCGCGGCCCATGGTCTGGATCAGCGAGCGCTCGTTGCGCAGGAACCCCTCCTTGTCGGCGTCGAGGATCGCCACCAGGGAGACCTCGGGGATATCGAGCCCCTCGCGCAGCAGGTTGATGCCCACCAGGACATCGAACTTGCCCAGGCGCAGGTCGCGGATGATCTCGACCCGCTCCACGGTGTCGATGTCCGAGTGCAGGTAGCGCACCCGTACGTCGTGCTCGTCCATGTATTCGGTAAGATCCTCGGCCATGCGCTTGGTGAGCGTCGTCACCAGCACCCGCTCGCCGACATCGGCCCGCAGGCGAATCTCGGAGAGCAGATCGTCCACCTGGGTGCTCGCCGGGCGCACCTCCAGCTCCGGGTCCAGCAGGCCGGTGGGACGCACCACCTGCTCCACCACCTGGCCGGCATGCTCGGCCTCGTAGGGGCCGGGGGTGGCGGAGACGAAGATGGTCTGGGGGCAGATGCGCTCCCACTCCTGAAAGGTCATGGGGCGGTTGTCTAGCGCCGAAGGCAGCCGGAAGCCGTACTCCACCAGGGTCTCCTTGCGCGACCGGTCGCCCTTGTACATGCCCCCCACCTGGGGAACGCTGACGTGGCTCTCGTCGATGAACAGCAGGGCGTCATCGGGAAGATAATCGAAGAAGGTGGGCGGCGGCTCTCCCGGGTTGCGCCCCGACAGATAGCGCGAGTAGTTCTCGATGCCGTTGCAGTAGCCCAGTTCCAGCATCATCTCTATGTCGTAGAGGGTGCGCTGTTCGAGGCGCTGGGCCTCCACCAGCCGCTCGTGCTGGCGCAGCCAGGCCAGGCGGTCGACTAGCTCCGCCTTGATGTGGTCGATGGCGCCGAGGATCGTCTCCCGCGGCGTCACATAGTGGGACTTGGGATAGATGGTCATGCGGGGCACCTTGCCCCGCACCTCGCCGGTGAGCGGATCGAAGAGGCTGATGGTGTCGATCTCGTCGTCGAACAGTTCGACCCGAACGGCCTCCTCGTCGGAGTCCGCCGGGTAGATATCGATGACGTCGCCGCGCACCCGGTAGGTGCCGCGGCGGAAGTCCATGTCGTTGCGGGTGTACTGCAGCTCCGCCAGGCGGCGCAGGAAGGCGCGCTGATCGATCAGCTCGCCGCGGGTGAAGTGCAGGCGCATCTTCAGGTACTGGTCGGGGTCGCCCAGGCCGTAGATCGCCGACACCGACACCACGATCAGCGCATCGCGACGCTCCAGCAGCGCCTTGGTGGCGGAGAGGCGCATCTGCTCGATATGGTCGTTGATCGAAGCGTCCTTCTCGATGAAGGTGTCCGACGAGGGCACGTAGGCCTCGGGCTGGTAGTAGTCGTAGTAGGAGACGAAGTACTCCACGGCGTTGTCGGGGAAGAACGCCTTGAACTCGCCGTAGAGCTGGGCCGCCAGGGTCTTGTTGGGCGCCATGACGATGGTCGGGCGCTGCAGCCGCTCGACCACGTTGGCCATGGTGAAGGTCTTGCCGGAGCCGGTCACCCCGAGCAGGGTCTGGTGGGCCAGGCCCGACTCGAGCCCACCGACCAGCCCGGCGATGGCATCGGGCTGGTCGCCGGCGGGCTGGAAGTTCGACTGCAGACGAAAGGGCTTGCTCATGGAGGCTCCTGGCAGGGGACGGGAATCGACGACGTCACCCGACGGCGAGCGCTGGCGGCGGCGCGCTCAGCCCAGGTCGCTGCGCGTGGTGATCTCTACCGTGGAGGTGGTCATCAGGCGGTGAATCGGACACTTGTGGCTGATCTGTTCGAGCCGCTCGCGCTGGGCCGGGTCCTTGATGCCGTGAAAGGTCATGTTCACCTCGAGACGGTAGACGCCTTTTGCCTCTTCGCGTTCATCGCGTTTCACCGTGACGCTCACGCCGTCGAGCGACCACTCCTTGCGCCGCGCATACATCTGGGCGGTGATCGCCTTGCAGGCGCCCAACGACAGGTCGAAGTAGTCGTGGGGGTCAGGCGCCGTGCCGTCGCCGCCGTAGGCCGTGTCCACATCGACAAACAGATCCTCGAACCCCTCGATGTCCACGCACTGCCGATAGCGGCCGTTATGCTCCGTCACGATCCGGATGCTCATCTACTCCACCTCGATTCCGAGTTTCAGGGACTTCACCGCCTCGATCAGCGACTCGCGGCGCACCTTTCCTTCCACCTCGGCGCCGTGACGGCCGACCTCAACGCTCTCGACGCCATCGAGCATCATCAGCGCCGTGGTAATGCGATTGACCTGATCGGCATTCTCGACGCCCCGAAAGGTGAGCGACTGCTGGGCCATGTGCGCCTCCTGATGTGGCAAGCCTGGGAAGGGCGAGTCTAGCACGGGCGCCGGGAGCTCGGCAGCCGCTTGCAATCCCCGCCCGCCGCCCGCATAACCTTCATGAATAACGATTCCCCGACACGAAGCAGCTGGAGCCATCGGAATGAGTGACTGGATTGCCGCCCTGGGCGGGCGGCGTACAAGCGACGACCGCGTCGAGTTCCCGCCCCCGCCCGAGGAGACCAACCCGGCCCGACAGGCCCTGGAAGGCACCGTGGTCGCCCCCCTCGCCCACCTGGGCATCCTCGACGTGACCGGTGCCGATGCCGCGCGCTTCCTGCAGGGGCAGACCAGCGCCCAGGTCGACCTCGCCGACGGCGACTTCGCGCCCTTGACCTGCTTCTGCACCCCCAAGGGGCGCATGCTGGCCAATGCCCAGCTGCTGCGCGTGGGTCCGGACCATTACCGGCTGCTGATGCATCGCGGGCTGGTCGAGCCGCTGGCTACCCACCTGAAGAAATTCGCCGCCTTCTACAAGGTCGAGCTGCGCGCTCGCGAGGATCTGGCACTGATCGGGCTGATCGGCCGGGAGGCGCTGGCGCTCGGCGAGGTGCGCTTCGACGCCGTGCCGCCGGCGGTCTGGCACCAGGTCAGCCAGGGCGATACTCAGCTGCTGGCACACCCTGGCACCCGCCCGCGCCTGCTGGCCTGCCTGCCGAGCGAGCGTGCGGCAGAGGCCTTCGGCCAGCTCACCGCCCAGGCGGCGCCGGTGGGCAATGCGGTCTGGTGCCTGCACGATATCCAGGTCGGCCTGGCCTGGCTGACGCCCCATCACCAGGATGCGCTGCTGCCGCAGATGCTCAACTGGGAGGCGCTCGGCGGCATCAGCTTCAAGAAGGGCTGCTACACCGGTCAGGAGGTGGTGGCACGTGCCCACTTCCGCGGCCAGGTCAAGAAGCGCCTGGTGCGGGCGCAACTGGAGGGCGACAGCCTACCGGCCCTGGGCGCAGCGGTGACCGACGCCAACGGCAAGTCCCTGGGCGAAGTGGTCGCTGCGGAGCTCGACGCCTACGGCCAGCCCGAGATTCTCGCCGTGGTGAGTCAGAAGGAAGATGCCGGGCCACTCCAGGTCGATGGCCAGCAGCTCAAGCGGCTGAAACTGCCCTACCCGATCGAGCGCCTGGACCCGGAGCAGCTGGCAACGACGGGGTGACCGGATCCAGCCGCTACGGCTGCGCCTGCGCCAGCCCAAACAGCCGCCTGGCGGTGGCGGTACTCTGCGTCGCCACCGCTTCCGCCGGCTGACCGCGAAGCGCTGCCACCGCCCGGGCCACCTCGGCGACCCGGGCGGGCTCATTGCGCTCGCCCTGGTGGCCGGCGAGCGGCATGTCGGGGCTGTCGGTCTCCAGCACATAGCCGTCGTCGGGCAGCGCGACCACCGTGCGACGCAGCCGCTGGGCCCGCTCGAAGGTCGCAGCCCCGCCCAGCCCCACCACGAACCCCAGGTCGAGGAAACGACTGGCCTGCTCGGGTGAACCGGCGAAGGCGTGGATCAGCCCGCCGGCGGGCAGGTCGAGCTGTCGCAGCCGCTTGGCCACCCGGTCGTTGGCGCGCACGCAGTGGATCACCACCGGCAGACGCTGCGCCTTGGCCAGACGCAGCTGAGCATCGAAATATCGCCACTGGGCCTCCAGGCTCTCCTCGAAGCGGGCGTCGATGCCGCACTCGCCCACCGCCACGATCCTTGGGGTCACTCCACCGGCATGCGCCTCAAGGGCCCGCGCCAGGGCGTCCAGGTCGCTCTCAACGTGCGAATCCATAAAATAGGGATGCAGCCCCAGGCAGACGCTGACGTCGTCGCGCTCCCCCAGCGCCAGCACGTCCGGCCAGCGCGCACGGGTGGTCCCCGGCACCACGAAATGGCGCACGCCCGCCGAGTGGGCCCGGGCGAATACCGCCTCGCGGTCGGCGTCGAAGTCGGGGAAATCGAGATGGCAGTGAGCGTCGATCAGCATCGCCGATACCTCTGTTGCTGGCCTCGAGTCGCAGCTATCCCGTCAACAGCCCTCCGCGGAGGCGCTGTGAATCCCTCCCTGGACGCTACCGATGCCCTGCTGCGCTCTCGCGTCCTGCTCCGCTTGCAGGGCCGGTGCTGGCCATCCATGGCCAGCCCGTTCGGAGCAGTGCTCCTCACCCCTGGCATCGGACCTCCGCTTCGGGCTGTCCCCGGCGCTGCTTAGCTTGGCACTATCCTGTTCGCCCCTCGCCCCTCGCCCCTCGGCCCTTAATGCTCCCGCGTGGCGGCGAAGCGGATCTCCGGCCAGCGCTCCTGAGTCATCTGCAGGTTGACCCGGGTCGGGGCGATGTAGGTCAGGTAGCCGCCGCCGTCCAGGGCCAGGTTGGCGCTGGCCTTGCGTTTGAATTCGTCGAGCTTCTTGGCATCGTCGCAGTAGATCCAGCGGGCGGTATTGACGTTCACCGGCTCGTAGACGCAGTCGACCTTGTACTCCTCCTTGAGGCGGTGGGCCACCACGTCGAACTGCAGGGTCCCCACGGCACCGAGGATCAGGTCGTTGTTGTCCAGCGGCATGAACAGCTGGGTCGCGCCCTCCTCGGAGAGCTGCTGGAGCCCCTTCTGCAGGGCCTTGAGCTTGAGCGGATCCTTCAACTGCACGCGTTTGAACAGCTCCGGGGCGAAGTGGGGAATGCCGGTGAAGCGCATGTCCTCGCCCAGGGTGAAGGTGTCGCCGATCTGGATGGTGCCGTGATTGTGCAGGCCGATGATATCGCCCGGCCAGGCCTCCTCGACGTGGGAGCGGTCTGAGGCCATGAAGGTCAGGGCGTCGGCGATCTTCACATCCTTGCCGATGCGCACATGGCGCATCTTCATGTTCTTCTCGTACTTGCCCGAGCAGACCCGCAGGAAGGCGATGCGGTCGCGGTGGCGGGGATCCATGTTGGCCTGGATCTTGAAAACGAAGCCGGTGAAGCGCTCGTCGGTGGCCTCGACGGTGCGGGTATCGGTCTCCCGCGGCTGGGGCGGCGGCGCATACTCGACGAAGCCGTCGAGCATCTCGCGCACGCCGAAGTTGCCCATGGCGGTCCCGAAATAGACCGGGGTCAGCTCGCCGCGGCGGTAGGCGTCGAGATCGAACTCATGGGAGGCGCCGCGCACCAGCTCCACCTCCATGCGCAGCTCCTCGGCGGCGTCTTCGCCCAGCACCGCGTCCACCTCGGGATTGTCGAGCCCCTCGATGCGCTTATCATCGGGAATCCGGCTGCCCTGCCCCTGGGTGTAGAGATGAATCACGTCATTGTAGAGGTGGTAGACCCCCTTGAAGTGGCGCCCCATGCCGATCGGCCAGGTGATGGGCGCGCACTGGATGTTGAGCACCGTCTCCACCTCGTCCATCACCTCGATGGGGTCGCGGATATCGCGGTCCATCTTGTTGATAAAGGTGAGGATCGGCGTGGTGCGCAGGCGACACACCTCCATCAGCTTGATGGTGCGCGCTTCGACACCCTTGGCGCCGTCGATCACCATCAGCGCCGAGTCCACCGCGGTCAGGGTGCGGTAGGTATCCTCGGAGAAGTCCTCGTGGCCCGGGGTATCGAGGAGGTTGACGATGCGCCCGCCGTAGGGAAACTGCATCACGGAGGTGGTCACCGAGATGCCCCGCTCCTGCTCCATCTTCATCCAGTCGGAGGTGGCGTGGCGGTCGTTGCGCTTGCTTTTCACCGAGCCGGCCAGCTGGATGGCGTTTCCAAACAGCAGCATCTTCTCGGTGATGGTGGTCTTGCCCGCATCGGGGTGGCTGATGATCGCGAAGGTGCGTCGCAGCCCGACTTCCCGGGCCAGGGAGGATTCCGACATGAAGTCTGTGTCGCCGTCAGAGCGGTACCGGACCAGCCGGCACCGCGCGTGAATGAAGGATTGCGCGCATTCTAAGCCTTCAGGGCCGCCAGTTGTAGGGCCGGCAGCTGTATGCCCTACAGTTATCAGGCCGAAGCACCGCTTCGACGAGTGCGGTGTAGACGCGAGCAAGACGGCGCTCAGGAGATGTCTTCGGTATCGCGGGGCTGGTGCGGAGGTGGCGCCCCGGAGAGGCATGCCCCGGC
Organism: Billgrantia campisalis; assembly: GCF_022341425.1. GTDB lineage: Bacteria > Pseudomonadota > Gammaproteobacteria > Pseudomonadales > Halomonadaceae > Halomonas > Halomonas campisalis. Next base: position 163,081 of record NZ_JABFUC010000003.1, on the reverse strand, counting down.
AGGATCGGCAGCGAGTAGCCGGGGACCGGCTCGTCATCGAACTTCATGGCCCGCCCTCGCCGCCGGAGGCTCCGGGCTTCGGCGACGGGTCCCCTTCACGCATCACGGCCAGCCAGGAGGAGCGGCCGATGAGGCGGTGATCCACCGGGGCCTGAACCACCTGGATGCGATCGCCATAGTGCATTCGCCGGCTGCCTTCCCAGGCCTCTAACCAGACGCACTTCATCTCCGGCACCACCTCGCAGCCGCCGTCGCTGCGCACCCCGCCGCAGGGGCCGTTGCGCATCTGCTTGGGGCAGTTCATGGGGCACGCCATCCCCGTGTCGCTGAGCACGCACTGGCCGCACATCCGGCAGTCGAACAGCGCCCCCTTGATCGCCTTTTCGACGCCACGGACCGGGGCTTCCAGTCGCTTAAAGCCAAGGCGTCGGCATAGCGGCTCGAGCCGCCGCAGCAGCGGTTCAAAGCGCCGATACAGGCGCTCGAAGGCCCCGGCATGGCGCACCACCCAGTGACGTACCCGGTACATGGAAACGCTCCTCGCTCGACATCGAGCCATGGGGCTGTCGGTGAGCCATGGCGTCTCATGGCTCGAGCAGCGACGTTGCGTTTGCAGGGTAGGTGGCGCCGGGGCCCTTGTCATCAGTGTCAGCGACGTCGATATGCCGAGCGGCGACTTGGCCGAGAATAACTAGCGCGGCATCGCAGCCCCTGCTGGCGGTGTCCCGCTGAGCCTGGACCGCCCTTGCTGGGGTTACCCCGTCACGCTGCGCAGATCGCCCAACGGATAGTAGGGCGCGATAAACAGCCGCCCTTCGATGCCTTCGGCGTGGGCCGCGCGGCGTAAGTGGATGTCGCTCTTAGCAAGCCTTGCCTGCCTCTGGCAACCCGCTAGCCACTCGGGCGGCGCCGCTGCCGTGGAGATCGACAAGACATTGCGTATGGCAGCTGGTCGATAGGCTCCAACAATCCGCGCCGAGCGCGTGACCCACGGTCAGCTCGGGTTATGATACCGCCCACACGCTGAAACGGAGCCAATATGCCCGCCGCACCGCCCCTGCCGCTGTCGACGCCCGGCCGCAACCTGGTCCGCCTGACCATCGTTCGCGGCATCACCTGGACCGGCTTTCTCGGGGCCATCGTCGTCGGGGTGGAACTGCTCGACTTCGCGCTGCAGGTGGCGGCGGTGATCGGGGTGATCGTCGGCATGGGCCTGGTCAACCTCTTCACCTGGTGGCGTCTCGGCCGGCAGTGGGTCGTCACCCATACGGAATACGTCTTCCACCTGCTCGCCGACGTACTGGGCCTGACGCTGCTGTTCTACTTCACCGGGGGGTCCACCAACCCCTTCATCAACTACTATCTGGTCCCGGTGACCATCGCCGCCGCCACCCTGCCCTGGCGACATGCCTGGGTGATCGCCGCCACCGCCATGGCCTCCTATACCCTACTGATGGTGACCTACCACCCGGTGCCCCAGCTGACCCATCCCAGCGACGAGCCGTTCAACCTGCATATCCTGGGCATGTGGATCAACTTCGGGCTGTCGGCCGGGCTGGTGACCTTCTTCATCTACAAGATGGCCCATGCGCTGCGCAACCGCGACCAGGCCCTCTCGCGCACCCGCGAGGCCGCCCTGCGCAACGAGCAGGTGGTGGCGGTGGCGACCCAGGCGGCCGGTACCGCCCATGAGCTGGGCACGCCCCTGTCGACCATGGCGGTGCTGCTCAGCGAGATGCGTGAGGATGCCCGCGGCGACCCGGCCCTCGAGAAGGATATCGACCTGCTGCGTCAGCAGGTCGACCTCTGCAAGTCGCGGCTGCGCCATCTGGTGGAGCAGGCCGACCGCCGGCGCATGGCCGAGCCCGAGGTCCACGACGCGCGAGAGTGGCTGAAGAGCGTGGTGCAGCGCTGGCTGGTCCTGCGCCCGGACGTCAGTCATCGCCTGGAGATCGCCGGCAAGCGCAGCACCCCCTGGCTGACCGTGGACACCACCCTGGAACAGGCCCTGACCAACCTGCTCAACAACGCCGCCGACGCCAATCCCGATAACATCAACATTCACCTCGACTGGAACGACGACGAGGTGACCATCGATATCCGCGACCACGGACCGGGCGTCGCCATGGCCATTGCCGATCAGCTCGGTGAGACCTTCGTCTCCACCAAGAGCAAGGGCCTGGGCATCGGCCTGTTTCTGACCCACGCGACCATCAACCGCTTCGGTGGCGGCGTGAGCCTGTATAATCACCCGGAGGGGGGTACGCTGACAGAAGTGACCCTGCCGCACAGCGCGCCCTGAGCCACCCCAACCAACGAGGATGCCATGCAAGATGCCGATTCACGCCTGCTGATCATCGATGACGACGAGATGTTCTGCCATGTGCTGTCGCGTGCCATGGCCAGACGCGGTTACGAGGTGCTAGTGGCTCATGACGCCGAGCAGGCGCTGGCCCAGGCCCGCCGCCACCGCCCAGGCCTGGCGACCCTGGACCTCAAGCTGGAGCACAGTTCAGGTCTCAAGCTGCTGCCGGAGCTGCTGGCGGCGCTGCCCGACTGCCGGGTGGTGGTGCTCACCGGCTACTCGAGCATCGCCACCGCCGTCGAGGCGATCAAGCTCGGCGCCGTCAACTACCTGTGCAAGCCGGCCGACGCCGAGGAGATCCTCATCGCCCTGGGCCGCGAGAAGGGCGACCCGGATGCCGAGGTCGCCGACAACCCGCCCTCGATCAACCGCATCGCCTGGGAACATATCCAGAAGGTGCTGCAGGAACACGATGGCAATATCTCCGCCACCGCCAGGGCCCTGGGCATGCACCGGCGCACCCTGCAGCGCAAGCTGCAGAAGCGCCCGGTTCGGCACTGAGCCCGGTGACGCCGGGCGCTGCAAGCCTGGGTGTTATTGCGCCGTCCAGCCCAGGTCGATATTGAAGCTCGAGCCGGTCACTGCGCCGGCGGCGTCGGAGGCGAGATAGGCCACCAGCTCGGCCACCTCGTGCGGCTCGATCAGACGCTTGATGGCGGCGTTCTTCAGCATGATCTGCTCGACCACCTCCTGCTCGTCCATGCCGTGCAGCTTGGCCTGGTCGGCGATCTGGTTGTCCACCAGCGGTGTCTTCACGTAGGCCGGGCAGACGGCATTGGCGGTGATGCCCTGGGGCCCACCCTCCAGCGCGGCGGTCTTGGTGAGCCCGATCATGCCGTGCTTGGCGCTGATGTAGGCCGACTTGCCGGGCGACGCCACCTGGGCATGCACCGAGGCAATATTGACGATGCGTCCCCAGCCGCCCGCGCGCATCGACGGCCAGGCGGCCTGGCTGAGCAGAAACGGCGCGGTGAGCATCAGGTCGAGGATCTGGCGCCACTTGGCCTCCGGGAAATCCTCGATGGGCGACACGTGCTGGATGCCGGCGTTGTTGACCAGGATATCCACGCGCTCGAAGCGCTTGATCGCCTCGGCCACGGCGGCCTTGCAGGCCTCGCCGTCGGTCAGGTCGGCACGAAAGAAGGCCGCTCCGACGGCATCCGCCTTCTCCTGGGCCTGCTCATTGAAGTCAACCGCCAGCACCTGATGGCCCAGCTCGCGGAAATGGCGTACCACGGCCTCCCCGATCCCGCTGGCGGTGCCGGTTACCAGGGCGACCCGCGGCGTGGTAGTCGTTGCATTCGTCATTGACACCTCCTCGTGCTCAGCGATGGCTCAGGGCCTCGTCCAGCCCCTCGCGACAGGGCCAGCATAAGCCCAGCCCCGCGGCGACACCAGCTTCATTCCCCGGGCGCTGGCGTCATCACCCGGTCCATCAGTCGCTGGGCCAGACGGCTCGCCTCCTGGCGCGAGGCCAGGTCGGAGAGATCGTCCATGAGCTCGCAGCGCCACAGCCACAGCGGCGATGCCAGCCGTTCCGCCTGGAACGCATAGCGGCCGGAGGGCAGCGTGAACAGCTGGCGCTCGCCCTGCGCAGGCGCTACGACCTCGGCATCGACCGGCACCAGCACCAGTGACAGCGACAGCGGCGTCACCAGGGCGCCGACCAGGTGCTCGTCGCCGCCCTCGAACGACCAGCGCTGGAAGCAGAGCGCATCGACGCCCAGCCGCGGGTTGGTGTGCGGCGCCTCCTTCAAGTGACGCCCCTGCTGGTGCTGCCAGGCCGACGCAAGGTCGCGTAGCCGTTCATACTGCTCGGGGCTCAGGGCCTGCATGGGGTCTCCTCGAGTTGCTCACAAACGGTCTGCGGCCCATTCCAGCAAGGCCGCCTCGCGACTGCTATTCTGGCAGTTCCCCCCGCGACGAGGAATGCCCATGACTCCGCAACAGCGCCTCGAGCTGGCCGTCTCGATTGCCAAGGAAGCCGGCGAGTGCATCATCGACGCCCGTCACCGCCAGGTCTTCGGCCAACGCTACAAGTACGGCCAGGAGCTGGTCACCGACGTCGACCTGGAAGTCGACACCCTGATCGGTGACCGACTGGAAGCCAGCCTGCCGGGCGAGACACGCCTGAGCGAAGAGCTCGCACCGGATCGCGAGGTGCTGAGCCGCGCCGCTGACCTCTGGGTGATCGATCCCATTGACGGCACCGTCAACTTCGCCCACGGCCTGCACCATGTGGGCGTCTCCATCGCCTGGTTCAGCGAGGGCAAGACCCGCCTGGGCGTGGTGCACGCGCCCTTTCTCGGCGAGACCTTCAGCGCCCTGCTGGGACAAGGCGCCTGGTGCAACGATCAGCCGATTCATGCCAGCCGCACCACCGACCTGCAACGCTGCCTGGTCGGCACTGGCTTTCCCTATCGTCGCGACAGCCGCCCGCCCCTGATCCGTCGGCTGATGGCGGTGCTCACCCACTGCCAGGACGTGCGTCGCAACGGCTCCGCGGCGCTGGACCTGTGTGACGTGGCTTGCGGCCGCCTCGATGCCTATTACGAGAGCGTTTCCCCCTGGGACTTCGCCGCCGGCTGGCTGATCGCTCGGGAAGCCGGCGCCCAAACCGGCCACCTCTACCCCTGCCCGACGGGCATTCCCGAAGACCTCTATGGCGAAAACCTGCTGGTCGCCGGCCCCGAGATTCATGCCGAGCTGGGCGAGCTACTGCGCGCCGCCGATGCCAACGAGCTGGATATCCGCTGACCCGATAGCCCGCAACAATGACACGGCTAGCAGGCCGCTATTGGCACCGAGCGCTGCGATCAGTCAGAATGGCGCCACTTTTTGCTAGGAGTAACGCCATGTTCGTCGTGATTTTCGGGCGCCCCGGCTGCCCCTTCTGCGTCCGCGCCCAGGCGCTGGCCGAGCGGCTGGAAAGTGCCGGGGCCATTCAGGGGCACCGCTACGTGGACATCCAGGCTGAGGGCATCACCAAGGCCGATATGGAGAAGACCATCGGCAAGCCGGTCACGACGGTACCGCAGATCTTCGTCGATCAGTCCCATGTGGGCGGTTTCACCGAGTTCGATCAGTACGTCCGCGACCAAGCCCTGCTGGCCCCCGCCACCACCGGCTGACCCGCCCTGCACCGGACCGCCTGCGGGCGGCTCCCGCGCCCTTCAAGCGTCGTCCCCGCGTTGAAAGCTCTGCTTCGCCAGCACCTATACTAACGTCGTTATGATAGGGGCATCAGGACAGAGGGATAGGGACGATGCAACGGGAAGAGTTTGTCCAGCAGCTGTGGCTCGACTACATCCACCAGCACCCGGATGTGGGGGCCCTGCGCCTGTGGCCCACGGATGCCCCGGCGGAGTACCTGGCGCTGCTGACCCTCAACCAGAGTCCCTTCTCGGCCGCCGAGCTGGTCCCGACCCTGAGCCACCTCGGCTATCGCCCCATGCATCACTATGCCATGGCCGACCGGGGCCTGCTGGTCACCCTGCTGATGCCGCCGGACGATGGCGCCTGGCTGGTGCTGGCCGAACTGCAGCTGGGCACCCTCTCTCGCCATCCCCGCGAACGGCTCACCCGACTGGTGTCACAGACCCACCCCCAGGACCGGCGCGGCCAGAACCTGCTGTGTCGCGGCCGTCCCTGGCCGATGCCCGACTGGGCGACCTACCGGGCGCTGTGCGACGACCACCCCCTGGCCGGCTGGCTGGCGGTCATGGGCCCGAGCATGCACCATGCCGGCTTCGACTGTGAACGTCTCGGCCACGACCTGGCCACCCTGGACGCCGGGCTGGCCCAGGCCGGCCTGCGCGGCAACCCGGACCGTCATCACGGCATCTTTCCGATCTCGCCGCTGCTCGACTACAGCTTTTACCCGACCTGTTCCCGCCGCTTGGCCTTCGCCCACGGCGATGAGCATCGCATCGACCTGGGCGGACTGGCGCTGGTCCAGAAGTGTCTGAGCCATGACCACGAGCGGGCGGTCGAACTGCTGCTGCCCCACCACACGCGCTGCGAGATCGCCTGACGGCCATGGGGGTTATCCACAGAATCTGTGGATAACACTGTGCAAGGCGGCGGGGTAAATCGTCCCTGCCGAGAGGGCAGCGGGTAAGCACATAAGTTGGTCAGATTTTCATCAGTGAGATACGACGAGGCCCGGGCGCTGGACGCCCGGGCCTCGTCGTTGACTTGCCTGACCGCGATCAGGCGGGATCGAAGGTCATTTCCGGCACATGCTCGGGCACGACCAGCTTGCCAGCGGTCTTCTCGACGATCTCCTCGACCGACACCCCCGGCGCCCGCTCCTTGAGGATGAAGGCGCCGTTCTCGATCTCGAGGTAGGCCAGATCGGTAAGCACCCGGTTGATGCAGCCCGCGCCGGTCAGCGGCAGGGTGCACTGCTCGAGCAGCTTGGATTCACCGTGCTTGGACGCGTGGGTCATGGTGCAGATGATGTTCTCGGCGCCGGCCACCAGGTCCATGGCGCCGCCCATGCCCTTGATCAGCTTGCCGGGAACCATCCAGGAGGCGATGTTGCCGTGCTGGTCCACCTCGAAGGCGCCGAGCACCGTCAGGTCGACGTGGCCGCCGCGGATCATGGCGAAGGATTCCGCCGAGGAGAAGATCGCCGCCCCGGGACGCGCGGTCACCGTCTGCTTGCCGGCGTTGATCATGTCCGGGTCGACTTCGTCTTCGGTGGGGAAGCGCCCCATGCCCAGCAGGCCGTTCTCGGACTGCAGCATGACGTCGATGCCCTCGGGTATGTAGTTGGCCACTAGGGTGGGGATGCCGATACCCAGGTTCACGTAGAAGCCGTCCTGGAGTTCACGCGCCACGCGCTGTGCCATCTGTTCGCGAGTCAGTGCCATCTTGTTGCCTCTTGTGTTCGGTTGAGAAGCGCCGGCATCGAAGGCCGGCCGTCAGGAAACCGTGCCGTGCGCTTAGCCCTCGCGCACGGTACGCTTCTCGATGCGCTTCTCGAAGGAGCCCTGGATGATGCGGTCCACGTAGATACCCGGAGTATGGATCTGGCTGGGTTCCAACTCCCCCGGCTCGACGATCTCTTCGACCTCGACCACGGTGATCTTGCCGGCGGTGGCCGCCATGGGGTTGAAATTCTGCGCGGTGTGGCGATACACCACGTTGCCGTAGCGGTCGGCCTTCCAGCCCTTGACGATGGCAAAATCGCCGGTCATGGCCTCTTCGAGAATGTAGTGGCGGCCGTTGAATTCACGCACCTCCTTACCCTCACCGATGGGCGTGCCATAGCCGGTGGCGGTATAGAAGGCCGGGATACCGGCGCCGCCGGCGCGCATCTTCTCGGCCAGGGTGCCCTGGGGGGTGAGCACGACCTCGATCTCGTCGTTGAGCATCTGCTTCTCGAACAGGGCATTCTCGCCGACGTAGGAGGCGTAGATCTTGCAGATCTGGCGATCTTCCAGCAGCACGCCCAGGCCGAACCCGTCGACGCCACAGTTGTTGGAGATCACGGTCAGATCGGTGACGCCACGGCGCTTGATCTCGGCAATCAGGTTCTCGGGGATACCGCACAGCCCGAAGCCCCCGGCGATCACGGTCATGCCGCTCTCGATGCCTGCCATTGCCTCTTCGTAGGAGTAGACGCGCTTGTCGAATCCGGCCATCGCAAAGCCTCGTTTTGTTGTGGGATGGATGAATGACGATACTCGGTCAGTGTTGACCCGGCCAATATATTTGTTAAGTTTGTTTTTTTTATCAATTAATCGGATTGGCAAATAAATGACCCTCCCATGAGCATGACCGCCAAGCAGCTGCGCGCCTTCCTCGCCGTCTCCCAGACCCTGAGTTTCACTCAGGCCTGTGAACGGCTGCACCTCTCCCAGCCGGCGCTGAGCCTCGCCATCAAGGGTCTGGAGGAGAGTCTAGGCGGTCCCCTGCTGATTCGCAGCACCCGCAGCGTGCGCCTGACCCCCGAGGGCGAAACCCTGCTGCCGCTGGCCAAGCGCCTGCTGGCCGACTGGGACAACGCCGAGGAGCTGTTGCGCCAGCGTTTCACCCTGCAACTGGGCAGGGTCGCCGTGGCCGCCATGCCCTCTTTCGCCTGCAATCGCCTGCCCCCTGCCCTGCGCGTCTTTCGTGAGCGCTTTCCACGGGTCAACGTGACAGTGCACGACGTGATCAACGAGCAGGTCATCGACATGGTGCGCCGCCAGCAGGTGGAGCTCGGCATCGCCTTCGAGCCGGAAACCTGCGAGGGCATCGACTTCATTCCGCTCTTCGAGGACACCTTCGTGGCGGTGGTGCCCCCGGATTCGCCGCTCGCCCAGGAAAGCGAGGTGCACTGGCAGGCGCTGTTGACCTACGACTTCATCACCCTGCAGCGTCCCTCGATGGTGCGTATCCTGCTCGAACAGGCGCTGGGCCGCCACCACACCGAGCTGCCGGTGGCTTTCGAAAGCCATCAGCTGGCCACGGTCGGCCATATGGTGGCCAGTGGTCTGGGCGTCAGCGCGGTACCGGCCCTGTGCCGCGACCAGATGCGGGAGCTGGGGGCCCGCTGCCTGCCGCTGCACGATCCGCAGATCCGCCGCACCGTGGGGGTCGTCATCGGTGCCGGACAGGAGCTCTCGGTGGCCGCCCGCGCGCTGCACGAGGTGCTGCAAAGCACCCTGGCGGCCGAGCCGAGCCCCACCGCCTCCCCCTGAGAAGCGGCATGCGCAGGGGAAGCGCTGGGCAGTCTCACCGCGATCCATTAGCATGATCGACTGGCGCGGTTACCATTACCACTTGTCGTCTAAGGAGAGCGGCATGTCGACCCTCAAGGGGATCGTCAGCATCCTGCTGCTGATTATCACCACCCTGGGCTGGGGCATCCCCCTCATCGCCCTGACACTGGTCAAGCTGATCACCCCCGGACGCCGGCTGCGTCGGCTGGTGCTCAGGGGCCTCAACGCCGTAGCCCTCAACTGGATCGGCACCAACCTGTGGTGGATGCGTCACTGGCTCAAGCCGCGTCTGGATATTCGCCTCCCCGAGGGGCTGTCCCGGAACCAGTGGTGGCTGGTGCTCTCCAACCACCGCAGCTGGACCGACATCTTCATGCTGTTTTTCGCCCTGCATCGGCGCATCCCCATGCCGCACTTCTTCGTCAAGCGCCAGCTGATCTGGGTGCCGATCGTCGGCCTGGCATTCTGGGCCATGGAGTTCCCCATGCTGCGCCGCCTGAGCCGTGAACAGCGTGAACGCCATCCCAAGCTGGCACGCCGTGACCGGGAAGCGACGGAGCGCATGTGCCGCCACGCCCGCGAGCGGCCCATCGCCATCTACAACTTCGTCGAGGGCACCCGCTTCACGCCGGCCAAGCATCGCGCCCAGGGCTCTCCGTATCGCCACCTGTTGAGCCCCAGAGCCGGCGGCATCGCCCAGGTCATCAAGCTGCTGGGGGACCGGCTGAGCGGTATCATCGACGTTACCCTGAGCTACGAGAACCCCTCGCCCAGTTTCTGGGACTTCCTGTGTGGCCGCGAGGGGGCCGTCACGCTCGAGGCGCGGCGTCTGCCGGTCCCCGACTGGATGCTGGAAGGCGACTATCACGACGACCCGGACTACAAGGAACGCTTCCACTCATGGCTCAACGCCCTGTGGCAGGAAAAGGACGCGGCGCTCGACTCGCACTGAGCCTGCTGATGCTGCTGATCCTGGCCGCCTGCGCCTCGTCGGGTGGCGAGGTGCAACGCAGCGGCGATCCCGGCATCGCCGGCCACTGGATCACCGTGCAGCGCGGCGATACCCTGGGCGCCCTCGCCGCCAGGGCCGACGTGCCCCTGGCCCGCCTGGAGCGCTTCAACCCCGGCGTCGATCCCCGCCGCCTGGCGGTGGGCCAACGCCTGCTGGTCCCGACTCACCAGGAGCGTGCGCCTTCCGGCGGCCCCTATCGCTACCAGGTGCGTCCCGGCGACACCTACTCCGGCATCGCCCGGCGCTTCAACACCACGGCATCGCGCATTCAGTCCGCCAACCCCGGCACCCAGCCCACTCAGCTCAGGGTCGGGCAGGTGATCCAGGTGCCGCTGCGCGGCAGTGGCGCCGCTGCATCGGCCACGGCGAGTCGCCCCTCTCCGAGCAGCGGCGGGGCTCGCCGAAGCGCGGCCAGCGGGTCGTCGCGCGCCTCGCCGACATCATCGGCCTCTGGCAGCAACGGTGCGCTGCCCGCCTCGGCGGGCAACTGGCCCTGGCCGCTGGACGACTACCGGGTGGTGCGCTCCTTCGGCGCCGACAGCCGCGGCACCCTGCAGCCCATGCTGCTGGCCACCGGCAACGGCGCGAAGGCCAAGGCCGTCGCCGACGGCGATGTCCGCTTCGCCGGTAGCATGCGCCAACTCGGCCGGGTGGTGATCGTTCATCACAGCGGCAACCTGCAGAGCGTTTATGCGCTGTGCGACTCGCTGCTGGTGGAGGACGGCGCCAGGGTCAGCCGGGGCACACCGCTGTGTGAGGTGGGTTTGAGCAACGCCACCGAGCGCCACGACCTGCTGTTCGATATTCGCCAGGGCGGCAAGCCCATCGACCCCCGGCGCGTGCTGCGCTAAGGCTAGATGCGATGTCGAATCCCGACACCCTGATTGTCACATCGCCACCGCTGCGCCGCTTCCCCGAGCTGCTCGGTGAGCCGGCGGCCACCCAGGTGCTGGCTCGCCTGGAGACCGAACTCGACTGGCAGCAGCCACGCCTGCGCCTCTACGGGCGCGAGCACCCGACCCCTCGCCGCCAGGTATGGATGGGGGATAGCGATGCCGACTACCGCTACTCCGGCCGGCAGTTCAGCCCCGAGCCCTGGCATCCCGCGGTCGCGAGCATCCGCGAGGCCGTGATCGCGCGCCTGGCGGCTAGCGGCATTAGCGCCGACTTCAACAGCGTGCTGCTCAATCGCTACGCCGACGGCGAGGAGCGTATGGGCTGGCACAGCGACGACGAGGCGGAGCTCGGCCCCGACCCGCTGATCGCGGCGCTCAGCCTGGGGGCCGAGCGGCCGCTGCGTTTTCGTTGGAAGGATCGCTCGCGGGAGGCGTTCAACGTCTGGCTGCCCCACGACAGCCTGCTGCTGATGGGCCCCGGCGTGCAGCGCCAGCTGCAGCACGCCCTGCTGCCGCGGCGACGCCTGGGGCTGCGTATCAGCCTGACCTTTCGCCAGGTGCATCCTCTCCCCTGACTTGGGGTGCTCTTCTCGTCCCCAAACCATAACATGAGGAGGCGCTGATTTACGTCGCGAGCGATGATAGGCTGGTCGCCGCCGGAGCGCAGCTCCCGGAGTGTAGCCCGCTACATGAGGAGAGCGAGCACCGCCGGCGGCCAGGATATCGAGCGCAGCAGTAAATCAGTGCCTCCTCAACCGCGATAGTAGCCCGGAATAACAAACGGCATCTTGCTCACGGTCATCGGCAGCCGCTTGCCACGCACCTCGGCATAGACGGTGGCACCGATTTCCGCCTGTTCGATGTCCAGGTAGCCCATGGCCACCGGCTTGCCGACGCTGGGCCCGAACCCACCCGAGGTCACCGTACCGATCCGGTGCCCATCGGCATCGAACAGCTCGCTGCCTTCACGAACCGGCGCCCGCCCCTCGCCGAGCAGACCCACGCGCTTGCGGCGATGATCCTTGACCTCGACCTGATGCAGGATCAGGTCCGCGCCGGGGAAGCCGCCCGCCCGCTCGCCGCCGCGCCGGCGCGGCTTGCCGATGGCCCAGATCAACCCCGCCTCGACCGGCGTAGTCTCGGTGTCGATATCGTGACCATAGAGGCAGAGACCGGCCTCCAGGCGCAGCGAATCGCGTGCGCCCAGGCCGATTGCCTCGACCTCCGCTTCTGCCAGCAGCCGACGGGCCAGGGCGTCGGTCCGTTCGGCCGGCACCGAGATCTCGAAGCCATCCTCGCCGGTATAGCCGCTGCGGCTCACCCACACCTCGATGCCCTCGATCTCGAAGCGACCGTGCTGCATGAAGACCATCTCGCAGGCCGCCGGGCAGAGGCGCTGCATGACCGCCGCGGCCTGGGGGCCCTGCAAGGCCAGCAGGCCGCGGTCGAGCACCTCGATGCGGTGCTCGCTATCCAGCCCGGTCTCCAGCAGCGCCACGTCCTGATCCTTGCACGCCGCGTTGACCACCAGATGCAGAGACTCGCCGACATTGGCCACCATCAGGTCATCGAGGATGCCGCCCTCCTGAGCGGTGAATAGCGCGTAGCGCTGCATGCCCACGGGCAGGCCGACGATATCGGCCGGCACCAGGGTTTCCAGCGCCTGCGCCGGGCGCGGGCCGTGCAGCAGAATCTGCCCCATGTGCGAGACATCGAAGAGGCCGCAGGCCGTTCGGGTATGCTCGTGCTCTTTCTTGACGCCGAGCGGGTACTGGACCGGCATCTCATAGCCGGCGAAGGGCACCATCCTGGCCCCCAGTTCGCCGTGCAGGGCATGCAGCGGCGTGTGCTTGAGATCGCTCATGTCGTTTTCCTCATCTGATGTTGCGTTCAGGCCCGCACCGGTCGCGGCGACTGCCGCAAGGAAAGACCCAACGCAGCGGGGTGTCCCGCGGGGCACCCCTGGTGGTCGAGTCCGGCGATCAGCTCTGGCTGTGGTCGAGGTCCTCGCCCGGCAGCACTTCCTTGCCGTCGAAGTAGTCCTTGGTGAGCTTGAACACGACCGGCGACAGCAGCGCCAGGGCGATCAGGTTGGGAATCGCCATCATCGCATTGAAGGTATCGGCCATCAGCCAGATGAAGCCCAGGTTGGCGATGGCGCCCAGCGGAATGGCCGCCACGAACAGCACCCGGTAGAGCATGATCGAACGGGTACCGAACAGGAACTGGAAGCACTTCTCGCCGTAGAAGGACCAGCCGAGAATGGTGGTGAAGGCAAAGATGGCCAGCGCCACCGACACGATCTGGTTGCCGAAGCCGGGCAGGGCCGCATCGAAGGAGAGCGCCGTCAGCGATGCCCCGGCCTCACCCTCGATCCACACCGTCGAGGTCAGGATCACCAGGGCGGTGATGGTGCAGACGATAATGGTATCGATGAAGGTACCCAGCATGGCGATCATGCCCTGGCGCACCGGATTCTTGGTCTTGGCCGCCGCGTGGGCAATGGGCGCGCTGCCCAGACCCGCTTCGTTGGAGAAGATGCCACGGGCCACGCCGAAACGAATCGCCGCCATCACCGCCGCCCCGGCGAAACCGCCGACGGCCGCATGGGGATTGAAGGCGTAGTAGAAGATCATGCTGAACGCCTCACCGATCTGACCGGCATTGACGATCAGCACCAGCAGCCCCGCGATGATATAGGCGATCCCCATGACCGGCACCAGCTTGCCGGCCACCTTGGCGATACGCTTGATCCCGCCGAGGATCACCGCCCCAGCCAGCACCATGATCACCACGCCGGTGAGCCAGTGCGGGATATTGAAGGTGGAGTCCAGGGCATCGGCCACCGAGTTGGACTGCACGGTATTGCCGATGCCGAAGGCCGCCACGGCACCGAAGAAGGCGAAGGCGCCCCCCAGCCACAGCCACTTCTTGCCCAGGCCATTCTTGATATAGAACATCGGCCCACCGATGTGATAGCCGGTGCTGTCGGTTTCACGGTAGCGAACGGCCAGCACCGCCTCGGCGAACTTGGTGGCCATGCCCACCAGGGCGGTGATCCACATCCAGAACACCGCACCGGGGCCACCCAGGGCGATGGCCGTGGCCACACCGGCGATATTGCCGGTACCGATGGTGGCAGAAAGCGCCGTCATCAGGGCATTGAAGGGCGAGATTTCCCCCTCTTCTTCCTTGGTCTTCTTCACACCCGGCGCCGGTTTGGCGTCGCGCCCCTGCCACATCAGCTTGAAGCCGGTGCCGAGCTTGCGGATCGGCATCAACTTCAGGCCCAACTGCAGGTAGAGCCCCACCCCGAGCAGCAGGATGAGCATCAACGGGCCCCACACCACGCTGTTGATGGCGGTAAAGATCGATGTCAAGGTTTCCACGAGCGCCTCCCTCAAGTTGTCTGCAATTCTTGTTATGCCCGCCGATGACGCTGACCGACGACAGACGGCCCGCAATGAGTCTTCGACATGCCGTGAGGCGACATCCAGGAACTATCACCATGGCGAACCGGCGTACCATAGCGGAAATCACCATTCATGTGCCACCCCGGCAAAAGGTCGCCTATCGCCTGGCCAGTTGCTAGGCCAACCTCCAGACCACTCTCGCATGGCGCACCCACTGCCTATGCCCTTGGTGACAGGCTCTTGATGACACACCGTTGGCGGCAGGACGATAGCATGCCAAATGTTTCGTATCGGAAACAAACGCAACGCCGCCATTCACTCGAGGCCACGCCCGGCAACGCCCACGCACCCACCGAAGCGCCCGGCACGCCCTTTAGCCTAGTGAGGGGCGCAAAGCCTGTCGAACTCCTCCTGCCGGCACGGGCTCGGCCAGCCGGCACGGCTCCTTACGCTGGACGACTGGACGACTGGACGACAGTCGCCAAGCAGGCCACCCTGAAAAGGCGCCAGGCAGCGGCATCTTGCCCTGAGTGATACACCCAGGCTCGCCAAATGCCGCCAATAGCGTTAGCATCACCCCGGTCAGAAAACCTTTTTCGTATAGGAAATCATCATGAGCACGATTCCTGCCAACCTGCGCTACAACGACAGTCACGAATGGGTGCTGGACAACGGCGACGGCACCGTCACCATCGGCATCAGCGATCACGCCCAGCAGGCCCTGGGCGACGTGGTCTTCGTCGAACTGCCCGAAGTGGGACGTAGCCTGGAAAAGGGCGATGAGTTCGGCGTAATCGAATCCGTCAAGGCCGCCTCGGATCTCTACGCCCCTCTGGCCGGGGAGATCATCGAGGTCAATGAAGCCCTGGAAGATGCTCCGGAGACCGTCAACGAAGCGCCCTACGAGGACGGCTGGATCATGAAGGTACGAGTGGCCGATACCGCCAGCCTCGACGAGCTGCTCGACGCCGATGGCTACCGCGCCGTGGCCGACGCCGACGACTGATCCCCGGCCCCCGGCCCTGGCGCCGGGGCCTTCCCCCCCTTTCGATTCCAACCCGCCACTGCACAGGGTGCCTCATGGTTCTCGACAATCGCCGCCTGGCCCAACTGGCCGACCACGACGCCTTCATCCGACGCCACAACGGCCCCGGAGCCGATGATGTTGCCGCCATGCTGGCAACCCTGGAGCTGGACAGCCTCGATACGCTGATCGAGCGCACCGTTCCTGCGGACATCCGCCTTGGCCGCGAACTCGATCTGGACCCGCCGAAGGGCGAGGCCGAGGCACTCGACTACCTGAAGCGCCTGGCCAGGCAGAACAAGGTCTTCAAGACCTATATCGGTCAGGGCTACCACAACACCCACGTGCCGGCGGTCATCCAGCGCAACGTGCTGGAGAACCCCGGCTGGTACACCGCCTACACCCCCTACCAGCCGGAAATCGCCCAGGGGCGCCTGGAGGGCCTGCTCAATTTCCAGCAGATGGTCATGGACCTGACCGGCATGACACTGGCCAACGCCTCGCTGCTGGATGAAGCCACCGCCGCCGCCGAGGCCATGGCGCTGTGTCAGCGTGCCAACAAGAAGGTCAAGAGCAACGCCTTCTTCGTCGCCGACGACGTGCTGCCCCAGACCCTGGACGTGGTGCGTACCCGCGCCCACTACTTCGGCTTCGAGCTGATCGTCGGTCCCGCCGACGATCTCGCCGCCCAGGATGTCTTCGGCGCCCTGCTGCAGTATCCCGGCCAGAGCGGCTGTGTTCGCGACCTGGCCCCGCTGCTCGACGCCGCGCGTGACAAGGGCATCATGACCTGCGTGGCCGCCGACCTCATGAGCCTGGTGCTGCTCACCGAGCCCGGCGCCCTGGGTGCCGATATCGTGGTTGGCAACACCCAGCGCTTCGGTGTGCCCATGGGTTTCGGCGGCCCCCATGCCGCCTTCTTCGCCACCACCGACAAGCTCAAGCGCTCGATTCCGGGGCGCATCATCGGCGTGTCGAAGGACAGCCGGGGCAACACCGCCCTGCGCATGGCCATGCAGACCCGCGAGCAGCATATTCGTCGCGAGAAGGCCACCTCCAACATCTGCACCGCCCAGGCGCTGCTGGCCAATATCGCCGGCTTCTACGCGGTCTATCACGGCGCCGAGGGCCTCACCACCATCGCCTCGCGCATCCACCGGCTGACCACCATTCTCGCCGAGGGCTTGGCTCGCAAGGGCATAGCGCTGGCCCATGACAGCTGGTTCGACACCCTGCGGCTGACCGGCGTGGATGCCGGCAAGATCCACGGTCGCGCCATGACCCATGAGATCAACCTGCGCTACTTCGAGGGTGGCGATATCGGCGTCAGCCTCGACGAGACCACCACGGCCCACGATCTCGACGTGCTGTTCGACGTGCTACTCGGCGAGGAGCACGGCCTGTCGGTGACCGCCCTGGACGAGACGGTAGCGGCCGAGGGCAAGAGCGGCATTCCCACCGCCTGCCGCCGCCGCTCCCCCTTCCTGCAGCATCCGACCTTCCAGCGCTACCGCAGCGAGACCGAGATGCTGCGCTATCTCAAGCGCCTCGAGAACAAGGACCTGTCGCTGACCCACGCGATGATCCCGCTGGGCTCCTGCACCATGAAGCTCAACGCCACCAGCGAGATGATCCCCATTACCTGGCCGGAGTTCGCGCAGATTCACCCCTTCGCCCCCCAGAACCAGGCGGTGGGCTACAAGCAGATGATCGACGAGCTGGCGGCCTTCCTGGTGGAAATCACCGGCTATGAGCACATCTCCATGCAGCCCAACTCCGGGGCCCAGGGCGAATACGCCGGCCTGGTGGCCATCCGCCGCTACCAGGCCGCCCAGGGCCAGGGGCATCGCGATATCTGCCTGATCCCCAGCTCCGCCCACGGCACCAACCCCGCCTCCGCGGCCATGGCTCACATGAAGGTAGTGGTGGTGGAGTGTGACAGCGAGGGCAACATCGACATCGATGACCTGCGCGCCAAGGCCGAACGCCACAGCGACAGCCTCTCGGCGATCATGATCACCTACCCCTCCACCCACGGGGTCTTCGAGACCAACGTGCGCGAGGTGTGCGAGATCGTCCACCGCCACGGCGGGCAGGTGTATATCGACGGCGCCAACATGAATGCCCAGGTCGGCCTGGCCCGCCCGGGCGACTTCGGCGGCGATGTCAGCCACCTCAACCTGCACAAGACCTTCTGCATTCCCCACGGCGGCGGCGGCCCGGGCATGGGGCCGATCGGCGTCAAGGCGCACCTGGCGCCCTTCGTCTCCAACCACGTGGTGACACCGATAAGTGGCGTCAACGCCGACTGCGGCGCGGTCTCGTCGGCGGCCTACGGCTCCGCCTCGATCCTGCCGATCTCCTGGGCCTACATCAAGATGATGGGGGAGCGCGGCCTGCGCCAGGCCACCGAGCTTGCCATCCTCAACGCCAACTATGTGGCCCGGCGGCTGGAAGCGCACTACCCGGTGCTCTACAAGGGCGAGAACGGCAGCGTGGCCCACGAGTGCATCATCGACATCCGCCCGCTCAAGGCCGCCTCCGGCATCAGCGAGGAGGATATCGCCAAGCGCCTGATGGACTACGGCTTCCACGCCCCGACCATGTCCTTCCCGGTGCCTGGCACCCTGATGGTGGAGCCCACCGAGTCGGAGTCGCGCTACGAGATCGACCGCTTCTGCGACGCCATGATCAGTATCCGCAAGGAGATCGCCCGGGTCGAAGCCGGGGAATGGCCGGCCGACGACAACCCGCTGGTGCATGCCCCCCACACCATGGCCGACCTGATGGACCCGGACTGGGAGCGCCCCTACTCCCGCGAGCTCGGCGCCTTCCCCTCCGAGGCGGTGAAGGCGGCGAAGTACTGGCCGGCGGTGAACCGGGTCGACAACGTGCACGGCGACCGGCAGCTGATCTGCTCCTGCCCGAGCATCGACGAGTATCGCGACTGAGCGGCAGACGGCGACTGCCTACCCGGCAAGACACAGCGGCCCCGCCATCCGGCGGGGCCGCTGCGTAAGGGCCCGCTGCTGGAGGTTAGAGCGGTGTGACCGCCTCTGCGTGACCAAAGCGCTCGCGCAGGCGCTGATCGCGAAATCCGTCCAGCAGTCGCGCATAGCGACGCGGCACCCGGGTCCCGGAGCGGGTCACCAGGTGCAGCGCCTCATGCTCGGCGACCGCCAGATCGAGCTCCTTGACCTGGCGCTGCCAGGGGGAGGTCTCCAGTACCAGCCGTGAGACCACGGTGAAGCCCAGGCCCCGCGCCACCGCATCCAGCACCATGGCCACCTCGTTGGTGAAGCCCTGGCGTCGAAACTGACTCATGGAGCGAAACTCCCCGGGGTAGTTGCTGCGCAGCAGGGCGCCGGCATGATTGACGCCGTCGGAGTAGTTGATGAAGCCGATGCCCATCAGCTCGGCTAGGCTGGTCCCGGCAAAGTCCGCCGGCACCACCAGGCATAGCGGCTCCTGGTGCCACAGGGTGCAGTCCAGCTCCGCATGGCGCACGGGCTCGGTGATGATTCCCAGGTCATGACGCCCGGCCAGCACATCGGCGACGATTTCCTGGCTGAAGGCGAAGTTGTAGCTCACCGTAAGCCCGGGATACATCTGCTGCTGACCCAGGATATAGGGGTAGAACATCAGCCCCACGCTGCCCGGCGAGGCGATCCGGCACTCACCGGTATCCAGCGCCTCATCGTCCAGGGAGTGGCGGAACTGCTCGTGCTCGGCAAACAGGCGCAGCCCGTAGTCATAGGCGCGACGACCCGCCTCGGTCAGGGAAAAGCGCCGGCCCCGGCGATCCAGCAGCGACTTGCCAAGGTACTGTTCCAGCTTGCGCACATGCTGACTGACCCCGGGCTGAGTCATCTCCAGACGCTGGGCGGTGCGAGTGAAGCTGCCGGTCTCGACGAGGGTGATGAAGGTACGAAAATAGAGGGCGTTGAACATGAGCATCGCTTGCGGCATCGGGGAGGACCGGGTCCCGCCATTCTAGCAGCCCCGCCCCGCTGACGCAGCGCTGCGCCCTTCCCGCCGGCATGTTAGCATCACAGCAGTACCCATCGCGTTACGCCGACAACCTCCGACACGGACGTTTCCTTCATGCCCGATTCCGCCGTTCCCATGTCGCCACAGACCCTCTCCAGCACCGTCTCGCCGCTGCGCAGCCTCGAGGTGCTCTCCCAGCACGAGGTGAATCGCCTGCGCGATACGTCCAAGAGCGGCCTGCACGATATCCTGCGCCGCTGCGCCCTGGCGGTACTGAGCACCGGCAGCATGACCGACGACAGCATCGAGCTGATGGAGGCCTACAAGGACTTCGACATCGAGGTGCTGCAACAGGACCGGGGCATCCGTCTCAAGCTGAGCCATGCGCCCGCCGAGGCCTTCGTCGACGGCAAGATGATCCGCGGCATCCGCGAGCACCTCTCCTCGGTGCTGCGCGACATCGTCTATGTCTACAACGAGATTCAGACCCACAAGCGCTTCGACCTCTCCACCGGCGAAGGCACCACCAACGCGGTATTCCATATCCTGCGCAAGGCCGGCACCCTCAAGCCCGGCCGCGACCCCAGCATGGTGGTGTGCTGGGGCGGGCACTCCATCACGCGCGAAGAGTACGAATACACCAAGGACGTGGGCTACCACCTGGGACTGCGCGACCTCGACATCTGCACCGGCTGCGGCCCCGGCGCCATGAAGGGCCCGATGAAGGGCGCCAACGTCGCCCACGCCAAGCAGCGCCGCAGCGAGGGGCGCTACCTCGGGGTTTCCGAACCCGGCATCATCGCCGCCGAAGCCCCCAACCCGCTGGTCAACGAACTGGTGGTGATGCCCGACATCGAGAAACGCCTCGAAGCCTTCGTGCGCCTCGGCCACGGCATTATCGTCTTTCCCGGCGGCGTGGGAACTGCCGAGGAAATTCTTTACCTGTTGGGTATCCTGCTCCACCCCGACAACGCCGACATGGAGATGCCACTCATCTTCACCGGGCCGGCCAGTGCCGCCGACTACTTCCGGCGCATCGACGAGTTCCTGGCCTATACGCTGGGCGACAGCGCCCGCTCCAAGTACCGGATCATCGTCGACGACCCCGTCGAGGTGGCCCGCACCATGCGCAAGGGCGTCGATGCGGTCACCCACTACCGCCGCGAGCAGCAGGACGCCTTCCACTTCAACTGGCGCCTGACCATTGCCCGGGACTTCCAGGCGCCTTTCGATCCAACCCATGCCAGCATGGCCGGTCTGGCCCTGCACCGCCAGCAGCCCATCCACGAGCTGGCCGCCAACCTGCGCCGCGCCTTCTCCGGCATCGTGGCCGGCAATGTCAAGGAGCAGGGCATCCGCGCCATCGCCGCCCAGGGTCCCTTCACCCTGCACGCCGAACCCGAGCTAATGACCCGCCTCGACGACCTGCTCGGCTCCTTCGTGGCCCAGGGCCGAATGAAGCTGCCCGGCAAGGCGTACGAGCCCTGCTACCGGCTGGGGTAGCAGCCCTTACCACCTAGCCCCTACGACAGGGCCCCGACGGATAGCGTCCGTCGGGGCCCATTAGTTGGCGTGTAGTCGCTGGCGCGGGGCGGAGCGACGCCCCGCCGCCAGACAGCGTCAGTCGGCCATGCGCACCCACAGCCAGACGGCGTGCAGCAGCAGCCCCAGGGTAGCCCCGTGGGCGAGCAGCAGCTGCCAGCTGATCCAGTCGGTGAACAGCGCATGCCAGGCGCCCATCAGCACCCCGCCCGCCACCAGGCAGAGGCCGAAGCGCTTGAACAGGGCAGGCAGGCGGGTCCGCTCGGCCGCCTCCAGCATGCGCCAGTGGGCCACCGACACCGCCGCCACTGCCGCCGCCGCCATCAGGATCAGCGTCAGTTGGGTGTCGTGTCCGGTCGCCAGGTAGCGCGGGACGTTGGCCAGCATCAGCACCACCAGCCCCAGCATGACGCTGAGCCGCTCGGCCGTCGGCGTCGCCATCATCAGGCCACCTTCAGCCGCTGGGCCTCGATCCACTCCTCCACCCAGGGCAGCGCGGCGTCATCGGCCATGAAGGTCTCCATGGCATCGACCTCCAGGCGCTCGCCCAGGCGGCTGGCCCCGAGCGACTGCAGCATCTCATCAAGCCGCCTTCCGGCCCCGCAGAAGGTCTCTCCGTAGGAGCTGTCGCCCAGGGCAATCAGGCCATAGCGCAGGCCGACAAGTGCCGGGCTCTGCTCGTCCAGGCCGCGGACCAGGGGCACGAAGTTGCCCGGAAAGTCACCGCTGCCGGTGGTGGAGACGCAAAACAGCGCCAAATCCGGCAAGGCCTCGACCAGGTCGTCCAAGCTGGGCTGCTCGAGGATCGCCACCTCGTAGCCAGCCGATTCGAACAGCGGCGCGACCTGCTCGGCGACATCGAGGGCGCCGCCGTACATGGTTCCAACGTAGATTTTCAGCATTGGCATGTCGTGGGTATACCTGAGTGTTTCAGTCGAATGGTTACACAGCCCTGAAAGGCCGGTCGGTGGCCGCCCCGCCCGAGTGCCTGCATGCAGCGCGGATAGAGTCCGAGTATAATACTCGGACTTTATCCGGTGGAGGCGACATGCAAGAAACCTTCGAAGCCTGGATCACCCCGATCATGATCGGCGGCCTGATCCTGTTCATGGGCTTTATCATCTGGGACCTGGCGCGCAAGTCCCGTGCCGGTACCTTCGGCACCCTGATGCTGTTCGTGGTGCTCGGTGCGGGCGTCCTGGGCTATGTGTTCAAGGTGGTCATCACCTGGCTGATCGAACGCGGCGGCGGCGTCTAGCGCCGCCGCCTTGAGCGGCAGGCAAGGCCCTGCTCGCGGCCTTGCCTGCCCACTCGCCGCGACGCGCCGGTGCCTCTCACATGCCCGGCGCAGTGCGCTCAGCGCGGCGGCGGCCCCTCGTAGGCCTCGACCTGGCTCTTCAGCTTCTGGCCGGGCCGGAAGGTCACCACGCGACGCGCGGAGATCGGAATCTCCTCGCCGGTCTTGGGATTGCGGCCCGGCCGCTCGCGCTTGTCGCGCAGGTCGAAGTTGCCGAAACCGGACAGCTTCACCTGCTCGTTCTCGCGCAAACAGGCCCTTATCTCCTCGAAGAAGGCTTCCACCATCGCTTTGGCTTCCCGCTTGGTCAAGCCCAGCTCGGCGTGAAGGTGCTCGGCCAACTCCGCCTTGGTCAACGCGCCCATGTCTACTCCTTCATGGTGGCGGTCCCGCCCGCCGCCGGTTCTCTCCGGCTTCAGCCGCGCAGCTCGGCACCCAGGTGCTGACGCGATTCGGCGACGATGGCATCGACCAACTGATTGATTTCCTCGTCATTCAGCGTGCGCGAAGGATGCTGCCAGGTCAAGCCCAGGGCCACGCTCTTGTGCCCTTCGGGCACGCCCTTGCCCTGATAGACATCGAACAGCCGCAATGCCTCGAGCCACTGACCGGCCTGCGCATGCACGCAGTCCAGCAGCGCCTGGACCGGCTGCTGCTCGTCGACCAGAAACGCCAGGTCGCGACGCACTTCCGGATAGCGCGACAGCGGCGTGAAGGCCGGCAGGCGACCGCGCAGCAGGGCATCCTGGCGAACCTCGAAGAGCAGCGCCTCCGCCTTGAGTCCCAGGGACGCCCGGACTCCTGGATGCAGGGCGCCGATCCAGCCCACCTGCTCGCTGCGATAGAGAACCCGCGCGCTCTGCCCCGGATGCAGCGCCGGGTGCTCACCGGGTTCGAAGCGCCAGGCCTCGGGCTCGCCGCCCATGGCAATCAGGCTCTCCAGATCGCCTTTGAGGTCGAAGAAGTCGACCGGCCGCTTGTCGCCGCTCCACCCCTCGGGCTCACGACTGCCGCACACCAGGCCCCCCAGCATGGGAATCTGCTGGAGATCGTCCAGATCGCCGCGAAAGATCAGCCCGGTCTCGAACAGCCGCACCCGGTTCTGCTGGCGGTTGAGGTTGTGCTCAAGGGCACGCACCAGGCCGGGGAAGAGGCTCGCCCGCATCACCGACAGATCGCTGGAGATCGGGTTGGCCAGCCGCGGTGAAACGGCGTCGGGGAGTAGCGCCTGCTGGAGTTCCGGGGCCACGAAGCTGTAAGTCACGGCCTCCTGGTAGCCCCGCGCCACCAGCTGACGGCGCAGCCGCGAGAGCGGCGTGCGCGCCTCGTGATCGGGGCGCAGCGCCAGACGCGCCGCCGGGCGTCGCACCGGCAGGCGGTTGTAGCCGTGGATGCGCGCCACCTCCTCGATCAGGTCCTCCTCGATGGCGATATCGAAGCGCCAGCTCGGCACTTGTGCCTGCCAGGCCTCCGCCTCGGCGCTGACCCGCATGCCCAGCCGCTGGAGGATGTCGGTCACCTCCTCGGCGGGCAGCGCCTTGCTCAGCGCCTGCTCCAGGCGCGCCGCGCGCAGGGTCACCCGCCGCGGCTCAGGCAGATGCGCCTCGCTCGCCGCCTCCACCAGCGGCCCCGGCTCGCCGCCGGTGATCGAGAGCAGCAGCGCCGTGGCCCGCTCCACCGCCTCGCGGGTCAGCTGGGGGTCGACGCCGCGCTCGAAGCGGTGCGAGGCATCGGTATGCAGGCCGTAGGTGCGCGCCTGACCGGCCACCGCCAGCTGTGTAAAGAAGGCCGACTCGAGAAAGATGTCGCGGGTTTGCGGACTCACCCCGGAGTGCTCGCCGCCCATCACCCCGGCGATCGCCAGCGGGCCGCGCTCGTCGGCGATCACCAGGGTGTCGCCGCGCAGGGCGATCTCCTGGCCGTCGAGCAGCACCAGCCGCTCGCCGTCGCGCGCCAGGCGAACCACCACCGCCTCGTGGAGGTTGGCCCGGTCGAAGGCGTGCAGCGGCTGACCGAGCTCGAGCATCACGTAGTTGGTGACATCCACCACCGGGTCGATGGCGCGGACCCCGCTGCGACGCAGGCGCTCGACCATCCACAGCGGCGTGGCGGCGGTCACGTCCACGTCCTTGATCAGCCGGCCGATGTAGCGTGGGCACTGCGCCGGCGCCTCGACGCGCACCGGAAAGGCTTCCTCGTGGGTCGCCGCCACCGGGGCGATCTCGGGGCCTTCGACCCCTAGCCGGTTGAGCACCCCGACCTCGCGGGCCAGCCCCTTCAGGCTCAGGCAGTCGCCGCGGTTGGGCGTCAGATCCACCTCGATGGTGTGGTCGTCGAGCCCCATCCAGGCACGGAAGTCCTCACCCACCGGGGCCGCGGCCGGCAGCTCGAGGATGCCATGGGAGGTCTCCTCCTCCAGGCCCAGCTCGGAGGCCGAGCAGATCATGCCGCGGGACTCCTGGCCGCGCAGCTTGGCCTTCTTGATCTTGAAGTCACCGGGCAGCACGGCGCCGACCCGCGCGAAGGCCACCTTCTGGCCAGCCGCCACATTGGGCGCGCCGCACACCACCTGCACCGGCTCGCCGCTACCGTCCTCGACCCGACAGACGCTGAGCTTGTCGGCATCGGGGTGCTGGCACTTTTCCAGCACTTCGGCCACCACCACCCCCTGGAAGGCCGCGGCCACCGGCTCGACGGCGTCCACTTCCAGCCCGGCCATGGTGATCTGGTCGGCCAGCGCCTGGGCCCCCAGCTGCGGCGAGACCCAGTCACGCAGCCACTGTTCGGAAAATTTCATGTCAATTCCTGTGTTCTGCCGAAGTTCATGTCACGCCGCTCGATCAGGCGAACTGGCGCAAGAAGCGCAGGTCATTGTCGAAGAACAGCCGCAGGTCGTTGACCCCGTAGCGCAGCATGGCCAGACGCTCGGCCCCCATGCCGAAGGCGAAGCCGGTGTAGCGCTCGGCGTCGATGCCCGAGTGGCGGAACACCTCCGGGTGCACCATGCCGCAGCCCATCACCTCCAGCCAGCCGCTGTGGGAGCAGACCCGGCAACCCTCGCCGCTGCACATCACGCACTGGATATCCACCTCGGCGGAGGGCTCGGTGAAGGGAAAGTAGGAGGGGCGAAAGCGCACCGAGAGATCGGCACGCTCGAAGAAGGCGTGCAGGAAGTCCTCGATGGTGCCCTTGAGGTCGGCGAAGCTGACGTCCTCGTCCACCAGCAGCCCCTCGACCTGATGGAACATGGGGGTGTGGGTCAGATCCGAGTCGCTGCGATAGACGCGCCCGGGGCAGACGATGCGGATCGGCGGCGCCTGCTCCTTCATGGTACGTACCTGCACCGGCGAGGTGTGGGTGCGCAGCAGCCGGGTGGCATCGAAGTAGAAGGTGTCGGCCATGCCCCGCGCCGGGTGGTGAGCGGGGATGTTGAGCGCCTCGAAGTTGTGGTAGTCGTCCTCGATCTCCGGCCCCACCGCCACGTCGTAGCCGATGCGGGTAAATAGCCCCTCGATGCGCTCCAGGGTGAGGGTCACCGGGTGCAGCCCACCGCTGGGCTGGCCCCGGCCGGGCAGGGTCACGTCGATGCGCTCGGCGGCCAGTCGAGCCTCCAGGGCCGCCCTGGAAAGCGACTGGCGCCGCGCCTCCAGCTCCTCGGCCAGGGCCTGCTTGGCCTGGTTGATGCGCTCTCCTGCGGCGGGGCGCTCCTTGGCCGGCAGCTTGCCGAGCCCCTTCAACAGAGCGGTGATCTCGCCCTTCTTGCCGAGATAGCGGACCCGCAGCTCATCGAGTGCCGGCATGCTGTCGGCGGCCTGGATGGCCTGTCGGGCCTCGGCAACCAGTGTGGGAAGGTGGTCCATCCGTTGAGCTCCGAAATCGTTGATCTTGCCGGCGAGCACCTGTCATGGCGGTCACCGCGCTACTTCTGGGCCAAGATAGCCTCGGACAAAAAAACAGGGGAAGAGCGGCTGCTCTTCCCCTGCGACAGGATGGCGACTGAGCGGACCGGCCAACCGCGCCGGCCCGTCACCATCGGTCGATGTCACTTACTGGGCAGCCTTGGCCTTCTCGACGATGGCGGCAAAAGCGGCCTTCTCGTTCACGGCCAGGTCGGCCAGCACCTTGCGGTCGATCTCGATCCCGGCCTTCTTGAGGCCACCGACGAAGCGGCTGTAGGACAGGCCGTGCTGACGAGCGCCGGCGTTGATCCGCTGGATCCACAGCGCGCGGAACTGGCGCTTGCGCTGGCGACGGTCGCGATAGGCGTACTGGCCGGCCTTGATGACGGCCTGCTTGGCCACGCGAAAGACGCGCGAACGCGCACCGTAGTAGCCCTTGGCCTGCTTCAGAATCTTCTTGTGACGACGACGAGCGACGACACCACGCTTGACACGAGTCATGGCATTCTCCTGACGTTAAAGTTGGTCGACCAGCGGCTTAGAGGTTGGGCAGCATGCGCTGCACCAGGGCCTTGTCGGCGTCGTGGATCTGCTTCATACCGCGCAGGTGACGCTTACGCTTGGTGGACTTCTTGGTCAGGATGTGGCTACGAAAGGACTGCTTGTGCTTGAAGCCGTTGCCTGTCTTCTTGAAGCGCTTGGCAGCGCCGCTGTTGGTCTTGATTTTCGGCATGAGAAATACTCCGCTCGAGGTTTTTTCAGAAAATCCGGGGCCGATGGCCAGCGATGTCGCCAGCCACCCGTTGAACGGGCCTTCGGATCACTTCTTCTTGGGGGCAATGATCATGATCATCTGGCGCCCTTCCATTTTGGGGAAGGACTCCACGGTCCCGATCTCCTCGAGATCCGCGGCGATCCGCTCCATCAGCTTGCGGCCGATGTCCTGGTGCGCCATTTCACGGCCGCGAAACCGCAGCGTGACCTTGCCCTTGTCGCCACCTTCGAGGAAGCGCGTCAGGTTCTTAAGCTTGACCTGATAGTCGCCCTCGTCGGTGCCAGGCCGGAATTTGACTTCCTTGACCTGAATCTGCTTCGTCTTCTTCTTCTGAGCCGCTTTCTGCTTCTTCTGCTCGAAGACGAATTTGCCGTAATCCATGATCTTGCAGACGATCGGATCGGCATTGGAAATCTGTACGAGATCCATTCCGGCCGCTTCGGCGCGCTCCAGCGCTTCACTGGTGGGCACGATGCCCAGCTGCTCGCCGTCGCTGTCGATCAGGCGAACCTGATCCTCGGTAATGCGCTCGTTCATCGGGGGGCGCTTATCCTGGACGCGCCCTCTTGGGTTGCTTCGCTTGATGGTTCCGTCTCCACTTTAGCCTTGGAAGATGTCGCTACTGCCGCTCGGCCTGAATCCGGTCAACGAAGGCATCCACGGTCATGGTGCCCAAATTGTCGCCGGTACGCGTCCGTACGGCCACCGAATCGGCTTCGACTTCCTTATCTCCCACCACCAGGAGATAGGGGACCTTCTGCAACGTATGCTCGCGGATTTTAAAGCCGATCTTCTCGTTCCTCAAGTCCGCCTTGACGCGAAGGCCAACTTTCTGCAAACGCTGCTCCAATTTCAGGGCATAATCGCGCTGCGCATCGGTGATGGTCAGCACCACCGCCTGCTCGGGCGCGAGCCACAGCGGCATGGCCCCGGCGTAGTGCTCGATGAGGATGCCGAGGAAGCGCTCGAAGGAGCCGAGGATCGCCCGATGCAGCATGACCGGAGTCTTGCGCGCCCCGTCCTCGTCCACGTACTGCGCCCCCAGCCTGCCCGGCAGGTTGAAATCGAGCTGCAGGGTGCCGCACTGCCAGACCCGGTTGAGGCAGTCGCGCAGGGAAAACTCGATCTTGGGCCCGTAGAAGGCCCCCTCACCCGGCTGCAGGTCCCAGTCCAGATCGATGGCGTTGAGCGCCGCCTCGAGTCCCGCCTCGGCGCGATCCCAGAGGTCCGGCTCGCCCATGAAGTCGTCCGGCCGGGTCGAGAGCTTGAGCTCCACGTCCTCGAAGCCCATCTCCCGGTAGACCTGCAGGGTCAGTCGAATGAAGGCTTCCGCCTCGGCCTGGATCTGCCCCTCGGTGCAGAAGATATGCGCATCGTCCTGGGTAAACCCGCGCACCCGCATCAACCCGTGCAGGGCCCCGGAGGGTTCGTTGCGATGGCAGCTGCCGAACTCGGCCAGGCGCAGCGGCAGGTCACGGTAGCTCTTAAGCCCCTGGTTGAACACCTGCACGTGGCAGGGGCAGTTCATGGGCTTGATGGCATACTCACGCTTCTCGGACTCGGTGATGAACATCAGCTCACTGTAGTGGCCCCAGTGGCCGGACTTCTTCCACAGCGACAGATCCACCACCTGGGGCGTCTTGATCTCCTGATAGCCGTTCTCGATCTGCACGCGGCGCATGTACTGCTCCAGCGCCTGGTACATGGTCCAGCCGTTGGGGTGCCAGAACACCATCCCCGGCGCCTCTTCCTGCAAATGGAAGAGGTTCATGCGCTTGGCCAGCTTGCGGTGATCGCGCTTCTCGGCCTCTTCGAGACGCTTGAGGTAGCCCTTGAGCTGCTTCTTGTCGCCCCAGGCGGTGCCGTAGATGCGGGTCAGCATCGGCTTGGAGGCATCCCCCCGCCAGTAGGCGCCGGCCAGCTTGGTCAGCTTGAAGGCCTTGAGGTGCCGGGTGTTGGGCACATGGGGGCCCCGGCACATGTCGGTGTATTCATCGTGATGGTAGAGGCGAATGGTGTCGCCCTCGGGGATCTCGCGGACGATTTCCTGCTTGTAGGGCTCGTCGCGATGCAGGAAGGTCAGCATCGCCTTGTCCCGGTCGACGTATTCGCGCACCACGTCGTACTCGGTGTCGATAAGCGCCTTCATGCGCTTCTCGATCGCCTCGAGGTCCTCCGGCGTGATCGACTGGCCGAAATCGATATCGTAGTAGAAGCCGTCGTCGATCACCGGCCCGATGGCCATCTTGGCCTCGGGGTAGAGCTGCTTCACCGCATGGCCGATCAGGTGGGCACAGGAGTGGCGGATGATCTCCAGGCCTTCCGGGTCGCGGGCGGTGATGATGGCGACCTCGGCGTCATGGTCGATGACGTCAGCGGCGTCCACCAGCTCGCCGTCGATGCGGCCGGCCACGCAGGCCTTGGCAAGGCCGGGCCCGATGGATTCGGCCAGCTGCATCACGGAAAGGGGTTCGTCGAAGGATCTTTGGCTGCCGTCCGGCAGGGTCACGATGGGCATTGAAGCGTCCTTTGCGCAGTGGTGATCCATACCAGGGATCACATGTCGCGGTTGATGGCATGAAACAAGTACGGGGTCGAGGCGTGAGCGCACGGCCCGCCCACTACTCTGGGCGATACGGGTGCGGCCCAAGGCCGCCCCGCCGGGCGTCACGGCAGCCGCCTAGCCTATCAGAAGCGAGACGCTCCTCGCCACGCTAACGCAGCAGGGGCGCCCTAAGGCGCCCCTGCTATGCGCGGCCCGCTCATCGGGCCGTGGAACCGACAGTCCAGATCAGTCCCAGTTGAGGATTTCCACGCGACGGTTCCGAGCGCGGCCTTCATCGGTCTCGTTGGTGGCGACCGGGCGCGCCTCACCGTAGCCGCGGGTCATAAGGCGATTCTCGGCGATGCCCTGGGAGACCAGGTACGCCTTGACGGAATCGGCGCGACGCTGGGACAGCCCTTCGTTGTACTGGGCCGAGCCGATGGAGTCGGTATGACCCTCGATGCGGACGCGGATCTCGGGGTTCTCCCGCAGGGTGCGGACCACACCATCCAACACCGGGCGTGCCTCGGGGCGTAGCTGGGAGGAATCGAACGCGAAGGTAACGGCACTATCGAGCACCACCGGCTCGAAAACGGGCGGGGGCGGCGGCTCCGGCATGGGCTCGGGTTCCGGCTCGGCGACCGGCTCTGGCGTGCGGTCGGCACACAGCATGGCGCCGATACCGGCACCCACGGTACCCGCACGGGCCGCGTTGCGCTCTTCATCGGAGCTGCCGCTGGTAGCATAGCCGATGCTGCCGCCGATCAGGCCGCCAGCGATGCCGCATACCACCGGCTGCTGGTACCAGGGACGGTCGGAAGAGGGTTCGGTTGTCGGGGTCGCACAGCCGGACAGGCCAATCGCCAGTGCGGAACCCAACAGCAAGCCAGTCGTAGATTTTTTCATACAAGACTCCTTCTTGATTCGTTTTCGAGCAATCCGCTTACGAGGACCCCGAAAGTTCCGGACATTCTGTGACCCGGCGTAATGAAGTGTAGGCTCAATTTGCCCCTGCTCAAAGCTTTACCGGATAACAGAGTTTCCACGGAATGCCGCCTGCCCAAGGCCCTCGTGTCGTCCATCAGCCTGAGGGAAAGCAAAAAATGATACAAGAGCTAGACTTAACTACAGCTAGATAACGTTACGGGGCCTGTCAAGCGCCGCGCGGTGTCAGTGAAGGCTATTGGGCCAGCCGCGACGGAACTCCAGCACCGCCCGGGCCGCTTCGAGGACCGGTTGGCGCATCTCCGCTTCCACCTCGAGCCGCTCGCGATCCTCGCGCATGCGCTCGCGGGGTGTCAGCGCCTTGCGCGCTGAATGGGTGTGAAGGTGTCGGGTACGGGCGTGAACGTCCCCGAATGGCTGGAAATCAGGGCGCTCATTCAGGCGCGGATCGAGGATCTCCAGCAGCACCTTGATGCGCCACGCACCCTCGGTGATGTCGACCTGCTCCTGAAGCAAGGCGGAGGCCACCAGATCGAGATTCTCCAGGCAGTTCTCATGGGCGCGTTGCAGCTCGTCCTGACGCCAGGCTTCTCGGCGCTTGACCTCCTGCCATAGGGTATAGGCATAGGCCCCCAGGCCGGCAATGATGGCCAGGCCCAGCGCCAGCAGGATCAGGGCAGTCGTTGTCGTCATGGGATCGTCCAGGCTGTCGTGAGATGGGGCGCAGATTGTACCGCAAGCCGCACCGGAACTTCGATGCTCAACCAGCGCCGCGGCCGGGGATAAGCGACGGATCGGCGGCGGCCACGAAAGCCCCGTTGAGCAGACTCTCGGTGCCGTTATAGCGCAGCGCCCGCCCCGAGGCGAGGCTCACCACCACGCCGCCGGCGCCTTCCAGAACGCCCTGACCGGCGGCCGTGTCCCACTCGCAGGTGGGACCGAAGCGGGGATAGAGATCGGCTCGCCCTTCGGCGATCAGGCAGAACTTCACCGAGCTCCCGCAGCGCATGAGTTGCGAATCTGGATAGTCGGCCAACCAGTCCCGGGTGGCCTTATCCAGATGGGCCCGGCTGGCAAGAATGCGCGGTGGCCTTTCGGGATTGACCGTAATCGAAGCGCACAGGTCGCTTTCCCATCGCCAGGCCCCCAGCCCCGCGCCCCCCGCCCAGGTCACCCCCCGCGCCGGCGCATGCACCACGCCCAGTCGCACCGCTCCCTCTTCGACCAGCGCCACATTGACCGTGTAGTCGTCGAAGCCATCGACAAATTCCCGGGTACCGTCCAGAGGATCCACCAGCCAGTAGCGATGCCAGCCACGACGCACCGGCCAGGGCGTCGTCTCCTGCTCCTCGGAAAGCACGGGCAAGTCGAGCAGGCCCGGCAACCCGGCTACAAGACAGCGGTGGGCGGCGATATCGGCCTCGGTGACCGGGGTACCGTCGGCCTTGAGGCGTCGCCCCCAGTCGCTGCGGCGCACCGACTGGATCGCCTCGCCGGCCGTTTCGGCGAGCCGGCGCAGCGACTCCAGATCCGGCAGGGGGGCGCTCACAGTACCCAGATACCGGCGTAGTGATCGAGCAGCAGCACGCCGAACACCCCAAGGATATAGCGGATCGAGAACCAGAAAGCGGCCAGCGGCGCCCGCGGGTCGCGCCCGCGCCACACCCGCCAGTTCCAGACCATGAAGCGCGCATTGAGCGCCATGACCCCGACCAGATACACCGCGCCGCTCATGCCGATGACGAAGGGCATCAGCGTCACCGCTACCGTCAGCCAGCCATAGAGCCAGACCTGCAGGCGGGTGAAGGCCTCGCCGTGGGTGACCGGTAGCATCGGCACGCCGGCCCGTGCATACTCATCACGCTTGTGGATGGCCAGGGCCCAGAAGTGCGGGGGGGTCCAGGCGAAGACGATCAGCATCAGCAGCAGCGGCTCGGGGCCGAGCTGGCCGGTCACCGCCGTCCAGCCCAGCAGCGGCGGCGCCGCCCCGGCCACCCCGCCGATCACGATGTTCTGCGGGGTGGCGCGCTTGAGAAAGGCGGTATAGATCAGCGCATAACCGATCAGCGAGCCTAGCGTCAGCCAGGCCGTCAGCGCATTGACCTGCCACAGCAGCAGCGCGATACCGGCGACCGACAGCAGCGTGGCCCAGCCCAGCGCCAGCGGCGTGGGCATGCGCTGACTGGCCAGGGGGCGACGCGCCGTGCGCAGCATCATCGCATCGAGGCGGCGGTCGACCACATGGTTGAAGGCCGCGGCGCCGCCGGCCGCCAGGCCGATGCCGGCCAAGCCGAAGACCACCGTGGCCGGGGACGGCAACAGCGGCGTGGCCAGGGCCATGCCCACCAGAGCACAGACCAGCATCACCACCACCACCCGTGGCTTGCATAGCGTCAGCAGATCCTGCCAGGTCCAGTCGGCCATGAGCTGATCTCCCAGCAGCGTCAACGCGCGTTTGGGCTGGGCCCGTTTCCATACTGCATTAGCCATGCACCCACTCCTTGTCCACTCTTGTCGTTCCCGTCTTCACGTCGACGGCGGACTCTCGCCACTGCCACAGGGCCAGCGCCAGCAGCAGCACCAGGGCAACGGCGCCGGCGGTATGCAGCAGCGCCAGCCACAGCGGCAGCCACAGCAGCACATTGGCGACGCCAAGCCCGAACTGCACCCCGTAGACCGCCATCAGGGCGCCGAGCCAGGGCCTCAGCCGGGCCTCCTGCCAATGGCGTATCGCCAGCGCCAGCAGCCCCAGGCCCAGCGCCAGCGCACCCAGCCGGTGGCCCTGCTGGATGGCCACCCGGGCGTCGGCATGCAGCTGGCCGTGCAGATAGTTGGGACCGACGGTCTGGGTCAGGTGGAAGCCCTCGCTCCAGTCCATGGCCGGCCACCACTGGCCGTTACAGGTGGGAAACCCCTGGCAGGCGATACCCGCATAGTTGCTCGACACCCAGCCGCCCAGGGCCAGCTGCAACAGCAACAGCAGCATGGCGAGCCCCCACAGCGGGGTCAGGCGCCGCCGTGGCGCGCGTCCGTCGTCACCGGCGGTGAAGCGGCGCAGTCGCAGGTGCAGCCACAGGAACAGCAGCAGCACGGCGAGCCCCCCCAGCAGGTGCAGGGTCACCACCTGAGGCCACAGCTTCAGGGTCACCGTGAAGGCACCGAAGGCCCCCTGCACCAGGATCACCGCCAGCAGCGCCACGCTCACCCCCCAGGGGTAGCCGGGGCGGCGCCGCAGCCGTGCCCCCAACACCAGCAGGGCAATGACCAGCAGCCCCAGGGCCGAGGCCACGTAGCGATGAATCATCTCGACCCACGCCTTGAAGACTTCCAGGGGCGCATCGGGACTGTGCGCCATGGCCCGTTCGGCGTCCGGTACCACCAGCCGGCCATAGCAGCCGGGCCAGTCCGGACAGCCGAGCCCGGCGTCTACCAGCCGGGTCCAGACCCCGACCAGGATCACCACGCTGGTGAACACCACGCCGATCAGACTCAGCGAGAGCAGTAGGCGCAGGCGGCCTGCGACCTCCTCGCCCATCGTGTCACGTCCCCCTGCCGTCGACGCTATCCGCATTGTCGTGTTCCTTGTCAGATCCGCCCGATCACCGCTTCTACTCAGCTTGCCTCCCCATTACGTTCAAGTACAAACGCCATGATCAACGCTGGCTGACCTGACGCTCACGCTGACTGCGGCTCTCCGGATTCACTCGCAGCAAGTGATTGATATCGTCTAGCACATCGCGTGCCTCCACCTCTGAACTATAGGTCAGCAGCGCCTCTCCGCCCGGGGCCAATAGCCAGACACGCCCCGGCGTCTGCCAGGCGGGGGCTTGGCCTTGCCAGCGTGCCAGCCGCTCACCCGGGAGCGCCTCACCAGCGCCGCCGATGCGCAGCCGGGCAAGCCGCGGCGCCTCACGGCCCAGGGCGCGGTGCAGCCGCCACCACTGATCGGCCAGCGCGGCGCAGTCGAGCGAGCAATCGAAGGCCAGCAGCCAGGTGTCCGCGTCGGCTTCGCTGTCGCGGTCGGTCAGCGGCCACTGCGCCAGCGGGGGAATGTCCGGGACGAGCTCACCATGCGCGGTGCGCTGCTCGGGAATGCCGATGCGCCACTCCACCATGGCCCAGGCGGTCATCAGCGGCAGGGCGAAGATGGCGATCAGCGCCAGCAGCTTGAGCCGCTGACGGCGAGGATCCAGAGGACGACGGGGTCTCATGACTTGCTGTGGCACGTCGGACACTCCTTGGAAGGGACAAGACGGCGGTTCTCATCGCGGTCGAGCGCCAGGCGGCGCCCGCCGATCAGCATGACCGCCAAGGCGGCCAGGGCAAGGCCCCACCACTGTACCGCATAGCCCAGATGGCGGCTGGGCGGCATCACGCTGGGCTGCCACCAGGGCGCCAGGGCACCGCCGCCCACTTCCAGATGCAGCCAGCCGGGATGAGCGAAGTCACCTAGCTCGTGCCAGGCCTCGAGGTCGATCCGCTGCAGGCGCCGCCCTTCCTGGTTGGGGCCATAGAGGGGGCCCGAACTGCCGGCGGCCTGCCAGCGCCCCTGTACGGTCACGCCTTCCTCCGGAGTCGCCACGCTCGGCGTGTCGCGGGTCGGGCCGGTCGCCAGAAAGCCACGCTGAACCAGCCACAGGCGGCCGTCGCCGGTACGCAGCGGCGTCAGCGCCGCTACGCCCAGGCGGCCATCGAGGGTGCGGTTGTCGAGAAACAGCGTCTGGTCGGCCAGGTATTCGCCGTGCAGGGTCAGCCGGGCGCCCTCGGGCGGCGCCGCCGCCGGGGCCTCCAGCTCGGGGGCAGCCTCCAGCCGGGCAAGATAGTCGCGCTTGGCGCCGGCCCGCTCCCACTGCCATAGTCCCAGTATCAGGCCAAGCGCCACCAGCAGCGTCCACAGGGTGCACCACAGGCCCAGCCGACGACCCAATGAGCGCCTCGCCTGTACGCCCCTCCCCCCTGACAATCGATTCTCGACGGAGTCTGCCATGCTGCTTAAGATCCTGATTGCGGTGGTATTTATCGCCATGCTGATCAGCCTGGCGGCCGGCGCCGGCTTCCTGCTGCGCAGTGACGACCAGCCCCAGCGACTGCTGCTATCCCTGAAGATCCGCGTCGCCCTGGCGGTGGTGCTGCTCGGCCTGCTGCTGTACGGCTTCTATATGGGCGAGCTGGGCGTCTAGGCCATCCTCAGGCCTGGCCCCCCGGCCTGCCCGGTTGGCCGTCCTGCCCCGGGCACGAGCCACCGAGACGCCATGACCTGGAACACGAGCGTGGATCTAGAACACATAGACGAAGAGGAACAGCCCGATCCAGACCACATCCACGAAATGCCAGTACCAGCAGGAGGCTTCGAAGCCGAAGTGCTCCTCCCGGGTGAAATGGTCGCGAATGATCCGCACCAGCATCACCGCCAGGATGATCGTGCCCACGATGACGTGCAGGCCGTGAAAACCGGTGAGGATGAAGAAGGTGGCGCCATAGATACCCGCATCCAGGGTAATGCCGTAATGGGCATAGGCCTCGTAGTACTCGACGCCCTGGATCACGATGAAGCACAGGCCCAGCAGTACCGTTCCCGCCAGCCAGTTGCGACAGGTACGCCGGTAGCCCGCCCGCAGCGCCTCGTGGGCCACGGTCAGGGTGATGCTCGAGGAGATGAGGATCAGGGTATTGACCAGCGGCAGATGCCAGGGGCTGAAGACCTGGGCCGGCCCAGACACCGACGGGTCCGGCGGGTTGAGCAGCGGCCAGTGGGCGGTGAACTCCGGCCACAGCAGGGCGCTGATGCCCTTCTCCCCTTCGCCCCCCAGCCAGGGAATGGCAAAGGTACGGATATAGAACAGCGCCCCGAAGAAGGCGGCGAAGAACATCACCTCGGAGAAGATGAACCAGCCCATCCCCCACCGGAAGGAGCGGTCCATCTGGCTGTCATATAGGCCGCTGCGCGATTCACGCACTACGTCGCGAAACCACAGCGCCATGACGGCCACCACCGCGACAAGGCCGGCCACCATGATCAGGCTGCCCCGGTCATAGACCAGCACCATGCCGATACCCACCATCATCACGCCGATCGCCAGGGAGCCGAGCACCGGCCACTTGCTGGTTGCAGGAACGTAGTAGCTACCGCTCATACCTCATCTCCTTCCAGGACCTTGGCGCCTGCCTGAAGCTGCGCCTTGCGCGTCTCTACCGGGTAGAGGGTGTAGACCAGAGTAACGCTGTTGACCTCCTCGGGCAGGTCGCGAGCCAGCTGGAAGACCAGCGGCAGCTCGAGCCGTTCGCCGGCCTCGAGGCGCTGCTCGTCGAAGCAGAAGCAGCTGACCTTGCGCAGATGTCGAGTGGCGCTGGACGGCGAGACGCTGGGCACCGCACGCCCCCAGCTCACGCCGTCGCTCTGGTTGTTGAAGGTGAAATTCACCTCGGCCGACTGGCCGGGATGCACCCGGATCTGGCGCGTCTCGACGTCCATGCGCCACGGCAGCCCCGAGCCATTGCGGGTGATGAACTGCACGGTCACGTAGCGGGAGTCATCGATTTCCTCGTTGACCAGTGCCTGGGCGGAGGTCTCCACCTTGCCGTTGATGCCGGTGACCTCGCAGAAAACGTCGTAGAGCGGCACCAGGGCGAAGGCGAAGGCGAACATGCCCACCAGCGCCGCCACACTGCGCCACACGGTGCGGCGAATCGCGCTGCGCTGGTCGTCGTTTCCCATCTCGATCCGGCTCATGGCCTTCTCCTCGTCATGCCTCCGTGGGCAGTCAGTGCGCCGGACGCTGGTAGGTCGGCGGCGTCTCGAAGGTGTGCAGCGGGGCGGGGCTCGGCACGGTCCACTCCAGGTCCTCGGCGTAGTCCCAGGCCTGGGCCGGCGCCTTCCTGCCCCCGCGCACGCAGAGGATCACCACCGCCACGAACAGCAGCTGGGAGAAACCGAACAGGAAGGCGCCCAGGCTCGACACCAGGTTGAAATCGGCGAACTGCAGGGCATAGTCGGGAATCCGCCGCGGCATGCCGGCCAGCCCCGAGAAGTGCATCGGGAAGAAGGTCAGGTTGACGCCGATCACCGACAGCCAGAAATGCCACTGGGCGAGACGCTCATGGGGATAGTGGCCAGTCCACTTGGGCAGCCAGTAGTAAACCCCGGCCATGATCGCGAACACCGCCCCGGGCACCAGCACATAGTGGAAGTGGGCCACTACGAAATAGGTGTCGTGATACTGGAAGTCGGCCGGAGCGATCGCCAACATCAGCCCCGAGAATCCGCCGATGGTGAACAGCACCACGAAGGCCAGCGCGAACAGCATCGGCGGCTCGAAGCTGATCGAGCCGCGAAACAGGGTGGTGATCCAGTTGAACACCTTCACCCCGGTGGGCACCGCGATCAGCATGGTGGTGTACATGAAGAACAGCGTGGCGGCCAGCGGCAGCCCCACTACGAACATGTGGTGCGCCCAAACCAGAAACGACAGGATGGCGATGGAGGCCGTGGCATAGACCATGGAGGCGTAGCCGAACAGCGGCTTGCGCGCGAAGGTGGGAATGATCGCCGAGACGATGCCGAAGGCCGGCAGGATCATGATGTAGACCTCGGGGTGGCCGAAGAACCAGAACAGGTGCTGGAACAGCACCGGGTCCCCCCCGCCGGCGGCATCGAAGAAGCTGGTGCCGAAGTTGATGTCCATCAACATCATGGTGATCACCCCGGCCAGCACCGGCATTACCGCGATCAGCAGGAAGGAAGTGATCAGCCAGGTCCAGACGAATAGCGGCATATCCATCATGCGCATCCCCGGGGCGCGCATGTTGAGGATGGTGGCGATGATGTTGATCGCCCCCAGGATCGAGCTGATCCCGGCGATGTGCAGTGACAGGATGAAGATCGTCGTCGACGGCGGCGCATAGGTGGTGGAGAGCGGTGCATAAAAGGTCCAGCCGAAGTTGGGCCCGCCTCCCGGCATGAACAGCGTTGACAGCAGCAGGATGAAGGCCACCGGCAGCAGCCAGAAGCTGAAGTTGTTAAGCCGCGGCAGGGCCATGTCCGGCGCCCCGATCTGCAGCGGGATCATCCAGTTGGCCAGGCCGGTGAAGGCCGGCATCACCGCCGCGAAGACCATGATCAGGCCATGCATGGTGGTCATCTGATTGAAGAACTCGGGCTGTATCAGCTGCATCCCGGGCTGATAGAGCTCGGCGCGTACCACCAGCGCAAAGATCCCGCCGATGAAGAACATGATCAGCGAGAAGATCAGATAGAGTGAGCCGATCTCCTTGTGGTTGGTGGTCAGCAGCCAGCGCAGGATGCCCTTGGGCGGGGCGGCATGAGCCAGGCCGTGACCCGCCGCCGTGGCCGTGCTGCTCTGTTCGAGGGAGGGCTGGGGAGGTACCTTAGGGGCCATCAAGAATCTCCATCTGTCATTGTTATCATCCTGGCGCGGGGCGCGGCGCCCGCCCCGGCGTCATGGCGCCGGGGACTCACTGCCCGAGCCGCTGGGCAATCGTCGAGGGCTGCACCTCGCTGCCGGTATCGTTGCCCCAGGCGTTGCGGGTATAGGTGACCACCGCCGCCAGCTCGACCGGATTCAGAGTGCTGCGAAACGCCGGCATCGCCGTGCCGGATACGCCATCGATAATGACGTTGGTGTGCCATTCACGGTCTTCTAGCATGCGCTGATTGCCCGCCAGGGCCGGGAAGGCCGGCGGAGAGCCCTCGCCGTCAGGCTGGTGGCAGGAGGCGCAGATGCTGGCATAGACCGCCTCGCCGCGCTCCATCAGCTCCTCCTTCTGCCACTCGCGTTCGACGCCCAGCGCCTCCTCGGCGGCGGCCTCCTTGCGCTCGGCCAGCCAGGTATCGAAGTCGTCCTCCTCCATGGCGTGCACCACGATCGGCATGAAGGCGTGATCCCTGCCGCACAGCTCGGCGCACTGGCCGCGGTAGATGCCCGGCTCGTTGATCCGCACCCAGTTCTCGTTGATGAAGCCCGGAATGGTGTCCTGCTTGACCGCGAAGTCGGGCACCCACCAGGCGTGGATGACATCATCTGCGGTGAACAGGAAGCGCACCTTGCGATTGATCGGCAGCACCAGTGGCTGGTCGACCTCCAGCAGGTAGTTCTCGCCGAACGGCTCGTCGCCACGTATCTGCGCCCGCGGGGTGCTCATGTTGGAAGTGAAGGCGACGTCTTCCCCCAGGTACTCGTAGTGCCAGCGCCACTGCTGGCCGGTGACCATCACGTCGAGCTCGGCGTCCGAGGTGTCGTACATCTTCTTGAGCGTCGCGGTGGCGGGAACCGCCATGCCCACCAGGATCAGCAGCGGAATCGCCGTCCAGATCACCTCCACGGTGGTGTTCTCGTGAAAGTTGGCGGCCTTGGCCCCCTTGGCGTGGCGGTAGCGGATCAGCGAATAGAACATCACCGCGAACACGATCACCCCGATGACCACGCAGATCCAGAAGATGGTCATGTGCAGATTGTAGATCTCGCGACTGAGGTCGGTGACCCCCACCGGCATGTTCCAGCCGCTGGCCAGAGCCGCCTGACTCGAGCCGGCAAGGGACAACGCCCCCGCCAGCCAGACGAGCAGAGTGCGCATCGACGCCTCCCGATTGTGATGTTGTCGTTGTCATGGGCAGCGGCAGCCCCGAGGGTCAGGGAGCGGGGCACTCATGCAGAGCCGTGGAGAGTCGCCGCTTGCGGAATGAGTATAGAAGTGAAAAGCGAAGCAGCGCCGTGGCGGCTGGCTAACGCACCAGTCAACGCAAGTCAGGACGCCACGCGATCAGCGCGATACCAAGATCGCCACGAAGGCGAGGATCCCCACCAGGAAGGCGGCCATCACCAGGCCGGTGACGATGAAGGCCCCGGGACGCCCCTGCTCGAAATCCTCACGGCGCTGCTGCTCCTTCTGCACGCCGAAAAAGGCCGCCAGCACTGATTTGATCACAGTCCACATGGGCAAGGCTCCGCCGCTGAGGAGTGGGTAAGCTCAGCATGGCACAGCCACCGGCGGCGGGCGAAATCAACGCATATTGATGTGCATCAACGGCATGACCGACAAGGCCCTTCGCGTGCAATCCGCCAGGGGGACTGG
Organism: Billgrantia campisalis; assembly: GCF_022341425.1. Classification (GTDB taxonomy): domain Bacteria; phylum Pseudomonadota; class Gammaproteobacteria; order Pseudomonadales; family Halomonadaceae; genus Halomonas; species Halomonas campisalis. The sequence continues at coordinate 122,576 of NZ_JABFUC010000003.1, read as the reverse complement.
CCTATACTGCTAGTGGTTAGCCACCCCTTGACCGCCCCCAGCAAGCAACAGGAGGCATAGGAGTTCGACATGAGCAATAGCAAGCCCGACAGCGTCACCACTCCCGGACTGGACAACGGGAACCCGATGATGGAGTGGTGGAGCCAGCAGTGGATGCAGGGCATCAACCCCATGACCCGCATGCAGCTGGCCTGGATGGAAAGCGTGTCGGAGGTCATGCACCAGGAGGCCCTCTTCCTGAAGGCGATGGCCGAGGCCAGCGAACGTCTGGCCCAATGCTACGATACCCATAACGGTGACCCCAGCAAGGTCAGCGCGTGCTACCAGAACATCGCCAAGGAGATGGCCGACCACCAGATGCAGCGCATGCACCACGTCGCCAACCTGCCCAACGATTTCCGCCAGCGCATCTGGGAGGAGATCTAACCGCCCTGCCCCGGTATCCTGCGGCGCCCTGCCGGGGCGCCGCCCGAAGACGGCCCAAACCGCCGCCGTCGTAGCCCCTACGACGGCTACCCCAGCCCGAACAGCCTGACCAGCAGCGGCAGCAGAAAGGCGGTCAACAGCCCGGTCAACCCCATGGCCAGCCCCGAAAAGGCGCCAGCCATTGCTCCGATTCGGGCAAAGGCATGGGCGGTACCGAAGCCGTGGGCAGAGAGCCCCAGGGCAAAACCCTGCACCGCCGGATCCCGGATACGCAGCAGGCGAAAGATCCCTGGCCCCAGCGCACAGCCGATGGAACCGGTCAGCAGCACCAGCCCCGCCGCCAGCGAGGGAATGCCGCCGATCTGCTCGGCGATGCCCATGGCGATGGGCGAAGTCACCGAGCGCGGTGCCAGCGTCAGCAGGGTCTCGGGCTGGGCGCCCAGCGCCAGGGCCAGCCCCAGGGTGGAGCCCACCGCCGTCACGATGCCCACCACGCAGGCCAGCAGCAGCGGCCCCAGCAGGCGGCGAATGCGCTCGCGATGGTCATAGAGGGGAATGGCCAGCGCCACCGTGGCCGGCCCCAGCAGGAAATGGATGAACTGCGCCCCCTCGAAGTAGGCGGCATAGTCCATGTCCACCAGCAGCAGGAAACCGATCAGCATGGCGATCGACAGCGTCACCGGATGCACCAGGGGGGTGCCGCCCAGGGCGCGGTTGATCCGCACCGCCAGCGCGAACGCCAGCAGGGTGACCAGCAGCGAGAGCAGCGGATGACCGGAGAGGTAGACCCAGAGCTGGTCCAGCGGCACCACGGTCATGGGACGTGGTCCCCAGGCATGCGGCGCCGTAGACGATCGAGCACCCAGGCGGTGACCGCCAGGGTCAGCGCGGTAGACACCACCAGGGTCACCAGGATCGCCACCAGATCCATGCCAATCAGCCGCGCATGCACCATCAGCCCCACTCCCGCCGGCACGAACAGCAGCGTCAGGTAGCGCAGCAGCCCCTCGGCGGTCAGCCGCAGGCTGTCCGGCACGCGCCCCCGGATCACCAGCCCCACCAGCAGGATCACCATGCCGAGCACCGGGCCGGGAACCGGCATCGCCAGCCCCCGGGCCAGGAGTTCCCCGGCAAACTGGCAGGCCAGCAGCACACTCATTCCCATGATCAACGGCATGACACCCCCTCTACGCTCTGTCTAAACACTGTCTGGGCATGCTGACGTTTCAGGCAACGCTTAGGATCAGTTGGGCTTATGGGCCTCGTCCTCGGATACCGGCACCGGCTCGGCACCGGCGTCGTCGAGATCGGCCCAGGGCTCGCGGGGGGCCTCCGCCCGCTCACCGGTACGCGCCGCATAGCGCTCGCGATGCAGCGCCTTGAGCAGGCCGGCGATCATCAGCATGATCACCACCGAGAACGGCAGCGCCGCCATGATCACCGCCGCCTGTAGGGTTTCCAGCCCACCGGCCATCAGCAGCACGGCGGTCAACAGGCCCAGCAGGCCGCCCCATAGCAGGCGGTGGGCAGTGGGTGGCTCCGGGTCGCCACCGGCCAGGATGGTATTGATCACCAGGGTTCCGGCGTTGGCCGAGGTGATCAGGTAGGTGCCGATCAGCACCACCAGCGCCGCCGACACCAGCGTGCCCACCGCGCCGAGCCCCATCGCCTCGATGGTGGCGAACAGCGCCGTGGCCACGTCCTCTTCCACGGCGGCGACGATGCCGCCCACGCCGAACAGCTCGTGGTAAAGCGCCGTGCCACCGAACAGTCCGATCCACACCACGGTGATCACCGTGGGCACCAGCAGCACCCCCATCACGAACTCCCGGAAGGTGCGCCCCCGCGAGACCCGGGCGATGAACATGCCGACGAAGGGCGACCAGGCCAGCCACCACCCCCAGAAGAAGACCGTCCACTCCGCCTGCCAGCCGTCGTCCCGGGTGGCGTTGGTGTGGAAGGTCATGCCCAGCAGGTTCTGGATGTAGTCCCCCGCCGACTCGATGGTGATGGCCACCAGGTACTGGGTGGGCCCGAACAGCAGCAAAAACACCACCACCGCGATGCTCAGCCAGAAGTTGGCCTCGGAGAGCAGCCGCACCCCGTGCTTGACCCCCGACACCACGGAGAAGGTGGCCACGCTCATGATCGCCGCGGTCACGATCAGCTGCAGGGTCAGCGACGAAGGCAGGCCGAACACCGCCCCCAGCCCCGCGTTCATCTGCTGCACGCCCAGCCCCAGGGTGGTGGCGATGCCGAACACCGTGCCGAACACCGCCAGCACATCCACCGCCTCTCCCAGCGGCCCCTCGGCCCGTTTCCCCAGCAGCGGCTGCAGCCCCGAACGGATGGTCAGGGGGAGATGCCAACGGTAGGCGAAATAGGCCAGCACCAGGGCCACGAAGGAGAAAATCGCCCACCCGTTGAGCCCCCAGTGGAAGTAGGTCAGGCGCATTGCCACCCGCGCCGCGTCCGGGGTCATCCCCTCGGCGATAAAGGGATTCTCCTGAAACTGCAGGATCGGCTGGGCCACCGCCCAGAACAGGATGCCCACGCCGGTACCGGCGGCAAACAGCATGGCCACCCAGGAGAAGAAGGTGAACTCCGGCTGCTCGAAGTCGGCCCCCAGGCGCACGTTCTTGTAGCGGCCCACCCCTAGCCACACCATAAAGAGCAGCAGGAAGGCCACCAGCAGCACGTAGTACCACTCCAGGAAGGGGTCGAGCACGCTGCGCATCAGCGCGAGCCCGCGCCCCAGCTGCTCGGTATAGAAGGCCCCGTAGACCAGCGATACCGCCACGATTACGAAGGTCACCAGAGTGACCCTGGGACTCATTCCCTTGAGAAGGCCCCGCTGCGCCTGCTGATACATGGGCTACGTCCCTGTCGCTTCGCTGAAATGTCACCGCGACACATGGTACCCCAGCGGCGTTCGGCCTTCACGACCGCCGGCGAAATGACCCAGCAGGCATCGGCATCAATTGGCAAAGAAAGTCAGGCGCGACACCAGGGTGTAGTTCGACTCCAGCGCCATCAGCCCGGCCAGAAACAGCAGCACCCCGGGCGGTATCAGCACCGTATAGATGATCGCCAGGCGCTCCCAGATCATATGCATGAAGAAAGCGACGATCAGCCCGGCCTTGAGCAGCATGAACAACGTGATCAGCGACCACTTCAGCAAGCCCTCGATCCCCGAGATATCCACCAGGTAGGAGAGCACGCTCAGGATGAACAGCCACAGCCAAGCCCAGAGATAGACGCGCAGCGGATGCTGTTGAGTGTCGTCATGCGCCATGTCAGCCTCCCGTCATCTACCACAGGTAGAAGAAAGCGAAGATGAAGACCCACACCAGGTCGACGAAGTGCCAGTAGAGTCCCAGGGTCTCGACCATCTCGTAGCGACCCTTGCGGCCAGTCAAAAAGCCGGGGCGCTGGCTGTCCAGGGAGCCGCGCATGACCTTGACTGCCATGATCAGGATGAAGATCACCCCGATGGTCACATGGGTACCGTGAAAGCCGGTGATCAGGAAGAACACCGCACCGAACTGGGCCGCCCCCCAGGGATTACCCCAGGGCCGCACCCCATCATTGATCAGGATGTACCACTCGAAGGCCTGCATGCCGACGAACAGGGTGCCGAGCAGCGCGGTGAGCAGCAGCAGCACGGTGGTCATGCCGCGGTTCTTTTCATAGCCGTACTTGACCGCCAGCGCCATGGTGCCGCTGCTTGAGATCAGGATGAAGGTCATGATGGCGATCAACAGCAGCGGGATCGACTGCCCACCCACCGTCAGCGCGAACACCTCGCTGGCATCCGGCCAGGGCTCCACGGTGGACATGCGTAGCACCATGTAGCCGACCAGGAAGCAGGCGAAGATGAAGATGTCGCTGAGAATGAACAGCCACATCATCGCCTTGCCCCAGGGGACATTGAACACCCGCCGCTCCGCCGACCAGTCGGCGACGAAGCCCTGCATGCCCTCCGGCGCGGAGGTGTCTCGGGAGCCTGTATCCACCATGGTGATCCTCCTATCGGCTCGCCTCACCGACTCAGGTATTCAGCAACAGCGCGAAGAGCACGACCCAGAGCAGCAGCAGGAAGTGCCAGTAGAGCGCACACAGCTCGACGCTTGCCCGCACCGCCGCCGGCGCGGCGCCGCGTTGTACCCGGAACAGAGTGCGGGCCCAGGCGGCGAGCCCGCCGAGCAGATGCAGCGCGTGCAGGGCCGTCAGCAGGAAGAAGAAGGCATTGGCCGGATTCTCCACCAGGTAGTAGCCGGCCGCGTTGAGCTGCTGCCAGGCCAGGCCCTGGCCAAGCACGAAGGCAATGGTGAAGCCCCCACCCAGGCCGAGCCCGAGGCGCAGCGAGCGCTCATCGCCGCGCCGGGCGCCGTTCCAGGCCCACTGCAGGGCGATGCTGCCCAGCACCAGGCAGGCGGTGTTAAGCCACAGCAGCCCCGGCGTCGGCAGGGTCCGCCAGTCATGGCCCATCTCCATGCGCATCAAATAGGCGCTGATGGTCAAGGCAAACAGCGCGGTGGCCACCGCCACGAACACCGCCAGCCCCACTCGCGGCGCGGTCACCCCGGGCGGCAGCTGGCCGTTACGGCCCATGGGCGTGCTGCCGGTATCGGCGGGCGCGGCCTCCCAGGGCCGCACGTTGATCGAGTGGCTGAACAGCCAGCCGCCGAAGATCGCCATCATCACTGCGATGAACACCAGCGTAATGGTCATGGGCGCACCTCGTCCGGGCTTGCAGCGCTACCGCCGCCGCGGCCGCCATCCTCGTACTCCACCGCCTCGGGCGGCATGTTCTGCGGCAGATAGTCCTGCTTGGCCCCCGGCACGGAGAAGTCGTAGGCCCAGCGATACACCACCGGCAGCGTCTCGCCGAAGTTGCCGTGGCGCGGCGGGGTGTGCTCGGTCTGCCACTCCAGGGTGGTGGCCTGCCAGGGGTTGGGGCCCGACTCGCGGCCGCGGTAATAGCTCCATACCAGGTTGAAGAAGAACAGCAACTGGGTCAGCGCCACGATGATCGCCGCCACGCTCATGAAGGCGTTGAGGGCCTGGGCCGACTCGGCGATATAGCCGGTCTCGCCATAGGCGTAATAGCGCCGCGGCACGCCGGCAAAGCCCAGGAAGTGCATGGGATAGAAGATGGCGTAGGAGCCCAGGAAGGTGATCCAGAAGTGGATCTTGCCCAGGGTGTCGTTGAGCATGCGCCCGGTCATCTTGGGGTACCAGTGATAGATGGCGCCGAACACCACCAGCACCGGCGCCACGGCCATGACCATATGGAAGTGGCCGACCACGAAGTAGGTATCCGCCAGGGGCACGTCCACGGTGACGTTGCCCAGGTAGAGACCGCTCAGGCCGCCGTTGACGAAGGTGAAGATGAAACCGATGGCGAACAGCATCGGCACCGTCATGCGGATATTGCCCCGCCACAGGGTCAGCACCCAGTTGTAGACCTTGATCGCCGTGGGCACGGCGATGATCAGGGTGGTGGTGGCGAACAGGAAACCGAAGTAGGGATTCATGCCGCTGACGAACATATGGTGGGCCCAGACCACGAAGCTGAGCACGGCAATGATGATGATCGCCCACACCATCATGCGGTAGCCGAAAATGTTCTTGCGCGCATGGGTCGCCAGGATGTCCGAGACGATACCGAAGGCGGGCAGCGCCACGATGTACACCTCGGGGTGGCCGAAGAACCAGAACAGGTGCTGATAGAGCAAGGGGCTGCCGCCCTCGTGCCCCGACTGCTCGCCCAGGGTCAGCATCGCCGGCATGAAGAAGCTGGTGCCCAGCAGCATGTCGAACAGCATCATCAGCACCGCCACCAGCAGCGCCGGGAAGGCCAGCAGCGCCATCACCGTGGCCATGAAGATGCCCCAGATGGTCAGCGGCATACGCATCAGGGTCATGCCCCGGGCACGCGCCTGGAGTACCGTAACGATATAGTTGAGGCCGCCCATGGTGAAGCCGGCGATAAACACCATCAGCGAGATGAACATCAGCAGGATACCGCCGTCGATACCCGGCGTACCGGGACTGATCGCCTGGGGCGGATAGAGCGTCCAGCCGGCCCCCGAGGCCCCGCCCGGCACGAAGAAGCTCGCCACCAGGATCAGCACCGCCACCAGATAGAACCAGTAGCTCAGCATGTTGAGATAGGGAAAAGCCATATCCCGGGCGCCGCACATCAGCGGAATAAGATAGTTACCAAAGCCCCCAAGGAACAGCGCGGTGAGCAGGTAGACCACCATGATCATGCCGTGCATGGTCACATACTGCAGATAGCTGCCCGGGTCGATCAGCGCGAAGGTGCCGGGAAAGCCGAGCTGCAGGCGCATCAGAATCGACAGCACCAGGGCCACCACACCGATGGCCATGGCCGTGATGCCATACTGGATGGCAATCACCTTGGCATCCTGGCTCCAGATATACTTGCCGAGAAATGTCTTGGGGTGGCTGAGCTCCATGTCGTCGAATTCGCCCGCCGGAGCATAGGAGACGCTCTCCCGTCCTGGTTCCGCCATGGTTCACTCCTCCCCGCCGCCAGGGTTTGCCGCCGCCAGCGTCTGTTCGGACCGTGGCAGCGTCATGATGTAGGCAACCACGTCATGGATGGCCTTCTCATTGACCAGCATCTGGACCATGTCGATCATCTGGTTGCCGTAGGGGTCCCGCTCATGCCGCCCACGCACCCCTTCCCGGAACAGCTCGAGCTGCCGGGCCAGATACCAGTCCGGCATGCCGGCCAGCCGCGGCGCATTGGTCGCCTTGATGCCCTGCCCCTGGCTGCCATGGCAGGAGGCGCAGGTGCGATAGAGCCGCTCGCCGCGCCTGGCATCGCCGGACAGCGTCGTCTCCACCTCGGTCTCCGGCAGCTCAGCGATATAGGCGGCCACGTCGGTGACGGCCGCCCGGTCAGGCAGCATGGTCGCAAAGGGGCGCATCTGCTGGCCGTAGGTGTCCGCTTCATGGGTACCGCGCGCGCCCTCGCGGAACAGCATCAGCTGGCGCTCCAGGTACCAGTCCGCCAACCCGCTCAGCCTGGGGGCATTGACCGCCGGGTTGCCCTCGCCCTGGGCGCCATGGCAGGCCACGCAGGCCGCGTAGTGCTCCTGCCCCGCCTCGCGGTCGGGCGGCTCCCGGGCGGCCAGCTCGGCATAGGTGGGCTGGCTTGCCAACCACTCCTCGAAGACCTCTTCTTCCACCACCTCGACGGTGCCGCGCATGGCGAAGTGGGCAATCCCACACAGCTGGGCACAGACGATCTCGTACTCGCCCAGCCGCGTCGGGGTGATCCAGAAGTAGGAGACCTGGCCCGGCAGCATGTCCATCTTGGCGCGGAAGTTGGCCACCTTGAAATTGTGCAGCACATCCTTGGAGCGCAGCAGGAACTTCACCGGCCGGTCCACGGGCAGCAGCAGGCGCGGGCTCTCTACCAGGATATCGTCCTGGCCCGCGGGATCGTCGATCATGCCGAAGGGGTTGTCGTCGGTGATATAGCGGTTGTGCACCGCCCCGAAGCGGCCGTCCTCGCCGGGAAAACGATAGCTCCAGTGCCACTGCTGGCCGACCACCTCGACCTCGTGGGCGTCCTCGGGAGGCGAAACGAAGGAGCCCCAGACCACCAGGCCGGGGGCCAGCAGCGCGGCAATCCCCACGGCGGTCAGGCCGGTGAGCCAGGCCTCGAGCTTCTTGCTCTCGGGCTCGTAGTGAGAGCGTCGGTGCCGGTTGAAACGGTAGCGAAAGATCACATAGGCCAGAAACAGATTCACGGCCACGAAGACCGCGCCGGTCACCCAGGCGGTAGTGTGCATGGTGGTATCAATGGCGCCCCAGTTGGACGCCAGCGGGGTCAGATTCCAGGGGCTGAGGACGTAGAAAAGCACCGAGCCCAGGGTCAGCACGATCACCACGAGCACCATCACCATCGCTACCCCCTTGCGCTCCGGCGCGGGTTGTTACACAAAGTCACGATTAGGATCAGGTCATGGACTCAATATAGTGACTGGTCGGAAAACCCGCCAACCCGCTTGCTCGCCCGCCCCTCCCGGCGCCCTGACCCGCCCGGCCGACGGAAGATCGTCGCCCGGCCTGCCAAGCAATTGAATGGGAAGTACAAAAGGGGCTTTTCATTTGCCCGCCGACGCGCTAGTATACGCCTCGTTCTCGGGGGCACTGGCCACGGCCACCCAGCCCGAAAACCGCGTCGGAGCGTGGCGCAGCTTGGTAGCGCGCTGCAATGGGGTTGCAGAGGTCGCAGGTTCGAATCCTGTCGCTCCGACCATGAACACAGAAAACCGCCACTTACGGGTCATGCCGGGTGGCGGTTTTTCGTTGTGTGCTGTCCGCGTCGGTTCGACTGCCAAGCTTGGGAAGAGTTGAAAGGCAGGAGCTCGAGACGGTGGAAGCGTTTGAGACAATGGATAAAGGAGGTGCGGCTGAGGTGGCGAGGTGAGGTACGGCGAGCTCGGCAATGCGGCCGCGGCGGTTCGGCGGACCTTCCCTGGCCCGGTATAGCGCTTCACCACTAGAACACTGCCTGCTACTCCCGGAACAGGCTGGCGATGGCGTCATGCGCGGCCAGCTGGGCCAGAGCGCTGGACGTCCAGTGGGTAAGCACTTCACAGGTAAGGGTCGCTGCATACTGGTGAGATGGCATGAGTCTTCTCCTTGTGTGTGTGACGAGAAACATCATGCCCCAAGCGGCGGGCGATCGGTTAAAGCGCGACACTCTGTCGCATTTTTCCTGCACAGCCTGATATAGACAAAGGCGCCCAACGGGGTAACGCGCTGCCCAGGTGCTTGCACCGCCCCTCAGCCGGCTCGACGGCAGCGCCAAGCCGCCAGCCAGGCCACCAGCGCCAGCAGGACAAGTCCCGCGGCCAGCCAGCCGAGTGCCGTCACCAGACTGTGAAAGCCGCCGGGAGCGGCGTGGGGCGGGCGAAAACTCATGCCGTGCTCTGCCAGACGCGCCACGAGGTAGGTCAGCGTGCCCACGGCGGCCAGCGGCAGCGCCGCCTGACAGCCCGCCAGCCAGCGGGTGAGAGCCCAGGGCGGTCGGCTCGGTTTGGGGTTGGGCTTCGAGGAGGCCGTGGCGGCGGGCCTTGCCGACTTGGCCGGCGCCTTGCGCCCGGCGGCCGCCTGACGCGCCGGCTTACGGGGCGACCTGGCACGCCCTCCGACCCCGCCCGGCAACAGGCCCGCCACCCAACGCAGGCCACGCCACAGCGCCCAGCCCAGGGTGAACAGCACCGATAGCGCCAGGCTGCCCATCACCAGGACATAGGTCATACGCGACTCAAGCGATACGGCCGAGGGATTTCAGGGTACGCAGCAGAAAGGCCACGCTCTCGCGCGGCTGGGCATACTCGGTCATCAGCGCCTTCAGTCGCTGCTCGAACGCCTGCTGCCGCGACCGCTCATCATCCTGCTGGGCTTCCAGGCTGCGCACCGGCGGGCCGGTAGGAATCTCCGGACGCGCCTTGGGGTCGTCGAGTTCGCGCAGCGCCTGGGCGAAGGCATCATCGAGTTCACGAAACTGGCGCAGCTTTTCACGCTCATCCAACTGTCGATGGGTTTTTTGATATTTCATCTGCATCCGAAATTATTCAAATACCGGCGGCTCTCGTATAACGACAGACCTCGAGTATACCGCCATTATCGGTCGCGGCGAAGCCGCGCTCTCTTCTTGCTTCTTCTCCTGTTTGCGCCGCCACTCGGGGCCAGGACGCGGCCAAACCATCCGCCATGATCGCGAAAAATGTGCACAAACGCTACAACAACGATCCCAAACTTGCCTTTGCCAAGCACCTCTAGGCATAAAGGGTAAAACAATCAGTCTAGATACTCTATGGACACCAACAGGAGCACTCGCAAACCTGCCCTTAGCACAGTGCAGATGATCATTTCAAGTAGTCGACAGCCCTCAACAGGCTGTACGCAAGTATGCAAGGGGCCAGATATATGTCCAACGAGATGGTGCAGGCGGAAATCTGGCTACAGGAAACCCTGGAAAGCCAACACAGCATCGATGAACTCGCCACACGCTTGGGTTATTCGACATCGCAGGTCCGGCGTCGGTTCAGACAGCGCTTCGGCCTGTCACCAGGCGCCTACCGCGACATGCTGCGGCTGGAAATGGCCGCTCGCCTACTCACGCTGACGCCGTACAGCATTGCCGAGATCGCCCGGCAGTGCGGCTATCACAACCACTCGGCGTTTAGCCGCGCCTTCCACCGCCATCATGGGCAGACACCGCGCCACTACCGCCAGGCCCAGCGGCAGGCGCTGCGCCACCAGTGCCACGGCGGCGACCCACCAGCCTTCGAGATACGCCAGCAGCATACCCGTCGGGCATTGGTCACCCGTCTCTATCGCGCCTCGCGGCGCCTGCACGACCTGACCCACTGGGCCCGACATGCCAACGCCGCCACGCCCCTGCCCAGTCGCCTCAAGCACTCCCCCGCCGTGGCGATCGTCCACAATCTGCCGCTTCCAGGCGCCGTGGAGCGCATCGATATCGGCCCGCTGGTCACCGAACAGACCGCCCCGCACATCGCCATCCCCTCCAGCTTTCGCCTGCTGGAACTGCCCGCCAGACAGCACGCCTGCCTGGTGCTGGAGGACGTCGAGGAGATTCCTAGGGCGGTACGAACGCTGATCGCCCTGGGACTGCCGCTGCACGGTCGCTACGCCAGCGGCGAGCCCGCCCAATTGCTTTCGCATCCGCAGGGAGTGGAAGTGCAGCTGCCGCTATTGGCCGAGCCGCTGCCCTGACGTCGTAACATGAGGTAGCATGACGCACACCTCTTCTCGCCAAACATCACGGCCGAGCCTCTGCGGCCCGGCCGTGATGACGACTGCTGGAGTGCCGACACGCACTCTTTGCACGCACCATCTTGACGTACGTACTATTTTCGCGCGCCACGTTGAACGCGCTACGACCACCTACTACAGGCGCCTCATGAACCAGACATCTTTACCGATATCTCGTCCACACCCGACGCGCCATCATCACTCTTCGACGCGTACCAGCCAGGTTTCCACCAGCTCGGGGCCATATTCGTCTTTCCACGCCTTCAGCGTCTTCTGGTTTCCGCCGCGAGTTTCCACGACTTCACCGGTATTGGGGTTCTTGTAGATCTTCAGCTTGCGCTTGCGACGCCCGGCACCGCTTGCCACTGACTTGGCGGCCGCGGGCTTGGCCGCGCCCTCGGGGTCCAGCAGGCTGATGACATCGGCAGAGCTCTTACCGAACTCGCGCATCAGCGCCTCGAGTTTGTCCTTGAACTCCAGCTCCGCCTTCAAGCGCTCATCGTTCTGGAGCTTGTCCATTTCGGCCTGGAGCTGCTTGAGCTGTTGCTCTTTCTGGATGAACTCGCTGAGAAGTGACATGGATTCGTTTCCTTAACAAGGGAGAGTAAACATGATGCGGAGCCATTGATACCTGAAGTCAGCGCCCATGACAATACCTTGGTCGATTTTTTAACTTTTCGCCATGAAAAAGTGAAGCTCGGACATACGAGCCTAGGCTTGCCACAACAGCAGACAACCGCAGGTGCATTAAGGGTGACAGAGCGCCTTGACAGGAAAGCGGCTTTAGCGTTGTGAGCTAGGCAGCGATGAATTCGAGCTGATGCTGCTAAGCGAGTAGTGAGACCTGGCCATTCAGCGCCAACCGCTGATCGCCGATATCACCCTAACTTCTCGACCATGCCGCTCGACTGATCGAGCAGGCATAGTCCGGAGAGAACTGCTGCCCCCCTTTATCTCAATACAGCAGATCACGCAGCACGGCGTAGACGATCTCGTTAGCGAGTTCGACCAATACCACGTCGGGGCCCACCCGGCGCCACTCATAACCGTCGTAGCGGGGCAGTTCGCGATAGAGGCGGTCGTCGAAACGTTTGGCGATGCCCGGGGGCAGCGGCTTGCCGCGCTCCAGGTTCATGCGGATGCCCGGCGGCAGGCTATCGCGGCGGCGGTCGATTTCCACCCAGTCGCGACGCTCACGAAAGAGCCGGCGGATCTCGCGCTCATCGATACGCGGGCCGCTGCGAAACTCGCCGCGCTGGCGGTCCCAATCGCCCCGGCGATCCTGGCGGTGCTCTTGGCGGTGCTCTCGGTGAAAGCCCTGTTCGCCTCCGCCCGCCGTATCGCCGGCCCGCGGGCCACGCTCACCGGCCTGGCTTCGCCCCTGCCCCGGGTGTCCCTGGCCCTGTCGTCCCTGGCCGGGCTGGCCCTGGGCCTGACTCGCGCCCTGCCCCTGGCCGCGGGGTTCTGGGGGCTGGGCCAGGGCCGGTGCGGCCAGCAGCGAAACACTCAGGGCACTCGCCGCAATGATCAAGATGGGCACTCGTGCTGACAGTGGGGTTCGTAATGACATGGCGTCTACCTCCCGGTGGCTGGGCGCTATCGACAGCCTAGCCGAGGAATACGCAGGTAAGGTGCAAGTCATCATTTGGGCCAGCACGTCCTGTCGACGCTCGCAACGCTAGTGCTCCAACTCTTTCATTAGCCCGGCAATTTTTTTGGCTGAACTATTGGTATCGTCAGCGAGCTTGCGCACGTTGTCGGCCACCACGGCGAAACCGCGCCCCGCCTCCCCGGCACGAGCCGCCTCAATGCCCGCATTGATGCTCAAAAGGCTAAGCATTTTCAGCGCGTGCATTATCTGCTCAGTTTCCAAGGCGATACCACGGCTGATCGTTGCCAGGCGCTCTTCGCCTTGCCGGCGCGATTCAATATCGGTCACAACCCCTTCCAGGTACACTACCTCGCCGCCATCATCCATGACCGCACCGCCATACTCGCTAACCCAGCGTAAACCGCCATCTGCCATCCTGATACGGTAGTCCGCTTGCCAGTTTTCGCCCGCCTCGATGGCCTTTTCGATCGCAGCATCAAGGGCGCCGGCATCATCGGGGTGAATCAGCGAAACATAGGAGTGCCGCGCATTGTACAGCAGGTCATCTATTCGGTAGCCGATCACCGCTTCGACACGGCCGGTCAGATTGAGCATGGTGTAGTGCTCATCATTCCGGCAGCGATACAAAAAGCCGTTCATGCGACTGGCTATGCTCTCGTAAACGCTATCACTCTCTGCCACGCCCCCTCCCTTTACTTTGGCATGTGGGCCGCCCGTACAGACTGGCAGACAGCCCATTCTCGTATTCCTGATTAACCCGCGGCGATCTCCGGGCGCAGCTCACGACCGTCGCTGACGGTGCGAAAGGCACGAGTGGCGTTGATCAGCTGATGGGTCTCTGCCTCCAAGGCCTGGGTGGCGGCATCGGTTGCCCGCAGCTGGCTTGTCGTATGCTGCCCCCCTTGCTCCATTTGACTCAGGGCACCGGCGATCTGCGCAATCCCCCCGCTCTGCTCAGTCGAGGCCGCACTGATCTCGCTCATGATGTCATTCACGCGATTGCTCGCCTCCACCACCCGCGCAATGGCCGACTCGGTATCTTCCACCACCTTGGCGCCCGCCTCAATCTCGCCGTTGGTTGTCTGAATCAGGCGGTGAACCTCCTTGGCCGCCTCGGAGGAGCGGTTGGCCAGTGAACGCACCTCACTGGCCACGACAGCAAAGCCCTTGCCGAACTCGCCGGCACGCGCCGCCTCGACCGAGGCATTGAGCGCGAGAATATTGGTCTGGAAGGCAATGGTATCGATCAACGAGACGGTCTCGGCCATATGCTTGGCGCTTTCGGTGATCGAGGCCATGCGCTCGACGACCCGCGCCATCCCTTCACCGGCGCCTTGCACCTCCTGCACGTTGGACCGCGCCAGCCGACTCGCCTGCTGCGCATTATCGGCGTTCTGAGTGACGGTGGCGGCGAGCTGCTCGGTGCCGGTCGCGGTCTGCTGGACCGAGGCGGCCAGCGCCTCGCTTTCGTGAGTGATCGAGGCATTGCTCTGGCGAATCCCGGCCACCGAGGGGCTGACCCGGCCGGTGCCTTGATTGACGTCCTGAACGATGCCGCGCAGCCCCTTCTTCATGGTCGCCAGGGCCTCGACCAGCCGGCCCATATCGTCACGACGCTGGGCGGGCGGCTCGACGGTAAGGTTACCCGCCGCCACCTGCAGCACGAACCCCCTCAGCCGATCGATGGCGCGCGGAATACCCGACCAGACACCCAGCCCCAGACCCAGCACCCCGGCAAGCCCCGCCAGGCCGGCGGCAAGGGGCAGCAGCTCGCCGGACAGCCGCCACTGGTGGTGCAACAGCCCCCCGATGGTGACGGCGGCCAGCAGGGTCAGCAGTCGCGTCTGCAGCGTCAACGAGCGCCACTGCAGCCCAGCAAGCCAACTCAATGGGTGGCGCCTGCGAATCTGGCCACGCTGCAGGGTATACCCCTTGCCCCGGCCCTCGCGCCAGGCGGCATAGACTGCCTCGGCCTGGGCGACCTCCGCGGCGCCGGGCTTGACCCGCAGTGAAGCATAGCCGACCACGCGCCCCTGCTCCTTGACCGCCACGACATTGGCGCGCACCCAGTAGTGATCGCCGTTCTTGCGGCGGTTCTTGACCAGCCCCGACCACACCTCGCCACGCTGAATGGTCTCCCAGAAGTTGGCGAAGGCCGCCGGCGGCATATCGGGGTGTCGCACCAAGTTGTGGTTGGCCCCCAGTAGCTCTTCCAGGCAAAAACCGCTGACCCGGACGAAGGCCGGGTTGGCGTAGGTGATCTCGCCCTTGAGATTGGTGCGGGAAATCAGTAGATCGTCATCCGCCAGCGGATACTCGTTCTGTGTCACGGGAAGAATATTGCGCATGCCTGTCCCTTTGCCTCGCTTGCCGCGGGTGAGTGCCAAGGAGGGTCTTGTCGCCCCTTTAGTCCATTACTTACTGCAGCATTGTCGACTTCCGAGCCAGGAACTTTAGGGTTTCATGCCAAATTATTTACACTTAAAAGCCATCATAACAAGCAGACGAGATACCTTTATCCCGCCACATAAAGAAACAGGAAGAAGTAGATAAAATGCCTTAATCTTGTCGCATAGGCCGCGTAATCACGGCACCACGCTACGGCATTCACAGCCGCGAGAGATTCGCAGCGCCAGCTGCGTCTACAGAACTCGAGTTAGCTATCGCGCGCTGTTTTGCCACTGCCGGATGCCCGGCAGGATCGGCCGGATAGATCCGTCACGTCACCCAGACGGCCTGGTATTCAGTGTATAGCGCCTCCTGCGCCAAACCGCCGACCGGCTTGGCCGGCACAAGGCACGCGGCACGCCCGGGAGCAACCCCAACCACCGCACGAGGAGTAATTCTCTCGACTCTCACAATGCCAGCGGCCGGCATCGCTGCCGGCCGCTGGGTCATACTAAACGGGAAATGAGGCCTGCCCCCTACCCGCGTTTAACCCTCACAGACATCCTTGCGATGGGCCGCCCGGACCACCAGCACCACCAGTTTCTCATCCTCGAGGTGACAGATGACACGATAGTCCCCGACTCGATAGCGCCAGAACTCCTAACGCGAACAGATCACGCCGCCCGGCGTTCGAAGAGCTCCCGCGCCATACGCATCCCGCGCAGGTGGCGTGCCTGGCGGGCGGCAGTGCGGGCGGTAAGGCTGGCAGGCGTGCCCACGGCGCTGCCGAAGCGCTGAAGCAGCGTGGTGGAGGCGGCGATGAAGGCATCCGGATCGATGCCCAGCCGGTCAAGCAACCTCGGAACCCGCTCCTCGATCAGCCCGCGCTTGTTCGCTCGCTGGCAGCGGCCGGTGGTCTCGACCAGTTCAAGATAGTCCTCGAAGCTGAACGGAATGGCATTGGGCAGTTGGGCGGTGGCATCGAACGGCATCAGCGGCTGATACGGCAGGTTGTCACACCAAGCCAAGGCGCCGGACACCCTGGACAACGGCGCCTGGCCGATTGAAGCTTGGGTATCGGCAGCGGGCTCCGCCCCTAAGCCGGCAAGCCGCTCGGCCACCGAGGTATGCTCGGAGGTTTCCGGCGTCTCGGCGATACCGGCACGAATGGGATTCAAATCGACATAGGTCATGGCGCTAAGGATCGCCGCCTCGTCGAGCAGCGCCTGGCTCTTGAAACGCCCCTCCCAGAAGCGCCCCTTCGCGTCGTCCTCGGCGTTGGCCTGGCGGGCAATGGACTCGTTGAGTACCCGCATGAACCAGGAGACATCCCGCAGCCGTTCACGGTAAGTCTCAACCAGCCCCTTCACCGCCTCGACTTCCGCCGGCACCAGCGCCGCCCCGGCCCGGTAGCGCTGCACCAGTAGCGGGCCGGTAAACAGCGCCGTCCAGCGCCGCAGCACCTCGTCGTCGCTCCAGCAGGCGGCACGCTCCACATCCACCCTCACCACCAGATGGTAGTGATTGCTCATCACCGCATAGGCCGCCACATCGATGGCGAAGACACCCGCCAGCTGATGCAGGCGATCCGCAATCCAGCCCCGCCGATGCTCATAGCACTGCCCACTGACGGAATCCGTGCCGCACAGGAAGGCGCGGCGCACGCAGCGATTGACCAGGTGATACCAGGGCGTGGCATCCAACGACACCAAGGCGGAACGGGGCAAGGTCATGGCGGTGAGCCTTGGGCAGGAAGCGATACGTTCAACATAGCCGTGCCGGGCGGGGTGTCAAATAGATGGGTGTCCTTTTTTTATTTGCAGCGGCCGGCATCGCTGCCGGCCGCTGGGTTATGCTACTAGGCGGGAAATGGGGGTCTGTCCCTCATTACCACATTACTACCCCTCGTACCCCTCGTGTTTATCCCAAGTTGAGAGTAACAACCTGATCTTCGGTGCCATCTGTGTCCCTGGTCGGTGTGCCAGTGAGAGTACCGCCATCAGCCGCATCAAAGGCAATTTGACTACATGCATTATCTTCGCTCGTGATATACTCATCCTCATCATAAGTATACGCTTCACCGCTATTCTCAGCATCAAGAATGTCTGAGACTACGAGGGCTGCAATGGAGCGGGTTTCCGCCAAGCATGCACTGTTAGCGGACCTATCAAGATAATTTCCATACTGCGGAATCGCTATCGCCGCCAAGATCCCAATAATCGCCACCACGATCAGCAGTTCGATCAGGGTAAAACCGCCCTGCCGTCGGCCCGCTGCGCTGTGCTGCATTTTTTTCATTTCACTCATGGTTAGGTTCCCCTCACCCTTGGCTTGCCGGTTGTGGTCGTTTTGTCATCATCGTCGACCGTGCGAATCGTGGCAGGCGGTGGCCGCTCTGCTGCGGGTCGCCACCCGCCCTTGATTTACGTTAAATAACAGAACGACACCCTTCAAGCACAACAGTCTTTACTCTGGTGGCTCGACTCATCGTATCGTATGAGTAGCATGGTACCGTAGCTGAGTCCAGGCCGAGAAGCCCTCTGTGCTGCACCACGGCAAACGATTAGAATGGCCGGTACGCACTTAGCACTCAGACGGTATCAGGAATCGCCGCCCCGCCAGCCGGGGAACCACACGCGAGGCGCCATGAACGAGTATCGAACGCCCCCCGGCGACGCCGCCGCCCAGCCGCAGGCGGCCAGCGACCTGCGCGGGCTGGCCAAGCGCCTGGTGGAGTACGACCTGCTCTCCCGGGCCGCGGCGGAGCGCGCCGAGCTGGAGGCCCGGGAGACCGAGGTCACCCTGCTGCAGCACGTCATCCAGGCCGGGCTGGTCACCGCCCGCCAGGCCACCCTGACCGCCGCCTGGGAGTACGGCCTGCCGATCGTCGACCTGGACGCCCTGCGCCTGACCAGCCTGCCGCCGGCCGGCGATTTCCCCGAAAAGCTGCTGCGCAAGCTGGGCGTGGTGCCGCTGGCCCGACACAGCCACCGGCTGACGGTGGCGGTGCCCTACCCCTCCACCCTGGCCCAGCTCGACGAGCTGCAGTTCGCCACCGGGCTCAGCATCGAGGCGGTGCTCGCCCCGGTGGACCAGCTCGCCCCGGTGCTGGAGGCCTACCTGGCCCAGGGCGAAGCCAGCCTGATGGACGAGCTGGCCGGGGTCGACGACGCCGTCGGCGCGCTGGAGTACGCCGACAGCCAGGACATCAGCGACGAGGGCGCCACCGATGTCGCCCAGAGCACCGCCGACGACGCCCCCATCGTCAAGTTCGTCAATAAGGTGCTGCTCGACGCCATTCGCCGCGGTGCCTCGGACATCCACTTCGAGCCCTACGAGACCAGCTATCGGGTACGCATGCGCATCGACGGCATGCTGCTGGAGGCGGCACGCCCACCCTTCGCCATGCGCAGCCGTATCGCCGCGCGCCTCAAGGTGATGTCGCGGCTGGATATCTCAGAGCGCCGCCTGCCCCAGGACGGCGCCATCAAACTCAAGGTTTCGAAGTCGCGCTCCATCGACTTTCGCGTCAACTCGCTGCCCACCGTCTACGGCGAGAAGATCGTGCTGCGTATCCTCGACCCCGCCTCGGCGAAGATCGGCATCGACGCGCTGGGTTTCACCCCCGCCCAGCGCACCATGTACGAGGCGGTGCTGGCCCACCCCCAGGGCATGATCCTGGTTACCGGCCCCACCGGCAGCGGCAAGACGGTGACCCTCTACACCGGGCTCAATATCCTCAACCTGGTGGAGCGCAATATCTGCACCGCCGAGGACCCGGTGGAGATCAAGGTGCCCGGGGTCAACCAGGTCAACGTGCTGCCCAAGATCGGGCTCGACTTCGCCAGCGCCCTGCGCGCTTTCCTGCGCCAGGACCCGGACGTGGTGATGGTCGGTGAGATCCGCGACCTGGAAACCGCCGAGATCGCCGTCAAGGCCGCCCAGACCGGCCACCTGGTGCTCTCCACGGTGCACACCAACTCCGCCGCCGAGACCCTCACCCGTCTGGCCAACATGGGCGTGCCGCCCTTCAACATCGCCAGTTCGGTGAGCCTGATCATCGCCCAGCGCCTGGCCCGGCGGCTGTGCAAGAGCTGCCGGCAGCCGGCGGAGATCCCCCGCGAGGCGCTGCTGCAGGAGGGCTTCACCGAGCAGGAAGTGAAAGAGGCCACCGTCTTCGAGCCGGTGGGCTGCATGCACTGCACCCACGGCTACAAGGGCCGGGTGGGCATCTACGAGGTGGTGCCGATCTCCGAGGCAATGAGCCAGCTGATCATGCGCAACGGCAACTCCATGGACTTCGACCGCCAGGCCCGCGAAGAGGGCCATCCCGACCTGCGGCGCAGCGGCCTGCTCAAGGTGATGCAGGGCATCACGAGCTTGACCGAGGTCAACCGAATTACCAAGGATTAGTGTTAACTAGCACCATAACCCTAGCAAAATGACCAGACACGCAGACTGGCAGGGAACTCCCTCATGGCGACCAAGACCGCAAAACCCCCGCAGAAGATGAAGCTCTACCGCTGGCGCTGGTCCGGCAAGGGGCCAGGCGGGCGCATGGTGAGCGGCGAGATCGTCGCCCCCGGCAAGATCGAAGTGGAAAAGGAGCTCTCCGGGCAGAACATCATCGTCAAGAACGTGCGCCGCAAGGGCGGCCTGGGCGGCGGCATGGGCAAGATCAAGCCCCGCGACGTGATGCTCTTCGCCCGCCAGATGGCCACCATGATCCGCGCCGGGGTGCCGGTGCTGCAGGCCTTCCAGGTGGTGGCCGAGAGCATCCGCAAGCCCGCCATGAGCGCGGTGGTGCAGCAGATGATGAACGCCGTGGCGGCAGGCTCGAGCTTCTCCCAGGCGCTGCGCCAGCACCCCGAGCACTTCGACTCGCTGTTCTGCAACCTGGTGGAGGCCGGCGAGAGCTCCGGCTCGCTGGACCGCATGCTCGACCGTATCGCCACCTACAAGGAGAAGATCGAGTCGATCAAGGGCCGGGTCAAGAAGGCGCTGTGGTACCCGGCGGCGGTGATCGCGGTGGGTTTCGGGGTGACGGCACTGCTGCTGATCAAGGTGGTGCCGCAGTTCGAGAGCCTGTTCCACGGCTTCGGTGCGGAGCTTCCGGCCATGACCCAGATGACCATCGCGATGTCGGAATTCGCCCAGCAGTACTGGCTGTGGGGGCTGAGTATCCTGGTGGCAAGCATCTACCTGCTGCGCCAGGGCGTGAAACGCTCCGAGGCGTTTGCCTACCGCATGCATAAGTTCTCGCTGAAGATCCCGGTGATCGGCGATATCCTCGACAAGTCGGCAGTGGCGCGCTATTCGCGCACCCTGGCCACCACCTACGGCGCCGGGGTGCCGATGGTCGATTCATTGGACATCGCCGCCGGCGCCGCCGGCAACATGGTCTACGAACGCGCCACCCGCCAGGTGCGCGAGGACGTGGCCACCGGCCAGCAGCTGCACTTCGCCATGCGCCTGACCGAGCGCTTCCCCCCGCTGGCGGTGCAGATGGTGGGCATCGGCGAGGAGTCCGGCTCGCTGGACGCCATGCTCAACCGGGTGGCCGACTACTACGAGGAGGAGGTCGACAACAAGGTCGACGCCCTGACCTCGCTGCTCGAGCCCTTCATCATCGTGGTGCTGGGCGTGCTTGTAGGGGGCCTGGTGATCTCCATGTACCTGCCGATCTTCGAGCTGGGCACGGTACTCTAGAAGACCCAGGGACGAGGAACGAGGGGCAAGCAGCACCCTCGAACCTCGAACCTCGAACCTCGAACCTCGAACCTCGAACCTCGAACCTCGAACCTCGAACCTCGAACCTCGAACCTCGAACCTCGAACCTCGAACTCAAGGATACCCTCTTGCTGGACCTTCCCCCCGCTCTGCTGTGGCCGCTGGCGGCCTTCCTCGGCCTCTGTCTGGGCAGCTTTCTCAACGTGGTGATCGTGCGCCTGCCGGTAATGCTGATGCTGGGCTGGCGTGCCGAGGCCCGCGAGGCCCTGGAGCTGCCCGAGGAGGGCGCAAGCCGCTTCAACCTGCTGGTGCCGCGCTCGATCTGCCCCAACTGCGAGACGCCCATCGCCTGGCACGACAACTTGCCGGTGGTGGGCTGGTTCAAGCGCCGCGGGCGCTGCGCCCACTGCCAGGCGCCGATCAGCCTCCAGTACCCGCTGGTGGAGCTGGCGGGCGGCGCCCTCGCGCTGGCGGTGCTGGCGCTCTATGGCCCTACCTGGCCGGCGCTGTTCGTCTACGGCGCCTGCCTGGCGCTGCTGGCGCTGGCGGTGATCGACCTGCGCACCCAGCTGCTGCCCGACCTGATCACCCTGCCGCTGCTGTGGGCGGGGCTGGCCTATCAGCTGCTGTTCCAGCCGCTGATGCTGCCAAGCGCGGTGATCGGCGCCATGGCGGGCTACCTCGCCCTGTGGAGCTTCTACTGGCTGTTCAAGCTGGTCACCGGCAAGGAGGGCATGGGCTACGGCGACTTCAAGCTGCTCGCCGCCCTGGGCGCCTGGCTGGGCTGGCAGTACCTGCCCATGGTGCTGATCCTCTCCGCCGGCGTCGGCGCCCTGGTGGGCATCGCCGCCCAGCTCGCCCTTCCGCGCCTGCGCGGCGCCCCCATGCCCTTCGGCCCCTTCCTGGCCATGGCCGGCTGGATCGCCCTGCTGGTGGGTGAGCCGCTGATGGCGACCTATCAGGGGTGGCTGCTTTAGGAGACTTGCTGTGATCATAGGCGTAACCGGCGGCATCGCCTCGGGAAAATCCACGGTGGCGCACGCCTTCGAGAAGCGCGGCATTCCCTGGGTGGACGCCGACGACGTGGCCCGGGAAGTGGTCGCACCGGGGGAGCCGGCGCTTGCCGAGATTGCCGAGCGCTACTCCCGACAAGAGGGCCCTGAGGTGCTTCAGGATGACGGCACCCTGAACCGCCGGGCGCTTCGCGAGATCGTCTTCGCCGACGCCGCCGAGCGGCGTTGGCTGGAATCGGTCACCCACCCGCGCATCCGCGAGCGCCTGCACGAGCACCTGGCCCGGCTGCAGGCCCAGGGCGCCCCCTATGTGCTGCTGGTCTCACCGCTGCTGTTCGAGTCCGGCCAGCACGAGATGGTCGACCGCTGCCTGGTGATCGACGTGCCGGAGAGCGTGCAGATCGCCCGCACCGCCGAGCGCGACGGCGTCGACGAGGCCCAGGCGCGAGCCATCGTCGCCGCCCAGCTGCCGCGTGCCGAACGCCTGGCCCGGGCCGACGAGGTGATCGACAACGGCGGCAGCCAGGCCGACCTTGACGCCCAGGTAGCCAAGCTCGACCGATATTACCGGCGACTGTCGCAGCCCGGTGCTTCCCCGCTAGAATGACGACACATCCTCTGACAAAGCGTGCCCCATGAGCCCGACCCCGCAACGCCCCCTGGAAGTCGCCTGCCCCGAATGCCGCCGCAAGGTGGAGTGGCGCGAGGACAACCCCCACCGCCCCTTCTGCAGCGAGCGCTGCAAGCTGCTCGACCTGGGCGCCTGGGCCGAGGAGTCCCACCGCATCGCCGGAGAACCCGCCATGGATGAGACCAGCATCGATGAGTGGGTGGCCCGCGCCGAGCGAGACGCCGGCCAGTGAGTTCACCCCCCTCCGCCACGGATCGGCCGACCTACCGCCTGCTGGCCGAGCTGGAGGCGGCCTTCGATGCGCTGATCGCGCGCACCGAAGCGCTGTTGGCCGCCTTTGAACGCGCACCCTGCGAGGCCTGGGCCTTCGACGCCTCCACCGCCGACGCCGCCTGGCTACGCCGCGCGCTGCTCGATTTCTGGTATCAGGACGGCCAGGACGGCCGCGCCACCAACAGCCACGTGGGTCTGGTGGCCGCCGATGAGGCGCTGCTGGCGCATGTGGCGGAGGTGAACGTCGCCAAGGCCGAGTTCGCCGCCCGGCTGGCGCAGATCCGCGAGCAGCATCCGCCACTGATCGCCGAGGCCAAGGCGGTGCTGCCCTTCCGCCACCCCGAGCTGCATACCCACCTGCGCGGCAGCGGCCTGGCGCGGTTGCACCTCAAGCAGTGCTGGCGGGCGATCCCGGTGGCCGAGGCGCCGGTGGCCCGGGTGCGCCTGGCCTGGTACACCAGCGGCCGCTCGATCAAGCGGCTCAGTGTGCGCGAGGCCGAGCGCAAGCTGCTGGCCCTGGATAGCGACGCCCCCCATGTGCGCATCCAGCTGCGCCGGCTGGCCGGCATCCCCGACGGCGAGCCGCTGGCCCAGGTTCAGGCCCAGGCGCCGCTGATGCGCGCCAACCTCTTCTACTGCGAGCCGCTCGAGGATGGCCGCACCCGCCGCGCCATGAACGTGGCGCTGCCGCTGTTCCTGCCCGCCCCGCGCGGGCGCCTGCCCGACTGCAACCAACCACCCGCCGCGCCGCCCACCCAGCGCACCCGCGCCCGGCGCAGCGACGAGCGCCTGGAGGAGACCCCCTTCCTGCCCAGCCTGCGGGTCTACCGCTACCGCAGCGCCTGACCGAAGCGCTCCCCTTGATCCCTGTCATGCAGCCTCGGCACAACTCCGCCATACTGAGATGAGCATTCGGCGCCCACAGGGAGAGGAGACGGCCGCTTGAACCCCCTTGACGTGACAGAGGTTTACCGCGAGTGTCCGGAGGATTCCCTCGACTTCGAAGTGAGCAGCGAGCTGACCTCGCTGGACCTGCTCAGCGGCCAGCCCCGCGCCCGGGAGGCGCTGGCCTTCGGCACCGCCATGCGCAGCGAAGGCTTCAACCTCTTCGTGCTGGGCCACCCCGGCCACGGCATGCACGACCTGGTGGGACGCTTTCTCTCCGAGCGCTCCCGGGACGCGGCCACCCCACTCGATCTTGCCTACCGCTACAACTTCGACGAGCCGGCAAAACCGCTCTACCTGACGCTGCCCACGGGCACCGGCCGGGTGCTGCGCGCCGACCTGGAACAGCTGGTGGAGGAGCTGGGCACGGCGATTCCCGCGGTGTTCGAGGGCGAGGAGTACCAGAACCGCCTGCACGAGCTGAAGCAGGCCATGACAGAGCGCCAGCGCGATGCCATCGAGGCGGTGCGCCGCGAGGCCCGGGAGCACGATGTTCTGCTGCTCTCCACCCCCAACGGCTTCACCTTCGCGCCGGCCGGCCAGGACGACAAGATGATGCCCCCGGGGGAGTATGAAAAACTCCCCGACGACGACCGGGAACGCATCGAGGGCACGGTGGCGGTGCTGCAGAAGAAACTGACCCGGGCCATTCGTCAGATGCCACGCCTGGCCAAGTCGCTGCGCGAGCAGATCAACGCCCTCAACGAGGAGATGCTGCAGTCGGCGATTGGCACGCCGCTGGCCGAGCTGGAGGAGCGCTACGCCGACCACGACGGCGTCCTCGCCCATCTGAGCGCGATTCGCGAGGCGATCCTGCTGCACGTGGACGCCTTCATCGACGATGACCCGGACATCCCCCCGGAGGCGGTGTTCAGCCGCTGCCATCTCAACCTGATCGTCGACAACACCGGCTGCGAGGGGGCCCCGGTAATCTATCTCGACCTGCCCACCCACCAGCACCTGGTGGGGCGCATCGAGCATCACGTCCACAACGGCACCCTGCTCACCGATTTTTCGCTGATTCGCGCCGGCGGCCTCCACCGGGCCAACGGCGGCTACCTGGTGGTGGACGTGCGCAGCCTGCTGCTGCAGCCCGGCGCCTGGGAGACCCTCAAGCGGGTGCTGCGCGCCGGTGAGATCCGCACCGAGTCCCTGGAGCAGGCCTACGGGCTGATCAGCACCACCAGCCTGGAACCCCAGCCGGTGCCTCTGGACCTCAAGGTGGTGCTGCTCGGCGAGCGGCTGTTCTACTACCTGCTGTGCGAACACGATCCCGACTTCCTGGAGCTGTTCAAGGTCCAGGCCGACCTGGAGGACGAGCTGCCGCGCAGCACCGAGAACCAGCCGCTGTTCGCCCGCATGGTGGCCACCCTGGCCCGGGAGTCGGCGCTGCGCCCCCTGGCGCGCAGCGGGGTGGCGGCGGTGATCGAGCAGGCCAGCCGCCTGGCCGACGACCAGCACAAGCTGAGTGCCCGCCACCGCGGGCTCAGCGACCTGCTGCAGGAGGCCAACCACTGGGCCGGGGCCGACGACACCGCGGTGATCGAGCGCCGCCATGTCGAGAAGGCGGTGGATCAGCAGCGCTGGCGCGCCGGTCGCCTGCGCGAGCGCAGCCACGAGCAGATCACCCGCGGCACCGTGGCGATTGCCACCGAGGGCCGGCGGGTTGGCCAGGTCAACGGCCTGGCGGTGCTGAGCCTGGGCGACTTCCGCTTCGGCCAGCCCACCCGGATCACCGCCACCGCCCGCCCGGGTCCCGGCCAGGTAGTGGACATCGAGCGCGAATCGCGGCTCGGCGGGCGCATCCACGCCAAGGCGGTGATGATCCTGTCGCGCTGCCTGGCCAGCCGCTATGCGCCGGACACCCCGCTGTCGCTCTCCGCCAGCCTGGCCTTCGAGCAGTCCTACGGCGGCATCGAGGGCGACAGCGCCTCGGTGGCCGAGGCCTGCGCGCTGATCTCGGCCATCGCCCGGGTGCCGCTGGCCCAGGGCCTGGCGGTGACCGGTTCCATCGACCAGCACGGCCGCGTCCAGGCGGTGGGTGGGGTAAACGAAAAGATCGAGGGGTTCTTCGATATCTGCCAGGCGCGGGGGGCGCTCAACGGCCAGGGGGTGCTGCTGCCGGCCAGCAACGTCGAGCATCTGATGCTCAGGGGCGAGGTGCGCGAGGCCATCGCGGCCGGCACCTTCCATGTCTACGCCATCGAGGAACTGGACCAGGCACTGGCCCTGCTCAGCGGCATGACGGCGGGCCAGGCGGACGACGACGGCCGCTACCCCGAGGGCAGCCTCAATGCCCGGGTGGTCGAGCGTCTGGCCGCCTTCCACCGGGTGGCGAAGAAGGCGGGCGCCGGCCACCGCGGTGAAGCGACCGCCGGTGCAGACGGCGAGGCGGAGCGCTCCGACGATGAGCGCTGAGCCCACCCGCCCCACCGCGACCGAGCCGCCGCCCCCCGAGGCCGCCCGCGTGCTGGCGCTGCTGGACGCCTCGCGCCATAGCCTGGCGGCGCTGGCGGCGGCGGTGGATCTCGCCAGCAGCCGCCACGCCGAGCTGGTGGCACTCTACGTGGAGGATATCGACCTGCTGACCTGCGCGGCCTTTCCCTTCTCGCGGGAGATCGGCGCCCAGTCTGGGCTCGCGCGGCCGCTGTCGGTGGACGCCCTGGAAGCCGGCATCGCCCGCCAGCTGGCGCGCATTCATCAGGCCCTGGAGCACGCCGTGGCGGGACGTGAGCTGCGCCACCGGCTGGAAGTGCGCCGCGGCCAGGTGGCCAGCGAAGCCTTGGCCAACGCCGGCCCCGGCGACGTGCTGGTGCTGGGCAAGGCGGGCGCCACCGAACGCTGGGGCACCCGGCTCGGCTCCACCAGCCGCCGACTGATTCTCGAAGCGCCCTGCACGGTGCTGGTCTGGGATGACCGCCACCCCTATCGGCGCGGCCCGTTAAGGCTGATCGACGGTGGCCAGGCGCCGCTCTCGGCCGAGGACGTGCCCGACTGGCTGGCGGCCCTCTTCGACGGCCTGGCTCCGCTGCCGGTCCACCACGCCGGCGAACTCGAGCGGATGCTCGACCGCGCCGACGCCGGCGGCCTGCTGCTGCACCGCCCCGAGCTCACCCGCCTGCTCGACGAAGACCCCCAGTTGCTGGCGCGCCTTCCCCTGCCGTTGGTGGTGGTGGCATAGGCTTAGAACGTCACGCCGCGTGACTGCGCAGCAGCGGCCAGGCCCCCTGTTTGGAGGCTTCAAGAATCACGATTTCAACGATAGTACCATCGTCGGCATAGCTGATATGGGTATTCCAATCCTGCGAGGACTCTTTGGCAATCGGCTTTTCCGAAAGGTGCAAAACCAGAATGTCATCCGCTTCGTCATACATAGTGCGCATGATCAGGCCTCCCATACAAAATGATGCATGATCGTCTTGATAATCAATCTATCTTCCAATACGACCGCAGCACATACCAGATTATCATCCCGCCCAGGCATCGACTTGGCAATCCACATTCGACTATCGTCCTTGTATTTCGCCCGCCCCGTTTCCAGTAGCTCAACGACTTCCGCTTCGCTAATGGCTCGCTGCGTCATCCGTTCGCGCGCATGGCGCGTAATATAGACGTCACGAGCAAATCGTTTAGAGTGCATTGCCTCACTCGCAATGGATAGAGGGTTGTCGTTCAGGCAATTACAGATCCCGCATTAGCAGCGCGTACTCGATGCGCTCGGGGTCGATGGCCTCGCCGGGCACTGGGATCCGCACCACATGGCCCGACCCCGGGGCCGCGCCCACCGACTCGCCGCGCTTGTTCTCGATATGCTCGAGCACGAAGCGGCGGTTGCCGCCGGGCAGCATCAGCTCCATGCCGTCCCCCACCTCGAAGCGGTTCTTGACGTCCACCTCGAGCACGCCGCGGTCGGGATCGTAGCCGATCACCTCGCCGACGAACTGCTGGTGCACCCCCACCGAGTGGCCGCGCTCGTAGTTCTGGTACTCGTCGTGGACATGGCGGCGATAGAAGCCTTCCGTATAGCCGCGGTTGGCCAGGTTGTCGAGTTCGTCCATCAGGCGCATATCGAAGGGGCGGCCGGCCACGGCGTCGTCGATGGCGCGGCGGTAGACCTGGGCGGTGCGCGCCACATAGTAGTGGGACTTGGTACGGCCTTCGATCTTCAGCGAGGTGACGCCCATCTCGGTGAGCCGGGGCACGTGCTGCACGGCGCGCAGGTCCTTGGAGTTCATGATGTAGGTGCCGTGCTCGTCCTCGAAGATCGGCATCAGCTCGCCGGGGCGAGTGGCGTCCTCGATCAGCGCCGAGAGCTCGTCCTGGCCCTCCCGGCCCCCCGCCGTCGCCGTGCTGAGGTGACGGGTGCTGCCGCCACCGGAGGCGATCAGGCCACCCTGCGCACTCCCCTGCTCCGGCGTCCAGACGCCGCTTGCCGCATGGGCCGCCGCCGAGTTGGCCGGCACCAGGTCGCCGGTCTCGTCGTGGGCCGCGGCCACGGTGTTGTATTGCCAGCGGCAGGCGTTGGTGCAGGTGCCCTGATTGGGGTCGCGGTGATTGAAGTAGCCGGAGAGCAGGCAGCGCCCGGAGTAGGCGATGCAGAGCGCCCCGTGGACGAAGGTCTCGATCTCCAGGTCCGGACACTCGGCGCGGATCTCGGCGATCTCCTCGAGTGACAGCTCCCGGGAGAGGATGATCCGGCTGATGCCCTGCTGCTGCCAGAACTTCGCCGCCGCCCAGTTGACCACGTTGGACTGCACCGAGAGGTGAATCACCTGATCGGGCCAGCGCTCGCGAATCATCATGATCAGCCCCGGGTCGGACATGATCAGCGCATCCGGGCCGGCCTCGATCACCGGCGCCATGTCGCGCAGGTAGGTCTTCAGCTTGCTGTTATGCGGCGCGATGTTCGAGGCCACGTAGAACTGCTTGCCCCGCTCGTGGGCGTAGGTGATGCCCTTGTGCAGGTTGTCGATCTTGAAGTCGTTGTTGCGCACGCGCAGCGAATAGCGCGGCTGGCCGGCATAGACGGCGTCCGCACCGTAGGCGAAGGCGTAGCGCATGTTCTTGAACGTCCCCGCCGGGGAGAGCAGTTCGGGAGCTTGCATGGGAGGTCACCGTTGTCAGGACGATGGCGCCGAAGCGCTTGGGGAAAGGGGCGGGATTATACCAAGGGCGAGGGGCAGTATCACCAGGAGCCTGTGCATGCGAGTTCGCCGAATAAAGCAGGATCGGAATCAATCATTGACACCCAGGCTCCCCCTTTCCTAGTATTGATCGTGTTTCGGAACACAATACCGCATAGCAAAACAAAGACGACAAATCACTAGGAGATGCTTATGCATCCGCTTGCCCGGAATCTCGCCCTCGCCAGCCTTCCCTTCGCCTTGCTGGGCAGCAGCATCGCCCTGGCCAACGACGTCAACCTCCCTCGAACCATGGCGTGGACCGCCTACGGCACCAACTCCAGCGGCTATGCCCAGGCCGTGGCTATCGGCAACATGCTGCAGTCCAACTACGGCACCTCGGTTCGGGTGCTACCCGGAGACAACGACGTCTCGCGCATGACGCCGCTGAAGCAGGGGCGAGTCGACCTCTGTGCCTGCGGCATTGCCAGCTACTATGGCGTCGAGGGGGTGATGATGTTCGCCCACCCCGACTGGGGTCCTCAGCCCATTCGTCTGATTACGACGTCTACCGCCTCATTCGGCCTCTCGCTTGCGGTGGCCGGTGACCTGGAGGTCGAAACCCCGGCGGACCTGCGCGGCAAGCGCATCGCCTACATCCGCGGCGACGACGCCCTCAACAAGGGCACTGAAGCCTACCTGGCCTTCGGTGGACTGACCTGGGATGACGTTGAGCGCATCGACTATCCCGGCTATGGCCGCTCCTTCGACGGCATCATCGCCGGCAACGTCGACGCCTCCTTCACGACCACCGTCACCCCTCCCGCCCAGCAGCTGGCCAGCAGCCCCCGCGGTATCAGCTGGCCGGTCCTCGATCCAAACGATGAAGAGGCATGGGAACGCATGCGGGCGGTCGCCCCCTACTTCCACCCCCATGAAATCACCTCCGGTGCCGGGGGCATCAGTGCCGACAACCCCGTCAACAGCGCCAGCTACCCCTATCCCATCGTGGTAGGTAACGCCGATCTCGACGATGACATCGCCTATGGCCTGATCCGTGCCCTGCAGGACAACTACGACGACTACAAGGACAGCGCTCCCGGTGCCGTTGGCTATGCCCTCGAGTATCAGGATCTGCAGTGGGTGATCCCCTTCCACGACGCCGTCGTGGACTACTACAAGGAGATCGGCGTCTGGACCGATGAAATGCAGGCGCACCAGGATGCTCTGGTGGAGCGCCAGCAGGTGCTGCTGGAAGCATGGAATGCCTTCGCTGACGACGCCCCCAGCGACGAGGATGCGTTCCGCGAGGCGTGGATGGACGCTCGGTCAGAAGCACTGACCAACGCCGGCTTCGACCCCGTCTTCGAGTGATCCCCACGGGGCGGCTTGGGCCGCCCCCAGCATTCTGGACACCGCCATGACGCATACTGCTGACAACGACGGCACCCGGCAGGCCAAGGAGAAGATCCGCCAGATGCGGACCCTGCCGCTGCCACTGCGCTGGATTCCCGGCGCCGTGACGGTGGCCCTGCTGCTGATGACCCTGGATTACCTCTTCAATCTCGGCCACTTGACCTTCATCACCGGACTGGAAACCCAGTTCTACTATGCGGTGGTGGCCCTTCTACTGCCGCTGATCTACCTGCTCTGGCCGCTGAGGCCGGCGGGCCAGTATCGCCCTATTCCCTGGTACGACTACCTGCTCAGCGCCGTAACTCTGGGGGTCAGCGGCTACTTCGTAATCAACGCCGACTCCATCCTGGAGCGGGGCTGGGCCTTCGCGGCGCCGGATACCGCCCTATGGGTCAGCTACGCCTGGTGGCTGCTGATCATCGAGGCAGCGCGCCGCGCCGGCGGCTGGCCCATCGCCGTGATCGTCACCCTCTTTTCACTTTACCCCCTGGTAGCCGACGTGATGCCGGGCCCCATTCAGGCCTTTCCCTCCTCCCTCTCCGAAACCGCCATGTACCACACCATGAGCACCGAGAGCATCATGGGCATTCCGCTGCAGGCCTTCGCCGGCCTGGTGATCGGCTTCCTGGTATTCGGGGTGGTGCTGCAGAAGAGCGGCGGTGGCAAGTTCTTCATCAATCTGGCCTTCGCCCTGCTCGGCCATGTGCGGGGCGGCCCAGCCAAGGTATCGATCTTCTCCAGCGGCCTGATGGGCTCGATGAGCGGCAGCGTGATCAGCAACGTGCTGACCACCGGCGTGCTGTCGATTCCCGCCATGCGACGCATCGGCATGAGCCGCTCCTTCGCCGGCGGGGTGGAGGCCTGTGCCTCCACTGGTGGGGTACTGATGCCACCGGTGATGGGCGCCACCGCCTTCGTCATGGCGATGTTTCTCGACGTGCCCTATTCCGCCGTTGTCCTGGCCGCCATCATCCCGTCGATCCTCTATTTCCTCGGCCTGTTCATCCAGATCGATGCCTACGCCGCGCGACACGACATCAAGGGGCTGCCCACTGTCGAATTACCATCACTCTGGCAGACGCTGAAAGAGGGCTGGTACTTCATCTTCGTCTTCGCGCTGCTGGTCTGGATGCTGCTGGTGATGCAGCGCGAGGCCGTAGCCCCTTTCTACGCCACCGCTCTCCTGCTGGTCCTCAACCAGTTCTCCAGGCACAACCGCTGGGGCTGGAAAGAGGTCGGTGAGGCGCTGTCGGGTGCGGCCAAGCTGTTCGCCGAGCTGATCGCCATCCTGGCAGGCGTTGGGATGCTGGTGGGCGCGCTCTCCATGACCGGGCTCTCCGGCACCATCGCCAACGACTTCATCCATCTCGCCGGTGGCAGCGTTCCATTGCTGCTGATCATGGGTGCCCTGACCAGCTTCGTGCTGGGCATCGGCATGACCGTTACCGCCGCCTACATCTTCCTGGCGGTGGCCCTGGCGCCGGCGCTGATCCAGGGCGGCGGCCTCGACCCGATGGCGGTGCACCTGTTCATCCTCTACTGGGGCATGCTCAGCTTCATCACGCCGCCAGTGGCCCTGGGCGCCTTCGCTGCCGCCACCGTCGCCGGCGCTCGCCCCATGACCACCGGACTCCAGGCCATGCGGCTGGGCAGCGTGATCTACTTCATTCCCTTCCTGTTCGTGCTCAACCCGGCGCTGATCATGCAGGGCGAGCCGCTGCAGATCGCGATGGTGTTCGTCCAGGCACTGGTGGGCGTCGTGCTGTTCGCCTCGGCCATGCAGGGCTATCTAATCGGGGTCGGGCGCCTGGGCCGGGGAGCGATCCAGGAAACGGTGATCCGCGCCCTGGTGCTGATCTCGGGGCTCACCCTGGCCCTCCCCGGGGGTGGCATGGTGCCGCTCAGCCAGGTCGAGCTGCTCGGTATCTCGCTGGCCGCCCTGGTGCCTGCCGTCCTGCTGGCACGCTGGAGTCAACGCCACCCCCGTAACGGCTCGCACCCGCAGGGCCTGTAACGCAGGCCCGCCCCACACGCCGCCCCTTACCTGGAGCTCACTGCATGACAGCCTGTGTCCACTACCAGCGCCATGACGACATCGGCGTGATCCGCATCGACAACCCGCCCGTCAACGCCCTCGGCCATGCCGTGCGTAGCGGTCTGCTCGACGCCCTCGACCAGGGCCTGGCCGATGACGGCGCGCAGGCGCTGGTGCTGATGGCCGACGGCCGCACCTTTATCGCCGGCGCCGATATTCGCGAATTCGGCCGGCCTCCCCAACCGCCGCTACTGCCGGAGGTGATCGCACGCCTCGAGGCCTGCGCCAAGCCGCTGGTGGCGGTGCTGCACGGCACCGCCCTGGGCGGCGGGCTCGAGGTGGCACTGGGCTGCCACTACCGGGTGGCCCTGCCGGGGACCCGGGTCGGCCTGCCCGAGGTCAAGCTCGGTCTGCTCCCCGGTGCCGGCGGCACCCAGCGGCTGCCTCGCCTGGTCGGCGTGGACATCGCCCTGGACCTGATCACCAGCGGGCGTTTCGTACCCGCCGAGGAGGCATTGGCGCTGGGCATCATCGATGCCATCGACGCGACCGATACTCCGCTGGATGCCGGCCTCGGCGCCGCCCGCGCCGTTCTGGAGGGCCAGCGCACCGCCCGCCGGACCGGCGAGCTGCCCGCGCCCGCCGCCGACCCCGAGGCCATCGCCCGCCACCGGGCTCGGCTCGAGGCCGAGGCGCCCGAGCTGTTCTCGCCATTTCGCTGTATCGAGGCCGTCGCGGCCAGCACCGACGGCAGCCTGGCCGAGGGACTGGACCGCGAGCGCGAGCTGTTCCTCGCCTGCATGGACTCCCCCCAGCGGGCCGGACTGATCCACGCCTTCTTCGCCGCCCGCGCACCGCACCGGGTACCCGAGGCCGATGCCTCCCCGGCGCTGACCCGCATCGCCCTGCTCGGCGAGCACCCCCTCTTCGAGCGCCTCAAGGGCAAAGCCGGACGCACCGGCATCGAGTTGACCGACCGGCCGGACGAATCGACACAGGCCTGCCTGATCGCCACCGCCGATGCGGCCTGCGACTGTCCAGCGGCTTGCCTACGTATCGCCCTGCAGCCGGCCGAGGGCATCGGCCGGCTGGGTGAAATGGACGCAGACCTCGTCCTGGTCATGCCGCCTCAGGGCGCGCTGATGGAACTGGTCGCCACTGGCGCCAGCGCCGAGCAGCAGCAGGCCGTGGCCTCTGCCCTCAAGGCGCTGAAACAGGCCGTCGTGGTGAGCCGTTGCGAGAGCCTGCTCGCCGCACTGCACCGGGCGGCAAACGCTGCGTCGGATGAGCGGTGCGCCGCCATGGAGGCGACAAGCCTGCTACTCGCCGAGCAGGGACTCTGCTACCGCACCAGCGATATCGACCTGCTCGCCGTCGAGGTCCTGGGCTACCCGCGTCACCTCGGCGGCCCTCACCGCCAGGCCACCCTCTCTGCATCC
Source organism: Billgrantia campisalis (assembly GCF_022341425.1). Taxonomy (GTDB): domain Bacteria; phylum Pseudomonadota; class Gammaproteobacteria; order Pseudomonadales; family Halomonadaceae; genus Halomonas; species Halomonas campisalis. The sequence goes on along the minus strand of NZ_JABFUC010000003.1, from coordinate 88,709 downwards.
GCCACCTCGGAGACATCCCCATGAACCTGACCTACAGTGCCGCGGAGCAGGCGTTTCGTCAGGAAGTCCGCGACTTTCTCACCGCTTCCCTCCCCGACGACATCCGCGAACGCGTGAGGCTTGGCCGGCGGCTCTCCGCCGACGATCACGTGCGTTGGCAGAACATTCTCAGCGAGCGCGGCTGGCTGGCCGCCAACTGGCCAGAAGAGCACGGTGGTCCCGGCTGGGGCCCGGTGCAACGGCACATCTTCGACGAGGAGTGTGCCGCCGCCCATGCCCCCACCGTGGTGCCGTTTGGCGTCAACATGGTCGCGCCGGTGATCATGAAATTCGGCAGCGAGGCGCAGCAGCGCCACTACCTGCCGCGCATCCTGGCCAACCAGGACTGGTGGTGTCAGGGCTACTCCGAACCCGGGGCCGGCTCCGACCTGGCCAGCCTCAAGACCCGCGCCGTGCGCGAGGGTGACCACTATATTGTCACCGGGCAGAAGACCTGGACCACCCTGGGACAGCACGCCAACATGATGTTCTGCCTGGTGCGTACCGACCCCGACGCCAGGAAGCAGGCCGGCATCAGCTTTCTGCTGATCGACATGGCGAGCCCGGGCATCACGGTACGCCCGATCATCACCCTGGATGGCGCCCACGAGGTCAACGAGGTCTTCCTCGACGAGGTCCGCGTGCCGGTGGCCAACCGCATCGGCGAGGAGGGTCAGGGCTGGACCTGCGCCAAGTTTCTGCTGACCCACGAGCGCACCGGGATCGCCGGGCTCGGCCACGCCAAGCAGGCGCTGCGTCACCTCAAGTCATTGGCCACAAGGGTGCAGCATCGCGGACGCCCGCTCCTCGAGCTGGCGAGTTTCCGCCAGCGGGTGGTAAAGGCCGAGCTCGAGTTGATGGCCCTGGAGGTCACCAACCTGCGGGTCATCGCTGCCGCCCAGGACGGCAGCGTGCCGGGGGCGGAGAGTTCGCTGCTCAAGGTGCGCGGCTCGGAGCTGCGCCAGGAGCTGAGCGATCTGACCCGCCGCGCCCTGGGGCCGGCCGCCCTGCCCTTCTTCCCCGACTTCCTGCATGGCGACGGCGAGCTGGACGACCCGGCCCTGGCCGAGAGCGCCGCAGGCACCGCCCAGTACTTCAACCGTCGCAAACTCTCGATCTATGGCGGTGCCAACGAGATCCAGAAGAGCATTGTCGCCAAAACCATTCTTGGCATGTAAGGAGCCGCCCATGGACTTTTCCCTGACCGACGAGCAGCGCATGCTCGTCGATACTCTCGACCGCCTGATCGCCGACCGTGTCGCCCCCGAGCAGCGCCGCGCCATGCTCGAGACGCCTGCCGCAACGCCGTCGGCGCTATGGCAGACCTTCGCCGAACTGGGGCTGCTGCACATGCCCTTCACCGAGGAGGTTGGCGGCCTCGGCGGCGACGGTACCGATCTGATGCTCATCATGCAGGCCCTGGGACGCGGCCTGGTGCCCGACGCCTACCTGGCCGGTCTGGTGCTGCCCGGCGACCTGCTGGCCCGCCTCGGCGACGACCCGCAGCGGGAGCGCTGGCTCACCCCGCTGCTGGACGGTGAGCACCAGCTGGCGCTGGCCTGGCAGGAGAGCGAGGCCCGCTACGATGCCCATGGCATCACCACCGCGGCGCGCCGGGATGACGATGGCTGGCGCCTGGATGGCGACAAGCAGCTGGTGCTCAATGCCGCCTCGGCCGCGGCCCTGCTGGTCACCGCCCGGCTCGACGACGGCCGCCTGGGCCTGTTCGTGGTCCCCGCCGACGCCACCGGCCTGTCACGCCGCGACTACCTGACCTTCGACGACCGCTCCGCCAGCGATCTGATCCTGGATGACGTCTCGTTGAGCGTCGACAGCTGCCTCGGCCTCGACGCCGCCGCGGCCCTCGATGCCACCCTGGCGCTTGGCCGCGCGGCGCTCTGTGCCGAGGCGGTCGGTGCCATGGAGGCCGCCTGCGAGCAGACCCTCGACTACCTCAAGGAGCGCCAGCAGTTCGGCACTCCCCTGTCGAGGTTCCAGAGCCTGCAGCACCGCATGGTCGACATGCACCTGCACCTGGAGCAAGCCCGTTCCATGGCGATTCTCGCCGCCACCAGCCTGACCCTTCCCGATGCCGAGCGCGACTATCGCCTCGCCGCGGCCAAGGCCTACTGCGGCGAGGCCGCCCGCTTCGTGGCCGAACAGGCCATCCAGTTGCATGGTGGCATGGGCATGAGCGCAGAGTGCTACGTCTCCCACTATGCCAAGCACCTGGTGATGTTCGATCATTATCTGGGTGACGTCGATCACCACCTGGACCATGTCAGCGACCACCTTGTCGACGCGGCCTGACCCCTGATTGCAACAAAGGAGAACGCCGTGGCAACAACCTAACCACCGAGCCGGCCAGCTGCTACTGGCCGGCCGGCGTCTAGGAGGTGATCGAGGGCGACGACGGCAAACCGATGAACCGCTGCTGGGCGACCCGGTCGTCCCGCGCCAGTTCGTCCACGATCTCGGCCACGCGCTGCCGGAACTGGATAGACAAAAGGCCCACCTAAGTGGGCCTTTTGTTGATTTTTTGAACCGTTACAGCTTGCTCTCCAGCTCCGGCAGGGCCTCGAACAAGTCGGCGACGAGGCCATAGTCCGCCACCTGGAAGATCGGCGCCTCCTCGTCCTTGTTGATGGCGACAATCACCTTGGAGTCCTTCATGCCGGCCAGGTGCTGAATGGCACCCGAGATGCCCACGGCGATGTAGAGCTCCGGCGCCCGCGCTGATCGGACGCCTCGACGAGCTCCACCCGCCGACCCTGGCGATCGGCGCCAGCACCCTAGCCTTCCTGGTGCTGGTGCGGCGCCACGGTGAGGCGGCGCTGCGCCGCCTGGGCCTGGGGACGACACGCCCTGGTGGCGAGCCGGCCGGAGCTCGAGCACGTTGGTGCTGATCTGTTCGGCGATCAACCTGATCGATGCCTCGGCGCTGGAGAGCCTGGATGCCATCAACGTCCGCCTCAAGGATGGTGGCGTCACCCTGCACCTGGCCGAGGTCAAGGGTCCGGTGATGGACCGCCTCAAGCGCAGCGACTTCCTCGACGCCCTCACCGGCCGCGTCTTCCTCAACACCTACGCCGCCTGGACCGCGCTGCCCCCCCGGCGAGATTAAACCGGGCAGTGAGGCGGCAATCCGGCTAGCACAGGCGATTCAGGTCAACCCACAACCGCAGCAGATCGGGAATGGTAATTCGGCCGTCGATCAAGCCAGGCGACCGTGCCTCAGCGTGTATCGATGGAGCGGCGCGCCTCCTGGTCGATGAAGAACTGGCGATAGCAGCCGATCGCGAACTCGAGCCGGCGCTCAGCGGCCGCCTCGTCCCGATCGAGATGGGCGTAGATGCTCTCCATGTCGAAGATCATCACCACGGCATCCACCAGGGCATGGAAGCGCTCCCGGTCCTGCACCATGTCCGGGAACACCTTGAGGGCGGCCTCGCGGATCCACTGGCGAGACTCATACAGGACCACGGACATCTTGTCTTGGAGAGTCTCGTCGGTCCGTGAGGCCATGACCAGCTCGAACCAGGCCTTGGCCATTTGGGAGTGGCAAATCTCCCGGGTGAAGCGGACCCCGCGCTCGATGGGGTCGTCGGGCAGCCGCTCATCGCTGAAGTAGCGGGATTCGAAGTCGCCGACCAGTCGCGACCGGACCTCGTCGGCCACATGGGTCATGAAGTCCCCCCGGGTGGGAAAGTGGCGGAACAGGGCACCCTGGGAGACCCCGGCCCGCTGACAGATTTCGTTGGTACTGGCCTTGGCGTAGCCGAGCGCCACCAGGGCCTCGATGGCGGCGTCGGTCAGCTTGGCGATGGTCGCCGAGCGCCGCTCCTCCTGGCTGCGCGGCCGCCGTCTGGCAGACTCCGGCACGGCATTGCGTGGCTTGAGGGTCTGGGAATCGGGGTTTGGCAATCTCTCGTACCCTTTGAAGAGGCTTGGCACTGGTCGGCTGGCGGCAACTCGCCCCGCGAGCGCCCATCCGGCGGAATGAAAGGCCCTCCCTCCCCCCGCCTCGGAGGTATGCGACGCCTGTCACGTCACCCGCTCAGCAGGCGCCTAAGCCTGAAAAAGGGGCAGAGAAAGCAATTGGCTGCTTGCCATGATAGGCGGTGGCCGTCCTGCCTGACAAATTCCCGCCGGGTCGCGCCGACCGATCTCGACATGGCGTGGCCCCAGGCACATAGGAGCACGTTGGCCAGCGACTCACGATACGAAGGCCCGACAGCAGCAGGATCTTGCAGTCGGCGCAAAGATAGGGTAGCGTTCCCCATCAAGATAGAAAGCATTTACATGCTATTTATCTTAAGCCTGCGAATCAATAAGTTATAAAACAAACAACGAGCACACCAATAAGAAGCGGAGCACTGACCTCATGAGACTGCGCGCACCACGACACTCCCAAGCACTGGACGCCCCACACCCTTCACACAGCACCCTCCCGCGACTCCTGCTCGTGGGGCTGATTGCCTCGGCCTCCGGCAGTGCCTATGGGATCGACATCCCGCTCGGAGAGTCAGCCAGCCTCAGCTGGGATACCACCCTGCGCTACTCGGCCGGCTGGCGCGTACAAGGGCAGGACAAAGCCTTGTTGGCCAACCCCAACGCCGACGACGGCAACCGCAGCTTCAAGCGCGGCCTGATGCAGAACCGTGTGGACCTGCTCACCGAAGCCGATCTCAATTTCGGCAACGTCGGGGCCTTCACCCGTGGACGCGCCTACTACGATGATGCCTACTTCGGCGCCAACGATCACGACTCGCCGGCAACCAGCAACAACCAGTCGGTACCCCATGATCGGTTCACCCGCGACACGCGCCGGTTGATGGGCAGGAAGGCCGAAGTCCTGGATGCCTTCGTCTATGGGAGCTTCGGCATCGGCAGCTTGGACCTCGACCTGCGGGCCGGCAATCAGGTGATCAACTGGGGGGAGAGCCTGTTCCTGCAGGGCGGCATCTCCTCCGCCCAGGGACCGCTCGACGCCACGCGCGCCAACTCGCCCGGGGTCGAACTCCGCGAAATCTTCCTGCCGGTGGGCCAGCTCTTCGCTCAGCTCGATCTGACCGGCTCATTGAGCCTGAGCGCCTACTACCAGTACGAATGGGACAAGACCCGCCTCAACGCGGCCGGCAGCTACTTCAGCAGCGCGGACTTCCTGGACGAGGGCGGCGAATCTTTCATTCTGCTTCCAGGGGTATTGAGTGCCCAGCGCAGCGACGACAATGAGGCCAGCGACAGCGGCCAATATGGCCTGGCGCTGCGCTATTTGGCAGAAGCATTGAACTTTACCGAGTTCGGCCTCTACCACATCAACTATCACGACAAACTTCCTCAGCTGCAGTTCGATGACTTCGTGATGCAGGGTCCGGGGATGGTGATGCCAACCTCCTATCGCCTGGAGTACGAAGAGGACATCAAGCTCTATGGCGCCAGCTTCAGTACCGTCATAGGTGGCGCCAACGTCTCCGGGGAATTCTCCTTCCGTGACGGCCAGCCGGTACGGCTTGCCGCTCCCCTGCCGACCTATGAGCGCGCCAATACATGGCAGGCACAGCTCTCCAGCATCAAGGTGTTGGGCGGCAACCGGCTGATGGACAACCTCAATGTCGTAGGCGAGGTGGGGGTCAATCGCGTCAATGGCCATGATGCTGGCGAATTGCATGACGACCGCTCCGCCTGGGGCTTCACGGCGCGCATGATCCCGCAGTACTTCAACGTACGCTCCGGCCTCGACCTCGATGTCCCGATCACCGTCAGTCACGGCGTCAACGGCACCTCATCCATTCCCGGCACCTTCACAGAGGGCGTGACCAACGTGGATGTAGCAGCCCAATTCCGCTACCTCGATAACTATCAAGCCTCCCTAGGCTATACCGGTTTCTTTGGCAGTGCGAACAGCAATCCCCAGAAGGACCGCGACTTCGTCTCCTTGAGCGTCTCGTACACCTTCTAATACAAGCACAACACCCATGGGAGTCTCTGACATGAGCGGACAACACTCCACCAAGCATCATCTGATGGCCACGCTGCTGGCCACTTCCATCGCCCTGCCCCTCTGCGCACAGGCTGCGGTTCCCCCCGAAGTTGCCGCCCAACTGGGTGCCAACCTGACCCCCTTCGGCGCCGAGGGCAGCGGTAATAAAAGCGGCACCATTCCCGCCTGGTCTCCCGAGCCGATGAGCCTCGATCAGGTGATGCAGGACCAGCCGAGGCTCGCCATCTCCTCTACCAACTACCGGCAACATGCCGATCAGCTGTCGGCCGGCATGAAGGCCATGTTCGAGAAATATCCAGACAGCTTCAAGATGAACGTCTACCCCACCCGGCGTACCCATCATATGCCGCAGTGGATCTATGACAACACCCTGAAGAATGCCACCGAGGCAATCCTGGTAGACGGAGGCAATGGAGTTGATAACGCCTTCGGCGGCGTCCCCTTCCCGATTCCCCAACAGGGTGAGGAGGTGATCTGGAACCATGTGCTGCGCTGGCGAGGGCTCGGCCACGAGAGCGATGTCGCCACCTATACCGTCTACCCTAATGGCAACATCACCGAGACTAGCAACAGCGTGGTCGAGACGGTCTCCTACTACGATCGCAGCTTGAAGGATAACTTCAACGGCATGGTCGGCTACTACTATCAGGAAACCACCGCGCCGAGTCGCCGCAGCGGCGAGCTGCTGCTGATCCACGAACCGCTGAACCAGGCCGCTGAACCACGCAACGCCTGGCAGTATATCCCCGGGCAGCGCCGCGTGCGCCGTGCACCTACCGTGGCCTACGATACCCCGGTCCCCACCGCCAACGGCATCAACGTCTATGATGAGGTCTATCAGTTCAATGGCGCTCTGGACCGCTACGACTGGCAGCTGGTCGGCAAGCAGGAACTCTACATCCCCTACAATGACAACCGCTTCATCAACGCCCTGAGCGAAGGTGTCGCACCCAGCGCGCTGTTTCCGGCCAACCACCCGAATCCGGACTACAAGCGCTGGGAGCTTCACCGTGTCTGGGTAGTGGAAGCCAACCTCACCGAAGGACAGCGCCACGCCTACGCCAAGCGCCGTTTCTACGTCGACGAGGACAGCTGGCAGATCGTGATGTCCGAGTCCTACGACGGCCGCGGTGACCTGTGGAAGGTTAACTACGCCAGCCCCTACTATCACGGGGAGCTGCCGGGGGTAGCAGTCGCCGGCCATATCCACCAGGACCTGCTCTCGGGCAACTATGTGGTCGACCAGTACGTCCACCACAACTTCACTGCAGGAAGGAGCGACGAGTTCTACTCGCCCCAGAACATGCGCCGTCAAGCACGCCGCTAACCCCTGCATGACAGCGGCGCTCGCCATGATGTTAGCGCCGCGGTCACTTTTTTCAGGCCATGATCATGATGCTGAAATCTCCTTTTTGCAGGTCCCGCTGCACGCTATGGCATGCGCTTCGGCTCGCCCACCTGGCGCTGTGTTGTTTGCTCGCAGCCCCGCACGCCATGGCACAATCCATAGAAGATCCCCTGGTGGCAGCTGCGATGCCAAGCAGTCTCACCGAGCATTCGCTGCTGCTGGATGTCACGCGTGCCGGGGAGCGCCTGATCGCCGTAGGCGAGCGAGGCCACATCCTCTATTCGGACGATGAGGGCAAGAGCTGGCACCAGGCCCTGGTACCAGTCCGCGTCACTCTCACCGCCGTCGACTTCCCCACTCCTCGCCACGGCTGGGCGGTCGGACATGAGGGGGTCATCCTGCACAGCGAGGATGGAGGCGAAAGCTGGACCAAGCAGCTCGATGGGCATGAGGTGAACCGCATCGTCAACGAACGCGCCCGATCACTGCTCGACGCGGCCGAGGCTCAGGCGCATGGTGATGAGCGACTGGCCGTCTCACTGGATGACTTGGTATTCCTGTACGAAGAGAGCGAAGCTTTTCTCGATGAAGGCCCCAGCCGTCCGTTGCTCGACGTCTCCTTTCATGACGAGCGGACAGGTCTGGCGGTCGGCGCCTTCGGGCTATTCCTGGAAACCCGCGATGGCGGAAACACCTGGCAATCACTCCTCGGTCATCTCGACAACCCCTATGGTCTCCATTTGAATCATATCGCGCGGTTCGATGACACCCTGATCATCGCCGGCGAAGCCGGCAGCCTCTTTCGCTCATGGGATGGCGGAGCACATTGGGAGACCTTGTCATCACCCTATGAAGGCAGCTTCTTCGGCGCCCTGGGAGACCCTGAGGGCGGTCAACTCTTCGTCTTCGGCTTGCGAGGCCATCTCTATCGCTCCGTGGATAAGGGCGATAGCTGGGAGCCGATACGGCTCGATACCGACACCACGCTGACCGGCGCCACCCTCTTGGCGGATGGAACTCCGCTGCTGGTGGGATATGGCGGAACCATCCTGACGGGAAGCCCGGCAGGCAACGGATTTACGCTGCAGATGCTTGCGGATCGCCGCGCCTACAGCGCAGTCACGGGGAGCAACGATGGCCACCTGATCCTGGTGGGACAAGGTGGCGTTCGTCGCATCCCTCAGCCGGCATCTCTGTAGAGGTAAGATAACATGACAAACCGGCACTCAGAGTCCCATAATGCCCTGTTACATCCCTTGCAGGAGTCGGAGCCGCTGCTGGAGCGATTCTTCTTCCTGAACCGTGTCGTGATCCTGGCAATTTTCGCCGCACTGACGCTCTTTCTCGGTTATCAGGCCTCGACGCTTCGCCTCGAAGCAAGCTTCGAGAAGATGTTGCCGACTGCCCACCCCTATATCCAGAACCATCTTCAGTATCAAGATCAGCTCAGGGGAACCGGCAATGCCGTACGTATCGCCGTGGAGACCACCGAGGGCGATATCTTCACACACGAGTTTCAGGAAACACTCCAGAATATCCATGATGAGGTGTTCTTCATCAATGGCGTCAACCGCTCTGCTCTAGAGTCCATCTGGTCGCCCGGCGTGCGCTGGAGGGAAGTCACCGAGGAGGGTTTCGACGGCGGCCCTGTACTTCCCGATGGGTATGATGGCTCCCCTGAGAGCCTCGAAACATTGCGAGAAAACGTATATAAGTCCGGGCAGATTGGCGCCTTGGCTTCCAATGATTTACGCTCTGCCGTGGTCTATGCTCCCCTTTACGATCGAGATCCACAAACCGGTGAAGCACTGGATTATCACCAGTTCGCACAAGATCTCGAGCGCCAGATTCGAGACAAGTACGAATCGGATACGATCCGCATCCATATCATCGGGTTTGCCAAGTTGGTAGGCACCCTGATCGAAGGGGCCTCCCAGGTCACCCTGTTCTTCGCTGTGGCCCTCGGGATCACGGCCGTACTGCTCTATCTCTATTCACGTTGCCTCCGGGCCACCAGCGTGGCGATCACCTGCTCGGTAATGGCCGTAATCTGGCAGTTGGGACTGCTATCGGCACTTGGTTTCAGCCTGGACCCCTACTCCATGCTGGTGCCCTTCCTGGTGTTCGCCATCGGCGTCAGTCACAGCGTGCAAGTCATCAACGCCATTGCCCACGAAGCCGCGCGTGGCGCCAGCCGCCTCATGTCATCGCGCCTTGCCTTCCGCAGCCTCTATGTCGCGGGACTGGTCGCCCTGATCAGTGATGGCTTCGGTTTCGCCACCCTGATGGTGATCGAGATCCAGGTCATTCGCGATCTCGCGGTTGCGGCCAGCCTGGGAGTTGCCGCCATCATCCTCACCAATCTGATCGTGCTGCCGATCCTGATGTCCTATGTCGGCGTGAGTCGCAGCAGTCTCGAGCACCTGGCGCGCGTCGAACGCAAACCCCGCCACCCCCTCTGGGATCGGATGGTGGCGGTGACCAATCCACGTGTAGCAGGCATCACCGTACTGGTGGCCCTGGCCGCAATGGGCTATGGCCTGTGGAAACAGCAGGACCTCAAGATCGGGGACCTGGATGCCGGGGCACCGGAACTGCGTCCAGACTCTCGCTACAATCGGGATGTGGCCTTCTTTGGCGACTACTATTCGACCAGCACGGACCTGTTCGTGGTGATGGTCGAAACCCCACCGCAGCAGTGTGCGGATTATGACACCCTCTACGCCATCGACCAGTTACAGTGGAAACTGCAAAACCTGCCAGGGGTTCAGTCCACTCGGTCACTGGCTGATTTTGCCAAACGTTATATGTCAGCCTCCAACGAAGGGGCGATCAAGTGGCATGCCATCAATCGCAACCAGAGGCTGATGGATGCTGCGTCGATTCAGGCGCCCAGCGATGTCGTTAACTCGAACTGCAGCCTGGCCCCTGTCCTGATCTATCTGGATGACCACAAGGCCGAAACCCTGGAGACGGTGGTCACTGCGGTGGAGGCCTTCACTCAGCAGAATGATCTTGACGGCGTCAACTTCCTGATGGCGTCTGGCAATGCCGGCATCGAAGCCGCCACCAACATCGTCATCGGTGATGCCCATATCAAGATGCTGATCTGGGTATATGGCGTCGTGATCCTGCTCTGTCTCTTGACATTCAGGTCGATCCGCACCGTCGTGTGCATCATTCTGCCACTAATGCTGACGTCGGTGCTGTGTCAGGTGCTGATGTATTACCTCAACATCGGAGTCAAGGTAGCCACTCTTCCGGTTATCGCGCTAGGTGTTGGAATAGGTGTCGACTATGGCATTTACATCTACAGCAAGCTGGAGAGCTACCTGAAACAGGGAATGCCGCTGCGTGACGCCTACTTCAACACCCTGAACACCACTGGCAAGGCCGTCGCCTTTACCGGCTTCACACTTGCCATCGGTGTGGGCACCTGGATCTTCTCGCCGATCAAGTTTCAGGCGGATATGGGGATCCTTCTAGCCTTCATGTTCCTCTGGAACATGCTCGGTGCCATGGTGTTGATGCCTGCCCTGACGTGTCTCCTGATGCCCAAGCGTATCGGTGCGACCGGCAGTCAGTCGCAACATCCATCGCCATCCGATCACCCGCAGAGCCGGCATAGCCAACAGGCACTGCAGGAAGAGCTGTCATAAATCCGAGCCGCTCGGACCCTGTCATGCAGCCCCGGCTCGCCATGATCCTCGAACGAGGACCATGGCAGCCCCCGACGAGCGCCCCTTGCCGCAAGAGTGAGACCGATGCAGCGAACTCCGATCCTACTCAGCAAGTTAGCACCGCAAGCCGCCTCCTCTCTGCACATCAGGCGGACTCGGCTGCTGGATTGGCTCCAGAATCAGGGAACTCCACGCCTGATCCTGGTTATCGGCCCGCCAGGTTACGGCAAGAGCGCCCTTCTACAGCAGTGGTACCGGCAAGGCGAGGCGACCGGAGCCTGGCTGCGGCTCGATGAACGAGACAGCCGCCTCGATCGACTGATGGCCCATCTGCTGGCCACCTTTCACAAGGCCGGAGTGCTCAGCGACACCCTCCTGGCCCAGGGCCTCGAGTGCCTCCCCAGGGAACGCGAACGCGCCTGGACTCTGATGCTGAATGCACTCAACGGCTACGGTAAGGCACTTCGCCTGGTGCTCGACAATGCTGACAGCCTCCAGGGCAAGCGTGCAACGCGCCAGATCAACCTGCTGCTTGACGAGGCACCGGAGAATCTCCAGGTGGCCATTGCCGCACGCCGACACCCCAGGATCATGACGGCACGCCTACGCGCCCAAGGCGGCATCAGGGTGATCACGGACAGCCAACTGGGTTTCTCCGCAAACGAAATCGCGACGCTATGCGGTCTGATGCAGATGCCGGTCAGCGCCGAGGATATCTATCACCTCCATGCTCGCACCGAAGGCTGGATTACCGGCATACGACTGTGGCTTGCCGCCCAACTCGATCTGGCAAGCGAGTCGCCGTCTTCCCTGTTCGATGAGGCCACCACCCAGCGTGCCGAGGCCTATCTGACCGACTACTTCGCAGAAGAGGTCCTCAGCCATGTCCCTCCGACCCTGCATGGCTTGCTGCTGCGTACCAGCCTGCTTAACCACTTCAATGAGTCTCTGGTCTCCCACATCAATGTAGGGGAAGCCCAGGACTCTCTCAAGGCACTGCACCGGCTCGTCCCATTTCTCAAGGTGGGAGCGGAAGAGGGCTGGTATCGTTACCACCCGCTGTTCCAGCAGGCGCTTTATCACCAGCTCGAGGAGCAACACCCTGAGACCGCGACTCGATTGAGCCGCGAAGCGGCTGACTGGCTGATCGAGCACCACTATTATGGCGAAGGAATCTATCATTACGTTAGAAGCCGGGACTACACTACCCTGCTGTCGGTTGTTGAACAGCACACCTTCGACCTGATGAGAGAAGGCAAGATCAATGAACTCTTCGCCTCCTTTCACCGCTTGCCCACGACGCTTTACGATGACCATATGGCATTGGCCATTACCGAGTCTGCCATCGTCAGCGTTACTCAGGAGCTCCCTTCAATCATCGGCTGCCTCCGCCGCCTACAACGGATTTCACACCGCGGGGAGTTCAAGCACCATGACAGGCTGGCTCAAACGATCATCCAGCTGCGCAGTAGCATTGCTCACCTAACCGGTAATCTTCAACATGGTATCCGCTTGAGTACTAGACTGCTCTACCGGCCGGAAGAGGCCAATGCTGCCAGGTCGATGTTGCGTTGCGCGCGAGCCAGATGCTATTTATCACTCGGTTTTCTCGATGATGCGTATCAAGACACACGGCAAGCCACAGAAGAGCTAAAGACGTTTGGCCTCACCGGTTATACGAATACTCTGGATTATCTGCTTGGTCATATCGAGGTCGCCAAAGGCGAGGTAGCGAAAGCCGAGATTCGCTTCCAGGATATGGAGCCTCCTCAGGGTGACAATGGTTTCTATGATCTCTTCTATTTTCAGGGTCTCGGCTTGGTTCGTCTCGAACAGCATCGGCTCGATGAGGCAGAAGCCCTGTTCAGCCAGGCTGCGGATATCGCACTGAAACTCCCCCCATCAGCCGCCCTCCCCTGGGTCTTCCACCACTTGGCGACCCTACATTGCGCAAGGGGAAACCTTGCACAAGCCGCTGAAATTTGGGATGAATCTCGCAGGGTGGCACACCGTCACAAGCTCTGCAACATCTATCGGCTGTGTGGCACTTATCGTTTTCGTCTTGCATTAATCCGCAACGAGACGGATGTCATCTCCCGATGGATAGAGGAGTGGCAAGACATCACGAGACTTCACGGCGAGGACATCCTTCCCGAGGAGCGTATCGCTTATGGCTGGCTGCAATACCACCAGGGAAATTTTGGTGAAGCACTTCGTATCGGCGAGATGATAATCGACTATCTCGTCGAGCAGGGAAACAAGGCATTGCTGATCGATGCTTACCAACTGCAGGCGGCTACACAGCATGCACTTGGCTCGACCACCCTCGCACTGGACAACCTGAATCAGGCCGTCGAGCTCGCCGTGGAGTACCAGCTTCTGCATCTCTTCCATCTGGAAGGAAGAGAGCTGAGGGATCTGTACCGGCTCGGCCTGTCCGGGAAAGCTCGCCGGACCGATAATTCGTCGATACGCCTCTCGCATGCCGAGCTGGTCCAGTCGCTGCTCTCGAGTGACCAGCCTCTCCGTCAAACCATCGATACCAGCGGATTACCGATCGAAGCGCTTACCAACCGCGAACTGGAGGTCTTGACTCTTGTTGCCAAAGGCCTCACCAACCAAGATATTGCGGACAGCCTCTTCGTGGGTGTCAGTACAGTCAAGACTCATATCAATAGCATTTTCAGGAAGCTCGATGTCAAGTCTCGCACCAAGGCCATTGACAAGGCCATACAGTATCGATTGATAACCTCCTGTTCTCTCCACCCTGCCGGCGGGCTGTCTCCACCCGACAACCCACCCGGCAGGTGGACGCTGAGCAGAGGGTGATCTGATACAAGAGCAGTAAGCAGACTCCGGGAAGAGTTCCCCGGGTGTCAGTTACAACGCATGACAACAACAGCGTCATAGGAGGTAGACATGAAAACCAGGGTGATCGAGCCGGCCAGCTCCGCATACCAGACCCCCTTGCTGATCAAAAGCATCCTGCAAGCCTCTCAGCGTCACGAAGTGGACAATGAGATCATCTACCGTGGCGATAAAAGCTACGACTACCGAACCTTCCACGAGCGAGTCTGCCGTCTGGCGAACATGCTCGAGATGCTAGGCATCGGTCCGGGAGATACTGTCGGGGTTCTGGACTGGGATAGCCATCGCTACCTGGAGTGCTATTTCGCGGTGCCGATGATCGGCGCGGTGCTTCATCACGTCAATATTCGCCTTTCTGACGAGCAGATCCTTTACACCATCAACCATGCCGAAGACCGTTTTCTCTTCGTGCATGAGGATTTCCTGCCCATCATTGAGCGAATCCATCCTCAGGTCAGCACGGTAGAACACTATGTACGGCTCGCCGACAATCCTGGACAAACCGAATCACGCTTTCCGTTTCGTGGTGAGTATGAGTCACTGATGGCCGAGGCGTCGCCGAGCCATGACTTCCCCGATTTTGACGAGAACTCGATCGCCACGACCTTTTATACATCCGGGACGACGGGCAACCCCAAGGGGGTCTATTTCACCCACCGCCAGCTGGTACTCCATACCCTGAATACCCTGAGCTTCGGAGCGGCTTATGCCAGCCTTCCGATGCTGAACTCTGATGACATCTACATGCCACTCACCCCGATGTTTCATGTGCATGCCTGGGGCGTTCCTTATGCCGCCACCATGCTGGGCATGAAGCAGGTCTATCCGGGGCGGTATGAACCCAATGCACTACTTCACCTGATTCAGGAAGAAGGCGTCACCTTCTCTCACTGCGTGCCGACCATTCTGCAAATGATTTTGAGCTGCCCCGCGGCCGCGAAGGCAGATCTCTCCGAGTGGAAGGTCGTGATCGGCGGCAGTTCCTTGTCTCAAGGGCTGGCGCGGCAGGCTCTCGAAAGGGGTATCGACATCTACAGTGGCTACGGCATGTCCGAGTCCTGTCCCATGATTAGCCTTTCGCACCTCAGCAGTGCCGTCCGCGATCTGCCTTTGGAAGAGCAGATCCCCTACCGCATCAACACTCGGATTTCCAACTTCGTCGAGGTCCGCCTGCTCGACTCCGAAGGCAAGGAGCAGCCACATGACGGCAAGAGTGCCGGCGAGATCGTGGTCCGCGCCCCCTGGCTGACGCAGGGCTACCTGCATGAGCCGCACAAGAGCGAGGAGCTGTGGGAAGGCGGCTGGCTGCACACCGGCGACATCGGCTGCCTGCACCCCGACGGCACCCTCGAGATCAAGGACCGCCTCAAGGACGTTATCAAGACCGGTGGCGAGTGGATTTCCTCGCTTGAGCTCGAGGATCTGATCAGCTCCCATCCCGGGGTCGATAGCGTGGCAGTGATCGGCCTGGCTGATACGGAGTGGGGCGAGCGCCCCCATGCCGTTGTCAAGCCGAGCCAGGAGGGGCTGCTTGCTGAGGAGATACGCCAGCATCTACAGCAATTCGTCGACCAGGGTCGCATCAACAAGTGGTGGATCCCCGACACGATTCGATTCGTGGAGGAGATTCCCAAGACCAGCGTTGGAAAGCTCGACAAGAAGGTCATCCGGGCTCAGATCCAGTCCGAAATCGAAGGTCGCGCGTGAGTCAGGCAGCCCGGGAACATGATCTGATCATGTTCCTTTCGTGACCACTGGGCTGGGACTGGAATAGGCACCTGCTAGCTAGCCTGCGCTCAGTCCCACCTTCACTCCAGGGGAGAATCGACCCACCAGGCCTCCCCGTTGTAGGGCCTGTGGGACACCCCGCAGGCCCCCTTACAAAGTGTAATTAACCATGGCCGACGCATTCGATTACGACCAGATCATCATTGGTTCCGGCTTCGGTGGCTCCTGTAGCGCCTTGCGCCTCAGCGAGAAAGGCCACCGGGTCCTGGTGCTCGAGCAGGGCCGGCGTTGGAAGGACGAGGACTTCTCCGACAACGCCTGGAAGCTGCACAAGTCCCTCTGGGCCCCGGGACTAGGACTCAGGGGCAACACCAGGATGAGTATGACCCGCAAGGTCACCGCCGTGCACGGCATCGGAGTCGGCGGCGGCTCGCTGGTCTATGCCAATGTGCACCTGATCCCCAAGGACGAGGTCTTCGCCTCCCCATCCTGGTCCAAGGTGCATGACGACTGGAAGGCACGGCTGATGCCCTTCTACGGCCTGGCCCAGCGCATGATCGGGGTCACCAAGAGCCAGTACGAGAACGCCGCCGACGAGGCTCTCGAGGACACCGCTCGGCGCATGGGGAAGGCCGACACCTACCGGACGGTCAATACGGGCATCCTCTTCCCCGAGGACCCCGCAGACGACAGCGGTGCCGACCGCGGGGACCCCTACTTCGCGGGGAAGGGCCCGCGACGCAACAGCTGCCGCTACTGTGGCGGCTGCATGCTGGGCTGTCGGCACAACGCCAAGAACACCCTGGTCAAGAACTATCTCTGGTTCGCCGAGGGCAACGGCGTGGAGATCCGCGCCGAGAGCGAGGTGACCCGTATCGAGCCCCTGCCCGGCCCCGATGGCGAGCGCGACGGCAGCGCCGGCTACGAGCTCACCGTTCGGTCCTCCACCACCCCCGTCCGCAAGAAGCCCTATACCCTGCGTTGCCGGGGCGTCGTGGTGTCGGCCGGCGTGTTCGGCACCATCCCCCTGCTGCTCAAGGCTCGGGACATGGATCGCACCCTGCCCAATATCTCCAAGAAGCTCGGCCGCCAGGTACGCACCAATTCCGAAACCCTGATCATGGTCTCAGGCCGTTATCCGGGTAAGGATGGGCAGCCCCAGGATATCTGTGACGGCCCCAGCATTACCTCGATGTTCGATCCCGACGACGAGACTCGAATCGAAGTCACCCGGTTTCCCCGCTATGGCGATGGCGCCCTGGCCCTGCAAACGACGGTGCCCCTGACCGATGTTCAGGGCAAGGTGCCCCGGCCGCTGAGCATGCTGGCCAACATGCTGCGCCAGCCGATCAAGACCCTGCGCATGCTCAACCCCGTCGGCAAGGCTCGCCATACCATCATCTTCCTGGTGATGCAGACCAAGGACACCTTCGTCCATATCCGCATCAGGCGACCCTGGTACCGGCTATTCCGTCCCACCTGGTCCGTCTACCAGGACAAGGAGGACAACGCCTTGTCCAACTACTTCCCCATCGCCCACGAGGCGGCCCGTCACTATATCGAGGCGGCCGGCGGCGGCCAGGCCGGCAACATCGCCACCGAGATCCTCACTGGCGCCCCCGTCACCGCCCACCTGATGGGCGGCGTGGGCATCGGCAACGGCCCCGAGGATGGCGTTGTGGACGATACCGGACGGGTGTTCGGCTATCACAACCTGAGGGTCATCGATGGCTCGCTGATCCCCGGCAACCTGGGGGTCAATCCTTCCCTAACCATCCTGGCGCTGAGCGAGTACGCCTGGTCGAAGGAGCCCATCTTCGATGCCGAGCGGGCGTCCCGCATCAAGCCAATCCACTTCTCCTCGCCCCTGCCGGGCCAGACCTCGCACTTGACCGGCAGCGGCGACCTGCACGCGGCCATCGTCACCGCTGGGCAGGCTGGCGAATCCCGACCGACTCCAGGAGTCCATGTATGAACGCTCCCGCGTCCTCTCTGCGCGATCATGATGTCGACAGCTTGCAGACGCTGCTGTCACGGCAACACGAGGCCTATCTGGCCGATCCGGTACCCGACTATAGTGCCCGCATCCAGGACCTCAAGTCCCTCGCCCGGATGCTGAAGACCCATCGCGAGGAGATCCTCCAGGCGATCAGCGATGACTTCGGAAATCGGTCCCGACACGAGACGCTGCTCTGTGAATACACGGTGGTGCTCAGCGATATCCAGCATGCCCTCAAGCATCTCAAGCGGTGGATGAAGCCGCAGCGCCGCGCGGTCGACCACAACCTCTACCCCGGCGCCAGGAACCGCGTGATTCCCCAGCCGCTGGGCGTCATCGGCGTGATCGTGCCCTGGAACTTTCCGCTTAACCTGAGCCTGTGCCCCCTGGTCGGCATCTTTGCCGCCGGGAACCGGGCCATGGTCAAGATGTCGAGCAATTCCAGTCGATTGGCCGCCCTCCTCGCCCGGGTCAGTCCAGACTTTTTCCCTGAGGAGAAACTCGCCTTCGTGGGCGACAGCAAGTCCGGGCTCGGTTCCGCCTTCTCCGCCCTGCCCTTCGATCACCTGCTGTTCACCGGTTCTTCCGAGACCGGCCGCAGGGTGATGGCCAGTGCCGCTGCCAACCTGACTCCCGTGACCCTGGAGCTGGGCGGCAAGTCACCGGCCATCGTCGCCGACGACTTCCCCCTCGAGACCTCCGCGGGGCGCCTGATGCAGATCAAGCTGCTCAACGCCGGCCAGATCTGCACCACCGTGGACTACCTCTTCCTGCCACCGGACAAGGTGGAGCGCTTCGTTGAGCTGGCCAGGGAGCTGGTGGCCAAGCGCTACCCGGATCTCGCCAGCGACGACTACACCTCGATCATCGACGAGGCCTCCTACCAACGGCTGTGGGAGACGGTGGAGGACGCTCGCCTCAAGGGCGCCCGAGTGATTCGCCTGAGCGAGGGCGAGGGCGACGAGCGACGGCGCAAGTTCCCTCCCCACATCCTGCTCGACGTCACCGACGACATGCTGGTGATGCAGCGCGAGATATTCGGTCCGCTGCTGCCCATCAAGACCTACCGCAGTATCGACGAGGTGATCGACTATGTGGCAAGTCGTCCGCGTCCCCTGGCCCTCTACCCCTTCACCAGGGATGCCAGGCTGCGCGACCGGCTCATTGAGCGGCTGATCTCCGGCGGCGTCTCGGTGAATCACTGCCTGATGCATGTCGGCCAGCACGAACTTCCCTTCGGCGGTGTCGGCGAGAGCGGCATGGGGCACTATCATGGTCGCGACGGCTTCTTGAACTTCTCCAAGCTACGCCCCGTGTACCACCAGGGTCCCATCGACGCCTTGGGCATGCTGGCCCCTCCCTACGGGAAGCGCGCCGATCGGATCCTCGGCCTGATGCAGTGGCTCCATCGCAATCTCGGCAAATGACACTCCTGGCCCAGTGGTTGCTGGGCCATCGTCTGAAAGGCGCGCCCTGATACTGCGATCGCACCTCGAATCACACCAAAATGAGCACTCCACGATGCGCTTAATGACAACATGCCACCCTGTCCTTGCGACGTGGAAAGGCCGGCCTGGCCGGGCCAATCGAGGAGGGGCGCGCCGAAGTGCATAGGGGCGAACATCCGCCACCCAGGGACCGGAGCCCTCGGCCTCCTCCCGTTCACCACCGCCTGCCGCGGCCGAGCATTTCCGGCAAGCCTCATAGCGTCCTGCCAAATCCACAAGGCACGTCGCAGGCCCAGATATTCAGCTTAGCAAAAGATTTATTTTCAAAATTTCTATTTGCCAGAATAAGCAAATGGGACGAGCATCGGGAGTGCGACGCCGAGGCGCTCGCGCACGATACGAACAGAGGAAGACTCGAACATGAACAAGACGGCACTATTGTATGGATTGCTGCTGGCCGCTGGCCTCACCCAGGCGCAGGCCAGCATGGCGGCAGAGCCTGCCAGCCTCTTCGCCACCAGCCCGGTTCCCATCGCCGGGCCACTAGCGACACATAGCGAGGAGTTTCGCGAGGAGGTCATCGAGGTCGTGGACGGCGTGTATGTCGCCATCGGCTTTGCTCTCGCCAACTCGATCATGATCGAAGGCGATGACGGTGTGATCATCGTCGACACCACCGAGTCCATGGAAGCTGCCCAACGAGTTGCCGAACGCTTCCGCGCCATCACCGACAAGCCTGTCAAGGCGTTGATCTATACCCACTCCCACCCGGATCATATCTTCGGTGCCGGCGCCTTCGTCGACCCGGAGATGCCGATCGAGGTCTATGCCCACGAGACCCTCGAGGAAGAAACGGATCGCATCTTCAGCGTGCTGCAACCGGTCATCACCCGTCGCTCCATGTTCATGTATGGCAACTTCCTGAAAGATGAGGATCGGGCCAACAACGGTATCGGGCCCTTCGTGGACACCAACGAAGACACCACGGTACACATGATTCGCCCCACCCACACCTTCAGCGATCGCCTGGAATTGACGATCGCCGGCGTCCGGATGGAGCTGATCTATGCGCCCGGGGAGACCGACGACCAGATCAACATCTGGCTACCCGACAAGAAGGCCCTGCTCCCGGGTGACAACTTCTACCGCGCCTACCCCAACCTCTACACCATCCGCGGTACCGGCTTCCGCGATCCCAAACAGTGGGCCGACAGCATCGACCTGGTTCGCCAACTGGAGGCGGAGTACCTCATTCCCCACCACTCCCGCCCCATCGTCGGTGCCGACAATGTCGAGCGTGCACTGACCGACTATCGTGACGGCATCCGCTATGTCTATGACCAGACCCTGCGCATGATGAATGCCGGCCTGACGCCCGACGAGATCGCCCACCGTCTCGAGCTGCCGTCCCACCTGGCCGAATCGCCCTATCTGCAGGAGTTCTACGGCAAGCCGGAGTGGAGCGCACGCATGATTTATCAGGGCTACCTGGGCTGGTTCGACGGTAACCCGAGCAACCTGCACCCCCTGGAGCCCACCGATCGTGCCCACCGCCTCACCGCACTCGTGGGCGGCGAGTCACGACTGGCCGAGGCCGTGCAGCAGGCGGCTGAGGCCGACGAACACCAGTGGGTACTGGAGCTGACCGACCTCCTGCTGCGCATCGACCCCGAGCATGTCGCCGGGAAACAGGCTCGCCACACGGCACTTCGTACCCTGGCAGAGCAGGAGGTCAACCCCAACGCACGGCACTGGTACCTGACCGCGGCCGGGGAACTGGCCGGGGAGTTCAGGGTGCCGACACGGCTGGTGACGCCCTCCGATAGAATGTTGGCGGAGATGCCGCTGCAGGCCTTCTTCGATGGCCTGGCCGTCGCCCTGGACGCTCAGGCCGCCCAGGATATCGAGCAGCGAGTCGTCTTCGAGTTCCCCGACCTCGATGAGGCCTATACCTATATCGTGCGGCGCGGGGTCAGCGAGCTGGTCGAGGGTATCGACCCAGATGCCGAGATCCACGTCAGCACCGACAGCCTGGACTTCAAGCGTCTCCTGGCCGGCCTGGCGTCTCCCGAGGAGACGATCACCCAGGTCTTCACCTACCCACAAGGCGACCCCATGGCGTTCGCCGCCTTCCTGGCGACGTTCAACTCGACCATCGAGTGATAGCGTCTCATCGGAACCACGCAGAGGCCGGACTAGCCCGGCCTCTCCCTCTGCCGTTACGACGACAGCGGCATCCTTCATACTCGCTTGACAAGCCGGTACAGAGACCCATCATGCGAATGGTCTGGGGATACCGCGGAAACATCTCATGAAACTGAATTTCAGGTCGATCGACCTGAACCTGCTGCCGGTCTTCGCTGCCGTCGTGGAAGAAGGGCAACTGGCCCGTGCCGCCGAGCGGCTCGGCATGAGTCAACCCGCAGTGAGCGCGGCACTCAAGCGCTTGCGCCTGACCGTCGGCGCCCCCCTCTTCAGTCGCTCGCGGGCCGGCCTGTCGCCCACGCCGCTAGCCCAGGAGCTGTACCAGCGCATCTCCCAGGGCCTTTCGGTATTGGCCGAGGCACTGGATCCCGAGCAGGTCTTCGACCCCACACGTAGCGACCGAGACTTCCGCCTGGTCGCAGGGGACTACTTCGATACCCTGCTGCTGGGGCGCCTGATCGCCTCCCTGCGACGGCAGCAAGCACCGGTGACGGTGCAGGCACTACCGCTTCGAGGGGAATGGCTGACGGCATTGTTGCATGCCGATGTGGATATCGTCCTGGACACCGTTGCCATCGATGATCATCGGGTGAACTACGTCGTCATCAGCGAAGACTCTCCCGTTGTCGTGGCTCGCCAGGATCACCCTTGTATTCGTGACCGGATCACTCTGGACGATTTTTTCATGGCCGAACACGTGGTCCTGCCTCCGCGGGAGCGAGGGGTGCTACCGCTGGATCAGATTCTCGCCGACGAGCGCTGGCCCCGACGACAGCGGCGAATCGGGGTGCAGGTTTCACAATTCACCAACCAATTCGCCGTAGTCGCCGAGAGCGACCTGATCGCCACCGTCCCCAGACGCCTGGCGAAACATCTGGCACCCTCGCTGGGACTGCAGGTGATGGAGTTCCCGATCTCGGTTCCTCGGGTACCGATCTACCTGCTCTGGCCGAAGGTCCTGGATCATGACCCTGGGCACCAGTGGTTCAGGGAACAGCTCACCGAGCAGGTCAGGCTACTGGACTGATGCGAGCCTGATCCGCTTCCCCACGAACGCAGCGCAGCGGCTTGCCGAGCCGGCCCGACGCCGGCTGACTCAGAGGCTGAAATCGATCAGGATCATGGCCTGCGCTTCGGCCGACGCCAGGGGCGAGTAGTCGGCGGCGACGATGGGCCGAGCGCCGCGCATCTTGAGCACGGCGATCACCGCCAGGCCGATAGGACCGCAGCCGACCACCTGGGGAACGTCGCGGGCCGACAGTTCGGCAAGCCCCACCGCATGCAGGGCCACGGCCATCGGCTCGGTGAGCGCGGCGCTTTGGGTCGACAGGCCATTGGGCACCGGCAGCATCAGCGCCTCGGTGAGCAGCATGGATTCCGCATAGCCACCCGCCGGAGAAGCCGATGAAGGCCGGTCCCTCGCTTCTCAGCAGATAGGGAGGCGCAACCACTCGGGTTCCCGGGGCCAGGCGTCGTACCGTGTCAGGCCCATAGCCCTCGATCTCGGCACAATACTCATGGCCGACGAGGATGATCGGGCGCGACAGGTCGATCATCTCGCCGCCGGTCACCTCTCGGCCGGCGACAACGCACCGTCATACGGCGTCCATGAAGACGATCAGTTCGCCGCCCTTGTCGCTGTACGGATAGTGGTTGTTGCCGATCAGCTCATAGGCGGCATCACCCTCCTCGAAGGAGCCATCATCGTAGGCCCACTCCCCGCTGAGGGTATAGCCGATCGCCCGACAGTGATGCACGTGGCGTGCGCCGTAGCCACCGGGCGCGAACCGGAACTTCACGATCACGTTATGGTTCACCTTGTCGACGTGGTAGACCTTGATGCTGATGCCCTGGGTGCCGGGTAGCTCGACGGGCAGCCAGTCTGCGGGCTCACGAATGATGGTGGTCTCTTCGCTGGCACTGGTCATGGGGAATTCTCCTTGTCATTGACGTTATGGCGATAGCGCCAGGCCAGTCTGCAGCGAGCGCCACGCCGCGAGCTTGACATCGCGCGCCAAGCGATTGACATCTGGCGCGTCGCCCACGCCCCCCTCCCCTCCGCGAATTCCACCCCAATTTCCACCCTCGGGTGGACGCCGTCGCCTTGCCCCGCTTGATACAAACGGGTGAATCCTAGGACCCTCAAGGGGAAGAGTGATCATGACCCAAACGCTGCTGAACGACCGTGACATTAGCTTCCAGCTCTACGAGGTGCTGGACACCGAGGCACTGCTCCGGCGCCCCCGCTACCTGGAACACAGCCGCGAGACCTTCGATGCCACCTTGGAGACCGCCCGCAAGGTGGCCGAGCGCTACTTCGCCGATCACAACCAGAAGGGCGATGCCCAGGAGCCGACCTTCGACGGCGAACGGGTCCACCTGATCCCCGAGACCCAGGCCGCCTGGGACGCCTTCGCCGAGGGCGGCTTCCTGGCCGCCCATCACGACTTCGAGGACGGCGGCATGCAGCTGCCGGAGGTGGTACTGCGCAGCTGCATGGCCTACTTCAACGCGGCCAACGTCGCCACTACCGGCTACCCCTTCCTGAGCATCGGCGCGGCCAACCTAATCAAGTCCTTCGCCAGCGACGCGCTCAAGGCACGCTTCCTGCCGCCCATGCTGGCGGGCCACTTCAGTGGCACCATGGCGCTCACCGAGCCGGGCCAGGGCTCGGCTCTGGCCGACATCAAGACCGCCGCCGAACCCGACGGCGAGGGCCGCTATCGCCTGCGGGGCCACAAGATGTTCATCTCCGGCGGCGACCATGAGCTCACCGAGAACATCGTCCACCTAGTGCTGGCCAAGCTGCCCGACGCCCCACCCGGGGCCAAGGGCATCTCGCTGTTCATCGTGCCCAAGATCCTGGTCAACGAAGACGGCAGCCTCGGCGAGCGTAACGATGTGGCCCTGGCCGGCCTGCTGCACAAGATGGGCTTTCGCAATACCACCTCCACCGTTCTCAACTTCGGCGAGAACGGAGGGGCCATCGGCTATCTCGTCGGCGAGCCCCACCGCGGCCTGCAATACATGTTCCAGATGATGAACGAGGCGCGCATCGGCGTGGCCCTGACGGCCGCCTGTCTGGGCTACCAGGGCTACCGGTACTCGCTGGACTACGCCCAGCAGCGCCCCCAGGGCCGCCTGCCCTCCAGCAAGGACCCGGCCAGCCCCCAGGTGCCCATCGTCGCTCACGCCGACGTGCGCCGGATGCTGCTGGCCCAGAAGGCCTATGTCGAGGGGGCGCTATCGCTGTGCCTCTACGCCAGCTCGCTGTACGAGGACCAGCACAGCGCCGAGGACGAGGCCACTCGCCGGCGCGCGGGGGAACTGCTCGACCTACTCACCCCCATCGTCAAGTCCTGGCCTTCCCGCTATTGCCTGCAGGCCAACGACCTGGCCATCCAGGTTCTGGGCGGCTCCGGCTACATCCGCGAGTACCCGGTGGAGCAGTACTACCGGGACAACCGCCTCAACCCCATCCATGAGGGCACCGAGGGCATCCATGGCCTCGATCTGCTGGGTCGCAAGGTGATGCGCGATCCGGCCGCCTACCGGCTATTCCGGGAGGAGGTCAAGGCGACCCTGGGCGACGCCTCTCGCCACCCGGCGACCCAGGACTTCATCGGCCCGCTCGGCGACGCCCTGCAGCGGCTGGACGCGGTCACCGAGTCGCTACGCGGCCAGGTCGCCGCGGATCCGGACAGGGGCCTGGCCAATGCCACCCTCTACCTGGATCTTTTCGGCCGCCTGGTCGTCGCCTGGATCTGGCTGCGCCAGGGCCTCAAGGCCGCCCAGGGCCTCGACCGTGACGATCTCGCCGAAGCGGACCGCGACTTCTATCGCGGCAAGCTCCAGGCCACCCGCTACTACCTGGACTGGGAGCTACCGCAGATCAACCCGCAAGCGGAGCTCCTCCTACAGGGCAACCGAACCTGCTTCGACATGCACGACGCGTGGTTCTGAATGCTTACGCATGGTGCCAACACCCCAGAGCATTCAACCGACAGACGACCATGACAGAAGGCCATAGAGGAACCAGATGATGACTGAACCCGTCCACTACCAGCAGATAGGCCGAATCGCCGTCTTGCGCATGAATCAGCCGCCGATCAATGCCTTGGGGCATGCCATGCGAACAGCGCTCCAGGCGGCCTATCAGCGTGCCATCTCGGATGATGCCGTTGCCGCTATCGTCCTGCTGTCCGACATCGGGATATTCTGCGGCGGGGCCGATATCGGTGAGTTCGGCACCGAGGCCGTACGGCAACCCCCTTCCCTTCCCGAGCTGTGCTCGACACTGGATCAGTCGCCCAAGCCCATCGTCGCCGCCCTGCACGGCACCGCGCTGGGCGGCGGGCTGGAGATCGCCTTGGGATGCGATTACCGTATCGCCACCCCTCAGACACGGCTTGGCCTTCCTGAAGTGAATATCGGCCTCGTGCCGGGCGCCGGTGGAACTCAGCGTCTGCCCCGCCTGGTCGGGGTTCCTGCGGCCCTGGAGATGATCACCTCGGGACAACCGATACCCGCCGCCAAGGCGCATGAAATCGGGTTGCTCGACCGTCTGGTCGAAGGGGATCTGTTGACGGCCGCCGTCCACTTTGCCGAGGAGCTGATCAGCACCTCCGCCCCGTTGCGCTCCTGCACCACGCTTTCCGTGGATACCCGCACACTCTCCCCGAGCCATTTCGATGATTTTCGGGCCAGCATCGCCAGGAAAACCCGTGGCTTCGTGGCGCCTGAGCGCTGCATTCAAGCCGTGGAAGCGGCCTGCCGCCTGCCACTGGCAGAAGGTCTGAAGAAGGAGCACGACCTCTTTCTGGAGTGCATGGCGACCCCCCAGGCCCGGGCCCAGCAGCATCTCTTCTTTTCGGAAAGGAAGGCGACCAAGGTTCCCAATGTCTCTCCCCAGGCCACTGCCCGGCGCATCGAACGCGTCGCCATCATCGGCGCCGGCACCATGGGCGGTGGCATCGCCATGAACTTCGCCAATGCCGGTATTCCGGTCAAACTGCTGGAGCTCAAGCAGGAGGCCCTCGATAAGGGGCTAGCGGCGATCCGCAACAATTACCTGATTTCCGCCAAGAAAGGGCGCATGACCGAGGCTCAGGTCGAGCAGCGAATGGCCTTGCTCGAGGGAACGCTCCATTACAATGACCTTGCCGATGCGGACCTGGTCATCGAAGCCGCCTTCGAGAGCATGGATATCAAGCGCACCATCTTTACCAAGCTGGATGAGGTCTGCAAGCCCGGCGCCATTCTGGCCTCCAACACCTCGACGCTCGACTTGAACGAGATTGCCAGTGCTACACGCCGCCCCCAGGATGTCATCGGCCTACACTTCTTCAGTCCCGCCAATGTGATGCGGCTGCTGGAGATCATCCGAGGTTCCGCCACCTCCGACGAGGCCATCGTCACCGCCCTCAAGATGGCGAAGATCATCCGCAAGGTGCCGGTGGTGGTCGGCGTCTGCTTCGGCTTCGTGGGCAACCGCATGCTCGAACCCTATGGCCGCGAAGCCCATCGGCTGCTGCTAGAAGGCGCGACGCCCGCCCAGATCGACAGGGCATTGACCCGTTTCGGCATGGCCATGGGGCCTTGCTCCATGTTCGATCTCGCCGGCAACGACGTGGGCTATCTGGTGCGCGAGTCACGCCGCGGCGATATCGCACATGACCCCAGCTACAACCTGATCGGCGACCGGCTCTATGCACTCGGTCGCTATGGGCAGAAGAGCGGTCGCGGCTTCTATCGCTATGAGAACCGGGAGCAGCTCGAAGACCCCGATGTCATCGAGCTTGCCGAGACGATCGCCAAGGAGCTGGGCATCGAGCGCCGTGCCATCGAGGACGAGGAGATCGTCGAACGCTGCATCTTTTCGCTGATCAACGAAGGGGCGGCGATTCTCGATGAAGGCATCGCCTACCGCTCCAGCGACTGCGACCTGGTCTGGGTCAACGGCTACGGCTTCCCTGTCTGGCGTGGCGGCCCCATGCACTATGCCGACGAGATCGGCCTCGACACGGTCCTGGCGGGCATCGAACGCTACCGCAGCCGGCTTGGTACCCATGGGGAAACCTGGTTCACGCCTTCTCCTCTGCTCGAGCGCCTGGTAGCCGAGGGCCGCCGCTTTGGCGATGCACTCACTCAGGTTGCTGCCAATACCCGCTGAGCTCATACGACGATCCACGAACCACAAGCAGGTACTCCATGAAAGAAGCCGTTATCGTCTCGACTGCCCGCACTCCGATCGCCAAGGCGTTTCGCGGTGCCTTCAACAACACGACCTCCCCTACCCTAGCGGCTCATGCCGTGCGTGCGGCGGTGGAACGCGCCGGCATCGACCCCGGCGAGGTGGAGGATCTGGTGATGGGTACCGCCCTCCAGGCCGGCACCGCCGGCTGGAACCTGGGGCGGATGACCGCCCTCGCCGCCGGCCTGCCCCTGGAGGTCAGCGGCCAGACCCTGGATCGCCAGTGCGCCTCGGGGCTGATGGCCATCGCCACCGCCGCCAAGCAGGTCATGGTGGATGGCATGGACGTGGTGATCGGCGCCGGCCAGGAGAACATCAGCGCCGTCCAGAACCAGGCCCTGGAGTGGGCCTTTGCCACCAAGGACGAGCAGGTCCTGCGCCATGCCGAGCATGCCTACCTGCCCATGCTGTATACCGCCGAGAACGTGGTGAAGCGCTACGCCATCGGCCGCGACGTTCAGGACGCCTATGCCCTGCAGTCGCAACGGCGCACCGCCGAGGCTCAGGCCGCCGGTCGCTTCGATGAGGAGATCGTCCCCATCACCACCACCAAGGCGGTGGTAGACAAGCAGACCAAGGCCGTGAGCTACCAGGAGGTCACCCTGACCCAGGACGAGGGCAACCGCCCCCAGACCACGCTGGAGAGCCTGCAGGGCCTGGAGCCGGTGCTCGAAGGCGGCACCATCACCGCCGGCAACGCCAGCCAGCTCTCCGACGGCGCCTCCGCCTGCGTGGTCATGGAGCGCCGCCTCGCCGAGCGCCGCGGCCTGAGCCCCCTGGGCATCTACCGGGGCATGGCCGTGGCCGGCCTGGCCCCGGAGGAGATGGGCATCGGCCCGGTCTTCGCGGTACCCAAGCTGCTCAAGCAGCATGGCCTGACCGTCGCCGACATCGGCCTGTGGGAGCTCAACGAAGCCTTCGCCTGCCAGGTCCTCTACTGCCGCGACAAGCTCGGTATCGACGACGACCGGCTCAACGTCAACGGCGGCGGTATCTCCATCGGTCATCCCTATGGCATGACCGGCGCCCGGCTGGTCGGGCACGCCCTGATCGAAGGCAAGCGCCGCGGCGTGCGTTACGTGGTCGTCACCATGTGCGTGGGAGGCGGCATGGGTGCCGCCGGCCTCTTCGAGGTCTGCTGAGCCGACTCATTCACCGTGGCCCGAGGAGCCTGTCGGATTTGACCGATCGTCGCGAGAAGCACGGATTTCGAGTCAAGTTAATCGATCTGATGAGGCGAATAGCCCGCTATTTAACGAATCAGATCGAATGAAATTGGCCGAAAGCCCGGGTTTCGCAGCAGATCAGCGTTAAGTCCGGCAGGCTCCTGGCAACAGGCTGCTAGCGGGCCGCGGTGCCCTGTTTCGTTCCTACCGGAGAATTCTTCATGACTGCATCCCGCTTCTCATTGGAAGGCCGCATCGCCCTGGTCACCGGTGCCTCGAGCGGCCTGGGCCGCCACTTCGCCACCGTGCTTGCCGAAGCCGGCGCCCGCGTTGTGGTCGGTGCCCGACGCCGTGAACGCCTAGAGGCCCTGGTAGCCGAGATCCAGGCCGCCGGCGGACAGGCCCTGGCGGTCTCCCTGGACGTCACCGACGCCGCCTCCATCATCGCCGCCTTCGACGCCGCCGAGCAGGAGTTCGGCATCATCGACCTGCTGGTCAACAATGCCGGCCTCGGCGACACCGAGGGCTTCCTCAAGATGAGTGAGGCGAGCTGGGACGCCATGCTGGACACCAACCTCAAGGGCGTCTGGCGCCTCACCCAGGAAGCCAGTCGGCGCCTGGTGGCAACCGGCAAGCCGGGCAGTATCGTCAACATCGCCTCCATCCTCGGCCTGCGCGTCGCCCCCAAGCTCAGCCACTACTCCGCGGCCAAGGCCGGGGTGATCCAGTTGACCCGTTCGCTATCCCTAGAGCTGGCACGGCATGACATTCGCATCAACGCCATCGCCCCCGGTTACTTCCGTACCGAGATGAATGAGGATTTCTTCTCTACCGTGAAGGCCCATGCCTACATCGATCAGGTGGTGCCCATGCAGCGCCTCGGCAACCTCCAGGATCTGGATGGCGCCCTGCTGCTGCTGGCCAGCGATGCCGGTGCCTTCATGACCGGCACCGTCATCGCCGTGGATGGTGGCCACTCCAACAGCTCCCTCTGAGTCTTGCCGGACCGGCCTACGCCGAGGCCGGTCCCCTTCTCGCCACGGCTCGCCAGACAACCCCCGGAGCCGTAGCCTCGTTCATTTCCGCTTCAGTACAGCCGGGCCATGGAGTCACCATGCATCTCAATGTCATCACCGAAGGATTGAGCCTTCAGCGCCACCCCGACGGGCTGCTCGAGCTCGTCCTCACCCGCCCTCAGGTCCGTAATGCGCTGGACGAGGCGACGGCCGTGGCGCTACGCGACCACTTGCAGGCGGCAGCCGACGATTCGCAAGTGAAGGCGGTCATCCTGCGCGGCGAGGGCGGCGCCTTCTGCGCCGGTGCGGATCTCTCCGCCTTCGAGGGAACAGCGGATAGCCTGCTCAGCGAGGCACTGGCACGGCTCTTCGAGCCGGCCCTGAACGCCATCATGGCCATGGACAAGCCGGTGATCGCCGCCGTGGAAGGCCCCACCGCCGGCATCGGCGTCTCCTACCTGCTGGCCAGTGACCTAGTGGTGATGGGCGAATCAGCCTTCCTCAAGCTGGGTTTCATCGACATCGGCCTGGTCCCGGATGGTGGCGCCAACTGGCACCTAGTGCACCGTCTGGGGCATGCCCGGGCCTTCGAGTTGACCGCCCTGGCCCCCGAGATCGACGCCGCTCGCTGCCTGGCCCTGGGACTGGCCAACCGGGTAGTGGCCGAGAGTCAGGCTAGCGAGACGGCACGCGAAATCGCCAGGCAACTGATCAATCAACCGGCTCGAGCGCTGGCCGCCACCAAGCAACTGCTGCGCACCGCCGCGGAGGCGAGCCTCCTCGACACCATGGCACTGGAAGGCAGGCTTCAGGATAGCTGCCGCCTGGAGCCGGACTTCCGGGAGCGGGTGCAGGCCCTCCTGCACCGGCGGCGTTGAGGCACCGCTCCCCGCCGAGGCCCAGCACAGCAGCCTGCTGGGCCGCCGCCGATGCCGCCTCACCAGCGAACG
This sequence comes from Billgrantia campisalis, assembly GCF_022341425.1. Taxonomy (GTDB): domain Bacteria; phylum Pseudomonadota; class Gammaproteobacteria; order Pseudomonadales; family Halomonadaceae; genus Halomonas; species Halomonas campisalis. Next base: position 58,005 of record NZ_JABFUC010000003.1, on the reverse strand, counting down.
GCGGCAGCACCTGATTCACCTCCCGCCTGACGAGACGTCAGTCCATGGCCTCCGCACGCGCCGCCGGCTCGGCATACCGCGCCACCTCTGCCAAGCGCTCCCGGACGGCGGCGTATTCCCGGCGCAAGCCAGCCACCACCTCCGCCACCGACGTTACCGACGTTACCGCATCGATGTTACCCACCCCCTGACCGGCGCCCCAGATATCGCGCCAGGCCTTGGAGGCGCTGCTGCTGCCGGAACCGAAGCGCATGGCGCTCTTGTCGGACGTCGGCAGATCATCCGGATCCAGGCTGGCCTTGACGATGCTGCCGCGCAGACAGTTGCCATGCACTCCCGTGAACAGGTTAGTGTAGATGATGTCGCTGGCCTCGGACGACAAGATGAGTTGCTTGTAGTCCTCCACGGCATTGGCCTCATGGGTGGCGATGAAGCGCGTGCCCATATAGGCCAGGTCCACACCCAGAGTCTGGGCATGATCACTGGTCGAGAGCGCGACCTGGAGGATCCTCCTTACAACGTGCTTTCCAGCTCCGGCAGGGCCTGGAAGAGATCCGCCACCAATCCGTAATCGGCCACCTGGAAGATCGGCGCCTCCTCATCCTTGTTGATCGCCACGATCACCTTGGAGTCCTTCATCCCCGCCAGGTGCTGGATCGCCCCGCTGATGCCCACGGCGATGTAGAGCTCGGGGGCGACGATCTTGCCGGTCTGGCCCACCTGCATGTCGTTGGGCACGAAGCCGGCATCCACCGCCGCCCGCGAGGCGCCGATGGCCGCCCCCAGCTTGTCGGCGATGCCCTCGAGCAGCGTGAAGTTCTCGCCGCTGCCCATGGCCCGCCGGAGATCACCACCCGGGCACTGCCCAGCTCGGGGCGGTCGGACTGGGCCAGTTCCTCCTTGACGAAGCGCGACTGGCTGTTCTCCACCACGCTCGCCACCGCTTCCACCGGGGCATGGCCGCCCTGATCGTGTCGAGAGCCGACGGCATCGAAGGCCGTGGCGCGCACGGTGATCACCTTGAGCGAGTCACCGCTCTGCACGGTAGCGATGGCGTTGCCGGCGTAGATCGGCCGCCGGAAGGTGTCGGCGGACGCGACGCCGATGATCTCGGAGAGCTGCGCCACGTCCTTGAGCGCGGCGAGGCGCGGCAGCACGTTCTTGCCGGTGGTGGAGGCCGCCGCCAGCACATGGGTGTAATCATCGGCGAGTGCCGCCAGCAGCGCCGCGCTGGGCTCGGCCAGTTGGTGGGCATAGACGGCGTGATCGGCGACGCGCACCCTGGCGACGCCGTCGAGCTTGGCGGCGGCCTCGGCCACGGCGCCGACGCCCTCCCCCACCACCAGTACGTCGATCTCGCCGCCGATCTGCTGCGCCGCCGCAACGACGTGGGCGGTGATGCTGCTCAGTTGGCCATCGTGATGTTCGGCCAGGACCAGGATGCTCATGAGATCACCTTCGCTTCGTTCTTCAGCTTGTCGAGGAGCTCGTGCACCGAGCCCACCTTGATGCCGGCCTGACGCTCGGGGGGCGGCTCGACCTTGAGCAAGGTGACCTTGCTGGCCACCTCGACACCGAGATCCGCCGGCGTCTTGACTTCCATCGGCTTCTTCTTGGCCTTCATGATGTCGGGCAGCTTGGCGTAGCGCGGCTCGTTGAGGCGCAGGTCGGTGGTGACGATGGCCGGCAGCGTGAGCTCCAGGGTCTGCAGGCCGCCGTCCACCTCGCGGGTCACCTGCAGCTTTTTATCGCCCCCGTCACCGCTGATCGTCACTTCCGAGGCGAAGGTGCCCTGGGGCAGGCCGGTCAGCGCCGCCAGCATCTGCCCCACCTGGTTGTTGTCGCTGTCGATGGCCTGCTTGCCCAAGATCACCAGACCCGGCTGCTCGGCCTCGACCACCTTGGCCAGCGCCTTGGCGGCGCCCAGCGACTCGACACGCTCGTCGGTCTCGATGTGAATGGCCCGCTCGGCGCCCAGCGCCAGGGCGGTGCGCAGCTGCTCCTGGGCGGCCTTGGGGCCGACGGTCACGGCGACAATCTCGGTGGCCACGCCTTTTTTCTTCAGGCGCACCGCCTCTTCCACGGCGATCTCGCAGAAGGGGTTCATGGCCATCTTGACGTTGGTGAGGTCGACGTCGGAGTGGTCCGGCTTGACCCGGATCTTGACGTTGTAGTCGATGACGCGTTTGACCGCGACGAGGATCTTCATGGTGACTCTCCCATGACGGTTTCCACTGAAAGCCGTGCGAACTCGATATGGCGCTGAGGCTAGATTCCGCAGCATGAAGCCAGGCTCTGCATATCATCACGGGCAATGCGAGGATTCCCGCCTCCTCGAGCTCGCCTGACGATTGGCCAGAAGCCTTGGGATCGTTGTAACAGGGAGGCGCATCTCGGGGCATCCATGCGGGGGTGGAACCGAGGGTGGAAATCGGCCCCTTGCCAGGCGATGGTCAGGTCGGTGGCGGCGTGACCCGGCTTGCCGCGACTCTTGACGTCGCCACGCGGCATGCTTCCTGGCGACAGGAGGGTGCGGCACGGACGCCTCCAGGCAGCCCCCTGCGCGCAAATCCACCCCAGAATCCACCCGCGGGTGGAGGCCCGACCAACCGCTCCTTGCTACAAACAAGGCTCGGAACGCACTCATCTTTTCCGCTCTTTCCCAGCGCGCCCCCCGGACACGAGGAGAGGCGCCCATGGACGGACGGGGTGAAGGCGCTTCTCTCACAATGACGACAACCGAGAGCCGACTAACGTCAGGAGTCGCGTTATGCAGATGATGCACCGCCAGCATGGCGAAGAAGCCCCCTACTGGCCCGCAGGCCCCTTCAAGGTCCGCCTGCCATTCATCCACTACCGCTGGGAAATGGCCGAGATGTTCCAGGCACTGATCATGTTCGTGGTCAGTCTGGCAATGATCCCATTGCTCGAGCACTACCTGGGCCTCCCCTACGAGGTGGCGCTAGCCTACGTGGTGATTGGCAATGCCTTGACGCTCCTACCGGCCTTGCTCGGGGTACCCCTTGTGCCTGGCTGGATCACCCCGGCCGTGCCTCTGGTCCTCGCCTTTCTGGGGGATTTCGAGCCCGGCCCAGAGGCGATCCAGGCGATGTTCGCCTTGAACTTCATGGTCTTCCTCATCTTCCTGCTCATGGGCCTCACGGGGCTTGGCGCTCGACTGGTGCGCCTGGTACCCAAGTCGCTGCAGGCAGGCATCATCCTCGGTGCCGGCCTTGCCGCCTTCATCGGCGAAATTCAGGAAGGCGGCCGCCTGGCCAGTACGCCCATCTCCCTGACGGCGGGCGTACTGGTTGCCCTTTTCCTGATGTTCTCGGTTGCCTTTCGCCGTTGGGCACAACATCACAGCCTGGCACGGCGCATCGCCAACTACGGACTGGTGCCCAGCATGGTGATCGCCATCCTGGTCGCCTGGTCGATCGGGGAATACCCCCTACCCACCATCGAATGGGGCATCACCCGGCCCAACTTCGCCGAACTCTGGAACTATCTGCCCTTCGTGGTGGGCTTTCCCAGCCTCGATGTCTTCCTGCTGGCCATACCCACGGCGTTGATCGCCTATATCATCGCGTTCGGCGATATCGTGGTGGGTGACGCCCTGATCGCCCAAGCCGACGAGACTCGCAGCGATGAGAAGATCGACTGCGACACCAGCCGGGTGCATCACGTCACCGCCATCCGTAACGCCTTCCACGCTTTCTTCTGCCCGGCCCCGGGACTGGCCGGCCCCATCTGGACCGCCCTGACCGCCACCGTTGCCGAGCGCTACAAGTTCGGCCGGCATTCCATGGATTCCATCTTTGGCGGTGCCGGCACCTTCATGATCACCATGTTCCTAGCCACCTTTATTCTTCCGCTGGTCAGCCTGTTCCAGCCGGTCCTGCCGATCGCCCTGTCGATGACGCTGATCCTCACCGGCTACGTCTGCCTGATGATCGGCATGGAACAGGCGACAACCCCCGCGCAGCGCGGTGTCGCCGGCACGACTGCCATAGTGCTGGCCATCTATGGCGCGGGCTGGGGGATCATCGTCGGCCTGACACTTTACTACCTGGTCGAGAAACGGAGCCTGCTAGGACGCGAGACAGTGGCAGCCGATGACAGCGTCGCCTCCGAGGCGGCGGCCTCCAAGACAGTCCCGGCGCAAGACGCCTGACACGCCAGAGCCCAACGCGGCACATAAGGAAGCGCTGATCCATATCGCGAGCGATGGCAGTAAATGAGGATCTTGAGGGTCCAACGCTACGCTACCGCCGGCGGTCAGGATATCGAGCGCAGCAATGAATCAGCATCTTCATAAGCCCGACAGGCTGCTAGAGCCTGCTCCATTTCCGAGGACATCCCATGCCACAGTACAAGACCCCCTTGCGCGATATTCGCTTCGCGATCAATGAGGTACTGGATTTTCCAGACCACTATGCCCGCCTGCCCAATAATAGTAGCGACGCCTCCCCGGACCTGGTCGACGCCATCATCAACGAGGGCGCCCGCTTCGCCGAGGAAGTCCTATCGCCGCTCAACGCCGTCGGCGACCGGGAGGGATGTCGCTGGCAGGACGGCGCAGTCTCCACACCACCGGGCTTCGCCGACGCCTACCGGCAGTTCGTCGACGGCGGCTGGCTGTCTCTGGCACAGGAAACCAGTTGGGGCGGCCAGGGGCTGCCCCCCTCCCTGGGCACGGTGATCAACGAGATGCTCCAAAGCGCCAACCATGCCTGGGCCATGTACCCGACGCTCAGCCTTGGCGCCATCGACACCATCGCCGAGCACGGCACCGACGAGCAGAAGCAACGGTTCCTGCCCAACCTGGTGGCAGGCCGCTGGAGCGGCACCATGTGCCTGACCGAAGCCCACTGCGGCTCCGACCTCGGGCTGCTTCGCACCAAGGCCGAGCCCCAGGCCGATGGCAGCTACCGCATCAGTGGCAGCAAGATCTTCATCTCCGCCGGTGAACATGATCTGACCGAGAACATCGTCCACCTGGTGCTGGCCCGTCTACCGGACGCACCGGAAGGCATCAAGGGCATCTCGCTCTTCCTGGTGCCCAAGTTCCATGTCCAGGCCGACGGCCACCTCGGTGAACGCAACACCGTCAGCTGCGGTGCCATCGAGCACAAGATGGGTATCCACGGCAACGCCACCTGTGTGCTGAACTTCGACGGCGCCACCGGCTACCTGATCGGCCCTCCGAACAAGGGCATGCACTGCATGTTCACCTTTATCAACGAGTCGCGCCTGGGCGTGGCACAGCAAGGCCAGGGCCATACCGAGGCGGCCTTCCAGGGCGCCCTGAACTACGCCCGCGAGCGATTGCAGATGCGCGCCCCCAAGCGCATTCGCCCGGACCGGCCCGCCGACCCCATCATCGCGCACCCGGACGTTCGGCGCATGCTGCTGACGCAAAAGGCCCTGGCCGAAGGCGGACGCTTGCTGAACTACTATTGCGCCCAGCAGGTGGACATGGCGCACCGGGGCACGGATGCCGCCACCCGCGAGCAAGCGCAACAACGCCTGGCCCTGCTGACCCCGATCGCCAAGGGCTTCCTCACCGAGGCCGGCATCGAAGCGGCCAATCTTGGTATCCAGGTGCTCGGCGGCCACGGCTACATCAGCGAATCGGGTATGGAACAGATCGTCCGCGACGTGCGCATCACCGCGATCTATGAAGGCACCAGCGGCATTCAAGGCCTCGACCTGCTGGGCCGCAAGGTGCTGGCCTCCGAAAGCGAGCTGCTGGCGCCCTTCGCCGCCGAGATCGAGGCCTTCTGCGACGCCGGCCAGTCCCGCCTTGACGAATTCGTGCAGCCGCTACGGCACCAGGTACGCCAATGGCTGATGTTGAGCAAGCAGATCGGCGACGCCGCCCGTGACAACCCGGACGAGGTCGGGGCCGCCGCCTTCGACTACCTGCTCTACTCGGGCTATACGGTTCTGGCCTGGTGCTGGGCACGCAGTGCCGACGCCGCCCAGGCCGCGCTGGACGCGGGAAGCAACGACATCGATTTCTACCAGGCCAAGCAACAAACCGCTCGCTTTTACTTCCACCGCCTGTTGCCACGAGCCCAGGCACACGCCGCCGCTATCGCCTCGGGGGCAGAGAACCTGATGGCAATGGCCGAGGAGCAGTTCGCTTACTGAGCCTTCTGCCCACCATCGCCTCTTCGACCGGCGCCTTCTCCCAGGCGCCGTTTCTTGCCGCGGGCGACGGGCAATGCCGAACGTAGGCCCCGCCGCTCTTCGGGCGGCGGGTTTATTCCGCATAGAGGAATATGATTTTTCTTTATTGACAGGGGCGACGCAGCCCGACATGATGGCCCATGTTGTCGGAATGAGATTTCTCTTTGCGAAACAGGGAGAGTTCCATGCCCCTGTCGTGCACTATCGGCGCCTGGATGAGCTGGGCGTGATCCAGATCGACAATCCCCCGGTCAATGCCCTCGGCCAGGCCGTGCGCGCCGCCATCACCCTGTCGACGAGCGCCGAAGGGGCCGAGGCCTGCCTGCTCGCCCCGGGCAGCCATTGCCCGGCGGATGGAGCGCTGCGCGTGGCCCTCGCCGCTCCCGAGACGGCCGACCGGGCAGACGAGGCCGAACTGCTGCTGGTGGTTCCCGAGGGGAGTCGCTGCGTGGAGCTGGTCGATCTGGGCACCGGGCCGCAACGCCAGCAGGCCGTCGCCGAGATGCTCAAGGCCTTGTCAAGGCCTTGGGCCTGACCGTGGTCGTGAGTCGCAGCGCCAGCATCCTCGCTCACCTGCAGCAGGCCACGCTGGGCGCCAAGCCTTTCCGCGAGGCCCTGGTGCGAGCGGCCCTCGAGGCCGACGCGGCGGGGCTCGCCTATCGCCCCAGTGACATCGACCTGCTGGCCATCGAGGCCCTCGGCTACCCCCGCCACCTCGGGGGGCCCCACTACCAGGCCAGCGCTGACATCACGAACAGGGAGAACCGCCACTGAACCTCCACTGCCCGCCCGACCCTCAAACCGGCACGACTGGCTGGCGGCCAACCGGCCCCGAGAGCCGGGCCGCGCCCTGCGCCGAGTCCGCCTGATTCCCTGCACCAGCGTGCCAGCATGCAAGACCCCACCGAATTGAACTGCACCCCGATCGGCGACCCCGGACGGCTTGCCGATCGTCGTCACAGCTTCTGCTCGAGTTCCGGCAGGGCCTGGAAGAGGTCGGCCACGAGGCCACCGATCTTGTAGAAAGCGCCACCTGGAAGATCCCGATCTTCCTTACAGCTTGCTTTCCAGCTCCGGCAGGGCCTCGAACAAGTCGGCGACGAGGCAATAGTCCGCCACCTGGAAGATCGGCGCCTCCTCGTCCTTGTTGATGGCGACAATCACCTTGGAGTCCTTCATGCCCGCCAGGTGCTGGATGGCCCCCGAGATACCCACGGCGATGTAGAGCTCCGGGGCGACGATCTTGCCGGTCTGGCCCACCTGCATGTCGTTGGGCACGAAGCCGGCGTCCACCGCGGCGCGGGAGGCGCCGATGGCCGCGCCCAGCTTGTCGGCGATGCCCTCGAGCAGCGTGAAGTTCTCGCCGTTGCCCATGCCGCGGCCGCCGGAGATCACCACCTTGGCCGCCCCCAGCTCGGGGCGATCGGACTGGGCCAGCTCCTCCTTGATGAAGGTGGACTGGGCGTTGTCGGCGACGAACTCGACGGCTTCCACGCTGGCGGAGCCGCCCTCGCTCCCTCTATCAGGGCAGGCATCGAAACCGGTGGGGCGCACGGTGATCACCTTGAGGGCGTCCTCGCTCTGCACGGTGGCGATGGCGTTGCCCGCGTAGATCGGGCGCTTGAAAGTGTCCGGAGACTCGACGGCGATGATCTCGGAGATCTGCGAGACGTCCTTGAGCGCGGCCACCCGGGGCAGCACGTTCTTGCCGGTGGTGGAAGCGGCCGCCAGCACGTGGCTGTAGTCGCCGGCCAGCTCCGCGATCAGCGCCGCGGTGGGCTCGGCCAGCAGGTGAGCGTAGGCGGCGTGGTCGGCCAGGCGCACCTTGGCCACGCCGTCGAGCTTGGCCGCGGCCTCGGCCACGGCGGCGACGTTCTCGCCGGCCACCAGGACGTCGATGTCGTCGCCGATGGCCTGCGCCGCCGCGACCACGTGGGCGGTGGCGCCAGCCAGGGCGCCGTCGTGATGTTCCGCGAGTACCAGAATGCTCATGCGATCCGCTCCTTTCAAAGCACCTTGGCTTCGTTCTTCAGTTTGTCCACGAGCTCGTCCACGGAGCCCACCTTGATGCCACCCTGGCGCTCGGCCGGCGGCTCGACCTTGAGCAGTTTGACCTTGGAGGCCACCTCGACGCCGAGGTCGGACGGGCTCTTGACGTCCATCGGCTTCTTCTTGGCCTTCATGATGTCGGGCAGCTTGGCGTAGCGCGGCTCGTTGAGGCGCAGGTCGGTGGTGACGATGGCCGGCAGCGTGAGTTCGATGGTCTGCAGGCCGCCGTCGATCTCGCGAGTCACCTGGAGCTTGTCCCCCTCCACGGCGACCTCGGAGGCGAAGGTGCCCTGGGGCAGGCCGGTCAGGGCAGCGAGCATCTGGCCGGTCTGGTTGTTGTCGGTGTCGATGGCCTGCTTGCCCAGGATCACCAGACCCGGCTGCTCGGCCTCGACCACCTTGGCCAGCGCCTTGGCGGCGCCCAGCGACTCGACGCGCTCGTCGGTCTCGACATGAATGGCCCGGTCGGCGCCCAGCGCCAGGGCGGTGCGCAGCTGCTCCTGGGCGGCCTTGGGGCCGACGGTCACGGCGACCACCTCGGTGGCCACGCCTTTTTCCTTCAGGCGCACCGCCTCTTCCACGGCGATCTCGCAGAAGGGGTTCATGGCCATCTTGACGTTGGTGAGGTCGACGTCGGAGTGGTCCGGCTTGACCCGAATCTTGACGTTGTAGTCGATGACGCGTTTGACCGCGACGAGAATTTTCATGGCTTGCTCCTTGTTAACAGAAGGCCTGGATGCCGGTCTGCGCCCGGCCGAGAATCAGGGCGTGGACGTCATGGGTCCCCTCGTAGGTGTTCACCACCTCGAGGTTGACCAGGTGGCGCGCCACCCCGAACTCGTCGCTGATGCCGTTACCCCCCAGCATGTCGCGGGCCTGGCGGGCGATATCCAGGGCGCGGCCGCAGCTGTTGCGCTTCATGATCGAGGTGATCTCCACCGCGGCGCTGCCCTCGTCCTTCATCCGGCCCAGCCGCAGGCAGCCCTGCAGGGCCAGGCAGATATCGGTCTGCATGTCGGCCAGCTTCTTCTGGATCAGCTGGTTGGCGGCCAGCGGCCGACCGAACTGCTGGCGGTCCAGGGTGTACTGGCGGGCGGTGTGCCAGCAGTCCTCGGCGGCGCCCAGCGCGCCCCAGCTGATGCCGTAGCGGGCCGAGTTGAGGCAGGTGAAGGGCCCCTTGAGGCCGCGCACCTCGGGGAAGAGGTTCTCCTCGGGCACGAAGACATCGTCCATGACGATCTCGCCGGTGATCGAGGCGCGCAGGCCCACCTTGCCGTGAATCACCGGGGCGGAGAGGCCCTCCCAGCCCTTCTCCAGCACGAAGCCGCGGATGTCGCCCTCGTCGTCCTTGGCCCACACCACGAAAACGTCGGCGATGGGGCTGTTGGTGATCCACATCTTGCTGCCGGTGAGGCGATAGCCGCCGTCGACCTTGCGGGCGCGGGTGACCATGGCGCCGGGGTCGGAGCCGTGGTTGGGCTCGGTGAGGCCGAAGCAGCCGATCCACTCGCCGCTGGCGAGCTTCGGCAGGTACTTCTGCTTGGTCGCCTCGTTGCCGAACGCGTGGATCGGCACCATCACCAGGGAGGACTGCACGCTCATCATCGAACGGTAGCCGGAGTCGACGCGCTCGACCTCCCGGGCAATCAGGCCGTAGCAGACGTAGTTGAGGCCGCTGCCGCCGTACTGCTCGGGGATGGTGGCACCCAGCAGGCCGGTGTCGCCCATCTCGCGGAAGATGGCCGGGTCGGTCTGCTCATGGCGGAAGGCCTCCAGCACGCGGGGGGCGAGCTTGTCGGCGGCGAACTGGGCGGCGCTCTGCTGCACCATGCGCTCTTCGTCGGTGAGCTGCTGGTCGAGCAGCAGCGGGTCTTGCCAGTGGAAAGCGGGGTTCTGGGACATGTCGGAATTTCCTCTACTTGTCGTTACGGCCTGTCGTGACGGGCCACCTTATTCTGCTTTGCGAAATCTAGTTTCATTTATATTATGGTGCTGAACGGCCGCGCCGCAGTCAAGCGCCAATTGTCGCGCTCAAAAGCGAGCTGCCAGGAACCACGCCGCCAATAGCGGCATGGCGAGACAGAGAAAAAGGCCATTCCAGCGATAGCCGATCCGCAGCGATGAAACACCAGTGAATCTAGAGAGAATCAGCATCGAGACGGTCATGGGGGATGACATCAGCGCCAGCGTCCACCCCACCAGCAGGGAGACCGCAAGAATGGGCGGCGACAGTCCCTCGATGCCCAGCGTCGGCAGGATACCGACCAGCAGGGTGACGCTGACGATGGGGTTGACGCCAACCTGCGCCAGCACGGCCACCAGCAGCATGGCGATCACCGCCGTGCCTGCTCCCAGCGACGACAGGAAGCCGAGACTCCCGGCCAGGGCCGAACCATCCACCAATCCCACGCAGAGGTGCCCCAGATAGCCTGCCGCCCCCAGCACCACGATCTCGTTGGACGCCGGCGAAACCAGCCTGGGAAACCCGCGATGCAGGGCAACCGTGGCGGCCGGCATCCCCGCCAGGCCATGGCCACGGAACTGCCAGCAGAGCCACAGGAAGGCCCCCAGGGGCGCCCCCAACAGCACGGCAGTGGGCAACTGAAGTTCGAGTCCCCAGGCGAGAGAGAAGATCAACGCCACCAGCGAGAGCAGCAACAGGGAGAAACGCCCCAAGGGCCTCAGCGAGGGAACCGCATGCTCCCTGGTCTGCTGCAGTCGCGGGCCGGTGACGCGATCGACCCCCCAGCCGACCAGGAACAGCAGCAGCGCCGCGCCCAGGGCGTAGGGGGCCAGTTCGATCCAGCGCAGGCCCTCCATGCTGGAGAGCACGACCGCCATGCCGATGCCCATGGGGGACACCAGTGGCGCCAGGGCAAAGCCGCGCAGCAGCGCCAGCATCATGCGCCGCTGGCGTGCCTGCTGGACCCACAGACGCCCCTGAGCGGCCGCCAGGGTATTGCTCTTCTCTATCATGGCGGCCACGAGATTGAGCACGCCGATGTTGAGAATGATGCCGAACAGCGCCGAGCCCAGCGACAGGATCGGATAGCGTCGACTGGGCGGCTGAAGCAGCATGGCATGCCCGCAGCGTTTCACCAGCCTCGACCGATAGGCGGGTAGCCGCAGCAGGCCCAGGGCGACCAGAAAGGTCGCGAAGAAGGCGAAGCGTCCCGCCGCCTCGCGCAGCAGCGCCAGGGGGGCGGTGTGGTGCCACAGCGCGACCAGGCTAAGCAGGGCCGCCGCGCCCAACAGGGTGAGGGCCATGGTCGAGAGTCCACGCAGGGTGAGCAGATACCCCCCCAGGGCGACCATGGCCAACCACTGAGCCTGGGCGTTGACAAACACCAGGTCTGCCAGGGTCGCCAGCGTCACGACCAGCAGCAGGGAAGCCCTCAGGCGATCCCGGCTCACTGATCCTCTCCCTCCTTGGCCTCGCTGCCCCGACGCCGGCGGAAGGTTCCTTCCCCCATGGCCACGAGACTGCCTTCGCTGTCGAACACCTTGCCGCTGGCCATGTAGGTGCTGCGCCCTCCCCCTTCCAGCCGCCCGACGGCGCGCAGCGTCGCTCCCTTGGCCGGCGCAACGAAGGTGGTGGAGAGCGACAGCGTCATCGCCTTGCGCAGCTGATCCGGCGCCTCGCAGTAGAGGCCCGCAAAGCTCGTGGCGACATCCAGCAGGGTACAGAGAACGCCACCGTGGACGATGCCGCTGCGGTTGAGGTGATGCGGCTCGACTCTCAGCGCGAGGGTCACCCGATCCGGCTCCCAGTCGACGACGCGAACGCCCAGCAGCTCCTGGAAGCCCACCATCCGCCACGACAACGGCAAGGAATCACTCATGACGGCTCCTCCCCTTGTGCCATGTCGCGAAGGCGCCCCTTGAGGATCTTGCCGCTGGCCGTCGCGGGCAGACTCTCCACCAGCACGATCCGCGAGGGCCGCTTGTAGGGCGCCAGCCGCTCGGCAATGAACGTCCTAAGCGCTGTCTCCTCGAGGTCCGCCCCCGGCTCGCACTGCACGAAGGCCACCACTTCCTCGTTGCCCGCTACCTGGCGTCCCACCACGGCCGAGAGTGTCACATCGGGATGTTCGTTGATCACCGCCTCCACATCGGGTGGGTAGATATTGAACCCGGAGCGGATGATCAGCTCCTTGCTGCGCCCCACGATATAGAGCTGGTCATCCTCGTCGAAGCGTGCAATATCACCGGTGTTGAGCCAGCCATCCTCGCTGAGACAGGCACGCGTTGCCTCGGGCTGACGAAAGTAGCCCTTCATCACATTGGGCCCGCGCACCCAGAGCTCACCCACCTCGTCACCGTCATCGGCGTTATCGCCGCTCGCATCCAGGGGCTCGAGGCGATACTCCAGCAGCGGCAGGACACGCCCCACGGTATTGTTGGCGTGGCGATCATCGATACGCGTCTGGCTGATGGTCGGACTGGCCTCGGTCAACCCGTAGCCGTTGTGCAGGGTCAAGCCGAACGCCGCCTCCACTCGCCCCTTGATGTCGGCATCCAGGGGCGAGCCGCCCGCGGAGATATAGATTAGCGCGGGTATCTCGAGGGCCTGCCCCTGCCGGCGCAGAAACTCCAGGGTTCGCGCGTACATGGCCGGAACCCCCTGCAGCACGGTGATGCGTTCCCGCTTCAGGGCGTCGAGCAGCATCGCCGCATCGAAGCGCGGCACCGTATAGAGGCAGGCGCCATTGTAGAGCGATCCCATGCACACCGAGGAGAGACCGAAGACATGGGACATGGGCAACACCCCGTAAACGCGCTGCCCCTCACTGAGATGGCGCATGCCACCCGAGATCGAGGCGATATAGAGGATGCCACGATGGGTCAGCATGACGCCCTTGGGCGTGCCGGTGGTGCCCGAGGTGTAGATCATCGCCGCGACCTGCTCGGCGCCACTGGCCGCCACCGGTTCCGGATCGCTGTCGGCAAGCGCTCCTACCTGCAATGCGCCCAGGCTGGAGTGCGCCAGGGGCTCGGCAGCGTGGCGACGGCCGTGCGCTTCCGCATCGGGGGACGCCTCGCTGGTATAGAAGATGCGCCGGGGCAGACAGTTATCGCGGATCAGGTCGATTTCCTTGGCCGTCAGGCGAGAATTGACGATCGCCACCCAGGCATCGAGTTCGCTGGCCGCCAGCAGCACCACCACCAGGGCACGACTGTTCTCGCCGACCGTCATCAGGCGGTCGCCCGGACGAATCCCCAGCGAGACCAGCCACTCCCGGGCCTCGAGAATCTCGCGCCCCAGGTCGGCATAGCTCCAGCGGACCTCGCCATCGACCAGTGCCGCCCGGTCGGGAAGGCGCCGGGCATTGTCGAGCACGCGGTGACTCAACCGGTCGGGCAACTCCGCCACAAGCTCGCTGGCCAGACGGCCGAAGATGGCCTCATCGGGTGCCCGGCGTGTCACGGAAAGGGCCATCAGGATGCCTCCCGCACCATGTTGCGGGCGATCACCAGCTGCTGGATCTGGGTGGTGCCCTCGTAGATACGGAACAGCCGCACGTCCCGGTAAAAACGCTCGACGGCGTACTCCGCCATGTAGCCCGCTCCGCCGTGAACCTGAACCGCACGATCGGCGACGCGGCCGACCATCTCGGCACAGAACAGCTTGGCGCACGAGGCCAGCGTCGAGACATCCTCGCCGGCATCCTTGCGGCGTGCGGCGTCGAGGACCATGGTGCGGCCGGCATAGGCCTCGGTCTTGCTGTCGGCGAGCATCGCCTGGATCAGCTGATGACCGGAGAGCGGCACACCGAACTGCTGGCGCTCCATGGCATAGCTGAGCGACTCCGCCACCAGCCGATCGGCGACACCGACACAGACGGCGGAGATATGCAGGCGGCCGCGGTCGAGTACCTTCATCGCCGTCTTGAAACCCTGCCCCTCGCGCCCGCCGATGATGTTCTCGGCCGGCACCCGGCAGTCGTTGAAGATGATATCGCAGGTATGGGCACCCTTCTGACCCATCTTGTTGTCGGCAGGCCCGCGCTCGAGTCCGGGGGTGTCGCCTTCGACGATAAAGGCCGAAATGCCACCGGCACCTTTGTTGTCGGGATCCGTTCGTGCCATCACGGTGAACAGATCCGCCTCGGGACCATTGGTGATGTAGCGCTTGGTGCCATTGAGGATGTAGTGATCGCCGTCGCGTACGGCCGTGGTGCGCAGGCTGGCAGCGTCGGAACCGACATCGGGCTCGGTGAGGCAGAACGAGCTCAGGATCTCGCCGGTGGCCAGTGGCGGCACGTAGCGTTCTTTCTGCTCCGGGGTACCGTCGATCAGGATGCCCTGGGCGCCGATGCCGTTGTTGGTGCCGAAGACCGAACGAAACGCCGGTGAGGTCTTGCCGATCTCCATGGCCACCAGCGCCTCTTCCTCCATGGTCAAGCCGAGACCGCCGTACTCTTCGGGGATCGACAGGCCGAACAGCCCCATCTCCTTCATCTCTGCGAGCAACTCGGGGGGGACGGCATCGTCCTCGGCCAGGCGCGCCTCATTGGGAATCAGTCGTTCGCGCACGAAACGGGAAATGGTATCGAGAAGCTGATTCAGGAGTTCCGGATCGCGAATCATGGCGTGTCCTCACAGATCGAGTGGCAGGCGGGTCCCAGGGAGTCAGCAACGTCAAGAGAGCCGGTTCTGCATCATGGAATTGTCGTTTGCATCTATTGCCAGGCACTTTTGCATAGCCTAGGATGTGAGTCAATAAACGAAATACGATTCCGCTTTGCAAAACAACAGAGCCCTATCTGTCCCGATACCCAATCGTGAGGAGAATCCCGCCATGTCGACCGTCGCCCCCCCGGAGGTCACTCCGCCCCTTCGTTTCCGACGCCTCGGCCTCGTCGGTACCGGCGCCATGGGCCGCGGCATCGCCCAGCTGGCCGCCCAGGCCGGCCTCGAGGTCACCCTCCATGATGCCCGCCCGGGCGCGGTCGATGAGGCGAGGGACTTCATCAACGCGGTCTGGTCACGCGGGGTGGCGAAGGGGCGCCTGAGTGAGGAGGACCTGGCGTGCTACCGAGCCCGACTGCACGAAGCCGCCGATCTGACGGACCTGGCCGACTGCGATATCGTGGTGGAGGCCATCGTCGAGAAGCTGGAGGCCAAGCAGGCCCTGTTCGTCGAACTGGAGGACGTGCTGCACGAGGAGGCGGTGCTGGCCACCAATACCTCCTCGCTGTCGGTCACCGCCATCGCCTCGGCCTGCCGGCGCCCGGAGCGGGTGATCGGCTTCCACTTCTTCAACCCCGTGCCGCTGATGAAGATCGCCGAGGTGATCCCCGGGGTGCGCACTGCTCCCGAGGTGACCGCGGCGGTGGAGGCGCTGGGTCAGGCCATGGGCCACTTCACCGCCCGCGCCACCGACACCCCAGGGTTTCTGGTCAACCATGCCGGCCGCGCCTATGGCACCGAGGCGCTGCGCCTGCTCGGCGAAGGCGTCGCCGACACCATCACCATCGACCGCCTCCTGGAAGATCTGGGCGGCTTCCGCATGGGGCCCTTCGCCCTGCTCGACCTGACCGGCCTCGATGTCTCCCACGCGGTGATGGAGTCGATCTATCACCAGTACTACCAGGAGCCCCGCTTCCGGCCGTCGCCGCTCACCGGCCAGCGTCTCATCGCCGGGCTGCTGGGCCGCAAAAGCGGCGAGGGCTTCTATCGCTACGTGGATGGCCAGGCGGTGGTGGCGGCGGAACCGGCTCCACCGGCAACCGCTCCCCTGCCCGTGTGGGTCAGCCCCGAAGACCCCGAGGCCGCCCAGGCACTCTCGGCGCTCGTCTCGGCCGCCGGCTGGCCCCTGGAGGCGGGCGAGCGGCCCGCCGCGGGGTCGCTTTGCCTGCTGACGCCGCTTGGCGAGGACACCACCGACTGTGCCCTGCGCCAGGGCCTCGATCCGAGCCGCTGCGTGGCGGTGGAGACCCTGGGCGGCCTCGCCGGGCGGCGCTGCCTGATGGCCAGCCCGGCCACCGAGACCCGCTATCGGGATGCCGCCTGGGCCCTGCTGGGCCACGACGACACCCCGGTGAGCGTGCTCAACGACAGCCACGGCTTCGTGCTGCAGCGAGTGATCGCCTGCATCGTCAACGTGGGCGCCGAGATCGCCCAGCAGCGGGTCGCCGAGCCGGCCACCATCGACCGTGCCGTGGAGCTGGGGCTCGGCTACCCCCGCGGCCCCCTGGCGCTGGGCGACCACTATGGCAGCCGGCGCATCCTGACCATCCTCGAGACCCTGCTGGCCGCGACCGGCGACCCCCGCTACCGCCCCAGCCCCTGGCTGCGCCGGCGCGCCCGCCTCGGCCTGCCCCTGACCACCCCCGATCCCTGCTGAGAGGAACCCCCATGCTAGACGCCTATCTCTACGACGGCATCCGCACCCCCTTCGGTCGCCACGGCGGCGAACTCGCCACGCTGCGCCCCGATGACCTGCTCGGCCAGGTGCTGGCCGCCCTGGTGGCACGCAACGGCTTCGCCTCCGAAGACTACGAGGAGGTGCTGGCCGGCTGCACTAACCAGGCCGGCGAGGACTCCCGCAACGTGGCCCGCCACGGCGCCCTGCTGGCCGGCCTGCCCGTCGAGGTCGCCGGCCAGACCCTCAACCGCCTGTGCGGCAGCGGTCTGGCCGCGGTGATGGACGCCGCCCGGGCGATCCACAGCGGCGAGGGGCAGCTGTTCCTGGCCGGCGGCGTGGAGTCCATGTCCCGTGCTCCCTATGTGCTGGGCAAGGCGGACTCCCCCTTCGCCCGCAACCAGCCGCTCTACGACACCGTGATCGGCTCGCGCTTCCCCAATCCGCGGCTCACTGCGGAATATGGCAATCACAGCATGCCGGAGACCGCCGACAACATCGCCCACGACCTGGGGATCGGCCGGGCGGCCTGCGACGCCTTCGCGGCGCGCTCCCAGGCCCGCTACGGCGACGCCCTAGGCCAAGGCTTCTACGACGCGGAGATCCTCGGTATCGAGGTATCCCAGGGACGCAAGCAGCCCCCTCGCCGGGTCGAGGGCGACGAGCACCCGCGACCCGGCACCGATGCCGACAAGCTCGGCCGACTGTCACCGCTGTTCGAGGGCGGCGTGGTCACCGCCGGCAACGCCTCCGGCATCAATGACGGCGCCGCCGCCCTGATCGTCGGCAGCCGCGCCGCCGGCGAGCGCGCCGGAGTGCGCCCCCGCGGCCGTCTCCTGGCCGGTGCCGTGGCCGGGGTGGCGCCGCGGGTGATGGGCCTGGGGCCGGTGCCCGCCTCGCAGAAGGCCCTGGCCCGGGCGGGACTCGGCCTCGACCAGATGGACCTGATCGAGATCAACGAGGCCTTTGCCGTCCAGGTGCTGGGCTGCCTGGAGGGGCTAGGCCTTGCCGCCGACGACTCGCGCCTCAACCCCAACGGCGGCGCCATCGCCATCGGCCACCCGCTGGGGGCCTCCGGCGCCCGCCTGGCGCTCACCGCCCTGCGTCAGTTGGAGGCCTCGGGCGGCCGTTACGCCCTGGTCACCATGTGCATCGGCGTGGGCCAGGGCATCGCCTGCGTGATCGAACGCCTGGAGGGCTGAGCCGCGGGGCGGGCACCGCCCGCTCACTGTCTCGTTGCCTATCACCATAAGAACAACGCCGCCGCCCTTCGGGCGGCGGCGTTGTTCCTGGTGCGTCAGGCGGGCGTCAGCCGGCGCGCGGCTTCTCGCTCACGCCCGTGAGCGGCGCCCGGCGGCGAAAGGGGCCTGCCAGCCACAGGTAGCCGCCTCCCAACAATGCCAGGCCGATCAGGTCGCTGCGCCACTCCGGATAGATCAGCAGGCTGGCGGCCAGCAGCAGCAGCAGGCGCGGCAACCAGCCGATCGTGCCGACCCGGTAGAGATAGCCCTCCATGGCCGCCGCTACCAGCCAGATGGCCGTGAGGGCGGTGAGCGACGACAGCAGGATGCGATCCAGGGGCCCCTGCAGGATCAGCGCCGGGTTGAGCACGAACAGGAAGGGCAGCACGAAGAGCACCCCGCCGAGGCGCACCGCGTGCAGGCTGGTGCGGGTGTTGTTGGCCCCCGCCACACCCGCGGCGGTGATCGCCGCCAGCGCCACCGGTGGCGTGATATAGGAGAGCATGCCCCAGTAGAGGATAAACAGATGGCTGCCCAGAGGATCAAGTCCCGCCCCCACCAGCGCCGGCGCCAGCAGGATCGACAGGAAGATGTAGCAGGCGCTCACCGTCATGCCCATGCCCAGCACGAAGCTGGTCACCGCCCCCGCCGCCAGCATCAGCGGAATGCTGCCGCCGGCATAGAGCAAGAGCTCCCGGGAGAAGGAGCCGGCCACCCCGGTATAGGAGAGCCCCCCCACCACCAGGCCGATGCCCGCCAGCACCGCCACCAGGTTGCCGATGCCGTGGGCCAGCCGATAGAGGAAGTCGAGCCCCTTGGCGAGACTCAGCCGCTGCCGGCGCCGGAACAGCGAGATGGCCAGCAGCACCAGGGTCGCATAGTAGGGGGCGTAGCTCTCCAGACGCATCACCAGCAGCATGTAGATCAGCACCACCAGGCTGAGCAGATAGGGCCAGCCTTGTTTCAGGGTGTCGAGCACCCGCGGGATCTCCTCCGGGCGCATGCCCTTGAGCCCCTTGCGGGCCGCATAGTGGTCCACCTGCAGCAGCAGCGCCAGGTAGAAGAGGATCGCCGGCAGCAGCGCCGCGATCATCACCTCGGCATAGCTCACCCCCAGGAAGGAGGCCATGATGAAGGCCACAGCGCCCATCACCGGCGGCATCAGGGTTCCCCCGGTGGAGGAACAGGCCTCCACGGCGGCGGCATACTCCCGCGAGTAGCCGCTGCGCCTCATGGCGGGGATGGTGATGGTCCCGGTGGTGAGGATGTTGGAGACGGCGCTGCCCGAGAGGCTGCCCATGAAGGCGCTGGAGACCACCGCCACCTTGGCCGGGCCGCCGCGACTCCGGCCCATCAGGGCGGTGGCGAAGTTCATGAAGAACTCCCCGCCGCCGGTGATGGTCAGGGCGATGCCGAACACCACGAAGCCGATGATCAGGTTGGCCACCACCTGCATGGGCACGCCGATGATGCTCTCCGCCCCCATCACATGGGCACGGATCGTCTCGTCCAGGGCGAAGGGGTTGCTCCACAGGAAGCCCGGCATATGGCCGGCATAGAGCGGGTAGAGGCCGAAGACGAGGGCCACCGTGAAGATCGCCCAGCCGCCGCAGCGGCGCACCCCCTCCAGCACCAGCAGGATCGTCAAGGTGGCCACCAGGGTCGCCTCAACCGGGGCGAAGAACTCCCAGCCCTCCTGGGTCATGCGCAGCCCGTTGAGCCCCAGGTAGCCGGCACAGCCCAGGGCGGCAGCGGCCAGCCCCCAGTCGTACCAGGGCAGGCGGTCGGTGTCGGCGGCCCGGGCGGGATAGCAGAGCAGCGCCGCGGCCAGGAAGATGCCGATCAGGTAGTAGAGGAAGGCGTTGCCGAGGGGATAGAAGCCGAACAGCTTCAGCCCGAAGGTCTGGTTGATGGCCATCAGCAGCCCGGTGAGGCCGAGGATCATCACCACGCCTCGGGCAACGCCGTTCAACCGCGTGTTGTGGGTATCACTCATGGTCGGGGCCCTTGCGAGAGAAGGCCGGGGCCGACGCCCCGGCCGGAGCATTACGAACGTTCGGCGAGGACCGCCTGGCGACGCTCCTCCCAGAGCTCGGCGAAGGCCGCATCGTCCAGGCTCTCGCCCTCCACGATGGCCTGCTCCCAGGCCGCCTTCAGGGCCTCGAGACGGGCCAGGCGCGCCTCGTTCCAGGCCTGCATCTCGTCGTCCCAGATGCCCTTCTCTTCCAGGTAGCGCACCGCGCCCGGGTGGAAGGGAATGTCGATGGGCGGCACCCCGGCGTCCTCGATGGCCCAGCGGTGAATGGCCGAGGTGGCATCCTTGTAGAGATCATAGGTCTCGTCGAGGGCCTTGACGAAGGCATAGACCTCGTCGTCGCTGCGGTCGGCGAGCGAGACGATGATCGGATAGCGATAGGCCAGCATGTTGGCGGGATTCTCCGCCGAGAGCCCGGCGCCGATGGTCTCCTGGAAGGGCTGGAAGACCGGTGCCACCCGATTCATACGCTCCCACCCCTCCTCATTATCGGCGGGAATGTCGACCCAGCGAAGCCCTCTCGATGACTCCTCCAGCTCATAGAGCTGGCTGGCCGTGGTCGTGGTACAGGCGGCATCGGCACGGTTCTGCACCAGGGAGCTCATGGCCGCGCCGTGCGCCGGAAACATGACCGCATCCACGTCATCGCGGGTCAGCCCGCCGAAGGCCAGGATAGCGTCGCACTTGACGTTAACGGATGGGTTGCCAGCGACATAGGCGACCCGCTTGCCGCGCAGATCCTCCAGGCTGTGGATGTTGGCATCGGCAGCAGTGGGCACGCCGAAGGTGGAGGGACGACCGGCCACGGCGCGCAGGTCCTGGGGTCCCCAGCGGCGCTCGGCAAAGTCATAGGTGCCCTCCGAGGCGAAGAAGGACTCGGTGGCCAGATAAGCATAGTCGGCACGCCCGCTAAGCAGGGGCTGCAGGCGCCCGATCGCCGAGCCGGCGGGCTGGATGCGAATGCGCGTGTTGTGGGCTCGCCCGAAGGCGTCGGCGATGGCCGAGGCCTCGGAGTGGCCCTGGGAGCCTACGTCGTAGGCGGTCCAGGTCATGGTGTCGGGCAAGCCCTCGGCCTGGGCGGAACCAAGGCCGATCAGGGAAGCGGCCAGCAGGCCGGCGGTCAGTGTCTTGGGGGTCATGGCATGGTGCTCCATTTGTTGTTGATGTTAATTGTCGTGGGTAGTGGACAGGGATGCGCCTCACTCGAGGCGCGGCTCGGGAATCACCCCCTGGGCGCGCAGTTCGGCCAGCCTGGCCGGGACGATGCCCAGTTCGGTGAGGACTTCATCGGTGTGCTCGGCGAAGCGCGGCGGTGGCCGCCGATAGCAAGCCGGCGTCCGCCCCAACTTGATCGGCGAGCCGGTGCCCCGATAGGCGCCGATATCGACGATCATCTCCCGATGGGCGGTGTGCGGGTGCGCCAGGATGTCATGGGTCTCCATCACCGGTCCGCAGGGCACCCCGGCGCGGATCAGGCGCTCCGCCAGTGTCGTGCCGTCCTGGTCGGCCAGCACCGCCTCCAGGGCCTCGCGCAGCGCCTCGCGATGGGTCAGGCGCGCCCCGTTGTCGACGAAACGCGGATCCTCCACCAGTTCGGGACAGCCGAGCATCTCGCACAGCTTGGCGAACTGGCCGTTGTTGCCCACGGTCAGGAAGAGCGGCCGGGTAGCGGTGCGGTACACCTCGTAGGGCGCGATGTTGGGATGGGCATTGCCGGTGCGCCGCGGCGCCGGCCCGCCGTAGAAGACATTGGGGAAGTGCGGGTGCATCAGCGACAGTCCCGAATCGAACAGCGCCGCCTCGACGAACTGCCCCTCCCCGCTGCAGGCCCGCTCGTGCAGCGCCAGACTGATCCCGATCACCGCATTGAGGCCGGTGACGATGTCGACGATGGGCAGGCCGACCCGCAGCGGCTCACCGTCGGCCTCGCCGTTGACGCTCATCAGCCCGGCCATGGCTTGGATCACCGCATCGTAGCCGGGCAATCCGCCGAGGGGGCCGTCGGCGCCGAAGCCGCTGATCCGGCAGTGGATCAACCACGGAAAACGCGCCTTGAGGATCTCGTAGCCCAGCCCCCACTTCTCCAGGGTGCCCGGTTTGAAGTTCTCCACCAGCACGTCGGCGGTTTCCAGCAGCTCGAGCAGCAGCGCCCGGCCCGCCTCCTGGCGCAGATCCAGCGCCATGCCCCGCTTGCCGCGGTTGAGGCCATGGAAGTAGGAGGAGGCGTCCCCCGAGAAGGGGGGGCCCCAGCCGCGGGTCTCGTCGCCGCTGGGTGGCTCGATCTTGATCACGTCGGCGCCGTGGTCGGCGAGCACCTGGGTGCAGTAGGGGCCGCCCAGCACCCGGCTCAGATCGATGACACGAATGCCGTTCAGGGAGGTAAGCGGTACGTTCATGCCGTCACCCCCTCGGCGTGCGGCGCCGCCTCGGGCAGCCCCAGGCCAGCGATCAGCCGCTCGACCGCCGCGGCGTCCAGGGGCGTCTCGGCGAGCAGCTCGGCGAGCGACGCCGCGGGCACCTCGTCCACCGCCAGCGGATCCTGGGGCAGCAGGCGGTAGCGCATCACCAGGGCGGCCAGGGCCTGACGCCGCCGGTCATCGTGCTGTTGCCCCGCCTCCCAGGCCAGGAAGACCGCCGAGGCGAGATGGTAGAGGGTAGTGGCGATGCGCCGCACCTCGGCCTCGTCCTGGGGATTGGCGGCGACGCGCTCGGCGGCGCTCACTCCCTTGGCCAGCAGCTCGCCCAGCAGCGCACGCTCGCCCTGGCCCAGCGCCGACTCGTCCAGCAGACGCCGCAGGTAGCTCGCCAGCACCGGCAGGGTGCCCTCGCGACGGATGGCGCGGAAGACGTCCAGGGCCACGATGTTGCTGGTGCCCTCCCAGATGGAGCCGAGATGGGCGTCGCGCAGCACCCGGGCATCCGACCACTCCTCGATGTAGCCGCAGCCGCCGCGCACCTCCATGCCGTCGCCGGCCACCTTGCGGGCATCCCGGGTGGTGCGGAACTTGATCAGGGGGGTGAGGATACGCAGCAACTTGGCGGCCTCCGCGTCACCACCATCGGCGCGGCGCAGACAGTCGGCGGTATGGAAGACCAGGCTGCGCCCCTGCTCGGCGGTGAGCAGCATCTTGAGCAGCTGACGCTGCATCAGGGGCAGGTCGATCAGCCGGCGACCGAAGGCCACCCGGTGGCGGGCGATGAACAGTGCCTCGTTGACCGCCCGGCGCATCAGGCCGGCTGAGCGTACACCGTTGGAGAGCCGCGACATGTTGATCATGTCGGTCATCTGCTTGAAGCCCTTGCCCGACTCGCCCACCACATAGGCCTCGGCCCCCTCCAGGACGATCTCACCGCTGGCCATGGAGCGGGTCCCCAGCTTGTCCTTGAGGCGCAGGATGCGGTAGCGGTTGAGGCTACCGTCGGCCAGGCGGCGCGGCAGCAGGAAGAGCGTCAGGCCGCGGGTCCCCGGCTCGCCGCCCACCGGGCGCGCCAGCACCATGGCCAGGGCAGCATCCGGATTGGAGCAGAACCACTTGTCGCCATAGAGGCGCCAGACGCCCTCCTCGAAGCGCGCCTCGGTGGTGATCGCCCCCACGTCGGAGCCGGCATCCTGCTCGGTCATGAACATGGCGCCCTGGAAGAGCTGCTCCTCGTCCTGGGCGGTCAGGTTGCCGAGATAGCGCTCGATCAACTCCTCGGAGCCGAACTTGCGCAGGGTGCGGGTCAGGGAGTCAGTCATGCTGAGCGGGCAGCAGAGCCCGAACTCCGCCTGCACGAAGAGATAGGTCAGGCCGTACTTGGCGATGGGCGGCAGCGGCTCGGGCCAGCCGAGCACCCCGCCACGATGGGACATGGCGGCCAGCCCGAAATGAGAATAGGCGTAGTGCTCGAGCCGGCGATAGGCCGGATGCTTGTCGATGCGCTGCAGGTCGGCACCGTTGCGGGTGCGCAGCTGCAGCACCGGGGGATGGCGGTCGGCCTCCAGGGCCAGGGACTCCAGCTCGTCGCCCACCAGCTCACCCAGTTCGTGGAAGGCCGGGGCCAGGTGCTCGCGCAGCTCGGGTTCCAGATAGATCGCCAGCAGCCGCGCAAACTCGGGGTCCACGGTGAAGGCGTTGTGGCCCCGACTGTCGGGAATGTTGCGGTGGATGGACTCGGACACGCTCGTCTCCTCTTCTGCGGTTTTGATATTATATTCCGCATACTAGAAGCCGATTCCGCGCCGCTTCCAATACCGATTACCGAAGATACGATAGTATTTTCCATATGATTGCCCGCCCCAGCAGGAGACTCCCATGGCCCTGACCTTCCGCCAGCTACGCTACTTTCTGGTGCTCGCCGAGGAGCTCCACTTCGGTCGCGCCGCCCAGCGGCTGCATATTTCCCAGCCGCCGTTAAGCGCCAGCCTGCGCCAGCTGGAAGAGGAACTCGGCGTGCAACTGCTGGCGCGCAGCAGCAAGCACGTGGCCCTGACCAGCGCGGGCGAGGCCTTCCAGCGCCAGGCACGCCGGCTGCTGGAGGATCTGGAGGAGTCCCGAAAGCTGGTACGCCGTATCGCCGAGGGGGCCTCGGGGGTGCTGCGGGTCGGCTTCACTCCGGCGATGCTCTTTCGCCGCCTGCCCCGGGCATTGCAGGCGCTGCAGGCCACCCATCCCGGGATCGAGATCCAGCTGCTGGAGCGCAACTCCGCCGACCAGGTCCAGGGACTGGAGACGGGGCAGCTGGATATCGGCTTCATCCACGCCATGCCGCTGCCCGAGACGCTGGACACCCTGGCACTGGCCGACGAGCCCTTCCTCGGCTGCCTGCCGCGCCACCACCCCCTGGCCTCGCGCAGCGCGCTGAGCCTGCGCGATCTCGCCGGCGAGCCGCTGGTGATGTTCCGCCGCGACCTCTCGCCCCACTACTACGACCGTATCCTCGGCCTCTTCCATGTCGCCGACCTGAAGCCCACCATCACCCACGAGGTTTCCCAGTGGCTGACCATCGTCGCCCTGATCGCTCACGGCATGGGGGTGGCCCTGGTGCCCGCGGCACTGGCCGGCAGTCACTTCTCCAACGTGGTCTTCCTGCCCCTGAGCGATGTAACCATCCGCCACCAGTCCCTGTGCGTCTGGTTAAAGGAAGGCGAGACCCCCAACCGCGACCTGTTGATCGATATCGTCGAGGGGATCGGGCAGGCAGACGGCGCCTGATATGCGATACTAGGTTCCGAAATGCTTAGCTCAGGATGGCTGCCGATGACACAGACGATTCCCCGTGAAGACGAGCCGGAACAGGCCAGCAAGGACCGCAACTTCGTCACTGCCCTGGCTCGCGGCCTGGAACTGCTGCGCGCCTTCGGCGCCGGCGAGGAGTACCTGGGCAATGCAGACCTCTCCAGCCGCACCGGTATCCCGCGGCCCACGGTGTCGCGGCTTACCTACACCCTGACCCAGCTCGGCTACCTGCAGCGCAACCCCGACATAGAGAAGTACCGCCTCGGCGCCGGGGTGCTGGCACTCGGCTATCGCTACCTGGCCAACATGGGCATTCGCGATATCGCCCGCCCACATCTGCAGCGTCTCGCCGATGCCACCGACTGCAACGTCAGCCTGGGCACCGCCGATCGCACCTCGATGATGTACCTGGAGACCTGCCACGGCAGCGGCCCCCTTATCATGCGACTCGAGGTGGGATCACGCCTGCCCATGGCGACGTCGGCGATCGGACGGGCCTGGCTCTGCGGCATTTCCGCCGAGCGACGTCAGCAGGTCATGGAGGAACTCAAAGAGATCCACAAAGGAGACTGGACCAGGATCAAAGCCGGCATTGAAAAGAGCCTGGCCGATTACAGGGAGTATGGTTTCTGCCTCTCCGAAGGAGACTGGCAGCCCGAGGTCAGCGCCGTGGCGCTGCCGCTTATCCTCGAGGGCGGTGCCGAGGTGATGGCCATTAACTGCGGTGGCTCCAGCCTGCGACTCACCCGAGACAAGCTGGTCGAAAGCCTGGGCCCCAAACTAAAATCAGTTGCCAAGAACATCAAAAATGAACTTGAGCCTCGTAGGCTGAGTGACCTTTAGCGTTTGCAATGGTCAGTGAATCACCTGGGGCAACTGGATCGCTGCATGATTTCACACGACGCAGCAGCATTTCCCCTCCTCTTTGCAGTCAAGTAGAATATGGCCCCTGCCGGACCGGACCCCGGCCATCTAAATTCTCCGACAAGAGTTTCCCCATGACGGATTCAACAACCGACCCGGCGGCCGGCCGCGCCACCGTGGTGATCTATTCCGGCGGCATGGACTCCTTCACCGTGCTGCACCGCGCCCTGCGCGAAGGCCTCGAGGTCCACGCCCTCTCCTTCGACTATGGTCAGCGCCATTCCCGTGAACTCGAGGTGGCGACCCAGGTGTGCCGGGAGCTCGGCGTGCCCCATCAGGTGGTGGATATCCGCGCCATCCATGGGCTGATCGACAACTCGGCGCTCACCGATGCCAGCCGCGCGATGCCCGAGGGCGACTACGGCGAGGAGAACCTCACCGCCACCGTGGTACCCAATCGCAATATGATTCTGCTGTCGCTGGCCATCGCCAAGGCAGTGAACATCGGTGCCCGGCGGGTCGACTACGGCGCCCACGGCGGCGACCACGTGCTCTATCCCGACTGTCGCCCCGAGTTCGTCGAGGCGATGAACGCCGTGGCCGGTATCGCCAACTTCGAGGCCGTGGAACTCCACGCCCCCTATCTGCGCGCCAGCAAGGCCGAGATCCTCGCCGAGGGCCTGGCCATGGGGCTGGACTACGCCAACACCTGGACCTGCTACCTGGGCGAGGAGCTGGCCTGCGGGACCTGCGGCAGCTGCCGCGAGCGGCTGGCGGCCTTTGCCGCCAATGGTGCCGTGGACCCCATCGGCTATGTAAAGCGGCCCACCCCGGGAGAGCACTGATGTATCACGTCAAGGAGGCCTTCTACACCCTGCAGGGGGAAGGCGGCCAGGCGGGGCGCGCCAGCGTCTTCTGCCGCTTCACCGGCTGCAACCTCTGGTCGGGACGCGAACAGGACCGCGCCACGGCGGCCTGCACCTTCTGCGACACCGATTTCGTCGGCACCGACGGCCAGAACGGCGGGCGATTTGCCAGCGCGGAGGCCCTCGCCGAGCACCTCACGGCGCTGTGGCCCGACCAGGACGGTGTGGCGACCCCCTATGTGGTGTTCACCGGCGGCGAACCGCTGCTGCAGCTCGACGAGCCGCTGATCCGCGCCATGCACGCGCGCGGTTTCGAGGTCGCGGTGGAGACCAACGGCACCCTACCCGCCCCCGCCGGCATCGACTGGCTGTGCGTCAGCCCCAAGGGCGCCAGCGAACTGGCGATCACCGCCGGCGACGAGCTGAAGCTGGTCTACCCCCAGGCTGATGCGCCGCCGGCGCGCTTCGCCGGGCTCGACTTCGACCACTTCTTCCTGCAGCCCATGGACACCGCCCCGCTGGGCGAGCCCGGTGCCCGCATGGCCGACACCGTGGCCTACTGCCTGGCCCATCCCCAGTGGCGACTGTCGCTGCAGACCCACAAGATCGCGGGGATCGACTGATGACGCTATTCGTCAACCGCCTGACCCAGCTCGATGTCTCGCTGTGGTGTCCGCAGCGCGGGCTGATCGGCGCCAGCTGGCTGGTCGACGCCGAGCTCGACGGCGAGCTGGGCGAGGACGGCATGCTGTTCGATTTCGGCGAGGTGAAACCCTGGATCAAGTCGCGCCTGGACGCCGGCGCCGATCACACCCTGCTGATTCCCACCCGGGCGCCCGGCGTGACCGTCAGTGACTGTCCCGAAGGGCTCTGTGTGCGCACTACCCAGCCCTACGCCATGGAGATTCGTGCGCCGCGCCAGGCCATCACTCTGCTGCCCTGGGAGGCGATCACCCCGCAGCGGCTGGGCGAGCACCTCGGCGAGACGCTGACCCGCCAGCCCCCCGAACGGGTCGAGGCGATTCGCCTGACCCTGCGCGACGAGGCCATCGACGGCGCCGCCTATACCTACAGCCACGGGCTGCGCCGGCATGCCGGCAACTGCCAGCGCATCGCCCACGGCCACCGTTCGCGCCTGCATATCTGGCAGCAGGGGCAGCGCTGTCCGGAGCTGGAAGCCGAGTGGGCCGAGCGCCTGGCGGACAGCTATCTGGTGGATGCCCAGGACATCGTCGCGGAAACGGAGCCGAGCTATCCGCCCCGGCTCACCACCCGCTACCGCTCGGCGCAGGGCAGCTTCTTCCTGCGCCTGCCCGCCAGCCGCTGCCATACGCTGCCCACCCCCACCACCGTCGAGCATATCGCCCGCTGGCTGGCCGAGCGGATCGCCGCCGACACCGGGCACAGCACACGGGTACAGGCCTATGAGGGGGTCGACAAGGGCGCCATCGCGGAAGCGGCGCCGTGAGCGACACTGTAAGCAAGGACTGCCGGCCGGGCTGCGGCGCCTGCTGTATCGCGCCCTCGATCAGCTCACCGATTCCCGGCATGCCACGTGGCAAGCCGGCCGGCGAGCGCTGCGTGCAGCTGGACGACGCCAATCTCTGCCGCCTGTTCGGCGACCCGCGGCGCCCGGCGGTGTGCGCGGCCTTCCGCTTCGACCGCGAGCTGTGCGGCGAGCACCGTGATCAGGCGCTGGCCCGCATCAGCGCGCTCGAGCTCAGCACCTGAGCCGCCCGGCGGCTGCCATTCCCCCGAATGCCAAGACGGCCGCCCCCCTGGGGCGGCCGTCTTGACGTTGGCGGTCTTGGCTGAGGGCGAGCCGGCTCAGCCTTCGATATCGGCGGGACGCGGCAGGCGGCGGTCAAGCAGGGTGTGCCAACGCACCAGCACCGGGGCGTCGCTGTGGCTCACCTCGCCGAGCAGGGTGCGGAAGACGTCCCGGGCCGAGGCGTCGTGGCTGTCGACCAGGGTCAACCAGGCCTCCAGGGCACACAGCTGCTGGTGGCGGTTCTCGTGCTGGCGGGCAAACGCCAGCGCCTGCTCCACCAGCACCCGCACCTCGTGGCGCGGATGCCCCAGGCGCTGTCGCACCCCGGCCAGCTGCAGGGCCAGCTCGGGTACGAAGAGGGTGCTACGCTCCCGGGCGATCATCAGGCACTGATCCAGGTAGTCTTCGGCGGTGACCAGCTCCCCCAGCGCGACGCAGGCGTCGCTGTACCACAGCGCCGGACGGTGATAGCGATCCCGCCCGGTGATCTCGCTGAGCTCCTCGAGGGCCACTTCGATCTTCTCCAGGCCGCCGCGGTCGCCGGAGAGCGCCCGGCGCCAGCCGAGCACGCCCTGGGCGGAGACCTGCCAGAGGTGCAGGTCCGGGGTCTCGGTCAGCGCCACCGCCTGCTCGGCGCGGCGTGCCGCCAGGTGCACATGGCCCAGCTGACGGTAGAGCGCCGCAGCAAACAGCAGCGACATGGCCAGCGACCCGGGGTGGCCGATGCGCTCGGCCAGGCGAATGGCCGATTCCACCTGCTGCTCGGCGCGACGGTAGTCGCCGCGCAGGCACAGCGCCCAGCCCTGGAAGCAGGCAGCGGCCACCTGGGGATGCTCGGAGAACGGCAGCCACTCGATGGTCATCGGCTGCTCGAGCGGGTTGATCTCGTCGAGGTGCTCATAGGCCTGGCTGATCCGCCCCGCCCAGTATTCACAGTTGGCCCTGGCGTAGTCGGCCAGTCGCCGGTAGCGCGGGTCGTCGAGCCGGCCGGCGATATCGGCCAGCCGGGCGGCCAGCGAAAAGGCGTCGGCGTGGGCGTGACGCTGGCTGCAGCCCACCCACAGGCCCCACTTGACCAGGAAGGCCTGCTCCAGGTCGTCGCTCTCCTCGCCGCTGCAGCTCTCCAGGGTGACCAGCAGTTCGCGGGCGCGCACGAAGCTCTCGTGGGCGGTGGGCGAGCCGTGGCCCTCCAGGGCGAAGGCGGCCTGGCCGCGCACGGTCAGCAGGCTGACCTCGCGTTCGGCCTGCTCCTCCACGTGGCGCAGGCTGGCCAGACCGAAGTCGGCCATTCTCAGCGCGGTGCGGTTGGCGCTGACCTTGAGCGCCTCCCGGGCGGCCAGTTCGAAGTAGCGGGCGCCGCGGGCGTAGTGGCCGCTGCGCCTCAGGTGAGTGGCGAAGTCGCCGGGGTGGCGGCCGATCCACATCGGGAAGCGCTCCTCGATGAGACTGACCACCTGGCGATGGATGCGCACCCGCACGTCGCGGGGGCAGGAGAGATAGGCGGCCTCCTGCAGCAGCTGATGGCTGAACTGGTACTCGCGACCGCCCTCCTCGGCGCCCACCGGCTCGATGATCTCCAGGCGGCGCATCTGCTCCAGGGCGCGGTTGAGCCGAGGCAGCTCCCAGCCGCTGCACTCGGTGAGGAAGTCGAGCCGGAAGCGACGCCCCAGCACCGCCGCCACATGGGCGACCTCGCGGTCGCCGTCGAGCTGGTCGATGCGGCTGGCCAGCAGGCCGAGCAGGCCACGGGGCAGTTCGTCCAGGTGGACACTACGGCCTTCGCGGCGGTCCATCTCCAGGCGCCGGCAGATCTCCTGCATGTAGAGCGGCACGCCGTCGCAGCGCTCGATGATCTGCCCGCGCAGGCGCGGGCTCAGGTGCAGGCGATAGCGACGCGCCAGCTGGGAGAGCAGCCGTGAGGACTGCATGGCGTCCAGGTGGCTCAGGGTGAGCTGCTGGTCCCAGTGCAGCCGGCTGGGCAGTGCTTCGCGGCCGTGATGGCTGGCCACCAGCAGGAAGGCGCAGTTGATGGGCAGCCGCGCCTGGAGACCGGCCAGCACCCTGAAGGAGGGCTCGTCGAGCCACTGCAGGTCGTCGATCATCAGCACCAGGGTGCGCTCGGCGGCCTGGCCCTCGATGACCCGGCACAGCAGCGCCACCACCAACTCGGCGGCCTCGCCGCTCTTGGCCAGCCGCGTCACCTCGGGGGACTCGCGCACCCCCAGGGCCTCTTCCAGCAGCGCCAGCTGGTCGTCGCTAAGGGGCATGTCCGGATGCTCGGCGAGCAGGCCGGTCAGCGCCTCGGCGTCGAGCTCCCCTTCCAGCCGCCAGCGCAGCAGGGCACGCGCCACGCCATAGGGCTCCAGCACCGACAGCCGAGTGGTCGGCTGCCAGCAGATGGCGGCGTCGCGGCTGAGCTCGAGCTGACGAAAGCCGACCATCAGCGCCGATTTGCCCATGCCCGAGGCGCCGCGCACCAGCACGCTCTGGCGCAGGCCAATGCCGGCCCGGGCCAGAGCGTCGCGCAGGGTACGCAGAGCGGATTCGCGCCCCACCAGGCTGGGCGGCATGGCGTCGCGGCCGCCCTCGTTGTGGCCCAGCACCAGGGCCCGCAGGCGCACCCGACCGTCGCTTGCCACCAGCCGCGAGGCCAGGCGCGGCTGCAGATCCAGCGCCGGCGGCATGTGCTGGCTGGCCTCCTGGGAGATCACCAGCTCGCTGCCCTCGGCGGCGCTCATCAGCTCCAGCGAGCCCTGGGTGACCTGACCCAGCGGGTCGACCAGTTGACGCTCGGGCAGGTAAACCACCCGGCCGCTGTTGAGGCCGGCGGCCAGCTCGATGCGCGGCGGCTCGTCCTCGCCGCTCCAGTGGCGGGCGATCTCGTCGGGCAGCACCCGACGGCAGTGTTCGTAGAGCGCCACCAGCTCGGCGAGCTGGTGGGCAGGGCCGTGGGTGCCGAAACAGGCCAGGCCCAGGCCGCCGGTGGCGCCGGGCAGCCAGAAACCGCCCAGGTGGTGGCACTGCTGCTCGAGCCAGCGCATCAGCTCGATCTGCAGGGCCAGGCTGGCGCGGGTCTCGTCGCGAGCGGAAAGCTCGCCCTTGAGGCGCAGGCGAATAGCCATCACCGAGAGCTGGCGCTGCTCGATCTCGTCCTCTCGCAGCGGCGTGCTGTCGGCGGCCAGGGCGCGGGAGAAAGCCCCCTGGGGGGAGAGCCCCTGCAGATCCGGCTTGCCGTCGGACCAGTAGCGGGCCAACTGCAGGAAGGCCGGCTCGGGCTGCTGGCCGGACAGCGCCAGCAGCTGCAGATAGGCGTTATACTGTTCGTGGGCGGCGGCCAACTGACCCTCGTCGGCGAGCTGGCGCACCAGCCGCTCGTGGAAGGGGCCGTATCCGGAGAAACGGCTGACCAGCGCCTGCAGGAGGGCGTCGGGCACGTCGTCATGGCGCTCCAACACGCCCTCGGCAAAGCGGATCACCCGCTGGCGCCACTCGTTGCGCAGCTGGACCAGCCAGCGCTGGAACTCGGTGCAGGACGGCAGCTGTAGCTCTTCGACCAGGTCACCGCGATAGCGCTCCAGAAGCCGCTCCAGAGTGGCAACGTCGTGGGGGCCCTCCAGCAGGCGCTGCAGCTCGTGGAGGTCGAAGCGCCAGGTCTCGGGGAGACGGAAGGCGATGGTCTGGCGCGACACCACCAGCACCCGTTCGGCCTCCTCGCCCAGCGACTGGCGCAGACAGTGCAAGGCGTGACGCAGGTTGGTGCGCCCCGATGAGAGCCCCTGGTCGGGCCACAGCAGTTCGGCCAGGCTGGCGCGATTGACCGGCTGGCTGTGCAGCAGCAGATAGACCAGCAGCGCCTTGACCTTGTCATAGCTGAACTGGGTCAGGGCGTCATCGCCCAGCGTCAGCGAGAAATGGCCGAACAGTGCTAGCTGATCCGAATCAGGGTGTTGCACGTCGTCGCAAGCGTCCTGCATGTTGGAGTCCTGCATGGCTAGCGGCGGCCTCAGGCCGGGACGCCACTATGGAAACGAAACGCCGTGTCCGGCGTGACTATCAGCTCGGCCTCGCGCTCGGCGAAGAAGGCGACCCGGTCGTCGATGGCGGCCGGCGCCTGCTGCCGAGCCAGCATCAGGTAGTCCTCGTAATGACGCCCTTCCGACTTAACCAGACTGCGATAGAACTTGGCAAGTTCAGCGTCCAGGTGCGGAATCAGCCGAGCGAAGCGTTCACAGCTGCGCGCCTCGATGAAAGCGCCGATGATCAGGATATCGACCAGTCGCTCAGGATCTTTAGCCCGCACGTGACGCCTCAGCCCCTCGGCGTAGCGCGCGGCGCTGAGGTGCCGGTATTGAATACCGCGGTTCTCCATCAGCTTGACCACCTGCTCGAAGTGCAGCAGTTCCTCGCGCGCCAGCTGCGACATCTTGGACAGCAGCAGCGGCTGGTCCACATAGCGGTAGAGCAGGCTCATGGCGGTAGAGGCCGCCTTCTTCTCGCACTGGGCATGATCGATCAGCAGCAGCTCGGGATTGTCCAGCGCCCAGGCGATCCACGCATCCGGGGTGCGACAGGCCAGGAAATCGAGCATGTCGGGAGGCAGCAGCGACTCGGCGCTGCTGTCCGGCTCGGCAGTTAGCAGGGTTTCATGCATGGCGATTCCAGCGCTCGTCGATGTGTCGGCCACCTGGGCCAGCGCCTGGCGGCGAGACTCGGCGGCGGCGAACAGGGCCTGGCTCAGGCCGGCGTGCAGGGCTGCGGCCGTCAGGCCTGCCCCCGGCCCCCGGGCCGTGAGGCCATAGCGCTCCAGGTCACGGATGCGCTCGCGCCCGACCCGCAGCAGCTCCACCGCCCGGGACAGCGGTGGCTGTTCGGGACGCACCCGGATGCGGTGGCGGGCCAGCTGAGCGTCCAGCCGCTCGCGGTCAGTCACCGCCAGCCACTCGCCGGCCACCGCCTCGCGCAGGGCGTCGAGCTCGGCCATGCGCGAGGCCCGCGGCCCGTCGCCGAGCGCCAGCCAGTCGGCGATCTCGGCTTCGCTGCGCTGACACCCGCGGCAGACGCTGTCGCCCAGGGCGGTGGAGCAGAGCCCCACACAGGGTGACACGATTTTGGCAGACATATTCATACTCTCGTTCGAGGTTGCCATGGTACCGCGCGCGACGCCCAATCACACCCTCCATGTCGCCGCATTTCAGCGCCGCCGACCAAAGTTCAAGGCGGCAACCACGGGCCTCAGCTTAACATTGTCGACAGTTTGGCGTAGAATCACGCCACCCAGTGACACGCTGCTTGTCCAGATCGTTTCACCCGTCAAAGCGCGTATTTCGGCGACGATCCTCGCCAGATACGGCGTTTTGGCCACCACAACAGATGAGGGCCCCCAACGTGCTTGAAGCCTATCGCCAACATGTCGAAGAACGCGCCGCCGAGGGCGTCCCGCCGAAGCCCCTGAATGCCGAACAGGTCGCCGATCTGGTCGAACTGCTCAAGAATCCGCCCGCCGGTGAAGAGGAGTTCATCCTCGACCTGATCACCAATCGCGTTCCCCCGGGGGTCGACGAGGCCGCCTACGTCAAGGCCGGCTTCCTGACCGCCATCGCCAAGGGCGAGGCCACCTCCCCGCTGATCGACAAGGTCCACGCCGTCAAGCTGCTGGGCACCATGCAGGGCGGCTACAACATCGTCTCCCTGGTCGAGCTGCTCGATGATGCCGAGCTCGCCAAGGAAGTGGGCGAGCAGCTCAAGCACACCCTGCTGATGTTCGATGCCTTCCACGACGTGGAAGAGCGCGCCAAGGCGGGCAACGCCGTGGCCAAGGATGTCATCCAGTCCTGGGCCGAGGCCGAGTGGTTCCTGTCCAAGCCGGCCCTGGAAGAGAAGATCACCCTCACCGTCTTCAAGGTACCGGGCGAGACCAACACCGACGATCTCTCCCCCGCCCCGGACGCCTGGTCGCGCCCCGATATCCCGGTGCACGCCAACGCCATGCTCAAGAACGAGCGCGAGGGCATCAAGCCCGAGGTGCCCGGCACCACCGGCCCGCTGAAGCAGATCGAGGAAGTGAAGGCCAAGGGCTTCCCGGTCGCCTACGTGGGCGACGTGGTCGGCACCGGCTCCTCACGCAAGTCCGCCACCAACTCGGTGCTGTGGTTCTTCGGCGACGACATCCCCAACGTGCCCAACAAGCGCGCCGGCGGCTTCTGCTTCGGCGGCAAGATCGCCCCGATCTTCTTCAACACCATGGAAGATTCCGGCGCCCTGCCCGTGGAGATGGACGTCTCCAAGCTCGAGATGGGCGACGTCATCGACGTCTACCCCTACGAGGGCAAGGTGTGCAAGCACGGCACCGACGAGGTACTCACCACTTTCGAACTCAAGACCCAACTGATCCTTGATGAGGTGCGTGCCGGCGGGCGTATCCCGCTGATCATCGGCCGCGGCCTGACCACCAAGGCGCGTGAGTCCCTGGGCCTGCCCGCCTCCGACGTCTTCCGCCTGCCCGAGCAGCCCGCCGACACCGGCAAGGGCTTCACCCTCGCCCAGAAGATGGTCGGCAAGGCGTGTGGCCTCGAGGGCGTACGCCCGGGCATGTACTGTGAGCCCAAGATGGCCACCGTGGGCTCCCAGGACACCACCGGCCCCATGACCCGCGACGAGCTCAAGGACCTGGCCTGCCTGGGCTTCCAGGCCGACCTGGTCATGCAGTCCTTCTGCCACACCGCCGCCTACCCGAAGCCGGTCGACGTGGACACCCACCACACCCTGCCCGACTTCATCATGAACCGCGGCGGCGTCTCGCTGCGTCCGGGCGACGGCATCATCCATAGCTGGCTCAACCGCATGCTGCTGCCCGACACCGTGGGCACCGGCGGCGACTCCCACACCCGCTTCCCGCTGGGCATCTCCTTCCCGGCCGGCTCGGGCCTGGTGGCCTTCGCCGCCGCCACCGGCGTGATGCCGCTGGACATGCCGGAGTCGGTGCTGGTGCGCTTCAAGGGCAAGCGTCAGCCGGGCGTGACCCTGCGTGACCTGGTCCACGCCATCCCCTACTACGCCATCAAGGAAGGCCTGCTGACCGTCGAGAAGTCCGGCAAGAAGAACGCCTTCTCCGGTCGCGTGCTGGAGATCGAGGGCCTCGAGGACCTCACCGTGGAGCAGGCCTTCGAGCTCTCCGACGCCTCCGCCGAGCGCAGCGCCGCTGGCTGCACCATCACCCTGGGGGAAGAGAGCGTCGCCGAGTACCTGAAGTCCAACATCACCCTGCTCAAGTGGATGATCGCCAACGGCTATGGCGACCGCCGTACCATCGAGCGTCGCATCCAGGGCATGGAGGAGTGGCTGGCCAACCCGAGCCTGATGCGCGCCGACAAGGACGCCGAGTACGCCGAGGTCATCGAGATCGACCTCGAGGAGCTCAAGGAGCCGGTGCTGTGCGCCCCGAACGATCCGGACGACGCCCGCCTGCTCTCCGAGGTGGCCGGCGAGACCATCGACGAGGTGTTCATCGGCTCGTGCA
Organism: Billgrantia campisalis; assembly: GCF_022341425.1. Lineage (GTDB taxonomy): Bacteria > Pseudomonadota > Gammaproteobacteria > Pseudomonadales > Halomonadaceae > Halomonas > Halomonas campisalis. The sequence continues at coordinate 21,881 of NZ_JABFUC010000003.1, read as the reverse complement.
TGACCAACATCGGTCACTTCCGCGCCGCGGGCAAGCTGCTCGAGAAGCAGCCGGCCGGCAGCCTGAAGACCCGCCTGTGGCTGGCGCCGCCGACCAAGATGGACCAGCACCAGCTGACCGAAGAGGGCTACTACGGCATCTATGGCCGCGCTGGGGCGCGCATGGAGATGCCGGGCTGCTCGCTGTGCATGGGTAACCAGGCCCGTGTCGCCGCCAAGAGCACCGTGGTCTCCACCTCCACCCGCAACTTCCCGAACCGCCTGGGCGATGGCGCCAACGTCTACCTCGCCTCCGCGGAGCTGGCGGCGGTGGCCGCGGTGGAAGGTCGCCTGCCAAGCGTCGAGGAGTACCAGCGCTACATGGGCGAGTTCGATGCCATGGCCGGCGAGATCTACCGCTACATGAACTTCCACGAGATCGAGGAGTATCAGAACGCCGCCTCGAATGTGATTCCGATCGCCGAGGAAAGCTGATAGGCTTTCGCTCCCGGAATCCGATTTCGACTCCGATGCTCGCAACATCGACGGCCGCCGGCTCCGGCGGCCTGAGCCGATGACCAAAGCGCCCCGCAAGGGGCGCTTTTTTTGTATCCTGCCGCTCTCCCTCCTGCCGCGCTTCCTGCCCCTCAGTCCTCGGCATCGAGCGCGGCGAGGTAGTTCGCGAAAGCCGCCTGCGCCGCTGCCACTGCCCTGTCGACGCCCTCAGGCGGACAGTGTCGCTCGGCAAAGGCCAGAAAACGTGCCCAGTGCCGCTCAGCGTCGCAGGCCGAGAAGTAGGCCAGCGGAAGCGTGGTCCCCAGCGCCGTGGCGAGGCGACCGGCAATGAACGTTCCGCCCAGACGCGACCCGTCGAGGACGTAGCGCTGACCCACCAGCGCGGCCGGCGTCGCCGCCACCGGCCAGGCCGGCCGCGACACCCGGGGCACCGACCTGCCCAGCGCATCCAGGTCTCGCCCCAGCGCGTCCAGCCGCCGGGGGGACGGAGCATCGTCGCCCCGGTTGAGCCCCAGGGCCGCACTCCCCGACGCCACGCAGCGCTCCAGCTGCACATGGGGCACATAGAGGGCGGAGAGCGCGGCCGCGTAGTCCGGCCGGCTGACATCGTCTCGCACCAGCTGTTGCAGCAGCGGATGATGATCGAGCCGCCGGTGTGCCTGACGCGTTGCCAGCCGCAGCTGGCGGACCACCGACGGGGTGTCGACAGGCTCAACGGGCTTGGACACGTGCGTTCCTCCCTGGCCGCTCTCTGGATTCGCCACCAAGCTTACCCGCCCGACCACCGACACGCGATATCGAAAGCGTTCGAGGCGGTCAGGGACGCGCCACGACGGTTGCGTTCTGGTAATGTACGACTAGCTGTCATCAGGCACGCTGACACAAGGCTACCGATACCGTGAACGGCCCATCCAAACGCTTCAGCAAAGCCGAACTCGATGCCGCCCTGGACGCCTGCGCCAGGGAGCCGGTGCATAGTCCTGGCGCCATTCAGCCGGTCGGCTGTCTGATCAGCCTGGACGCCGAACTAGGCCGGGTGCGGCAGGTCAGCGCCAACCTTGAAACCTACCTCGATGTGGCGCCCGAGCAGGCGCTGACCGCATCGGCCCGCAGGCTTCTGGGCGGCCCATTGATCGAACGCCTGCAGCAGGCGCTTCTCGCGCCTGGCCCCCAGACCCGCGAGCTGACCGTCAACCTGGGCGTCGGTCGCTGGCGACGGCGCTTTCATGTGATTGCCTATCGCAGCGGGCAGCGCGTGGTGGTGGAGCTCGAGCCCCTGCTCGCCCAGAACGAGCATCACCTGCTGGCGGTGCTGAACCGCTGGCTGATCACCGCGGGCGAAGCGTCATCCGTTGAGCAACTTCACCAGCGACTGGTGGAGGAAGTGCACCGGCTGACCGGTCTCGATCGCATCATGCTCTACCGCTTCGACGAGTACTGGAACGGCAGCGTCGTTGCCGAAAGCCGTACCGGGACCGCCCAGAGTTTCCTTGGCCACCACTTCCCCGCCAGCGACATTCCGGCCCAGGTGCGCCGGCTCTATGACATCAACCGCCTGCGCAGCATCCCCGATGCGGCGGCAGCGCCGGTGCCGCTGATCCCCGCAGCAGACCCCCTCGACCCGGCACCGCTGGACCTGTCGCCGGGCATACTACGCGCGGTATCCCCCATTCATCAGACCTACCTGAGCAACATGGGCGTGGCAACGGCCCTGTCGGTGGCGCTCCACGATGACGAAGAGCGCCTGGGCGGTCTGCTGACCTGCCACGGCCTGACGCCACAGCGACTCTCCCCCGGAGTGCGCGACACGGTGCGCGCCCTGGTCCAGATCGCCGTGCCCCAGCTGATGCTGCTGCACACCAAGGCCGAAGCCCGCCTGATGGGCGAAGTCAAGCTACCCCATGGGCTGCAGGCGGAGCCTCATGGCCAGCTGATCAATCCCGCCCAGCTGCTCCAGCAGCACGGCGAGACGTGGCTGTCGCTGTTCGGGGCCGACGGCATCGCGCTCTACCATCGCCAGCGCCATGGGCGCTGCGGCAGCGTACCCGAGGCAAGCGACATCGAGGCGGTCATCGACTGGCTGCCCCAGTCGTCACCTGAGGCAAGCCTGTGGCACAGCCACTGCCTCAAGGAGACGCCCCTGGGACCGTGGCGGGGCCAGAGCTGTGGCCTGCTGGCCGTGCCGCTGCCGCTGGACTCCCAGTCGCCGAGCTGGCTGCTGCTGTTTCGCGATGAGCAGGTCGATACGCGACGCTGGGCCGGCGAGCCCTGCGACCAGGCTGAATACCGCAATGCCCGCCTGGTGTTGACGCCACGCCGCTCCTTCGCCGAATGGCAGGAGGCGGTTCACGATCAAAGCCGGGTATGGCGACGCATCACGCGCCGCGCCGCGGTAGAGCTGGCCGACAACCTGGCGACCCTGATTGCCAGCCACGAGATCCAGCTACTCAATGCCCGCCTTCGCCAGGTCAACGACCGCCTGGCAAAGATGGCCACTCATGACAACCTGACCGGGGCCTGGAACCGCTACGGCAGCGAGGAGGCCATCGATGCCGAGATCGCTGCCGCAGAGCGCTATCATCGCCCCTGCGCCCTGCTGCTGTTCGACGTGGATCACTTCAAGGTGGTCAACGACCGGCATGGCCACGATATCGGCGACCAGGTACTGGCCAGGCTCGCCGCCGTGGTGAGAGACAACCTGCGGGAAAGCGATCACCTGGGACGCTGGGGCGGCGAGGAGTTCCTGGTACTGGCCACCTCCACCGACGCCGACGGTGCCCGGGAGCTTGCCGAGCGGCTGCGCAGCAGTATCGCCGGGACCGATTTCGGCCAGGCCAGCCCGGTGACCATCAGCATCGGCATTGCCGATTTCCGCCAGGGCGACACCCCCAAGACACTGGTCAAGCGCGCCGACGACGCCATGTACCAGGCCAAACAGGCCGGGCGGAATTGCGTGCGCTACAGCGACTGAATCACCCACCAAAGCCGTCTTTCCCCGGGCCACGGATGTGGCATCATCTGGGGCCCTTTGATCCGCAACAGGAGCCAGGCGATGAGTGCCATCATTACCCCGGACATCTGCGATGCCCACCCCGAGGTCAGGGTGCTGGACCCGATCTTCATCAACTTCGGCGGACGCGAGGCGTTCTGCGGCCCGGTGCGCACGGTCAAGTGCTTCGAGGACAACTCCCTGGTCAAGCAGGCGGTGGCCGAGCCCGGCGAGGGGGCCGTGCTGGTGGTCGATGCCGGCGGCTCCAGCCGCTGCGCCATGCTCGGCGACATGCTGGCCGAACAGGCCGTGGACAACGGCTGGGCCGGCGTGGTGATGTACGGCTTCGTGCGCGACGTAGACGTGCTGGCCGAGACCGACCTGGGGGTCCAGGCCCTGGGCACCCACCCACGCAAGAGCGAGAAGCGTGGCGAAGGCCAGCGCGACATCCCCGTCACCTTCGCCGGGGTGACCCTGACGCCCGGCGAGTGGCTCTACGCCGACAACAACGGCATCCTGGTCGCCGAGGAGCGCCTGCCGCTGGAGGGGTGACCGACACCCTCGGGGCAAGGCCGGCCATCCGTCACCTTGCCCTTCCCGCTCGATGGGTGCCACTCTAATGGCATGATATTGCTCTCGTTGATCTCGCCATGCTGTCGCTGAGTTCGCTCAGTGTGGATCTACTGCGCAGCCTGCGTGAGCACCTGCGGCCGCTGGTGGCCTACCACCTATTCTTCACGCTGCTGGCTTCGAGCCTGCTGCTCCCGGCGGGTGCCTGGACCCTGACCCACCTGCTGGGCCGCTTCGACCGGCCGGTGATCACCAACGCCGATCTGCTCGACCTGCTGCTGAGCCCCGGCGGCGTGCTGTGGGCGCTGGCCGCCATCGGCTTGTTCTTCCTGGTGCTCTATGCCCAGCAGGCGGGCATGATCCTGGTGGCCATTCGCCGCCAGGATAACCATTACCGCCTGGCCTTCGTGGCGCTATGGCAGACCCTGCGGCGCCTGCCCGCCCTGGCCGGGCTGGTGGTCCTGCAGGTCGGCACGCACCTGCTGCTGATCGTGCCGCTGGCACTGCTGCTGGGTTGGCTCTACGGCGTGTTTCTCGGCGGGCTGGACCCCTACTACGTCCAGCGCGTGCGTCCCACGGCGCTGTGGTACTTCCTGGCCGTGGCGCTGCCCCTGGTGGCGGGCTGGGCCTTCGTCGCCGCCACTCTCTATTTCCGCTGGATCCTGGCCCTACCGCTGGTCACCCTGGAGCCCATTTCGCCGCGCCGGGCACTGGCCCGCAGCCGCGAGCTGACCCGCGGCCGCCAGGGGCAGGTGGCCGTGGCGGTGATCTCGCTGCTGCTGGTGATCATTGCCCTGCCGGTGGCGGCCACCTGGGTCTTCGACCGACTGTTCACCCCCATGCTGTGGTGGCTACCCGAGCGCAACGCCGTACTCATTCCGGCGATGCTCGGCTATCTCACCGGCTACGTGCTGGTGACCCTGGCCATCGCCTTCGTGGGTATCGCCGCCAACGCCCTACTCTCGGCCTGCCTCTACCTGCGCCTGGTCCACCGCGAGCCGCGCCCCCCCGCGCCGCCGCCGGACGCCCACCCGGGGCGGCTGGCCTGGGGCGTGGAGCTGGGGGTGATCGTGTTCGCCCTGAGCCAGGCCTGGTGGATCGTCAACAGCTTCGAACTGCGCGACGAGGTGACGATCATCGCCCACCGCGGCAGTTCCATGGTGGCGCCCGAGAACACCCTGGCCGCGGTGGAACAGGCCATCCTGGACCGCGCCCACTACGTGGAGATCGATGTGCGACTCAGCGCCGACGGTGCAGTGGTGCTCTATCACGACCGCAGCCTGCAGCGCCTGGCCGGCGACCCACGCAACGTTCGCGACCTGACCCTGGAAGAACTCCAGCGGGTGGACGTGGGCAGCTGGTTCGGCGATGCCTTTATCGGCGAACACATCCCCACCCTCGAGGAGGCCCTGGCCACGGTGCGCGGCAGGAGTGCGCTGATGATCGACATGAAGCCCGACCCCGGCAGCGAGATCGAGCTGGTGGAGGGGGTGCTGCGGGCGCTGGAGCGCGAGTCGGCGTCCCGGCAGCTGTGCCACGATGGCGTGCCCGACGGCGCCCCCACCGCGCACTGCGGCGATATCGACGTCGCCGCGGAAACCCGCCTGGCGGTGATGTCGCCCTGGGTGGTGGACGAGATCAAGCAGCGCGAGCCCGAGCTTCGGGTCACCCTGCTGGCTCAGTTGGTCATGCCCGGCACCCTGGAGCGGCGCGGTTTCGACGCCCTGGGGCTGCGCCACAACCGTATCACCGACAGCGAGATTCGCCTGGCGCGCCAGTTCGGCTACGAGGTGCACGCCTGGACGGTGAACGACCGCGCCCGGATGTCCGAGATGATCGACCTCGGCGTGGATGCCATCATCACCGACTACCCGGACCGCCTGCGCGAGCTGATCGACGAGCGCCGCGAACTCAGCGACGGCGCCCTGCTGCTGGTCAAGCTGCGCAACTGGCTGAGGCAATAAGGTAAGAGGAGCGAGGGACGAGGTTCGAGGGCCTAGGGACTTCCTCGAACCTTGAACCTCGAACCTCGTTCCTATTCCCCCATCACCACACCTTCACGCCGCGGGTCGGCGCCGCCGAACAGGCCCGTTTCGGTCACCTGCAGCGCCTGCAGGCCGCTGACCAGTTCGCGTTCGCTGGCGTCGTGACCGCGGGCGTTGAGGGCCTCAAGGGTCGCGGCGGGGAAGCGCCCCTCCTCCAGGAAGGCCGGCCCACCGAGGGTGATGGCGTGGGGCAGATCGAGCGCCTCCTGGGCATTGAGCCCCCAGTCGAGCATCGCCACCAGCGCCTTGGCGGTGTAGTGGATGATCGCCGCGCCGCCCGGCGAGCCGAGGCTTGCCACCAGCTCACCGCTGTCGCGCTCGAAGACCAGCGTCGGGCTCATGCTCGAACGGGGACGCTTGCCGGGCTCCACCCGGTTGGCGATTGGCGTGCCCTCGGCGTCCGTGGGGCTGAAGGAGAAGTCGGTGAGCTCATTGTTGAGCAGGTAGCCGCCCGCCAGGCCGGTGCTGCCGTCGGCGAGGATGCGCGCGCCGAAGGCGGCCTCGATGGTGGTGGTCATGGCGATGGCATTGCCCTGCTCATCGATGATGCTGATATGGCTGGTGCCGTACTCCGGCTGCTCGGGCTGAATCGCCCAGGCGGTGGCCAAGGCGGCGGGATTGCCGGGTTCGGCGTTGCCGCTGCCGATGCTCTGCTCGCCGATCAGCTCGGCGCGGCTGGCCAGGTAGTCCGGATCGAACAGGGTGGCCCAATCGCTCCCCGGGGCCTCAACAAAGTCGGGGTCAGCGATATAGAGGCCGCGATCGGCGAAGGCGAGCCGCGAGGCCTCGAGGAACTGGTGGAGCCAGGGCTCGCTGGGAAGGCCATCGGCGACCGGCGCCTCCAGTTCGGGCAGGTGCTCGAGAATGCCGAGAATCTGCATGATGGTCAGCTGCCCCGACGAGGGGGGCGGGAAGCCGCACAGGGTGTAGGCCTTCCAGTCACCGCACAGGGGCTCGCGGCGCTTTGCCTCGTAGCCGGCCAGATCCTCCAGGCCGAGCGCCCCAGGCCGGGTGTGGTGAGAACGCACCCGTTCCACCAGGTCCTCGGCGATGGGGCCCTCGTGCAGGGCGGCGCTTCCGTGCTCGGCGATCTCACGCAGGATGGCCGCCAGGGCCGGGTTACGCAGCTCATGGCCCACCGCCAGGGCTTCGCCGTCGGGGTAGTAGAAGGCGCCGCCCAAGGGGTCGTCGCGCAGGTGCTGCTCCTCGGCGAGGCTGGTATGCAAGCGGCGGCTCACCGGGAAACCCTGTTCGGCCAGGGCAATGGCCGGGCCGAACAACTGCGCCCAGGGTAGTCGGCCGTGCTCGGCGTGGGCCAGCTCGAGCATGCGCACGGTGCCCGGCACGCCCACCGAGAGGCCGCTGGCGGCGGCGTCCATGAAGTCCAGCGGCTCGCCGCTGTCGTCCAGGAAGAGGCTGCCGTCCACCGCGCTCGGTGCCGTTTCACGGCCGTCGAAGGCGCTGACCGTCTCACCGTCGTAATGCATCAAGAAGGCGCCACCGCCAATCCCGCTGGACTGGGGCTCGACCAGCGTCAGCACCATCTGCACCGCCACCACCGCATCGACGGCGTTGCCGCCGGCCCTGAGCACCTGGTAGCCGGCATCGGTGGCCAGCGGATTGGCCGCGGCCACGGCAAAGCGCTCGGTGGCCCAACCCGGCTTCTCCTCGTAATCCGAGGCTACCTCGGGGGCGATCTCCGGCATGTCGTAATCGAAGGCCACCTCGGCGTGAACCGAGAGCGGCAGGCCCAGCATCAGGGCGGCGGCCAGCGGCACCAGCCGCTGCCGTGAACGTAAGACCCAGGGACTCATCATGGCGAAACGCTCCGTGTGACAGCTCGTCGTCGAACAGGGTGAGTCTCAGCATAGACGAGCCTGAACAAACAGCACCCGGCTGAGTGGGATCAGCCGGGTGCTGTAAAGCCCGCTTGCCGCTTAGGCGATAGTCTTCCGCTTAGGCGATGGTTTCGCCGGCCAGCATGAACCAGGTCTCGAGCACCGCATCCGGGTTCAGGGAGACGGAATCGATGCCCTGCTCCATCAGCCATTTGGCCAGATCCGGATGGTCGGAGGGGCCCTGGCCGCAGATGCCCACGTACTTGCCCTGGGCCTTGCAGGCCTGGATGGCCATGGCCAGCAGCTTCTTGACCGCCGGGTTACGCTCGTCGAAGAGGTGGGCGACGATGCCGGAGTCGCGGTCCAGCCCCAGGGTGAGCTGGGTCAGGTCGTTGGAGCCAATGGAGAAGCCGTCGAAGTGCTCCAGGAACTCATCGGCCAGCAGGGCGTTGGCCGGCAGCTCACACATCATGATCACCTTGAGCCCGCCCTCGCCGCGCTTCAGGCCGTTGGCCGCCAGCAGCTCGACGACCTCGCGCGCCTCCTCGGTGGTGCGCACGAAGGGCACCATGATCTCGACGTTGTCCAGGCCCATCTCGTCACGCACGCGCTTGAGCGCCTGACACTCCAGCTCGAAGCAGGGGCGGAAGGCATCGGAGATATAGCGTGACGCCCCGCGGAAGCCGAGCATGGGATTCTCTTCGCCGGGCTCGTAGAGCTTGCCGCCGATCAGGTTTTCGTACTCGTTGGACTTGAAGTCGGACAGCCGCACGATCACCCGCTGGGGATGGAAGGCCGCGGCCAGGGTTGAGATGCCTTCGACCAGCTTGTCGACGTAGAAGCTGACCGGGTCGGCGTAGCCGGCGGTGCGCAGGTCGATGGTCTGCTGCAGCTCCAGCGGCAGGGTCTCATACTCCAGCAGCGCCTTGGGGTGCACGCCGATCATGCGGTTGATGATGAACTCCAGCCGCGCCAGGCCCACCCCGGCATGGGGCAGCCCGGCGAAGCCGAAGGCGCGGTCCGGATTGCCCACGTTCATCATGATCTTGAAGGGGATCTCGGGCATGGCGTCGACGCTTGAGACCTTGCAGTCGAAGTCCAGCAGCCCCTCGTAAACGTGGCCGGTATCGCCCTCGGCGCAGGAGACGGTGACGTCGCGGCCGTCATCCAGCGCCTCGGTGGCATCGCCGCAGCCCACCACCGCCGGAATGCCCAGCTCGCGAGCGATGATCGCCGCGTGACAGGTGCGCCCGCCACGGTTGGTGACGATGGCCGAGGCGCGCTTCATGATCGGCTCCCAGTCGGGGTCGGTCATGTCGGTGACCAGCACGTCGCCGGGCTTGACCTTGTTCATCTCGTCCGGGGAGAGGATGATCTTGACCGCGCCGCGACCGATGCGCTGGCCGATGGCGCGACCGGCCACCAGGGTGCGGCCCTTCTCGCGCAGGTGGAAGCGCTCCAGCTTGCCGCCCTCCTGCTGGGAAACCACCGTCTCTGGGCGGGCCTGGACGATGTAGAGCTCGCCGTCGTCGCCGTCGAGCGCCCATTCGATATCCATGGGACGGCCGTAGTGCTGCTCGATGGTCACCGCCTGGCGGGCCAGGGCCATGACCTGGTCGTCGTTGATGCAAAAGCGGCCACGATCCTTGAGCGGCACGTCCACGGTGGCCACCGACTTGCCGGCGCTGGCATCGTCGCCGTAGACCATCTTGATCAGCTTGGAGCCGAGGTTACGGCGCAGCACCGCGGGGCGTCCGGCGGCGAGCGTCGGCTTGTGCACGTAGAATTCGTCGGGGTTGACCGCGCCCTGCACCACCGTCTCGCCCAGGCCCCAAGAGGCGGTAACGAAGACCGCGTCACGGAAGCCGGACTCGGTGTCCAGGGTGAACATCACCCCACTGGCGCCGGTCTCGGAGCGCACCATCTTCTGGACGCCAGCGGAGAGCGCGACATTCTCGTGGGCGTAGCCGCGATGCACCCGATAGGAGATGGCGCGGTCGTTGAACAGCGAGGCGAACACCTCGTGGACCGCCCGCTTGATGTTGTCGAAGCCTTCGATGTTGAGGAAGGTCTCCTGCTGGCCGGCGAAGGAGGCGTCCGGCAGATCCTCGGCGGTGGCCGAGCTGCGCACCGCCGCCTTGAGATTGGGGTGCTGGGCGACCAGGGTGTCGTAGGCGTCGCGCAGGGCGGCCTCGAAGGCGGGCGGCAGCGGGGTGTCGATGACCCACTGGCGGATCTCGGCACCGACCCGGGCCAGTTCGCCCACGTCGTCCACATCGAGACGCGAAAGGGCCTGATTGATCCGTTCGTTGAGCCCCTCATGGGCGAGGAACTCACGATAGGCGTGGGCGGTGGTGGCGAAGCCACCGGGCACGGTGACCCCGGCTCCCGACAGGTTGGAGATCATCTCGCCGAGCGAGGCGTTCTTGCCACCGACGCGCTCCACGTCGTCCATGCCGAGCTGATCGAACCACAGGATGTAAGCTTCCACGAGACCCCCTTGATCTTCGATGCCGAGGCACTCGGCCATCAATTGCGATGGTCGCCACCATACCGGCAAGACGCCATATTCGCCATTGGTCTAACATCGAAGTCACTGGAGGATTTTTACAACAGTGGCCGCTATCGCCCGATTCCTGTAGTGGGCGCCGCTGCGTGCCGCTCGGCGCCGGCTTGCCCGCACGGCCGTCTGCCACGACAATGGACGCCTGCCCTTCGCCATGAAAGCCTCATCGCCATGACCCGTACCGCCTTCTTCATTTCCGACGGCACCGGCATCACCGCCGAGTCCCTGGGCCGCAGCCTGCTGGCCCAGTTCGAGAACGTCGATATCCGCATGCTCACCAAGCCGTATATCGACTCGGTGGACAAGGCGCGCACCCTGGTGGAGGTGATCAACGCCACGGCGGTACGCGACGGCCAGGAGCCGATCATCATCGATACCATCGTCGACGAGACGATCCGCGGGGTGATCCGCGAGGCCACCGGTTTCAAGATCGACATCTTCTCGACCTTTCTCAAGCCGCTGGAGGAGGAGCTGGCCACCCGCTCCACCTACAGCGTGGGCCGCACCCACTCCATCGGCCGCGATGACGTCTACATGGACCGCATCCACTCGGTGCACTTCGCCCTGGACAACGACGACGGTGCGCGCACCCATCAGTACGACAAGGCGGACGTGATCCTGGTCGGCGTCTCGCGCTGCGGCAAGACCCCTACCTCGCTCTACCTGGCGCTGCAGTTCGGCATCCGCGCCGCCAACTACCCGCTCACCGAGGACGACCAGGACGAGGATGGCACTCTCAAGCTGCCCAAGGCGCTGGCCCAGCATCGCCACAAGCTGTTCGGGCTGACCATCGACCCGCGCCGCCTGGCGGCAATCCGCCATGAGCGCCGCCCCAACAGTCGCTACAGCTCCATGGACCAGTGTGCCCAGGAGGTGGGGCAGGCCGAGGCGCTGTACCGCCAGCTGCATATCCCCTATATCGACACCACCCGCTTCTCGGTGGAGGAGATCTCTACCCGGATGATCGCCGAAACGGGGCTGACGCGGCGCTTCTCACCCAGATAAGGAGCAAGGAGCAAGGAGCAAGGAGCAAGGAGCAAGGAGCAAGGAGCAAGGAGCAAGGCAGTCTGTCGCCGGCAATACCGGCTTGTCAGGTTCCGTTCCTCGCCCCTCGTCCCTTGTTCCTCGTTCCTATCTCACTACCCCTTCCCGCCGGAGGCGGGCAATATCATCCGAGGTGAGCCCCATCTCGGCCAGTATCGTGTCGCTGTCCTGCCCGAGCCTGGGCGGCGCCACCTCGCTGGTGGCCGTCTCGCCGTCGAAGCGCAGGGGATTGGCCACCTGGGGCACGTCGAGCTCGCCGCGCTTCAGGGTGCATTGCATGCCGCGATGACGAACCTGAGGGTCGTCGAACACTTCGGTGAGGGTGTTGATGGGGCCGGCCGGAATACCACTCGCCTCCAGCTCGGCCAGCCAGTCGTCGCGCTCGCGGGTGCGAAAGATCGCCTGGATCATCGGCACCAGCACCTCGCGATTGCCGACCCGCGCCGCGTTGGTGGCATAGGCCGGATCCGCGGACCACTCGGGGTGGCCAAGCAGGCGCGCCAGACGGGCGAACTGGCTATCGTTGCCCACGGTGAGCACCAGGTAGCCATCGGTACAGGCGAAGGCCTGATAGGGCACGATATTGGGGTGAGCGTTGCCGTGACGCTGGGGCGACTGCCCGCTGACCAGGGCATTGAGGGCCTGGTTGGCCAGCGCCGCCACCTGGACGTCGAGCAGCGCCACGTCCACATGGCGCCCCACGCCGGTGCGGGAGCGCTCCTGCAGGGCCGCCAGCACCCCGATAGTGGCATAGAGGCCGGTCATCACGTCGGTGATCGCCACCCCAGTCTTCATCGGCATGCCGTCCGGCTCACCGCCGATGCTCATCAGCCCGCCCATGGCCTGGATCATGAAGTCATAGCCGGCCCGGTGGGCATAGGGTCCATCCTGGCCGAAGCCGGTGATGGAACAGCCGATCAGCCGCGAATTGCGTTCGCGAAGGCTGGCGTAGTCGAGCCCGTACTTGGCCAGCCCCCCGACCTTGAAGTTCTCGAGCAGAATGTCGGCCCCTTCGGCCAGCTGTCGAATCAGCTCCTGCCCCCTCTCGCTGGCGATATCCACCGCCAGCGACTGCTTGCCACGGTTGGCGCAGAGGTAGTAGGCGGCGGTGGTCTCCAGGTCATCGCCCTCGGCCAGCCAGGGCGGCCCCCAGCCGCGGGTATCGTCACCGCGCTGGGGATGCTCGATCTTGATCACCCGCGCACCCAGGTCGGCGAGCAGCTGACCGGCCCAGGGGCCCGCCAGAACCCGCGACATATCGAGCACCGTGATACCGTCCAGCGGTCCGCTCATCTTGAGCTCCTTGCTCACTCGGGGCTGATCCGGCGGCAGGCCTGCGAGGAGGCGCTGTGAATACCTCCCTGTACGCTACCGATTCCCTGCGGCGCTCTCGCGTCCCGCTCCGCTTGCAGGGCCGGTGCTGGCCATCCATGGCCAGCCCGTTCGGAGCAGTGCTCCTCACCCCTGGAATCGGACCTCCTCTTCGACCTGCCCCCGGTGCCCCTCGTTATCGACAGCTTGTATCGTCCTAGTAGATCAGCCAGTAAAGGCCTGCAGTCCGGTCTGGGCCCGCCCCAGAATCAGCGCATGGACGTCGTGGGTGCCCTCATAGGTGTTCACCGCCTCGAGGTTCATCATGTGGCGAATCACGTGGTACTCGTCGGCGATACCGTTGCCGCCGTGCATGTCACGCGCCACCCGGGCGATATCCAGCGCCTTGCCGCAGTTGTTGCGCTTGATCAGCGAGATCGCCTCGGGCACCAGCTGGCCGTCGTCGATCATGCGCCCGACCCGCAGCGCCGCCTGAAGGCCGAGGGCGATCTCGGTCTGCATGTCGGCGAGCTTCTTCTGGATCAGCTGATTGGCGGCCAGCGGGCGGCCGAACTGCTTGCGCTCCAGGGTGTAGTCACGCGCGGCATGCCAGCACGCCTCGGCGGCGCCCATGGCCCCCCAGGCGATGCCGAAGCGCGCCCGGTTGAGGCAGGAGAAGGGTCCCTTGAGCCCGGTGACATTGGGCAGGCGCTGGTCATCGGAGACCTCCACGTCCTGCATGGCGATCTGGCCGGTGATGGAGGCGCGCAGGCTGAATTTGCCCTCGATCTTCGGCGCCGACAGCCCCTGCATGCCCTTTTCGAGGATGAAGCCGTTGATCACGCCTTCATCGTCCTTGGCCCACACCACGAAGACGTCGGCGATGGGGGAGTTGGTGATCCAGGTCTTGGTGCCGTTGAGACGCCAGCCGCCGTCGGTGCGGGTGGCGCGGGTCACCATGCCGCCCGGGTCGGAGCCAAAGTCCGGCTCGGTGAGGCCGAAGCAGCCGACCCACTCACCGCTGGCCAGCTTGGGCAGGTACTTCTCGCGCTGGGCCTCGCTGCCGAAGGCATGGATGGGGTACATCACCAGGCTCGACTGGACGCTCATGGCACTGCGGTAGCCGGAGTCGACCCGCTCCACCTCCCGGGCGATCAGGCCGTAGCTGACGTAGTTCATGCCGGCACAGCCGTAGCCGTCGATGGTGGCACCGAGCAGGCCCAGCTCGCCCATCTCGTTCATGATCTCACGATGGAAGACCTCGTGACGGTTGGCTTCCAGCACCCGCGGCAGCAGCTTCTCCTGGCAGTAGTCGTGGGCGGTCCGGTGGACCATGCGCTCGTCTTCGTCGAGCTGGTCGATCAGGCGGAAGGGGTCTTCCCAGGTGACGGGGGTGATCTGACTCATGGCGGGCTCCTGATTTAATTTCTACATTTTTTTAAAATGTAGACCAATAAGCCGACACTGCCAACCCCCCGGCGCAAGTTTTCTTTCGTCGTGGCCCGATTTCGCTCAGCCGACGGGGATCACATCGAGCCGACGCCGCAGCTGCCACCAGGCGAGCATCGCCATCACCGCATTGGCGATCAGCATGCCGAGGAAGATTCCGCTGGTGCCAATCAGCCAGCCGCCCAGCCAGGCCAGCGGCACGCTCAGCACGAACAGCCGTATCACCGATAGCCGCATGGCGCGAGCGGGTTCATGCAGCGCATTGAGTGATGAGACCGCCAGGATCACCACGCCCTGGGCACCCAGGCCCAGCGGTACCCACCACAGGAAGGAGCGCAGCACGCCGGCCATGGCCTCACCCTCGGCATAGCTGCCCACCAGCCAGGGGGCCAGGGCCTGCAGCAGCAGCCAGACGCCGAACTGCCACACCAGCACGAACAGGAAGCAGCCGAGGATGGCGCGACGCACCCGCTCGGGTTGGCCGGCGCCCAGGTTCTGACTGACCAGCGGTGGCAGCGTCATGGAAAGCGCCAGCACGGCGATCTGGGCGATGGCATCGATGCGTGTGCCCACCCCGAAGGCGGCCACGGCAGGATGGCCGTGGCCGGCCACGATACGGGTAAGCACCGCCATGGCCAGCGGGGTGAACACGCTGGTGATGGCCGCCGGCAGGGCGATCCGCGACAGCTCCCGCCAGGACGCAAGCAGCTCCGCCCCGCTCATCCGACGCAGGTCCAGGCAATCGCGCAGCTCGCGCTGCCACAGCAGAGCCAGGGTCATCAGTCCCCAGCTGAGCACCGTGGCCAGCGCCGCCCCCTGGACGCCGAGGGCCGGAAAGGGCCCCTTGCCAAAGATCAGCAGCCAGTCGAGCAGACCGTTGAGCAGCGCCGCCAGGGCCATCATCAGCCCCGGAATCAGGGTGTTGCCCTGGGCGCGCAGCACGCTGTTGAGCACCCTGGGCACGATCACCATGGCGGCGCCCAGGTACCAGATGCCCATGTAGTCGCGCACATGGGGCATCAGGGCGGCGTCGGCGCCGAGCAGGCGGAACAGCGGCTCCAGGGTCGCCAGGCCCAGCAGGCTAACGCCCAGCCCCACGGCCAGCGCCAGCAGTGCGGCATCGGTCGCGCGGCGGCGCACCGTGTCGAGATCCCCCTGCCCCAGGCGCCGCCCCACCACCGCCGAGGTGCCGATGCCCAGTCCGATGGCCAGGCTGATCACCGTGAACACCACCGGAAAGGTAAACGAGACCGCCGCCAGCGGCTCGGTGCCCAGGCGGGCGATGAACCAGGCGTCGACCAGGTTGAAGCTGAGCATCGCGATCATGCCCGCGGCCACCGGCAGGCTCTTGCGCAGCAGGGTCAGGGCAATCGGGCCTTCGAGGAGTTCGCGGCGGACCGGCCGGCGCGGCGCTGCGGCTGAAGTCGGGGGTGTGGGTACGCTCATCTGGGCTCTCGACGGAAAACGGGCACACGATTGTGCCCGTTTCCCGAAGCCGTGCCAAAAGGCGCCTTGCCGGGGCGCCTGGCCGCGCTCTCACAAGGTCTCAACTACCGCATTGAAGGAAGCCCTCTCCCTTCAATCCTCTTCCCCCGCGCGATAGAGCTTCTGAATACTGGAGAAGTCGAGCTGGCCATTGCCCTGGGCGGCGTGCAGGGCGAACAGGTTGCGGGCCTGGGAGCCCATGGGCACGGTGGCCTTGGAGCCCAGCGCCAGCTCCCAGGCCAGGCCCAGGTCCTTGGCCATGAGATCGGTCAGAAAGCCGCCCTGATAGTCGCGGGAGGCCGCCGAGCCCTCCATCACACCCGGCCAGGGATTGTAGACGTTGAGCGCCCAGTTGCCGCCGCTGCTCTGCTTCATGATCTCAGAGAGCACCGCCGGGTCGAGCCCATTCTTGACCCCCAGCCCCAGGGCCTCGGCGGTACCGCTCATCAGGATGCCCAGCAGCATGTTGTTACAGATCTTGGCCACCTGGCCGGCGCCGATGCCACCGGCGTGGAAGATGTTCTTGCCCATGCCCTCGAGCACCGGTTTGGCCTGCTCGAAACCGGCCGCGTCGCCGCCCACGATAAAGGTCAGGGTGCCCGCCTGGGCGCCGCCCACCCCGCCGGAGACCGGCGCGTCCAGATAGGTCAGGCCGCGCTTGGCCGCAGCGTCGCCGACAAAGCGGGCATCGTCCGGCGAGATGGTGGAGGCATCGATGATCAGCGGCTTGCCTTCCAGGGCATCGAACAGCCCCGGTGACTCGTCGCGCCCCAGATAGAGGCGGCGCACATGCTGGCCGGCCGGCAGCATCGAGATGATCACCTCGGCGCCGCTGGCAGCGCTCTGGGCGCTGGCACAGGCCTGGGCACCGGCCGCTTCCAGCGCTTTCATGGCGCTATCGACCAGGTCGAAGACGCCGACCTCGTGGCCGGCCTTGACCAGGTTGGTCGCCATCGGCGCGCCCATGTTACCTAGACCAATGAAGGCGATTTTCATGCGTGTGGCTCCTGAATGTCGTTATTGATTGTGGTCGTATCGCGTTTTTGAGCCTGGGCCAGACATCAGCTGACCCGCTGCCCATAGCCAAGATCCCGCAGCGGATGCGCCTCATCGCTCCACATCGGCGTCATCAGCGCCTGGATATCGGCCTCCGGCACGCTGGCCGCATCCGCATGCTGCCAGCGCGGCATCTTGTCCTTGTCGATCAACAGCGCCCGCACCCCCTCGGCGATATCGCCCTGACGGCAGCACTGCACCGAGAGGTTCAGCTCATCGCGGAAGGCGTCGGCCAGGCTGGTATGGGCGTGTCGCTCGAGCATGCGCCAGACCAGGTGCGCACTCATCGGGCTGCCCGCCTCGAGGCGCGCCCGATTGGCGGCGAGCCAGGCATCCTCGGGGGCATCGTGCAGGATGCGCTGCACCGCGCTGGCGGCATCCACCTGCCCCACCAGCGCCTGAATATGATCGAGGCGCGGCCACACCTGAGGCTCGGGCGCCTGGGCGCGATCCTCCATCTCGTCGAGGGCCGTCTGCACACCGGCGCGCAGATCCCGCAGGCTGCGCGTGCCGTAGTCCGCCTCGGCAAGCGCCTCCAGCAGCGCCTCGCGGCATTCCCGCGGCACGAAGTGGTCGGCCATGCCCAGGTCCAGCGCATCACGGGCATTGAGCTGGGCACCGGTCAGCCCCAGGTAGGCGCCGACCCCGGTCGGCATGCGGTTGAGAAACCAACTCGCCCCGATATCGGGATACAGGCCGATGGTGATCTCCGGCATGGCGATCCGCGTGGTTTCGGTGACCAGCCGCTGGGAAGCCCCCGCCATCAGGCCCAGGCCGCCGCCCATCACGATACCGTCGCCCCACAGCAGCAGCGGCTTAGGATAGGTGTGGATCCGGTAGTCGAGGCGATATTCGGCGGTGAAGTAGGTCTCGGCGAAGACGCTGTCGCGCCCGGCACCACGATTCTCGCCCTCCTCGGTCATGGAGCGATACAGCGCGACGATATCGCCGCCCGCACAGAAGGCCTTGTCACCGGCGCCCTCCAGCCATACCGCCACCACGCTGCGATCCACCGCCCAGGCGTCGAGCTTGGCCAATAGCTGCTGAGCCATCTCCAGCGACAGGGCGTTGAGCGACTTGGGGGCGTTGAGGGTGGCCACGCCGATTCGGCCCCCGTCCCGGGTGGGCAGTTCATCGAAGATGACCGCAAGATCCGTCATGCGAATGTCTCCTGACTGTTTTTGTCCTGATAGTTATTGAAGCGCCTCGATCACGCCGTCCGCCAGCAGGCGGCGGGCCACGATCACGCGCATGATCTCGTTGGTGCCCTCGAGAATCTGATGCACCCGGGTATCGCGCACCAGGCGCTCCAGCGGGTACTCCTTGATATAGCCGTAGCCACCGTGCAGCTGAAGGGCGTCGTTGCACAGCGTGAACCCCATGTCGGTGGCATGCCGCTTGGCCATGGCACAGTAGACAGTGGCCTCGGGGTCGTTGTGGTCGAGGCGCCAGGCGGCATGACGCACCATCAGCCGCGCCGCGGTCAGCTCGGTGGCCATGTCGGCGAGCTTGAACTGCAGCGCCTGGAAGCTCGAAAGCTCGCGACCGAACTGCTTGCGGTCGGCCATGTAGTCGCGAGCCAGGGTCAGGGCCTGCTGGGCGGCACCCAGGGAACAGCTGGCAATATTCAGACGACCGCCGTCAAGCCCCTTCATGGCCAGCTTGAAGCCCTCGCCCTCGGCGCCCAGACGATTGGCCACCGGCACGCGCACGTTGTCGAAGCTGATCAGACGAGTCGGCTGGCTCTTCCAGCCCATCTTCTCTTCATTCTTGCCGTACTCGATGCCGGCGGCATCGGCCGGCACGGCGATGGCCGATACGCCCGCCGCGCCACTGTTAGGTTCACCGGTACGCGCCATCACCACCAGCATATCGGTGGCGCCGGCCCCCGAAATGAACATCTTGGAGCCGCTGATCAGGTAGTCGTCGCCGTCACGCACGGCCTTGGTGCGCAGGCTGGCAGCATCGGAGCCCGAGCCAGGCTCGGTCAGACAGTACGACCCCAGCAGCTCGCCTGCTATCATGCCCGGCACGAAGCGCTCACGCAGCGCATCCTCTCCCCAGGTAGCCATCATCCAGGTGACCATGTTGTGAATGGTCAAATAAGCGGTGGTGGCGATACAGCCCTGGGAAAGCTGTTCGAAGATCAGCGAGGCATCCAGGCGGGACAGCCCCATGCCCCCCTGCTCCTCTGGTGTATAGATGCCGAGGAACCCCGCTTCTCCGGCACGGCGAATGACATCGACCGGGAAATGCGAGGTGGCATCCCACTCCGCGGCATGGTCCGCCAGCTCGGCTTTGGAGAAGTCGGCAGCCGCCTGGACTAGCGCCTTCTGGTCATCGGTCAGAGAGAAATCCATCGGGGTATCCTCATGGTTGCGGCTTCAAGGGTCAGGAAACGCTTCAGAGCCCTAGAAACAATTCAGGGTTCTGGAAACAACAGCTTGGTAGAACATCGGCGGACTGTCAGTAGCCGGCCCGGCCCTACCAACCTAGCACTTGCTAGGTTTTAACGTACTCCACCCTTGGTCGACAAGCACTTTACGTTAACGTCAACGTCGTCTAGTGTTGCGGTTTAGGTGGAGCAAGACCGCAGGACGGCCCGCCCAGTCACAGGAAGGTAGCGATGAGCACACTCAAACCGGAAGCCACTCCCCCGGTCAACGGCACCCTGCCACGGCAGCGCCGCACCTACGCCATTGGTGAACTGGCCCGGATGTTCGAGGTGACCCCGCGCACCATCCGCTTCTACGAGCAGGAAGGTCTGCTGGCGCCGGAACGTCGCGGCCAGACCCGCATCTATCACGAAAAAGATCGGGTGCGCCTGAAACTGACGCTGCGCGGCAAGCGACTGGGCTTCTCCCTGGCCGAGATTCGCGAAGTCATCGAGATGTACGACGCCATGCCCGACGGCAACGCGCGTCAGCTCAAGCGACTGCTGGAGATCCTCGCCGACAAGCGCCACAACATGGAGCGTCAACTCGAGGACATTCGCCTGATGCAGCGCGAACTCGATGACGTCGAGGCGCGCGCCCGCGACGTCCTCGGCCGGCTCGACCAGGACCCGCCGTCGCACTGAGCAACCGCCTGCCGGGTGACGGCTCCACCCCGAACATTGCAGCCGGGGTCCGCTCGAGCGAGGGCGAGGCGCCCAGCGACACAATCGAGTTTCACGCTTTCGCAACAACAAGACGGGTACTACGATGACACGCCAACACGTCCAGAACAGCTATGTCAGCGGCACCAGCGACACGCCTCTCAAGGGCCAGACCATCGGCGACTGCTTCGACGAGACGGTCTCACGCTTTCCCGACGGCGACGCCCTGCTGAGCCTGCATCAGAACCAGCGCTACACCTGGAAGGAGCTACAGCAGGCGGTGGATCAGGCGGCCCGCGCCCTGCTCGCGCTGGGGGTCAACAAGGGCGACCGGGTGGGCATCTGGTCGCCCAACTGCGCCGAGTGGACCATCACCCAGTTCGCCACCGCCAAGATCGGCGCGGTGCTGGTCAACATCAATCCCAGCTACCGCACCCATGAGCTGGAGTACGCGCTCAAGCAGTCCGGCACCTCGACGTTGATCCTGCAGGGCAAGTTCAAGGCCTCCGACTATGTCGCCACCCTCGCCGAACTGGCCCCAGAGCTGCGCGACGGCGCACCGAGTACCTTCACCAGCGCCAAGCTGCCGGAGCTCAAGCGGGTGATCTGCCTCGACGCCGACCGGGCGTTGACCGGCATGTTCAGCTGGCAGAGCATGCTCGCCCATGCCGACGAGGTCTCCGCCGAGCACCTGGCCGAGATCCAGGCGACCCTGCAGTTCGACGAGCCGATCAACATCCAGTACACCTCAGGCACCACGGGGGCCCCCAAGGGCGCCACCCTCTCCCACCACAACATCCTCAACAACGGCTTCTTCGTCGCCCGCACCATGGGCTTCTCGGAGAAGGACCGGCTGGTGATCCCGGTGCCGCTCTATCACTGCTTCGGCATGGTGATGGGCAACCTGGGCTGCATGACCCACGGCGCCACCATGATCTATCCGGGCGACGGCTTCGAGCCGGAGGCGACCCTCAAGGCGGTGGCCGACGAGAAGGCCACGGCGCTGTACGGCGTGCCGACCATGTTCATCGCCGAGCTGGAGCACCCGAACTTCGCCCAGTACGACCTCTCGACACTGCGCACCGGCATCATGGCCGGCTCGATCTGCCCCATCGAGGTGATGCGCCAGGTCATCGACAAGATGAACATGGAAGACGTCACCATCTGCTACGGCATGACCGAGACCAGCCCGGTGAGCTTCCAGACCCAGACCGATGCGCCGCTGGATAAGCGCGTGACCACCGTGGGCACCATCCATCCCCACCTGGAGGTCAAGCTGGTCAGTCCGGAAACCGGCGCCGTGGTCCCACGCGGCGAGACCGGCGAGCTCTGTACCCGCGGCTACAGCGTGATGCTCGGCTACTGGGAAAACCCGGAAGCCACCGACAAGTCCATCGACGCCGCCGGCTGGATGCACACCGGCGACCTGGCGACCATGGACGAAGAGGGCTACGTGGCCATCGTCGGGCGCATTAAGGACATGATCATCCGCGGCGGCGAGAACATCTATCCGCGCGAGATTGAGGACTTCCTCTACACCCACCCGGCCATCTCCGATGTCCAGGTCATCGGTGTGCCCGACGAGAAATACGGCGAGGAGGTCATGGCCTGGGTCAAGTTGAGCGAAGGCCAGCAGTTGACCGGCGACGAGCTGAAGGAATTCTGCAAAGGCAAGATCGCCCACTACAAGGTGCCGCGCTACGTGAAGTTCGTCGATGAGTTCCCGATGACCGTCACCGGCAAGATCCAGAAGTTCAAGATGCGCGAGGAGGCCACCCACGAGCTGGGATTGGCATAACAGGAGGTTCGAGGTTCAAGGTTCGAGGTTCGAGGTTCGAGGTTCGAGGTTCGAGGTTCGAGGTTCGAGGTTCGAGGTTCGAGGTTCGAGGTTCGAGGTTCGAGGTTCGAGGTTCGAGGTTCGAGGTTCGAGGTTCGAG
>NZ_JABFUC010000039.1 GCF_022341425.1 Billgrantia campisalis | reverse complement strand
GTGCGCCAGGCAAAGCCTGGTCATCCGGGAAACCGAGGAGGTGGAAAGGATGAGTTGAAACCCAGTGGGTGAAAGTCCCACCCGGTCAAGGTTAGCCACCAGCCGGTAGCGAGTCTTGCGTGGTGTCGGGTAACCGCCGCTGCGAAGCGTAGACAGCGAGTGGATAGGCCGTGTGATTGAGCCTCGAAATGTTGATCTTCGTGGTCGCCGACAGTCTTCAAAAACTGGAAGGCAACATGACCCTGCCGTACGGCTTGGCAGGGAAGGGCCGCCGGGGTCGAAGAGCAGGGCATGTCCACATAGGGGTTTCCCAGGAACCTGGGAGGCCCGTCCTTCTCCCCCGAGAAGTATGGACACAGGCGCGGGGCTGCCTGCGGCGAAAGCTCCCGGTCCGGTGCTGTGGTGCCTGACGGTGCCGGAAGCAAACAGCAGGCACTCAGGGGGTACGGCCAGGCGACCATAAGGAGCCAGCCGGATGGAAGGGCGGGAGTCGGAGTCGCTCATAGTACCGAGGAAGGCGGGGAACCGACTCGACGGGACCCGCTGGAGGGAAGGGGCGGCCAATCATCAGAACTGCACGAGGGCAACATGACAGGTGCACAGGAACCGGAGGTCATGTCCACGAAACAAGTGCGGATAGCAGCGCTGGCAGAGCGCTTCCCGCAGCGTGCCTTCACGTCACTGGCGCACTACATCGACGCCCAGTGGCTGAAGACGGCCTACCTGATGACGCGCCATGACGGTGCGGTCGGGATTGATGGTCAGACGGCGGACGACTTCGCGCGCGGCTTCGAGGCCAACATCCAGCGACTGCTGGAAGGGGCCAAGAGCGGTCGCTACCGAGCGCCGCCGGTGCGGCGTGTCCATATCCCCAAGGGAGATGGGCGCACCACACGGCCGATTGGGATTCCCACCTTTGAAGACAAGGTCTTGCAGCGTGCCGTGGTGGCCCTGCTGGAACCGCTCTACGAGCACGACTTTCTGGACGGCTCGTACGGTTTCCGACCGGGACGCTCGGCGCATCAGGCTGTCGAGGCGGTGAGGAACAACCTGATGTCGATGGGAGGCGCCTGGGTCATCGACCTGGACATCAAGGCCTTCTTCGACACGATCGACCACCAGCACCTACGGGCGTTTCTGCAGCAACGAGTGAAGGACGGTGTCATCCTCCGCCTGATCGGCAAGTGGCTCAAGGCTGGGGTACTGGAGGCTGGGCAATGGCAGAAGGGAGAAGTCGGCAGCCCGCAGGGTGGAGTGATTTCCCCCCTGCTGGCGAATGTCTACCTCCATTATGTGCTGGACGAGTGGTTTGAGATAGACGCCAAGCCGCGTCTACGAGGACGAGCGTTCTCGGTGAGGTTCGCCGATGACGCCATCCTGGCGTTCAGCAATGAAGCCGATGCCCGCAAGGTGTTGGAGGTGCTGCCCAAGCGCTTCGCGCGCTACGGCCTGACCCTGCACCCGACCAAGACCCGGCTGGTGCGGTTCCGGCCGCACCGCGAGCAGCGTGCCGAGACCTTCGACTTCCTGGGCTTTACCTACTACTGGGGAAAATCCCGGCGCGGTCGCTGGATCATCAAGCAGAAAACGGCCAAGGATCGGTACAAGCGCGGCCTCAAGCGAATCTCGCTGTGGTGCCGAGCCAACCGTCACCGGCCGCTGCGTGAACAGCACCGCCAACTCTGTCGAAAGGTCACTGGGCATTACGCGTACTACGGGATCACGAACAACATCGAAGCTCTGCAGCGCTTCGTCAACACGGTCCGGCGTATCTGGATCAAGTGGCTCAGGAGGCGCTCGCAGAAGGGATGGTTCTCGTGGGAAAAGGCAGCGCAGCTGTTGTCAATCCTCCCAATGCCGCGTGCCAGGATTGTTCACCGGTTCACCTGACAGCGAAACTGATGATTGAGGAGCCGAGTGCGTCAATCGCGCACGCTCGGATCTGTGGGGGGCCGGGTCGAGCAATCGCCCGGTCTACCCGAC
>NZ_JABFUC010000038.1 GCF_022341425.1 Billgrantia campisalis | reverse complement strand
CCACTGTTTTGCGACAGTGGGCGCCGTGTCCCGGGCCGGTGGCATGGCGCGGGGCACTCCGCGCCATGCCGTTAGCGGCCGCTATACACCTGGCCGGGGAGCCAGGTGGCCAGCGGTTCGTAGAAGAACACCAGCGCCAGCCCCAGCAGCTGTATGGCCACGAAGGGCGCCACGCCCTTGTAGATATCGGTGGTGGTGATGCCTGGCGGGCAGACCCCCTTGATGTAGAAGAGCGCGAAGCCCACTGGCGGGGTCAAGAAGGACGTCTGCAGGCAGATGGCGAACAAGATGGCAAACCACACCGGGTCGACCCCCAGGCTGAAGACCACCGGCGCCACCAGCGGCAGGATGATCAGGGTGATCTCCACCCAGTCGAGGAAGAAGCCCAGCAGGAACACCACCAGCATGATCGTCAACACCACCCCGGCGGGGCCGAAGGGCAGTCCGGTGATGGCATCGCGGATCACGTCGTCGCCGCCCAGCCCGCGCAGTACCACGGCGAAGATGGTGGCGCCGACGAAGATGCCGAAGATGAAGGCCGTGGTGCGGGTGGTCTGGTAGAGCGCCTTGGATACTACCTCGAAGCTGAGTCGGCGGCTGAACAGCGCCAGCAGCATGGCGCCTAGGGCACCCACCGCCGAGGCCTCGGTGGTGGTGGCGAAACCGGTGAAAATCGAGCCCAGCACCGCCACGATCAGCGCCATGGGCGGCAGCACGGCGATCAGCACCTCGAGCAGCGCCCGGGCATTGAGCGGCTTGCGATTCTCCGGCGCCGGTGCCAGGTCCTTCTTGATGTAGGCAGCGATCAGGATAAAGGCGATGTACATCACGCCCAGCATGATTCCGGGAATCAGCGCGCCCATGAACAGCCGGCCCACCGAGGCCTCCGAGGTGCCCAGGCGGTCGGCCATCAGCACCAGCATGATGCTCGGCGGCACCAGGATGCCCAGGGTGCCCACCGAGCAGGCGGTGCCCACGGCCAGCGACTTGTTGTACTTCGCCTGCAGCATGGGGCCGATGGAGAGCATGCCGAGCAGCACCACCGAGGCGCCGACGATGCCGGTGGAGGCGGCCAGCAGCACGCCGACGATGACCACGGTCACCGCATAGCCGCCGCGCAGCCCGCCCAGCACGCGCACCAGGGAGTTCATCAGCCGTTCGGCGATGCCGGAGCGGTCGAGCATGATGCCCATGAAGATGAATAGCGGCAGGGCGACCATCAGCTCGTTGGCGACAATGCCGTAGAGGCGTCGGTCCAGCACGCCGATGGTGCCGCCCCAGGAGAACCAGAGGTCGGCATTGAAGTGCTCGACCAGCACGTGGCCGATGATGGCAAACAGAAAACCGATGCCGGCCAGCGACCAGGCGACGGGGAAGCCGATCAGCAGCAGCCCCATGAAACCGGCGAACATGCCGATGACGAGTATTTCTTCGAGACCCATGATGATCCTCGCTGATCCGCGTTAACGAAAGTCGGTCGGGCGACGCAGGTGCAGCTCCCGAGGAAAGTGGAAGAGGTAGGTGCAGCAGCGCAGCGCCCGCGACGAGAGCGCGATGGCGATCAGGATCATGCCGATGGGCAGCGTGCTCTTGATGATGAAGCGATAGGGCAGCCCGCTGGGGGCCTGGGAGCGCTCACCGCGGTCGAAGGAGCGGTAGGCGTACTCGATGAGGTTGTCGATCATGAAATAGAGGATCGGCAGCATCAGCAGCACGATGCCGAGCAGTTCGACCCAGGCCTGGAAGCGCAGCGAGAACTTCTCGCGCAGCACATCGACGCGCACATGGTCATCGGTGACCACGGCGTAGGCCAGGGTCAGGATCATGGTGGCGCCGAACAGGTGCCACGACATCTCCTCCAGGGCGATGGAGCCGCGGCCGAGGATGAAGCGGCTGAAGACGTTGGTCAGCACGACGGCCAGGGTCGCGATCCACAGCCAGGAGAGCGTCTTGCCAATTGCCGCGATGGCGGTGTCGAGCGCATGGCTCAGCCGGTTGGTGGGCAGAGCC
>NZ_JABFUC010000037.1 GCF_022341425.1 Billgrantia campisalis | reverse complement strand
GTAAGCGGTCCAGCAACCCCATCTGTTGCGGCGTGAGTCAGTTCGGTAGAGTGTCTTTCCAACGCCAAGGGAGCAGGCAGTCGAGGTCGTCATCCTCACCGAGCATCGGCAGGGTCTCGAACACGAACTGCAGGTACTCGTAGGGCGAGAGGCCGTTGACCTTGGCCGTCTCGATCAGGCTGTAGATGGCCGCGCTAGCGTGGGCACCGCTCGGCGTGTGACTGAAGAGCCAGTTCTTGCGACCTACCACATAGGGACGAATAGCGTTCTCGGCCAGGTTGTTGTCCAGCGGGATCAGGCCGTCATCGAGGAATCGTGTCAGGCGGTTCCACTGGCCATCCAGGTAGTGCAGCGCCTTGCCCAGCGCGCTTTTCGGCAATACTTGGTTGACCGATTTGTCGAGCCAGTTACGTAGCTGGGTGATGAGTGGGCGGCTCTTCTGCTCGCGCAGCGCCTGGCGCGCTTCGGGATCCAGCGTCTTGGCTTGTGTCTCCACGGCGTAGAGCTTGCGGATCTGGTTGAGCGCCCAGTCGGCCTTGCCGGTCTTGCCCTTGGGCTGCACTTTCTGAGCCTCGACGAACTTGCGGCGCGCGTGAGCCCAACAGCCGGCGTGGGTGATACCGTTCTGCCGTACGACTTCGGCATAGCCCTCGTAGCCATCGGTGACCAGGCGACCGGCATAGTCACCCAGCAGGCGTATGGGCACCCGTCCGGCTCGGCTGGCGTCATAGTCGAACAGCACCACCTGTTGGCCTGGCGGCCCGCCGCGCTGCAGCCACATGTAGGACGTTGAGCTCGCCGGTCGGTCGGCTTCGGTGTTGACCTGCAGGGTGGTTTCGTCCATATGAATCAGCGGGGCCTGCAGTAGGTGTCGCCGTAGCGCCTCGATCAGCGGTGCCATCCGATCGCCGGTTTGCACCATCCAACGCGCCAGGGTGTTGCGTGGGATTTCGGCCCCGTGTCGGGCAAAGATCTGGCTCTGCCGGTAGAGCGGCAAGGCATCCTGGTACTTGGCGGTGGCCACGTAGGCCAACAGCGTGGCGCTGGCGTTGCTCTTGGGCAGCAGCTTGGCCGGCGCCGGGGCAATCTGCACGCCTTCTTCGCAGACCGGGCAGCCGTACTTGACGCGTACATGGCGGATCACCTCGACCCGCGCCGGCACGACGTGCAGCTCCTCGCTGATTTCTTTACCGATCTCCTTGAGCTCGGTGCCGTCGTGGCGGCAGTGACGCGCCTCGTCAGGCAGTTCGTGAACGACCTCGACGCGGGGCAGTTCGGGTGGCAGGGCCACCCGGCCGCCGCGGCTACGGCGCTTGGCCGGCTGGCGGGGCTCTGCCGTCGCGTCCGCATCGTCGTCGGTCACGACATCCAGGTCGGCGGCATCCTCTTCATCGGCCGCCACTTCGGCCTCGTTGATGAGGAGGTCACCCTGCGCGACGCGATACTTTTCGGTGGAGGGGCCGAACTGACGCTCGATGGCCAAGCGGAACTGCTCGAACAACGCGGCCTTTGCGGCTTCCCACTGGGCCTCCTTCTTGGCCATCAAGGCCAACAGGCGGTCATTTTCAGCCTCGGCGGCAGCCAACTGGCGTTGCAGTTGGTCGACGGTATCGGCGGTGTGGGAAGCGCTAAAGGTCATGCGGGTATGTTACCGAATCCTGGCCCTCAAGGGGAGTGTCATGACTACCCAACCGATTGAAAATCCAGGGCCTTGTGCGGTCGCATGGCGCTGAGGTCGTAGCCATCGAGCAGCCAGTTCAGCTCCTGGCCCGAGAGCGTGACGGTGTCTCCCTCCAGCCGGTCGGGCCACTTGAAACGCTCCCGCTCCAGGCGCTTGTACCAGACCACGAAGCCATTTCGCTCCCAGAACAGCAGCTTCACCTTGTCACGCTGGCGGTTGCCGAACACGAACACCGCCTCCTCGAAGGGGTTGAGCTCCATGGCCTCCTGGACCAGCAGAGCCAACCCATCGATCTGCTTGCGCATGTCGACCGGCTCGCGGCACAGATAGACCCGCAGTCCGGTGTCTGGCCGAATCATCAGACCACCTCCACGGCGACGAAGCGCAGCGGCCGATGGCGAGGTGGTACCGGCACATCCTGCACCACCAGGCGCTGCTCCCACGCCAGCAGTGACGCAAGATCCAGCCCCTGCTCGTTGGCGTACTCGCTCAGCGGCAGTTGCCGAGAGGAGGCATGGAACAGATGGCCCAGCCAGAAGGCTTGTGTCGAGGTCAGTTCGGTCATGGTGTCCTCCTTGGTGTCGGATGACACTAGTCTGACGGACACTATTCAGCTGCATAAGATGGGGTTTATGGACCGCTTAC
>NZ_JABFUC010000036.1 GCF_022341425.1 Billgrantia campisalis | reverse complement strand
GTCAGGTCGCACCGCAGCCAATACAATACCCTATAGAAGCTGCTTCGCAGCCTGAGGGGCGGCTTAGTCCAACAGGCATTTATTCGCCATGCTCCGCACGGCGAATAAATGCTAACCAGTTATGTTCTTCAGCTCTGAGAGACCAAATGGCAACGGAAGATATTGATAGGCTAAATGCAGAGTGGATTTCCTTAAATGCGTTCAGAGGGTTAACCAAAATCGCCTCTGGAGGCGATATGGTGAAATCTACTTATGACAACGCATTGCAGCTCGGCGGAGAATTTTATCCCGAATTGCTTGGAGATGAGGTCAGCTTGCTCAAAAGAGAGCGAGAAAGTGATACGACGAAAGAGTACAGGCAGAAGGCTGAGTTGTGCTCCATCAGGGATGGAAAGGAAGTCATAGCTTTTGATTTGGTTTCTTCAGATATAATGGAGTACGAAGGTCTTTTGTCGATAGCTGAGGCCCAGAAAAACAATCAAAAAGTTGATCAGCTGAAGAGAAAGCTTGCGCAGTTTTACAAGTCCAAGAAAGAACTTGATCCAGAAGATCATAGCGAGAACCAGCTGATTTTTAGAGATGCCTATAATGTCTCAAGAGTTATCCCAAGTATTGCCAGTGGTCATGGGCACAGAGATTTTGAACTACCAAGCGGTAGAGTACTAAGGCTAAGGGTTCTTCACCCTGATAGAGTAGAGCATATAACTGGGGCTGATTTAATTTATGAACGACATCACCCTCAAAATGAAACAGTCTCTGTCGTAGCGGTACAGTATAAAATTTGGAATAATCGGAAACTATACTTGTCTGATGATCGCATGCTGGGTCAGATTGATAAAATGAGAAATTTCTTGTGCGAGAAAAGCATATGTGAGGCTGCCAAGGAGGATCATGGATATAGATTTCCTTGCTGTTCTGCTTTTATCAGGCCGACGGACAAGCTGCAAAAAGCCGATCAAAAATTTCTCTCAACTGGAGAACATCTTCCAATTTGTAAAATCGATGAGTGCGCAACTCTTGGCGATCGCGGCGGAAGAAAACTTGAGTACGATAAAATAAAAGAAATATCGCTTTCTAGTGAGATTTTTGAGTTTTTATTTAACAAGGGAAAAATTGGATCTCGGGAGATGACATATTCTGAGTTAACCGCGCTTTACAGCCACTTCTTGGAAGATGCGTCGAGGGAGCGGGTTATTGTCTATGCTCAGGAAGTCTAAACATAACAATCGCAGGCACAGCGACGGCTCTTTCGTTGCGGCTTCGCCTTCACTACAAAGCCGCGCGTGCTGCGGGCGTTATGCATCGCCATGAGGATAGATAGAATGTCCAAGTTTTACCTACTATTACTAGTGCTTACGAGTGGCGCAGCCTTCGGCGGAGATACAGAAGGGAGTGTTGCGAGAATGTACACGATTGACCTGTTCTCGATTATCTCTTTTGCGTTAGCTATTGCTGCGTTCTTTGTTTCAGCATTTTTAGGGTGGCTTTCTTGGCAATTTTATAAGAAATCCAGTGAAGTTTCCGAGAAAACTAATGAGGCCGTTTCTCGTGTCGAAACAAGCATTTCGGGAATACAGAGTGATATAACGGAGATTGTAAGAAGGGCTGTTGGGTATTGGGTTGATGGATCTGGAGCAAATGAGTCTCCAGAACAGATTGATGACCTGAATCAGAAAATTGAAGAGCTGCGCAAACAAATTGCAGCTCTTGGGGAAGGAAAGCCAGAAGCTGAGGATATTGAGAAGAAGTTCGATGAGCTGCTGAGGTTCCAGCAGAACCAACTGAGAAATCTCAATACGTCGCTATTCGACGCGAAAGTGCGCTCTATATTTCCCTCGGCAGACAAAGGGCCTGCTGTCGAATTGACTCAAAATACAACAAAAAACGATAAAGATATCAAGGAAGGGCAGCTGATAATCGAAGTTACGCGCCCGGTGAAAATTGCTACAGCAACAGGAAAGTTTTCACCTCTGTTCGATGATATTCCTGAACTGTCGGTAGAGCTTGAGTCATCGCCCTACGGGGATGGAGGCGACATTATGATTACCTCAGGGGTTGGGAAAACGAGCGACTTTAATGTTCACTTAAAAAGCTATGAAGGCTTGTTGAAGCCAGGGCAATACGTAGTGAACTATGTGGCAAAAGCCAATGCATAACAAAGCCAAGCACGGCGACAGCTTTTCCGTTGCGGCTTCGCCTCCACTACAAATCTGCGCGTGTTGGCAGCGTTGAACTAAACCGCTTCGCGGTAGCTGTCGTCGAATCCTGTCTTTTGCCCCATCGCACCACACTGTTCATTGACCCACGTGGGTCAGAGAACAGGAGTGATGACGATGACTGCCTTACGA
>NZ_JABFUC010000035.1 GCF_022341425.1 Billgrantia campisalis | reverse complement strand
GCCGACGAGGGCGAGCCCGGCACCTTCAAGGATCGCTACTATCTGGAGCGGGAACCGCACCGCTTCCTGGAAGGCGCCCTGGTCAGCGCCTGGGCGGTGGAGGCCTGCGCGCTCTATATCTACCTGCGTGACGAGTACCCCGGCCTGCATCGCGTTCTCGGCGAGGCGATCGCCGAGCTGGAGGCGGCCGGCCTGGTGACGCCGGGCTATATCGTGCTGCGCCGCGGCGCCGGGGCCTACATCTGCGGCGAGGAGTCGGCGATGATCGAATCCCTGGAGGGCAAGCCGGGCAAGCCGCGTCATCGCCCGCCCTTCGTCGCCCAGAAGGGGCTCTTCGGCCGGCCCACCCTGGTCAACAACGTCGAGACCGTTTACTGGATCCCGCTGATCTGGGAGAAGGGGGCCGACTGGTTTGCCGGCCAGGGCCGCCACGGCCGGTCGGGCCTGCGCAGTTTTTCGCTCTCGGGGCGCGTCAGACGCCCCGGCGTCCACCTGGCCCCCGCCGGCATCACCCTGAACGCGCTGATCGAGGAGTACGGCGGCGGCATGGCCGCGGGGCACCGGCTGGTGGGCTACCTGCCCGGCGGTGCTTCCGGCGGCATATTGCCGGCCAGCAAGGCGGACATTCCGCTGGACTTCGATACGCTTCAGGAGCACGGCTGCTTCATCGGCTCGGCGGCGATCATCGTGCTCTCCGACCAGGACGACCTGAAGGCGGTGGCCACCAATCTGCTGGCCTTCTTCGCCGACGAGTCCTGCGGCCAGTGCACGCCGTGCCGGGTGGGCACCGAGAAGATGCTCGCGCTGCTCGAGCGCGATGAGTGGCAAGTCGAGGCGCTCGAACGGTTGGCGCAGGTGATGATGGATGCCTCCATCTGTGGCCTGGGTCAGGCGGCCCCCAATCCCGTGCTGGGGCTGCTCAAGGATTTCCGCGGCGAACTCGCCGCCCAGAACGTGATCGTCAAGGGGTGAGGGAGATGAGCATGACTGTGAGCAAGGCCGAACAGCGCTCGACCACTGGCTTTACCCTGACCCTGGATGGTGCCGAGGTCACGGCCTATGCAGGCGAGACCCTCTGGCAGGTGGCCAAGCGTGCCGGCGAGACCATTCCGCATCTCTGCTTCAAGGACGCCCCCGGCTATCGCAGCGACGGCAACTGTCGCGCCTGCATGGTGGAGATCGAGGGGGAGCGGGTGCTGGCGGCGAGCTGCCTGCGCGAGGCCGCCCCCGGCCTGGTGGTCAAGAGCGCCACCTCCGAGCGCGCCCGGGTCTCCCGCGAGGGCGTCATGGAGCTGCTGGTCGCCGACCAGCCCGAGCGCGACGCCAGTCCCGACCGCTCCAGCCACTTCTGGGCCATGGCCGACCAACTGGCCATCGACGCCACCGCGGTGCGCGAGCGGCTGCCGGCGCGGGCCGAGCGAGAGGCCCCCACGGTGCACCATGTCGCCGAGCGGGCGGCCTCGCTCCCCCATGCCCATGGCCATGACGCCACCCATTCGGCGATGAACGTCAACCTCGACGCCTGCATCGAGTGCAACCTCTGCGTGCGCGCCTGCCGCGAGGTCCAGGGCAACGACGTCATCGGCCTGGCCCATCGCGGGGCGGCCGCGAAGATCGTCTTCGACTTCGACGACCCCATGGGCGACAGCACCTGCGTGGCCTGCGGCGAGTGTGTCCAGGCCTGCCCCACCGGGGCGCTGATGCCGGCGACCCTGATCGATGAACAGGGCCGCGGCGATTCACGGGCGGCCGACCGCCGCGTCGACTCGGTCTGCCCCTTCTGCGGGGTGGGCTGCCAGCTCACCTACTACGTGAAGGATGAACCCCTCCCAGCTGAGGAGCGTCGGGGGCAGGGCGAAGGGGAGGTCCGAGGACCAGGGATGGCCGAGGTAGCCTCTAGGGAAGGACTTGTAGCGCCTCCCCGTAGCCCTGACGCCGGATCAGCTCCGGCGTCAGCGCGCATCCTGTTCGTCGAGGGGCGCAACGGCCCCTCGAACGAAAACCGCCTGTGCGTCAAGGGGCGATTCGGCTTCGACTACCCCAACCACCCCTCGCGGCTGACCCGGCCGCTGATCCGCCGGTCCGGCGTGCCCAAAGGGCTCGACCCTGCCTTCGATCCGGCCACCCCCCTGACCCACTTCCGCGAGGCGAGCTGGGAGGAGGCGCTGGATCTCGCCGCCGACGGCCTGAAGGCGATCAAGGCGGCCCAGGGGCCCGATGGCCTCGCCGGCTTCGGCAGCGCCAAGTGCTCCAATGAGGAGGCCTGGCTGTTCCAGAAGCTGGTGCGCGTCGGCTTCGGCTCCAACCACGTCGACCACTGCACCCGGCTCTGCCACGCCAGCTCGGTGGCGGCACTGATGGAGTGCATCGGCTCCGGGGCGGTGAC
>NZ_JABFUC010000034.1 GCF_022341425.1 Billgrantia campisalis | reverse complement strand
TATCCGGCGTCAACTACTTTGACCGGTCGGCGACAATTAAAATGACCGGTTGGGTGGGGTTGTTGTCGTCAGCCTGACGACGCGACCTTTCCTCCTTGTAATTGACGCTGATAGGCGCGTTTCCGGTAACTCTCTCCGCTCAGCTCCAGCAGCGTGGCGTGATGCACCAGCCGGTCGATGGCGGCCACCGCCATCATGCTGTCAGGGAAGATACTGTCCCAGGCGCTGAACGGCTGATTGGCGGTGATGATCAGGCTGGCCGACTCGTAGCGGTGGGCGATCAGCTCGAACAGCACCGAGGTCTCGGCCTCGCTGCGCTTCACGTAGCCGATGTCGTCAATCACCAGCACGGCGTACTTGTCGAGCTTGATCAGCGCATCGCTCAGCCGCAGGGCCTGCTTGGCCGCCTGGAGCTCCTGCACCAGGCTTGAGGCGGTGGCGTAGCGGATGCGGTAGCCCTGGTCGATAAGGGCATGCCCCAGTCCAGCGGCCACATGGCTCTTGCCCACGCCGGAGGGGCCGAACAGCAGCAGATTGTGGGCCTGGTCGACCCACTGGGTGTCGCCCGCCAGGGCAGTCAGCTGCCGGCGGTGCTCGGTCGCGAGCGCATCGAACTCGAAGGTCTCAAGGGTCT
Source organism: Billgrantia campisalis (assembly GCF_022341425.1). Taxonomy (GTDB): domain Bacteria; phylum Pseudomonadota; class Gammaproteobacteria; order Pseudomonadales; family Halomonadaceae; genus Halomonas; species Halomonas campisalis. The sequence goes on along the minus strand of NZ_JABFUC010000034.1, from coordinate 1,773 downwards.
TGCCCACCGGCAGCCGGGCTTCCTTGAGGTGGCGCGCCAGTCGGCGCCGCTCACGCTCGGCCAGTTCGTGCTCGCACAGGGCGGCCAGCGTCTGCGGCAGGCTCCAGCCCTCGGCTTGGGCGCGGGTCTCCAGTTGGGGCCAGCAGGCCGCCACGGTGGGCAGGCGCAGCTGCCGCAGCAGCAGCGGCAGGGTCTGGGCGTCAGGCATGACAGCGCACCTCCGTGGCCGGCGTGGCGGGGATCAGGACGTCGTAGCTGGCGATCTCATGCTGGGTGACTTGGGGGAAGGGGACCGTCTTGCTCGGTGTGGCGGCGAAACGCGCCTGTAGCTCGGCCAGCGACGGGTTTTCCCCCCGCTGCAGTGCGCCCAGCCAGTAGGTGGCGATCGCCTCTGCCTGGTCCTGCTCGGCGGCCAGCGCCAGGGCGCCGACGATGCGCTTGCAGGCCTCGGCGACCGGCCACTCGCTGGCTAGCCGAGCGTACAGCTCGCGCCAATCGGCCCCCGGTAACAGCTCGTCGCGAAACGTCAGCCCCGCCAGCGCCCGGGGCTTGCGAACCAGCCAGCCGATCACGTGGCGGTAGTCGATCGCCCTCAGGCGCCCACTCTCCGGCGTGGCATGCAGGCGCGGCAGCGTCAGCAACACCTGCTGTGCGTGGTGCAGCACCAGGCGGTCATCGTAGAGGTGCACGCGTAGTCGCTCGCCGATCAGCCGGGATGGCACCGAGTAGAGCACCTTGCGCACCTGGATGGTGCTGGAGCTAGTGACGCGCACCGTCAGCTCGCCGTAGTCGGTCCCGGGCCGGCTGGGCAGTGGTTGTAGGGCGCCACGCTCGACAGTGATACGGGCCGCGTTACGGCGGTTGATCGCGGTGGCTACTTCATCGAGGAACGCCTGGTAGTCATCGAGGCTGGTGAAGTCTTGGGAGCCGCGCAGCGCCAGGCGCTGCGTGAGGCGCCGCTTGAAGTGGCCATGTGGCGACTCGATGCTGGCGTTCTCGTGCCCACGTCCCCGGTTGTTGCGGGTCGCCGTCATGCCGTAGTGCGCACACAGGGCCTCGTAGCGCTCGGTGAGGTCCGTCTCGGCCTCCCGTCCCAGGTTGCGGAAGGCCGCCGACAAGCTATCGGTACGGTGCTCCGCGGGGACCCCGCCGAGGCGCTCCAGGGCGCTGGTCAGGCCTTCGGCCAGGGCCGGGTAGCTCTCGCCGCCCAGCACCACGCGCACATAACACCAGCCGCTGAAGGCCAGGCGGAAGTGATAGAGCCGATGATCCAGCGGCTTGCCGGCGATCGTGATGGCGATGCCCTTGAGCTCGGTGAAGTCGGAGAGGCCGCGCAGCCCGGGGCCGTGGGTCTGCGGGAACATCACCTCCTTGTCCGGGCCGTGGGCGGCTCGCCAACCCTTGACCCGGCGCTGCAGGGTGCGCAGCAGGCTATCCGGGTACTGGCCGGGATACTGTTCCTGCAGCCACTCCAGCAGCGTCAGCGCCTGCAGATTCGGAGCGGCCGCCAGCTGGGGGACGACCACGCCATCCCAGACCTCGGCGAAGGGGTCTGGCCGGGTTCGCCAGTGGCGAGGTGCCGATGGTTCGGGGGATTCAGCCCGGCGTTCGAGGCGCCGAGCGGTACTGACTGAGAGGCCGGCCTTGGCGGCGGCGACGGGCTGAGTCTGGCCTTGTTGACGTTGCGACATATAGAGCGTGACCTGTTGGCTGGTGACCGCCATACCGGCTCCCTGGTGGGTCGGAACAAGCGGTCAAGCTTAGGGCAACCGG
>NZ_JABFUC010000033.1 GCF_022341425.1 Billgrantia campisalis | reverse complement strand
ACACCAGATTCTCGCGGTTGTCGAGGAAGGCGAAGTCGAGCAGGGCGCTGACCTGGCGCTTGGTGATGGTGGTCTGGTGCCGGTAGTCGAACCCCTCCAGCCGCTTGTCGCTGGGGAAGCCCGGTGCCTGTCAAGGTAGTTGGAAGACGCGGTCATGCCGCTTCTAACTGCTGATCCAGTTGGTACACCGGATCATCCAGGTCTGGATTAAGCCAGGCCGTCTTGCGAGGCGTCCAGTTGCGAGTGGAGCCGCTCCACCGGCCCGGATGCTTCCGCTTCGCCTCGGCATAGATGGCATCTCGCTTGGCCAAGACGGCGACATCCTGACCCTTATGCCGCTCCGCCGGTGTCACGAAGCGGATGGCGCTGTGGCGGTGCTCGTGGTTGTACCACTGCACGAAGCCGACCACCCACCGCTGCGCCGCCGACAAGTCGGCATAACCATCAACCGGGTAGTCTGGTCGGTACTTGCAGGTGCGGAACAGCGACTCCGAGATGGCGTTGTCATTGGAGACCTGAGGGCGGCTGTACGATGGCGTGATATTCAGCCGCTGGAGCGTCGCCTGCAGCGTCGAGCCCTTCATCGCCGCCCCATTATCGGCGTGTAGCACCAAGGGCTGGTTGACGCAGCCTTCGCGCAGCACGGCTCGCTGGATCACGGTGCTGCTGTTGGCCATCGACTCCTGCTCGAAGACCTCAGCGGTGATGATCTTGCGGCTGAATACGTCGACGATCATGTACAGGTAGTAGAACTGGCCTCGTACCAGGCTCGGCAAATAGGTCACGTCCCACGTCCAGCAAGCATTGGGCTGGGTAACCCGATGACGCTGGGGATCCCCTTTCGGACGTGGGCTGCGAGCGCGGCCGCGATGGTGCTGTTCACCGTGATCCCGCAGGATGCGGTAAAAGCTGGACTCGGAGGCCACATAGCGGCCTTCCTCGTCCAACAGGCGCGGCACGATCTGTCCCGGCGGCAGGCTGGCAAACTCGGGGCGATGACAAATCTCCAGCACCTGCTGACGCTCCTCCGGCGACAGGGCATGACGCGGCACAGGGCGTTCGGCTTCCGGTCGGCGATCCTCGTCACCACGCCCCCAGCGGCGGTAGGTGTTGGCTCCAATGCCCAGCTCGGCACAGGCGGTGTGAAGCCGTGCACCCTCGGTGCGGGCCTCATCGATCAGCTGGACAGCCTGTTGACGATCTGAGGTGCTGATCATTCGTCCTCGTCCCCCCAGATCGCCCGGGCTTTTTTTCTTAGCGCCAACAGCGCCGCGGTCTCCGCGAGGGCTGCCTCCTTGCGTCGGAGCTCGCGCTTGAGCTCTCGGTTCTCCTGGCGCTCGGCCTTGCGGGCTTCGCTCTGTTGCCGCGCTGCTTGGTCACTCCGGTCGTTGGCGCCTTCGCAGCTGGCTCGCCAGCGCTGGATCTGCTCCGGGTAAAGGCCACGTTGCCGACAGTACTCCGCCAGCTCGGCTTCGCTCAGCGCGGCTGTTTCGAGCACGGCATGGAATTTGTCACGCGAGCTCCAGCCTTCCGGGTCATCCGCCTGGTCAGGCAACAGACGACCGGCTTGCCGAGCCTTCTTCCGCCAGTTGTACAGCGTGGCCGCTGAGATACCTTCTTCCTCGGCCACCTCCGCCACGGTGCGGTTATGCGGCGGGAGCAACTTCTTGAGGATGGCTTCCCGGCGCTCGTCGGAGTACTTCATCGGAACCTCGTCTCGCCCCTCCAAGGTTTAGATTCTAACAGCCGCTGAGACTCCAACTAGCTTGACAGTGGGGGAGCCGGCCTGGCGTCGGTAGAGGTCGATGCGCTTGGCCTCGCGGGTCTGCCGCTCGTGCTCGACCAGCATGTCGGCGAAGGCCAGGTAGGAGACCTCGTTGGCCTCGGCCTGGGCCAGCAGGTCGGTGAGATCGCCGGCGATGGCGCCGAGGCGCAGGCTGCGGTAGCGACCGGCGGTCAGCTCAAGCTGCCCCATGGGTCACCTCCTGCTGGCCGCTGGAGCGGCCAAGTCGGGCGTACGGGGTCAGGTCCGGGGGCGGCGTACCGGCGCTGGCCGGGGCGTCGTCATCGCGATCCCGCCCGCGTGCCTTGGCCAGCCGAGCGGCCGCCAGGCGCTGCTTGAGCCCACCGGCGGTGAGGCGCTCGCGGGTGACCCAGTCACCGATCAGTGCCAGGTCCAGCTCGGCCTCGCCCTCCAGCAGCTGCTTGGCGCCGCGTAGCTGGTCCTTGTAGTGGCGCGGCATGCTCTCGCGCAGGCGGGCGCAGAGCTGCCGGCCCAGCGTCTCGCCGAGGCACTGGGCGATGGCCTGCTCCAAGTCGGCTTCCCGCTGGCGATGATCGCGGTAGTGGCTCTCGTTGCGCGAGGTGTGGCCCTTGCCCAGGTGCAGGGCGTGAGTGGCAATCACCTCGCCGTTCTCCAGGTCGTGGATCTCCAGCGTCCCGTCCTGCTCCCGGGCGCCCACGCGGCCCTGCTGGTAAGCCATCGGCACCGAGTACTTGTTGGCCTTCCAGGCGATCAGCCCAGTCTTGTCGACCTGGCGCGGGGCCAGGCCGTCGGCATCGCGGCCCACGCAGGCCGGCGTCAGGTAGGGGCGCAGATGAGCCCTCTCCTCGGCCGCGAAGTGCGCCCTCGGCTGCCGGCCGGTGGTGCCGTGGGTGCGCACATTGGCCACCTCGTCGAGCCACTGCTGCACATGGCGCCGCAGCTCGGCCTCGTCGCGGAAGGTCTCGCCATAGAACGCATCCTGCTTGGCGTACTTCACCCCGGCCTCGACCTTGCCCTTGCTTTCCGGGTCATAGCCGCAGCAGGCGTGGATGCGGAAGCCGGCGGTGGCGGCGTACTCCTGGAAGCGCTGGTTGACCTCCAGCTCGCGGAACTGCTCGCTGATCACCACCATCTTGGTCTGGTCGTAGACGCACTCCTCGGGCAGGCCACCGAAGTAGCGGAAGGCCTCGTCGTGCAGGCGAATCAGGGTCGTGGTGTTCAGCGGCGCCAGGCTGACGCCGACGTAGGACAGCCGCGAGTAGGAAAGCACGAACACCACGAAGTAGACCGTGCGCGGCTCGCCGCCGATCATCACCTCGCGCAGCTCGCCCGGATCCACCTGGCACTGCACGCCGGGGACCATGTCGAGCACCGGCTCGTAGTAGCGCCGCTGGCGGCTGGCCACGGTGGCCTTCAC
>NZ_JABFUC010000032.1 GCF_022341425.1 Billgrantia campisalis | reverse complement strand
AAGTGCCTGACGATGACCTACTCTCGCATGGGGAAGCCCCACACTACCATCGGCGCTGAGCGGTTTCACTGCTGAGTTCGGCATGGGATCAGGTGGTTCCCACTCGCTATGGTCGTCAGGCGAAAACGGTTGGAATCATGCTGACCTACGTCTCGCGTATCCGTCAATTGTGCGCGCAATGCGCAGACCCCTTGGGGTTATATGGTCAAGCCTCACGGGCCATTAGTACCGGTTAGCTCAACGCCTTGCAGCGCTTCCACACCCGGCCTATCAACCAGCTGGTCTCGCTGGGCCCTTCAGGAGGCTCGAGGCCTCGGGGATGTCTCATCTTGAAGGGGGCTTCCCGCTTAGATGCTTTCAGCGGTTATCCCGTCCGCACATAGCTACCCGGCAATGCCACTGGCGTGACAACCGGAACACCAGAGGTGCGTCCACTCCGGTCCTCTCGTACTAGGAGCAGCTCTTCTCAAACATCCAACGCCCACGGCAGATAGGGACCGAACTGTCTCACGACGTTCTAAACCCAGCTCGCGTACCACTTTAAATGGCGAACAGCCATACCCTTGGGACCGACTTCAGCCCCAGGATGTGATGAGCCGACATCGAGGTGCCAAACACCGCCGTCGATGTGAACTCTTGGGCGGTATCAGCCTGTTATCCCCGGAGTACCTTTTATCCGTTGAGCGATGGCCCTTCCATACAGAACCACCGGATCACTAGAACCTACTTTCGTACCTGCTCGACGTGTCTGTCTCGCAGTCAAGCACCCTTATGCTCTTGCACTCATTGCACGATTTCCGACCGTGCTGAGGGTACCTTCGTGCTCCTCCGTTACGCTTTGGGAGGAGACCGCCCCAGTCAAACTACCCACCACACACTGTCCTCGATCCGGATAACGGACCTGAGTTAGAACGCCAATGATGCCAGGCTGGTATTTCAAGGTTGGCTCCACCCGAACTGGCGTCCGGGTTTCCTAGCCTCCCAGCTATCCTACACAGGCAACATCAGCGTCCAGTGTGAAGCTATAGTAAAGGTTCACGGGGTCTTTCCGTCTAGCCGCGGGTACACAGCATCTTCACTGCGATTTCAATTTCACTGAGTCTCGGGTGGAGACAGCGTGGCCATCATTACGCCATTCGTGCAGGTCGGAACTTACCCGACAAGGAATTTCGCTACCTTAGGACCGTTATAGTTACGGCCGCCGTTTACCGGGGCTTCGATCAGGAGCTTCGCCCGAGGGCTAACACCATCAATTAACCTTCCGGCACCGGGCAGGCGTCACACCCTATACGTCCGCTTACGCGTTTGCAGAGTGCTGTGTTTTTAATAAACAGTTGCAGCCACCTGGTATCTTCGACCGCCTTCCGCTCCGGCCGCGAGGGCCTTCACGTAATGGCGGCGTGCCTTCTCCCGAAGTTACGGCACCATTTTGCCTAGTTCCTTCACCCGAGTTCTCTCAAGCGCCTTAGGATTCTCACCCTGACCACCTGTGTCGGTTTGGGGTACGGTCCCACATGATCTGAAGCTTAGAGGCTTTTCCTGGAAGCGTGGCATCGATGACTTCCACCCCGTGGGGTGTTCGTCTCGTCTCTCGGCCTTAGGGATCCGGATTTGCCTGAACCCCCAGCCTACTGACTTTCACCAGGACTACCAACGCCTGGCTCACCTAGCCTTCTTCGTCCCCCCATCGCAACCATGTGAGGTACGGGAATATTGACCCGTTTCCCATCGACTACGCCTTTCGGCCTCGCCTTAGGGGCCGACTCACTCTGCTCCGATTAGCGTCGAACAGAAACCCTTGGTCTTCCGGCGGGGGAGTTTTTCACTCCCCTTGTCGTTACTCATGTCAGCATTCGCACTCGTGATACCTCCAGCAAGCCTCTCGACTCACCTTCATCGGCGTACACGACGCTCCTCTACCGCTTGCCATTCGGCAAGCCCGTAGCTTCGGTACCTGGTTTAGCCCCGTTACATCTTCCGCGCAGGCCGACTCGACTAGTGAGCTATTACGCTTTCTTTAAAGGATGGCTGCTTCTAAGCCAACCTCCTAGCTGTCTGAGCCTTCCCACATCGTTTCCCACTTAACCAGGATTTGGGGACCTTAGCTGACGGTCTGGGTTGTTTCCCTTTTCACAACGGACGTTAGCACCCGCTGTGTGTCTCCCACGCTCGCACTCACCGGTATTCGGAGTTTGCCTCGGGTTGGTAAGTCGGGATGACCCCCTAGCCGAAACAGTGCTCTACCCCCGGTGGTGATACGTGAGGCGCTACCTAAATAGCTTTCGAGGAGAACCAGCTATCTCCGGGCTTGATTAGCCTTTCACTCCGATCCACAAGTCATCCAAATCTTTTTCAACAGATCCTGGTTCGGTCCTCCAGTTGATGTTACTCAACCTTCAACCTGCTCATGGATAGATCGCCCGGTTTCGGGTCTATATCCAGCGACTGGTCGCCCAGTTAAGACTCGGTTTCCCTACGCCTCCCCTATACGGTTAAGCTCGCCACTGAATATAAGTCGCTGACCCATTATACAAAAGGTACGCGGTCACAGAACGAGTCTGCTCCCACTGCTTGTACGCATACGGTTTCAGGATCTATTTCACTCCCCTCGCCGGGGTTCTTTTCGCCTTTCCCTCACGGTACTGGTTCACTATCGGTCAGCCAGGAGTATTTAGCCTTGGAGGATGGTCCCCCCGTCTTCAGTCAAGGTTTCACGTGCCCCGACCTACTCGATTTCACTGGATCAGGCTTTCGGCTACGGGACTATCACCCCCTATGGTCGCGCTTCCCAGCGCGTTCGCCTAACCATTCTCCAGCTTAAGGGCTGGTCCCCGTTCGCTCGCCGCTACTGGGGGAATCTCGGTTGATTTCTTTTCCTCGGGGTACTTAGATGTTTCAGTTCCCCCGGTTCGCCTCCCAACACCTATGGATTCAGTGTGGGATACCCCGCTTATGCGGGGTGGGTTTCCCCATTCAGAAATGCCCGGGTCACAGGTTGTTTGCCACCTCGCCGAGCCTTATCGCAGGCTTCCACGTCTTTCATCGCCTCTGGCTGCCTAGGCATCCACCGTATGCGCTTAATCGCTTGACCATATAACCCGAAAGGGTCTGGTCCGCGATTACGTCACGACAATTGCCGGATACGCTTGAGACGTATCTCGCGTTCTTTCCTTGCGGAAAGAACTTGTCAGCATGATTCACATTGTTAAAGAGCAGACTGTCAATCGACAGTCATAAACCTGTCATCGC
>NZ_JABFUC010000031.1 GCF_022341425.1 Billgrantia campisalis | reverse complement strand
TTCGAGACCCTGCCGATGCTCGGTGAGGATGACGACCTCGACTGCCTGCTCCCTTGGCGTTGGAAAGACACTCTACCGAACTGACTCACGCCGCAACAGATGGGGTTGCTGGACCGCTTACAAATTACTCAGAAAGACAAGGTATCTTGCCCTATATCTACGAAAGACAGGAAAGTGGGGTTAAAGTAAGGCTGGTTGTTGGTTTTATGGATCAAGCACCTAGCGAAGAAGAACTTGATGAGGAAAATGAGAAGCCAAAGAGAAGGGCTGAAGATGCTGGCTGGACAATCATTGCAAACGAGAGAGTGGTGGTTTACAAAGACAAAACTTCTTTAACTGGGTGGGGGAGTAACAGGGTTCCTAACTATCATAATCAGTTTATTTCTATTTCTGGCGTAGTGGAGTTTGCTAGTGATGATGCTTCCAAGCTGCCTATTAACACTACCAAGAGAGGGCTTGATGCGAGTAGTGAGCTTTATCTTAAAGTAAGAGATCGAATGCAGGAAGGGGTTCGAATATTTACTCAGCATACAAATAATTGGAAAAGCAACAAAGAAGAGGAAAAGCGGCTTTTTAGTTCGGCGCGTAACGTTCCTGTTAGAGATGTGGCAAGTTTTGTTCCAGACGAAGAATGGGTAAGGCCGCGTGGTGGAGTAGATGAAAGATATTTCATGCCACACCTTCCTAAGCCTCATGGGAAAGGTGTTAAGACTAAATTTATGCGTTTTTCTAAGCCGGTCTCTGAGATAGAGATGGTGGCTGAATATCTCTTCCAGAATCGAGATGTGCCGAGTAGCGAAGTTGCTCAGCGGTGTTTCGAAATGATCCATGAAGAGGCTTCTGAAGAACTATGAGTGGAAGCTACATACCCTATCATTTGCGTCCCTGTAAAAATGTTGATAGAAAAATTTTTATTGAGGCGCTGAAAATATTATCTGCTAGTCTGCCAGTGCAAAGTTACACTTATGTGGGGATGGGTGGGCCTTTTTTAGAAGATTTTAAGTCTCTTCATGCAGAGCTGGATTTTCAAAAAATGCTAAGCCTTGAAATCAACGAGCGTGTTTATCAACGACAATGCGTGAACCGGCCCCATGCATGCATTGAGTGCAGGCTTAGTAGCTCAGCAGAATTAATAGACAATTTCGACTTGTCGGGTAATGCCGTTATTTGGTTGGATTACACAAACCCTAATGAATTGAAGGATCAAGTAGAAGAATTCCGCTCGCTGCTTCCTAAGCTTAAAGTGGGCGATATAGTAAAAATTACTGTCAATGCAAATGTTGCTACTTTAGGGGATGGTTCGGAAGCTGGTGCTGAGAAGCTGTATAGTGAAGAGGAAGATAAACCAGAAGGAAGGCTGTATAGAAAAGCATTGAGTGTTCATCGGCACAGAAAGTTATATAAAATTCTGTCTGAGTATTTGTCTGATGACTTGAAAAGTGATGATATAACAACTAGAAACTACCCTTATATTTTGCTCGGTTGCCTCTTTAGGGCTGCTTATTTAGCCCTTACGGGAAGGCAGGAAAGATTTTATCCTTTAGCTGCGTGCGCCTATGCAGACGGACAAAAAATGCTCACTCTTACAGGAGTTAAAACCACTGAAAGTGGTTGGAGAGATTTGCTATCCAAAACAACTTTGACAGATTGGGAGTTTTTTTATAAAAGCGACGAGAGCTTGGTTGATATCGAGGTGCCTGTTCTCTCTCTGCAAGAAAGAATAAGATTGGATTCCTTTATGCCGAATAGTGACCCAAGTGATATACAAAGAGAGATAGGATATCCATTGGCGGAGACAGAAAAGAAATCGCTGAAACTGATAGAAAATTACCTGAAATTCTATCGCCATTATCCGCAATATTCTGGTATTATACTCTAAGCTAAGGGTTGAAAATTTTTATAGCGTGAACAGTTATAGTTGTATCGCTGCGTTAGGGCCGTAAAGTTCCTGATGTTATATTTTTGCATTACCGATATTCGATTGAAATATGCAAGGTTATACTTTTTGTACAGTGATCGGGCAATCGGGGACAGGGCAATCGGGGACAGACCCTTATTCTTTGTATTCTTTGCGTGGGACTGCGGCAATCGGGGACAGACCCTCATTTCCCGAGGCAATCATTCTTTGGGGACAGACCCTGAGGGATCCCCAGGTTTTTGAGCCCACTACGCCACTCCCTGCTGAGCAGCGACCTCGTCACGGAGGAGCGTGATCAGCATCGTCAATCGGTATCTTGAGAGCGGGGCCGTGCATCGCCGTAGCGCTTCACGGCCCAGCCGCCATACGGACAAGACCGCCCGTGAGCGTAGGCTATTGCTCTGATACTGCCGAGCCGCCCCCTCGTGGCGAATTTTCAGGCCGCACGCCAGCATGACCAGGCTGGCCAGCATGGCGATGAGCAGCAGGATCTCGATGCGGCGAGCGCTACGGGGGCAATCGGGGACCAGACCCTCATTCTTTGCGTGGGACTGAGTCTCATTTGACAGCTATGGTGTTCCTATCAACAGGGGCTGGCTGGGAGGGCCCGCGATGGAGCAGCGTATCAGTCTGATCACCCTGGGCGTCGGCGACTTGGCGCGGGCGCGGCGCTTCTATGAGGAGGACCTGGGCTGGGAAGTGGGCATTGCGGTGGACAACGCGGTGGTCTTCTTCCAGCTCAACGGCCTGATTCTGTCGCTCTATCCCCGCGTCGCCCTGGCCCGTGATGCCGGGGTGGGGGATGAGGGCAGCGGCTTCTCCGGCATCGCCCTGGCCCACAATGTCCGCTCGGAGCCCGAGGTGGACAGCATGCTGAGCGAGGCGGAGCGGGCCGGTGGGCGGATCGTCAAGCCGGCCAGCCGGGCGGAGTGGGTCGGCTATTCCGGCTATTTCGCCGACCCGTGGGGCAATCGGGGACAGACCCTCATTCTTTGCGTGGGACTGAGTCTCATTTGACAGCTATGGTGTTCCTATCAATAGGGGCTGGCTGGGAGGGCCCGCGATGGAGCAGCGTATCAGTCTGATCACCCTGGGCGTCGGCGACCTGGCGCGGGCGCGGCGCTTCTACGAGGAGGGCCTGGGCTGGGAGGTGGGCATGGCGGTGGACGGCGAGGTGGTCTTCTTCCAGCTCAACGGCCTGATTCTGTCGCTCTATCCCCGCGTCGCTCTGGCCCGTGATGCCGGGGTGGGGGATGAGGGCAGCGGCTTCTCCGGCATCGCCCTGGCCCACAACGTCCGCTCGGAGCCCGAGGTGGACAGCGTGCTGAGCGAGGCGGAGCGGGCCGGCGGGCGGATCGTCAAGCTGGCCAGCCGAGCGGAGTGGGGCGGCTATTCCGGCTATTTCGCCGACCCGGACGGTCACCTCTGGGAGGTGGCGTATAACCCCGGCTTCCCCATCGATGCCAAGGGCAATACCTGGCTCGGCTAAGCCGCCCGCGACGATTGGGTGGGAGTGATCATCCCGCCGTGCTAGTCTGCAGGAAACCCGCCCGCGTGGCGGGTTTCCTGTTTCTGAGAGAAGGAGGAAGAACGCATGGATGCCAGTGAACTGATTCTCTACCAGACCGAGGATGGCCGCACCGCCATCCACCTGCACGCTGAAGGTGGCACCGTCTGGCTGACCCAGGCCGAGATTGCCGAGCTGTTTGCCACGACCAAGCAGAACGTCAGTCTTCATGCTCGTAACATATTGAAAGACGGAGAGCTATCCCAGACTTCAGTTGTCAAGGAATCCTTGACAACTGCCGCAGATGGAAAGCGTTACAAAGTCAAGTGGTATGGCTTGCCGATGATTCTGGCCATCGGCTATCGCGTGCGCTCGCCGCGCGGCACGCAGTTCCGGCAATGGGCCACGGCCAACCTCAGCGAATACCTCGTCAAAGGCTTCGTCATGGACGACGAGCGTTTGAAGGAGCCTGGCGGTTGGGATTACTTCGACGAACTGCTGGCTCGCATCCGCGACATACGTGCGTCGGAGAAGCGATTCTACCAGAAGGTGCGGGATCTCTTCGCTCTGAGCAGCGACTACCGCGCCGATGACCGCGCCGCGCAGCTTTTCTTCGCCGAGGTGCAGAACAAGCTGCTGTACGCCGTTACCGAGCAGACTGCCGCCGAGATTGTCGTCAATCGTGCCGATGCCGGGGCGACCAATATGGCGCTGACCACTTGGAAGGGCGGGTGGGTGCGCAAGCAGGACGTCACGGTGGCCAAGAATTACCTGACGGCCGATGAGGTCGATACCCTGAACCGGCTGGTGGTGATCTTCCTCGAACAGGCCGAGCTGCGGGCCAAGCAGCGCAAGGATCTGACGCTGGAATACTGGCGCCAGAACGTCGACCGCCTGCTGGCATTCAACGATAGCCCGATCCTCGAGGGGGCAGGTACTATCAGCGCAGAACGGGCCAAAAGCATCGCCCACGAGCGCTATGATCAGTTCGATGCCCAGCGCCGAAAGAGTGAAGCGGCCGAGGCCGATCTTGAGGACTTGCAAGCGCTCGAAGCCTTGGAACAGCAGGTCAAGCGAGATAAGAAGTGATGAGCGGGAACGCCGATCAGCCAACACCTGTCGAGCAAACCTTGCTGACCTGGTTTCATCGACATGCCACCGCTGAGCAGAAGCAGGCACTGCGTGCCAAGGTCATCCGCAATGCCATTGCACGCCAGAAGCGCGTCCTTGAGGAGGCCCAAAAGAAGCCAGGGGCATAGGCTAAGGGGCGCGGTAGTCTCGCAAGGCGAGCCGAGCCTGCCCACATGTCAGGTTTGACCGACATCGGGGGCCTACCAATGGGTAGGTCTCTTTTTTTGCAATCTGTTACGAGGTCCTGTGTACTTGGGCTAAGGTCACTTGAGACGACCGCCAATAACTTGTGGCAAGGTACCTGGGGATTGTCGAAGGGAGCTGACATGCGGTGTCATCACACCAGTCGGAGCCGAGCGGTAGCCTGCTCAAGTGGATGCTGGGCAGGTCAGGGGGATGGATAGAGCTGCCCTGCATCGGCAACTGGCCCCGGAAGCCTGGCATCAGTCGGGCCTGTCGCAGTTTAATAAACTGGTCTGTGCGCTGATCCTGCTGGCTTCGCTGGTGTCCGTACTCGAGACCGAGCCGACCGTGCGCGGGCTGGCACCGGGGGTGTTCACCGCCCTCGAGAGGGTCTTCGTTGAGGCTGTAGCAAAACCCCGACCACGCCCGGTAGGATGAGGAAAAGGCAAGGGAGAGTCGTCAGCATGCCCAGGTTCAAGCCCTACGACTACGATCAGCACGCCATGGTTGCCATCA
>NZ_JABFUC010000030.1 GCF_022341425.1 Billgrantia campisalis | reverse complement strand
AGCCAAAATGGTCAGTTAGGCTCCGTGGCCAAGATGATCGTCCGTTTGGTGGTCGGGAACAAGAATTCAGAATAGAGGCGGTGGGAATGGCTCTGAATCGGGTTTTTCTACAGCCTCGTTATGCGCTCTGTGGGTTATCTGAAAGTGGAGATGTTGGTTTATGGATGTAGTTTTTGAAGTGTTACCACCACTGGCAACCATTGTTGCAGCTATGATTGCTTGGTGGGCGAGTATCAAAGTGCGCAGACAGGCAGACATAAATGAAGATCTGAACCGTGAGCACGGAAAAAAGATAGCCGAACTCAACCATGTGTTTGAAATTGCATCTATGCAAGCCCAAGAAAGGTTTTCGATGCGGGCCAAGGCACTGCTGGAAGCGTCTAGGCTTGCCGGAGAAACCTGCTATTACTTAGAACGATTCTTGACGCCTTACACGACGTACGAGCCGATGCCGAGAGAAAAACTCATAGAAATGGCAGAAGAGCGATTTGAATCTCTTCTAAAGTTTCGGTGGGAAAATCATCTTTTCCTTTGGGACAATGATAATGCGTCGATAGCTTTAGGAAAAATCATGGGCGCCATAAATAGCATAAAAAATAAAGAGCCCGAAGATGGTTCTTTTTCTGAAGATCAAGTAAACGACTTTCTCAGGGTAGCGCAGCCGGCTTTGAAAGTGATCCGTGAAGAATACCAACGTGAGCTGCAAAGTAAATTCGCATAACCAGGCCAAGCACAGCGACAGCTTCTTCGTTGCGGCTTCGCCTCCACTACAAAGCTGCGCGTGTTGGCGGCGTTAGTTTTGTAAACCTCGTGGTGATTGCCAAAGATGATATTTGGAGAGAGAAATGTTTAAAGTGAGTAGTGGTTTTATCGGCGAGTTTAAAACTGGCGACAATATTATCTATAACTTGAGCTGTTTAAAAGTCCTCTACGCAGCTCAAGAATCGGCTTCATCATCCGAAGCAGGACTTTTCAGCAAGCCAATCACAATTACTATGGTTTCAATAATCGAAGCCCTGCTCCATGATCTTTTATACCGAATCAAGAACCATACAAGCGAAGGCGTTCAAAACATTGTAACCAAAGTGCTGGAAGATGTTCGAAGCAAAACTCTCGATCAATTTGAGACTTATATTGCTGCGGCAAAAAAGCATGATTTTCTGGGAGCGGCTGGAACTGACCTGTACGAGAAATTAGATGAATTACGCAAAGTCCGTAATCGCATCCATATCCAAAACGTTAAGCAACAACAACCGCTTGACGAAAATAAGGTTTTCACTATCAGTAGGCAAAAATCTACCGAAGCAGTGCTCGAGCAGGTACTAAAGCATGTTTCCGATAAATACAAACGACCAGAGCATATTCAGGGTATTGTGGGTAGCTTTGAGCTGCCGTGGGATGAGCACTTAAAAACAGAGTCAGACGCATAAACGTGTGCAGTTCTTTATCAAGAAACTAACCAGTGCAGGTTGTCGGACAGGTACTGCGCTGCGCTCCGTACCTGCCGCAACTGCAAGCGTTAAGCCCAATGGAGTTCCGCAGATGAGCGAGTATGGGTTGAAAGAAGCAATTGATGAGCATATGCCATTTATTGACGAGCATCTGCAAAAATTGAACGTACCGATATTTGATCGCTTTATGCGTGCTGCATATTTGTTTGTGGATTTTGCCATAATTGATTCAAATTATGAAAGCAAAGAGGAGCTTTTAAAGAGTGCAGCGTTTATTGAAGGAATAATCCCCTTGGTCAATGACTGGTATTGGGATAAATATGGAGAGTTGGCTAAAAGCCCAGTCAATAGAACTTACTCGGGAATTATTACTCCTTATGGGCATCCTGTTTTAGTCAAGATTCCAGCAACTACAAGTAGAGTAGAAGTGCCAAATGAAACAGCATGGCTTACTTTCCCTGACTGCTTGACCGAGAATGAATCCATAGGAGATATGGCTCAGACCAAGATTGATTTAGGCAAGCTCCCTGCAGAAGAGATGGATAGGATGTCAACCGAGTTTAGCGAAGTGGTTTCTATGACTCGGAAAATTAATCTTAATGTAGGTTCGGTGGGTGGTATTAACAAAGAAGCTGCCAACATGGCAGACGGTATATGGGGACATATAGAAAAATCTATTGCTGATATCTTGTCATTTCAAGATACTCAAGCATCAATTGGTTGCTGGGAACTACATCTGGCAATCGAAAAAACCTTAAAGGTGTATTTAAAACAAATTTGCGGCTTATGGGTATTTGGTCATGACCTAAACAAATTGAGCAGCAAGATTAATAATCATGATGCAAGCTTAGATTTTTCTGTGATTCAGTCGCTTCCAAGTGACAAAGACGCTATTAAATTGAGGTATGCCGAGCTTGTAACAAATGTAAGTGAGGCGGTGGATTATTATAAAAAAGCGTTGCGATTAATTGAGAAAGTGACAAGTAAGTACGAAAGAAAGTACTCTATCAATAATGCATCTTTTTTGCTGAAGATGGCGCCGTGGGCAAAATGAGGCTTAACAAGTTGCTGCACGCGGAAAAATTACTCGCTACGCTCCCAATTTTCCGGTGAGCAAAGCGTTGAGGCTGTAGCAAAACCCCGACCACGCCCGGTAGGATGAGGAAAAGGCAAGGGAGAGTCGTCAGCATGCCCAGGTTCAAGCCCTACGACTACGATCAGCACGCCATGGTTGCCATCAACTATCTGGACCAGTTGCAACCCGGCACGTTTGAGCATGCCGTGCACTACCTGATCGAGCACAAGCTGGACCTATCGGTGTTCCATCCCCGGTACCGCAACGACGACACCGGTCGTTGTGCCTACGATCCGGCGATCCTGCTCAAGATCATCCTGTTCGCCTACTCCAAGGGCATCACTTCCAGCCGGGAAATGCAGTGGTGTTGCGAGACCAACATCCTATTCAAGGCGCTCTCCTGTGACACGGTACCCCACTTCACCACGCTCGCCCGATTCGTCAGCGGCCACGCCGACGAGATCGAAGCCCTGTTCGAGCAGGTCCTGTTGGTCTGCCACGAGCAGGGCCTGCTGGGCAACGAACTCTTCGCCATCGATGGGTGCAAGATGTCGTCCAATGCAGCCAAGGAGTGGTCTGGCACCTTCAAGGAACTCGGCGAGAAACGTGACAAGCTGCGCCGCTTGATTCGCGACCACCTGGACGAGCACTTCCAGCGCGACAAGGAGGAGACCGAGGCAGAGATGGAACGGGATATCCGCCATGCCAAGATGATCCTCTCCCTCGACAGAGCCATGACCAAGGTAGACCGGTTCCTGAATACGCAGCGCCCCCGGCAGGGGAAGGGCAAGCGCAGCCAGGAGGTGAAGAGCAATCTCACCGACAACGAAAGTGCCAAGATGACAACCGGGAAAGGCACGATTCAGGGCTATAACGGGGTAGCGACGGTCGACAAAAAACACCAGATCATCATCGATGCCCAGGCGTTTGGCGAAGGCCAGGAGCACCATACGCTCAAGCCGGTACTGGTCAGCATCGAGCAGCGTTACCGACGACTGGGCATCAGTCCGGATATCTATCAGGGCGGCACCGTGGTGACGGCCGATACCGGTTTCGCTAACGAAGCCAACATGCGCTACCTGCACGAACGGCAGATCAACGGCTACATTCCCGATAACCAGTTTCGACGTCGCGACCCCAGGTTCAGCGCCCAGAAAGGCAAATACGGGAAACGCCATCAGGGCAGTCAGCCCTCCAGCCGGAAGTCGATCATTCCGGCCAGTGAATTCCAGTTCGATCCGGTGACGATGACCTGCATCTGTCCGGCCGGTGAGTCCCTGACCTACCGGGGCCAGCGGGAGGCTGAGAACGGAAAGAACCGAGCTCATTTCGAGGGGCGACTGCTGCAGTGCCGGCACTGCCCGAAGAAACATCAATGCATGCAGAATCCGGCCTCGGCGGACCACCGCAACGGAGCGGGTCGGCAGGTATCATTCACCATCGAGAATAAAGGTTTGCCTAGCTACACTGATTGGATGAAACACCGGGTGGACAGTCAGTATGGCAAAGAGGTCTATAGCCACCGAATGTCGGTGGTAGAACCGGTGTTTGGCAACATCGGTACGAACAAGGGGCTTGACCGATTTAGCCTGAGAGGCCGGAAAAAGGTCCAGGGGCAATGGCAGCTATACTGCCTGATACACAACATCGAGAAGCTCGCCAATTATGGTCGATTAGGCAAGTGATATAGGGGCTGGGAGGCCAGAAACTGGTGATGAGCGCTTTGACATCACCAAAGAGCCAAAATGGTCAGTTAGGCTCCGTGGCCAAGATGATCGTCCGTTTGGTGGTCGGAACAAGAATTCAGAATAGAGGCGGTGGGAATGGCTCTGAATCGGGTTTTTCTACAGCCTCGTTAGAGCGCCGAGATTCAGGATTAATCTATGACGAAAGCTTTGAATATTATCGGATTCATACTATTAATTTTCTCAATCTTCGTGTTTGGATTGAAAGGTATGGCAGCCGAGATGGGTATTGCAGTAGCGGCTAGTGGAGTGTTCTTGGCATTTGCTAATTTGGACAAATTCTCTGAGTTCAAAGGGGCCGGATTTGAAGCTAAACTTCGCGAGGCTGTCGACGAAGCAAATGCAACCATTGAAAATCTAAAGTCAGTCGCTGCCCCATTGTTGACGACTACAATAGATTTGCTGGCTAAAGACGGAAGATGGGGCGGAGATTCGGCCTTCGATAAGAATCATGCTCTATATGATAAGTTGATCGCGTTGCAGGAGGATATTGATATTTCAGATGGCTCCCTTGAGAAAGCAAAAGCTCAATATTTAAATATTCACGCTTGGGACATGATCTCAGATTTGGCATCTGACATTGAGCGTGCTGGCAAAGAGAAATTTACGGTGGAGGTCAGGGAAAAGCTGGGCAGTCATAGCTTTGATGAGCCGCCATGTTTAGAAAAATTCTTGTCGTTGCTGGACGAGGCTGAACTGCAGGATAAAGAGAGGCAGAAGCTTGAGAGAATCAGGCAGTACTATCAGACCTATAAGCTCTAACAAACGCAGGCAGAGCGACGCCAAAAAGCGGCGCGCCTGCTGCGAGCGTTATGCAGAGCGTTCGCCTTGACGCACGTACCAAAAAGCGTACAATTGATTGAAAGTTGAACACGCAAGAGGTGCGTCATGACCGGAATCACAGCAACAGAGGCGCGCAGCAACCTTTATCGGTTGATTGATGAAACTGCCGAGTCCCACCAGCCAATCGTCATCATGGGTAAGCGGAATACAGCAGTCTTGGTATCCGAAGAAGACTGGTCGGCAATTCAGGAAACACTTTACCTGCTCTCAGTACCAGGTATGCGGGAGTCGATTCGTGAGGGGATGGATGCCCCTTTGGATGAATGCGATGAGGAGCTGGACTGGTGACATGGACGTTGGTTTACACCAAGCAAGCCCAGAAAGATGCACAGAAGCTGGCCTCCAGCGGCCTCAAACCAAAAGCCCAGGAACTGTTAGCGCTGATAGCGGAAGATCCGTACCGAAAACCGCCTCCATTTGAGAAGCTCATTGGTGATCTTGCGGGAGCCTATTCACGCCGCATCAATATTCAGCATCGTCTGGTCTACCAAGTGCTAGAGGACGAGCAAGTGGTGAAAATCCTCAGGCTTTGGAGCCACTACGAATAATGCATAACCAGCCGCTATTGCCGGACAATTGCCGCAAAGCTCCTTGTTATATTTTTTGACACCCGATACGTTATAGGTTACACTCAAGGAATGATTCGAAGCTTCAAACACAAGGGCTTGGCGAAGTTCTTCAAGTCCGGGAGCACAGCAGGGATTCAGGCGGCTCATGCAAAGAGGCTTCGGCTGATTCTCGGTAGGCTGAATGCAGCATCAGACGCCAAGGATATGGACTTGCCAGGCCTTCGACTGCATGAGCTCTCAGGAAATCGAGCCGGAATTTGGTCAGTAACGGTGAGCGGTAACTGGCGAGTGACCTTCCGCTTCGAGGATGGAGATGCCGAGATCGTGAATTATGAGGATTATCATTGAGGTGTCGCCAATGTTGATGCACAACCCTCCCCATCCTGGTGAAGTATTGCGAGAGCTCTGCCTGGAACCCCTTGGCCTGTCTGTAACTGCGGCTGCAGAGGCATTGGGTGTTAGCCGCAAAACTCTGAGTGCTATATTGAACGGTAAGGCTGGTATCAGCCCTGAAATGGCTATTCGACTTTCTATCGCTTTCGATACGTCGGCGGAGAGCTGGCTAAACCAGCAGTCCCAGTATGAGCTCTGGCACGCGGAGCAACATCGCAAAGAGCTTAAGGTTAAGAAGCTTGTTGCGGCCTGAAGCACCACATAGCCAAGCCATGCACCGGATGTCAATGGCCATCAGAAATGACCCACCAGCGGTCAACAAAATTGACCCACCCATGACCGTCAGCTGAGCGTCTTCTGCTTCAGCCGGTAGCTCTCCCCGCCGAGCAGGTAGAGGTGTGAG